>JBBQFC010000006.1:0-80248 GCA_038321615.1 Flavobacteriales bacterium | reverse complement strand
GTCATCCAGTCGGTAGTCCAGGCCGGGGAGATACTTGTGAGCACCGAAACTTCAAATCCTTCTGCCGTTAGCCGCTCGCGTATTTCGCGTTCCATGGTGTCCATAGCCGGGCAACCCGAATAGGTAGGTGTAATGGTAATTTCCAGTTTATTATCAGCAAGGATTTCAACTTTCCGAATAACGCCCAAATCGAGCAAACTCAACACGGGAATCTCCGGGTCGTGAATTTCTTCCAACCATTCGTAAACGTTCGATATATGGACAGCGGTTGCCATAGCCTACCACTTCGCTTCGGGCATGGTGCGGGGCAAATATTGCATTTCGGCTAAAATATAGCCCATGTGTTCAGTGTGATGCCCTATTCTTCCGCCACGCGCTTCGTAGCCCAAAGTATTGGGTATTTCTAAGGTGGCCTCGGCAATTACCGATCGTACTTCTTCATTCCAGGCTATTTTGATAGCTTCCATATCGGGAATGATTCCGGCCTTGGTGAGCACGGCGTCGCCTTCCGTTATATCAAAAAGCTCGGGTGTATATTCCCAAAGCACGTTGAGAGCATCTTGCATTTTGTCATGGCTCAAGGCAGTGCCGTCGCCCAGGCGCTTCATCCAATCGGTGCTCAGGGTGCGGTGATAAGTCACTTCCTTCAAACTCTTTGTCGCGAAACCAACTAAAAATTCGTTCTCGCTTTGGCGCAAAGCCTTTAAAGTGTGAAATTGAAAAATATCAAAAAGAAATTGCCGCGTAATGGTGCGTGCGAAGTCGCCGTTGTCAACTTCAACCAGGAGCGCGTTTCGAAATTCACGTTCTACACGGAAGAATGCCAGATCGTCTTCACTTCGGCCTTTGGCTTCCACTCTGCCTGCTTCCGTAAGCAACATTCTTGCCTGCCCCATTTGATCGAGCGCTACGTTGGTAAGCGCAATATCGCTTTCGAGCTGATGGGCGTGGCCGCACCATTCGCCCAGGCGTTGTGCCAGGATGAGGGCATTGTCACCGCGGTGAAGCAGGTATTCAAAAAGAGCTTGATTCCCGGTCATTATAAATATTTTACGCCTTCGGGCACTTCGTAAAAAGTGGGGTGGCGGTAAACTTTATCGTCGGCGGGATCGAAAAAAGAATCGGCTTCGGCTTCCGTACTCGCCACAATTTCGTGAGAAGGAACTACCCAAATGCTCATGCCTTCTCCGCGGCGGGTATAAACATCGCGGGCGCTGAGCAAGGCCGACTCAGCATCAACAGCATGCAGGCTCCCTGCGTGCTTATGGGGTATGCCGGGCTTGGCCTGGATAAATACTTCCCAAAGGTTACCCTGTGGACTATCTGGGGTATTGGTCATAAATGTTTATTTAAGCTGCCTTTACTTGGCGTTGGGCTTGTTTGGCCGCGTAAGCAGCAGCTGCTTCGCGCACCCAGGCACCTTCGTCTTCCGCTTTGCGACGTGCTTCCAGACGCTGGCGATTACATGGGCCTTTTCCTTTTACCACACGGTAGAATTCTTCCCATTCGATCTCACCGATCTCCCAATGTCCGGTGGCATCGTTAAATTTCAAATCGGCATCGGGTATAGTGAGACCTGCGGCTGTGGCTTGGGGCACCGTGCGGTCGATGAATCGCTGACGCACAGTATCATTGCTCTCCACCTTAATCTGCCATTTCATGGTCTCTTCGCTGTTGGCGCTTGCCGCATCCGAAGGGCCGAGCATTTGCATAGACGGTCCCCACCAACGGTTTAGGGCATCTTGCGCCATTTCTTTTTGAGCAGGGGTTCCGTTAGCCAATTGATACATAATCTCATAACCTTGGCGATTGTGGAAGCTTTCTTCCTTACAAATCCGAACCATTGCCCGGCAATAAGGACCGTAAGAACCCCGCGAGAGCATGGTTTGGTTTACAATTGCTGCACCGTCTACCAGCCAGCCAATGGCTCCAATATCGGCCCAGCTAAGGGTTGGGTAATTGAATATGCTCGAATACTTGGCTTTTCCTTCTAATAATTGGTTGATCAATGTCTGCCGATCAATTCCCAAGGTTTCGGCCGCGCTGTAAAGGTAGAGTCCGTGGCCGGCTTCGTCTTGAATTTTGGCCAGCAGCACGGCCTTCCGGCGAAGACTCGGCGCCCGGGTTATCCAATTTCCTTCGGGGAGCATACCCACAATCTCGGAGTGTGCGTGCTGTGAGATCATGCGAATGAGTTGCTTTCGATAATTATCGGGCATCCATTCTTTGGCTTCAATCTTTTGACCAGAATCTATCTTCTCCTGAAATTTCTTTTCGCGTTCTGCGGTTTCCATGCATTTTCAATTAAGTGGTGGGGTAAAATTACGTGTTTGCAAGGTTTTAACAAACTATAAGGCACAATGTTAGCTTGGGATATGCAATGTAAAGACCACTGATGGAATAAGCTTCTCGCAATCAAGGCTTTAGCCGATATCTTGAATGGCTGGATGGAGATTCGTCCAAAGAGCAATCGTTTCTTTGGCGGGCTTAATGTCGTGGACGCGTAAGATGCTGGCACCCCGCTCCAGGGCAAACGTGTTCAAAACACTGGTGCCGTTTAAAGAATCTTCAGGATTGATATTCAGTGTTTTATAAATCAACGATTTCCTGCTCAGACCTATTAAAAGCGGCAATTCTAATACTTTGAAATGCTCGAGATTGCGCAATAGTTCAAAGTTTTGCGTGGGCCCTTTCGCAAAACCAAAACCAGGATCGATAATAACGTCGCACACACCGATCGATTTAAGTCGAAATACTTTTTGAGAGAGCTCGCTAATCACATCGCGGGTTACGTCGGCGTATTTATTAAGCTTCATCATGGTCTGCGAATCGCCGCGGCTATGCATTAAAATATAGGGAGCGCCATGCGTTGCAGCCACTTCCCAGATAGCTTCATCGCGATTTCCGCCGCTTATATCGTTAATTATATCGGCGCCCGCCTTCATACCCGCCTCGGCTACTTCGGCTCGAAAGGTATCGACCGAGATCAGTATTTCCGGAAATGCTTCCCGTATTCTCGCTACTCCTGAAGCTATTGTTTGGCGCTCCTGATTTGCTGGAATTTCCAGGGCTCCGGGTCTCGTGCTTTGCGCGCCCAGATCAAGTATATCGGCTCCGTCGCGTATCATTTCCGTAGCTTTCGCCAACAGGTTTCCCATCTCAGTGCGGCTCGCTTCGTAAAAGGAATCGTCGGTGAGATTCAGAATTCCCATCGTTAAAGGCTTGTTAAATTGAACAAGCCTTCCACGGCATACCATAGATTTGTAACGGATAAAAGCACTACCTTGAGCGGCTAAATTCTGCATGAATGTAATGGCGATGAATGCAACAAATACGGCTGAACAGTACCACACGGCGCTGTCGGCGTGTAAAGATATCTTCTTTAATAAGATGAAAGACTATGGCACCGCTTGGCGGATACTGCGTCCTTCCTCACTCACCGATCAAATTTTCATCAAAGCCAACCGAATTCGTACCATTCAGCAAGTGGGCGAGTCGCGCGTGGGCGAAGGGATCACTCCCGAATTTCAAGGCATTGTAAATTATTGCATCATGGCCTTGATCCAATTGGAACTTACCGGCGACGATGATCTGGAATTAGCCTTCCATCGGGCGGAAGCATTGTACGAAAGCTATGCCACGGCGGCATTCGACCTTATGGAGCGCAAAAATCACGACTACGGAGAAGCTTGGCGCGATATGCGGGTTTCGTCGCTGACGGATTTGATACTTATGAAAGTGCTCCGCGTGAAGCAAATAGAAGACAACGAAGGTCAAACCTTGGTGTCCGAAGGCATCGATGCCAATTACTACGACATGGTCAATTACGCCCTTTTCGCCCTGATCTTGCTGAAAGAACAGGCCGAAGGTGCAAACCAAAAAATGAAATAAATATTAACTGAATGATACCTTCCCGACTTATTGGTTATGCTTTAATTGGTGCCTCGGCATTGATGGCCACGCTAGCTATTGTAAATCCTGCGCTGATCGATGAATTTAACGTTTACTGGATGGCCGTATCCATGGCGTTTATTCCCGGTCTTCTTTTTATTCTGAAGCGCGATGCAGCAGCAATCTACTTTTCACGCATCGTTCTCGGTTCTGTTTTTTTAGTTTCCGGGCTCATAAAAGCCAATGATACCATTGGGTTCGGAATAAAATTGGAAGAATATTTCGACGAAAACGCGCTTGGTGCTTTCTGGGCTATTTTCCACGATTGGTCGCTGATCTTAGCCATCTTGATTTCGGGTGTCGAGGTGCTATTGGGCTTGGCAGTTTTATTTGGCCTACAAGTTAGGTTGGTCGCTGTGGTATTGCTTTTAATGACTGTTTTCTTCGGCTGGCTAACCTATTTCACGGCCAATTGCAACGAAATGCAAATGCAGGCCATGGCCGAAGGTTTACCTTTCGATGGGGTCTGCGTAACCGATTGTGGTTGCTTTGGCGATGCCATGCGAGGTTCTGTTGGTCGATCGCTTACACCCTGGGAATCATTCTACAAGGACTTGGGCTTATTCTTTCTTACTCTGGTTGTACTGCTCCGCAGCAAGTTTATTAACGTGAATACCAACCGGGAAGATGCAATCATATTACCAGGCGCGGTATTGGTCATCGCTATCTTCGGCGGATGGCTCTTCGGATGGATCTTCCCACTCGTATTTTTCCTTATCACCGCGTTGATTTATTTCGTTTTGCGCACGCAGCGGCCGTCGAAACCATCTACTTCCTGGCTTATTATTGGCGTACTAACCATGGTGACTTATGCCTTTTCGATTTACACTTACTACCACTTGCCGATTAAAGATTTCCGCCCGTATGCAGTTGGAAAGAACATCAAAGATCAAATGAAATCGGCCAAGGAACTGGGGCTGCAACCCACGGAGTACGCCACCGTTTATAAACTTACGCATGCCGGCACTAACGAAGAGCGAACGGTGAACTCTAAGGTCTATCTCGAACAAGAACTATGGAAGGATACGCTCTGGCAAATTACATTTTCAAGCCCGGATCCGATTGTTCTCCAACGCGGGTATGAGCCGCCAATAGCTGCTTTTAACGTAATGAATGCGGATGGTTCAGATATTGGAGACGAATTGCTGAACGATCCGAATTTCAGCATTATGATCGTGATGCATGATGTAAATAAGGCGGAAGCCGGTGAAGTCGCCGACCGAATTCGCGAGCTAAGCGCGGAAGCTCAAGCAAATAACTTCAATGTGTACGCCGTTACGTCATCGCCTTACGATGTGCACGAAACGTATAGGCATGCTAATCAATGGGCTGTTCCATTCTACACCGGCGATGAAATATTCCTAAAAACCATCGTTCGTTCCAATCCGGGAGTGCTTTTGTTGCAAAATGGATTGATCGTAGCCAAATGGAGTGCTGGTGATGTGCCTACCTTCGCAGAAATGCAGGCCAATTACCTGAAATAGACCGCTCCGTTGATCCCATTTTTACTCCGAAAATTAGCATATGGATTCCTTGTATTATGGGGCGTTGTAACGCTTGTTTTCTCGATTTTTAGCATCAATCCGGGCGATCCGGCGCGAATGCTTCTCGGGCAACGCGTCACGGAGGAATCCCTTCAAAATGTGCGCCGCGAACTTGGCTTGGACCTACCCTGGGGTAAGCAGTACTTGCTCTATCTCAACGACGTAAGCCCACTATCGCTTCACAACAAGGCTAATGATCGAAGTCGGATCTACTTAGACCCAACCACTTACTCGTATTTCACCTTGCTGCCGCTTGGCGATTATGCCGTTGTGGCCAAGGTGCCTTTCCTTCGTCGGTCTTTCCAATCGCGGAAAGCCGTATCTGAAATCATCGGCGAAGCGCTACCCGGTACCTTAACTTTGGCCTTTGTGGCTATAACTTTTGCGCTCTTTTTCGGGGTTCTTTTCGGCGTGCTCAGCGCGATGTACAAGGGAAGCTTTTTTGATGATTTTACACTGTTCACAGCCATAATCGGTATGTCGCTACCATCTTTCTTTGCAGCGATCATCTTTTCCTGGCTAGGTGGATTTTTATGGGCGAAAGCCATTCACATTCCCGCGCTGCCGTTCATTTTTGGTTTGATGGCTGCGCTTTTTATGCTATTCGGAACGAAAACGAAGAATTTTAAGAAGCTGATTATTTGGTTTTTGCGTGGAGCGGCCATAGGGATTGTGATTCTCCTCGTTTTCAAAATTGTGGATGTTCTATTTGGTTGGAGCCTTCTAAGCTTGGTAAATTGGAATTTTGCCCTTCCGGGAACGGGCTTGAATATGACTGGTTCGCTTTACGATGTTGATGTTTTTACAGGCGAATATTTATCCTTGAGCAATCTAATACTACCGGCTATTACACTCGGGGTGCGGCCGTTGGCCATTATCATTCAGCTTACGCGCAATGCCTTGCTCGACGTGATGTCGCAAGATTTTATTCGCACCGCTCGAGCCAAAGGGCTAACACCAGCAAGAGTATGGTTGAGGCACGGGCTGCGCAACGCGCTCAATCCGGTGATTACGGCCGTGTCGGGATGGTTTGCATCGATGCTCGCCGGCGCGGTTTTTATCGAGTTTGTGTTCAACTGGAAAGGCATTGGTCTTCAAGTGTTTCAGAGCTTGCAAAACGACGATTATCCGGTGGTGATGGGCTCCGTGCTCGTAATTGCAGCGGCTTTTGTGCTTATCAACTTAGTGGTCGATATTCTGTATGGCGTGCTCGACCCGCGCGTTCGAATTCAATAAAATCAATAAGATGAGAACTCCCTTAGTAGTAGGAAATTGGAAAATGAATGGCTCCCTGCAAGATGCTGAAAAGCTTTACCGGGAGCTCACGGCATTGAGCGCACTTAGCCCCAGGGTCGATATTGCCGTGGCGCCTCCTTCGCCTTATTTGGCCATGTTGGTTTCGCTCAACTTAGGCATCTCCTTAGCGGCTCAAGATTGCAGCGCTCAAACCGAATTTGGCGCCTACACGGGCGAACATTCGGCTGAAATGCTCAAATCTGCTGGCGTGGAATATGTCATTGTTGGCCACAGCGAACGCCGCCAATATCACAAGGAAACCGACGAATTAATCGGTCGAAAAATCCAATCTGTCATTTCTTCGGGACTGATTCCGATCTATTGTTGTGGTGAATTACTCGCCAATCGCGATGCCGGCAGACATGAATCTATTGTTGAAGATCAGTTGCGTAAAGCGCTGGAAACAATTAACTTTTCGAAACAAACAAAGTTGGTTATCGCCTACGAGCCCGTATGGGCAATTGGTACCGGACGCACCGCATCAGCCGCTCAGGCGCAAGAAATGCATCTTCACATTCGAAAGGTATTAGCCAGCGTGGCGAGCGAAAAAGTGGCGGCAGAAACCAGAATTTTATACGGAGGAAGCGTCAAACCCAATAATGCCGTAGAAATTTTTTCTCAGCCCGATGTTGATGGTGGACTTATCGGAGGCGCAGCGCTACAAGCTGCCGACTTTTCCGCAATCGCCAAAGCCGCCCTTTAGTGGACTATATCTGCTGCCGTTTCTATCTCAGCGATTCCTTAGCAGAGAGCGGGATAATAGTTGCTGAGCTTGCCGATCTGGACTTCGAAAGCTTTATGGAGCATTCCGATGGGGTAGAAGCCTACATTCAAAAGGACGTATTTGACAATGTGCGCTTTGTGCAGGTAATCGAAAGACTGAGCCAATCGCTGGGCATCCTGAGTTACGAAGTGACGGAGATTCCCCACCAAAACTGGAATGAACAGTGGGAGTCGGACTATGCAATGGTCCAGGTTGGGGCCGAATGCGTGGTTTATGCTCCCTTTCACCAAATAGACGTTTCAGCCTACCGCTATCCCATCTTGATTTCGCCAAAAATGTCGTTTGGAACAGGGCACCACCAAACCACGGAGCTCATGCTCCAAGCTATGCTGAATCGCAATTTAACGGGCAAAGCAGTGTTAGATATGGGTTGCGGAACGGCGGTGCTCGCCATACTCGCTGCAAAGATGGGAGCTTCGGGCATTCTGGCAATAGATATAGAAGCTATAGCGGCGGAAAACAGCGTCGAAAATGCCGCCCTGAATAATGTCAATATCGATGTGCAAAAAGGAGATGCTTCGATCATAGGCGACGCCAAATTTGATCTTATCTTGGCCAATATCAACAGGAATATCCTTCTTGCGGATATGAAGGTCTACGCAAACGCGTTAACCAAGGGTGGCTCATTATTTTTAAGCGGGTTTTTCGAAAGCGATATCCCTGAATTGCAAGAAGCCGCCGCAAAGCTCGATTTGAATTTTTGCTCGCAACACAGCCTAAACTCTTGGGCGATGCTCGATTTTCTGAAATAAGATTTATGATAGTTCGCACTCTTTTTCTTTTCGTAACACTCATTAGCGCACAAATTTCTGTTGGGCAAACCCTGCGACAGTTCACGCATGAGCCTCAAAAATTTTATGATGAGCTGAATGAAATAATGAGCACGGCCGATAAAAAAGATGCAAAGGAATTGATGGAAGATAAATTCCAATCCTTTTGGCTCCTGGGTTCCGCCTACAGCGATGCGCAAAAGGAGCAGATTTACTCCGTTGCCGACGGTATGCTCAAGAAACGACTGCGGCCATTCCCCTTTTTTAAATCGTTCGTGATCTCGCTTATGTCCTTCCCCGGATCGCCGCAGGAAGGAGATGGCTTCAATGTCTGGGTCGAGACTTTAGAAAGCTTGCTAAAAGGCAGCACCAAGCCGGCCGAAGAGTTTCTGGAAATGAGTAAATCACTGTTTTTGAATAACGCTTTTTATTCTACTCCAGCTTCGACCTGGAAGGTGAATAATAGCAATTGGCGGTTTGCCTTTGACGGTAAAAATCCATCCATCATTTTTCCGGATGTAAATCTAATTTGCGTTGCAAAAGGCGATAGCGCTGTGATTTACGCCACCAGTGGAGTTTACGATCCGAAAACCGAAAAATTTGCTGGAAAAGAAGGGAAAATCACTTGGGAGCGAGCCGGGCTGGACCCGAACGAAACCTATGCCGTGATTCAATATCCGTATGCGCTCAATGTTCGATCGTCGGGTTTTCAAATAGATTCGGTGCTTTTTTACAACAGCTTTTTTAAGAATCCGCTGGAAGGCGACATGGAAGAAAAAATTCTAGCCAATGTAACCAAGGAAAAGGCAACTTTTCCGCAATTTCAATCGCACGCCAAACGATTATCGATCAATAACATCGTAGACAAGGTAGATTACAACGGCGGGTTTCGGATGGAAGGCGCCAACCTGCAAGGCTACGGAACGCGCCAAGAGCCGGCAACGCTTACATTCAAACGCGAAAATCGCCCTCAGCTTATTTCCTACGCCCAGTTCTACGCCATCAAACCCGACCGGATCGCATCTTCGGATGCCCGGGTGGTAATATTGCTCAACAACGATAGTATTGTCCATCCCAGCCTGCAATTGCGGTTTAAAAATAAGGAACGACAGCTTTCGCTAATCCGCACCGACGAAGGGCTTTCAAAATCGCCTTACTACGACAGCTATCATAAAATCGATATGTATTTCGAGTCCTTTACCTGGAATATAGACGATCCGGTGATTCGAATGGGCAACTTATTTGGCAGCACCGAAACCCGTGCTGCATTTGAGTCATCTAACTTTTTTAAATCCGTTCGATACACATCTTTAGCTGGGATGGATCGCATAAATCCGCTTTACGGCATTCGCGAATATGCACGTAAAATCAACTCCGATTCCTTTGATGCCACAGGCGTAGCCGCTCATATGGGTTACCGCCTGGAGCTATACATCCCAGTGCTTATCGACTTAGCAAATAAGGGTTTTTTAGACTACGATATCAGTAGTCAGAATATTACTGTACGTTCAAAACTCTACGATTACATTTCAGCTGCTGCAGGAAAAATCGACTACGACGTAATTCTCTTCAACAGCGATGTGAAACAAGGGGACAATGCGGAGCTGAATCTCTTGAATTTTGATTTGGTGCTCAAAGGAGTTGATCAAATTTTGCTTTCTGATTCCCAGAATGTGGTAATCTATCCTAAAAATGGCGAAGTAAATCTTCGCAAGAATAGGGATTTCAATTTTGGAGGAATTATCCGGTCGGGGAAGTTTGAATTCTACGGGGAAGAATACACGTTTACCTACGACAAATTTCAAATTGATCTCATAGCCGTAGACTCCTGCAGGCTGTACGTCGAAGATTTCAGTCCAAATTCAAAGGCGCTGCGCCGCGTGAAAAACGTTATAGAAGGAATAAAGGGAACGCTCCAAATTGACAATCCTTTCAATAAATCGGGGCTACAAGAAGAATTTACGGAATACCCAATTCTAGCCAGCGAACGCGAATCGTTTGTTTACTATGACAATAGCAAAATCCAAAAAGGGATCTATGAACGCGACAAAGTCTACTTTGAGCTAAAGCCCTTTGTGCTCGATAGCCTGGACAACTTTGCCACGGAGCAGGTGGCGTTTGATGGGACTTTTATATCGGGTGGAATCTTCCCAACGCTTGCCGAAAAGCTTAAAATCCAGGAAGATTATGCCCTGGGCTTCAAGCGTTCTACGCCAGAAGGTGGGCTTCCATTGTATGGAAACAAAGCAGTCTTCAAAAATGATATAATTCTCAATTACAGCGGTCTGCAAGGCGATGGCGATTTGGAATACCTCACCGCAGTGGCCAGTTCCGATCAGTTTACATTCTTTCCCGATAGCACAAAAGGGGTCACCACGGCATTTGTGAACGCCGAACAGGTAGGCAAACCCGAAATTCCGGAAGCAAATGCTACCGAAGTTGGGCTTTCGTTTTACCCGATCGATAATAAACTGACGGCGGTTGTGACGAAATCGCCTATCAACATGTTCAACGGACAAGCCAAAGCACAGGCTGGAAAGCTCGACCTTCAACCCACGGGTCTTACAGGAGCCGGTATTGTAGAATTTTCGGGTGCGGAGCTGGAATCTAGGCTCATAACGTATAACAAAAACTCATTTGCCAGCGACACCTCCAGTTTCCGACTTCTCGCGCTTCAAGAAGCCAACTTAGCCTTCAAGACCGACAACGTGAATGCCTTTATCGATTTCGATGTGCGAATAGGGAATTTCAAATCGAATGGCGAGGAGACGAAAGTGGAGTTTCCTGTGAACGATTACATCTGCTTCATGGATCAATTTAAATGGTTCATGGATAAGAACGACATAGCGCTTGAGACATCACGCGAGATGGCCACCGACTTTGTGATCGACACCGAGCTGGACATGAATCGTTCAAATTTCTTTAGCACTGCCAAAGATCAGGATTCGCTAAACTTCATGTCGCCAAAGGCAATCTACGATTTAGATAATTACACCATCACCGCCGATCAAATTCCCTGGATTCGTGTAGCTGATGCCAAAATTACTCCCGATAGCGGTAGAGTAATCATTCGCAGAAAGGCAAAAATGGATCCTTTGGAAAACGCGACTGTCTTGGCCAATTATATCACTCAATATCACACCCTTACCGACGCTTCGATATCCATACTCTCGCGTCGCGATTATGTGGGTTCTGGAAATTACACCTATGTGGACAAAGACAAGCTTCCCAACATCATCCGACTCGATAATATAAGTGTCGATTCGTCTCGGCAGACCATAGCCACGGGAAGAATTCCCGAAAGCCAGCGGTTTTTCTTAAGTCCACAGTTTGAGTACCAGGGCAAAACAACGATGCGCGCAAACGAACAATTTTTGGTCTTCGACGGATCTACCCGAATCATTCATGCCTGCGATAGATTGGAGCGAAATTGGATGAAATTTACGGGCAATATCAACCCGGAAGAAGTGCTTATACCTGTTGATACGAATCTGGTGGACGTACTGGCCAAAAAGGTCGATGTGGGTATGAACATGGCAAAAGATCCCTTTGAAATGTACGGCACCTTTTTGTCGCAAAGCCGCGATGAAAGTGATCAACGGGTAATTTGGTCGCGCGGAGTGCTGAAATACAATGATACAGAGCAGAAATACGAAGTAGCAGCGCTCCAAAAGCTCAATCAACAAAATCTACCTGGCAATTATATTTCGCTTAACACCGAAAAATGCGAGCTGTCTGCGCTTGGCAAGATGGATTTAGCAACCAATTTGAGCCAGTTCGACTTACAAACAATTGGAAAATTGACTTTCAATCCGAAGGATGAGAAGATTGTGATTCAAACCAGCATGACTATGAACTTTCCGTTCAGCGATCCTGCCATGGATAAGATGCAGGCGTATCTGGGATCGCTTCCCGATTTAAAAGGAGTTGATTTGGCGAAGTCGAATTATGAGTACGCCATGCGTGAAATTATGGGCTTAGCAGCTTCCGATAAGGTGATAGCAGAGCTAAACTTAAGCGGAACTATTAAAAAACTCCCCGAAGAATTAAACAAGACACTTTTCTTTAGCGATGTAAAACTGACCTGGGATCCTGTGCTCGAATCATATATCTCGGAAGGAGAATTGAGCGTGGCCAGCATTGGCAAAACGCAATTTTTCCGAAAGGTGCCGGGTAAAATGGTGATCGAAAAGAAAGTGAGTGGCGACATTGTACACGTCTATTTCGAAGCCGATGAGTCTAACTGGTACTACTTTACCTATAAGCGTGGGCTAATGCAAGCCTTTGCTTCCGATAAGAATTTCAACAATATCCTGTTGGAAGAAAAAGAAGAAAAACGCAAGACAGCTGGAGCCAAGAAAGAAGACGATTACACGTACATGCTAGGTTCGAAATCGAAGCAGAACATCTTCCTCGATCAGTTCATGTTTTAAAAAGCCGGAAATTATTGGTTTCTTCGTGTAACAATCTCTGCTCGAAAGGCGTAGGGATTGTACCCTTAAACTATAAATTGATACGCAATATACAACACAAGGTATCCCTGACCTTGCTTGCGTTATTGTGGTGTGTAGCCGCAAATGCGCAGTATTCCGAAGGAGATCTCCTGAAGGAAGCCAATACCCTTTTCGACCAAAAGGCATATGCCGATGCTATGCCGCTATATGCGCAGCTCCTTAGCTTGAACCCTACCAACCCCGATTTGAATTTCAAATACGGGGCTACCGCTCTTTATGGCGAAACCACTGAGAAAGACGAAGCCATTAAATACCTGAAATTCGCAAGCTCCAAGCCCGCCATAGATAACCAAGTGTGGTATTTTCTTGCAAGAGCCTACCATCTCAATTATCAATTTACCGATGCCACAAAGGCTTACCAAAAGTATCAGTCGCTCGATTCAAAAGGGGCTTCAGAACTCCAGGTAGAACAGGAATTGGCCGCTTGTGCGAGTGGTTTGCAGCTGCTTTCGCAAATAAAGGATCTTCGCGTACTCGATAAAAAACAGTCTGCAACTGAAGCCTTCTTCCGGATTTACGACTTGAGCGAAATCGGCGGAAAAATTTTGGTTACGCCCGAAGCCCTGCTCACATCACTCGACAAAAAGAACAATCACCAATCGCTTATTCATTTCCGTGGCCCGGGCTCCGATGTATATTTTTCGAGCTATGGCAAGGACGGAAAGGATGGATTGGATATTTACCGCGCTCAGGTGCTTCCAGACGGCTCATTTTCATCGCCACAAAAGCTACCGGCTACTATTAACTCGCCCTACGACGAAAATTATCCCTTCCTACACCCCGATAACCAAACCTTCTACTTCTCGTCGAAAGGACATAATAGTATGGGCGGTTACGACGTATTTCAGTCGCAAGTGGATCTAGGGTCGGGAAGTTTCTCAAAACCCGAAAATTTAGATTTTGCCGTAAACACGCCCGACGATGAACTCTTCTACATTGCCGACTCTACCAAGAATTTGGCAAATTTTGCGTCAGCACGAAGTAGTCGTCAAGGGCAAGTGCACGTTTACACAGTTAAGGTTCAGAGCATTCCATTGGAGCTCACCTTGGTAAAAGGACTTTTTGTCAATAAAGTAAATCCTTCGATCAAGCTTGCAAAAATCACGGTCATAGATGCCGCTTCCAATAAAGAAGTGGATAGCCAATTTACCGATCCAAACACCGGCGATTACGTGCTCAGCTTTCCTCGAAGTGGCCGCTATAAAATATTGGTCGAAGTAGATAAGGGCAAAACGGTACATTCCGGATCAGTCGCGGTTCCTAAGAGCCAGGGGCTCACCGCCTATTTGCAGGAAATGGAGCTTGTGCTTTCCGCTGGACTTGAAAAGCTCGTAATAAATAATCTATTTGACCAAACTTATCAGGGCGACGTAATGACTTTGGCGCAAAAGATATTGCGCCAGCGTTCGCAGCTCGATGTAAATTACGACCCTACGAAAGAAGCTGAAGCACCAGCAGTGCAAGAATCGGATATTGATCTGGCCTATCATTCGGCAGGATTTAGTATTGGCCTAAGTAATGAGCAGGTTCTGGCGCAAGCCGAACAGCGCGTTGTTAAGATCGGCCAGGAAGAAGCCAGGGCAAAAGCCTATCAAAAACAGGCCGTGCAAGCGGCAGCAGAGCAATGGCAGGTCGCCAGAGCGCTTGGCGAAACGGCGATTGCGAAACAAGCTGAAGCGAAAAGGGCCGACGAAGGGAGCCAACCCGAATTGATGTTCAAAACTGCTTTAGCAAAAATGAATGCAGAGACGGCGTTGCGTAAAGCGGAAAATGCCGATGCCCTTGCGCAGCAACTGGGAGCTATAGCAGCAGAGCAGGTACAATTTAAGACCGAAGCACGGCGAGCACAAATGGAGCTTCAAGCGGCCCTAAATGAAAGGAATTACGAAAATGCGCTTACCTCGCTGAAAGCTGAAAAAGCGCTCCAGGTTACCGAAGCCGATCAATCTACAGCGGCGAAACCGATGGACGCTGTGCAAGCCCAAGCTTCTCAAAGCCGCAACCAGAGCGATGCTGCAATGGCAAAAGCAGGGAACGCCCGGCAAGAAGCTGCGACCATGGAGCGGGAATTAATTAATAAAAAGAGATTGCGCGAAGCAGCAAAAGGTAAGGAAGCCAAGCAGCTCGATGAAGAAATAGGACGCCTGGAAACCGATATTTCAGACCTTGTTGCTGGAGTCGATAAACGCTATGCAGCCGCGGAGAAATTATTAATCGATTCGCGCGATATGCAGGATCGATTGGAGCTATATCAGTCAATTGAAAATGGAAGTTTTCAGACTGAAAATACTACTGGTACCCCTATTTCAGCATCTGATTTAGCGAGCCAAAAGTCCGTTTTGAACAAAATCATTATTGATGATAAAGCCGTAGCTAAATATTTAGCCGATCGGCCGGATGCCTTGGCAACTGTAGGCAGTACGGCTCAAATGGCTGCATTTGCCAAAGTTTACGGCGGCGAAGTGGAGACCGCTGCTTCCTTGGCTGATAACACCGGGCAGGCTATTGAGAAAATTGATGTTTCTGCAGACAACCGTGACAATCTTCAGCCAAAGCCCAAAGGTTTGAAAGCTCCAAATGATATTGCAGAAAGTGAGGCTTTGCAAACCCCAAAAAAACCCGAAACGGTTTCGCAAGTTCCTGCCCAAATGCCGGCAGCCAATACCGTTGAAGCCTCCAATGTCCCTAAAAAGGATGCAATACCCGCGGCAACTATACCTACCGGGTCCGCAACTTCTTCAACCCCCTCCGAAGAATTGGCAAGCGCGGTTGCTTCGCCTTCAAAATCGAGTGGCGCAGCTTCAGCCGCAAATACAGCTGTGTCTGAAGAATCAAGTCAAAATGCTTTAAGGCCGACAATACCGACAGGCGCTACCAGCATCAATGAAGCTAAGAGTACTCAGAACCGTATTGAAGCTGAGAAAGTAAAAATTAACGCGGCCAACGATTGGATTGCTATTATTGATCAATCGATTGCCGAGTTAGAGCGTGGAGTAGGTGGCTCCGACGATCTTGATCCAGACGATTTAAAGGCACAACTTGAGCAATACACCAAGCTCAAAGCCGATAAAACAGTGGAGAAAGAAGCGAGCGAAGCTTTGGTTGCGGAATTAAAAATGTCTCGCACTTCCAATAAAGAATCCGAAGCGTATGCCAGAGCTATTGCTGACGTGAATGGCTTAGATGCATCAACTTACGCCCAATTAGAATCTAAAGTTGTAGAAGCTTCTACAAAGCCAGTCTATGTTAGAGCCATAAGCGAAGTAAATCGAAACTACATTCCCCAATTAGTTGGTATTGAGCTTTCGGGCCTAAGCGCACCCGAATTGGCCGAAAGCCGCATTGCATTAAACAAAGCTTTGATTGCCGATCTGGATGTATTGATTGCGGGCGACGCCGTTTCTGACGTTGATCCAAATCAACTGCTTGAATTACGGCGAATTAAGACCATCGAAATACTTCAGGACGAGCAAGTTCTAAGCGGTACGCTTGCCTATACAGCGCGTACACCAGAAGCTCAAGAGTACACCGAGCTTATCTCAGATGCTCCACCTGTCGAACAAAAGGCTTCAAAAGTACCGAGCAAATTGAGCCCGGAAATGCAGCAGAGCATTGCTGCACCTTATTCACCCGATGACTTGGCTCCAGGCTATTCCGCCAAGCTTTCATTTATTGAATCAATCGAAGAAGACGTGGAGCGGTCGGCCAAACGTATTCAGCTAAATGAGAATTATTTGACATCCGTTCAATCCGAAATCCAACTTTACGCAGTGGCCATCGAAGGCAATAAGCAGGTGGATCCTGATGTCCTAAAACGTTACAATAAGCTGCTTCAAGAGCGGAGCTCGACAATAGACAAAATTAAAGAAGACAAAAACCCCTTACTCGATCAACAATTTACAGCGAATCAATCGGTCGATTACCGCGACACGGACGGGGTCTTAGCTGCAAGCGAAATAGCGAAAACAAAAGCTGAAAAAGCCCTTGAAAATGATTTGACGGCCTTAAGTAAAATCGAGCTAAGCTTTTCTGACCGGGAACGAGCTACTTCTTCGATTTATCAAAAATCGGCAAAGAATTTAGACGCCGAAGTGGTCGTTTTGGTAACTCAGCTCGACAAGGAAAAAACGGAAAAGCAACGTGAGCAATTGCAAGTTCAAATTCAGAACATAGATGATTTGGCAAAAGCTCATCGCGCGGAAGCCGACAAATGGTTCGCCGATTTCCAACAATCATTTGTGGGTGTATCAGATGTGGAATTGGCAAGTATCGAAAGTACATCGAACCCATCGCCAAAGCCGACGCCAAATCCTACCGTTACCCGGACCAACGAGAAATCAAGTGTGCCAGAAGTACAAGAAATAAAGTCAAAACCGCCAACCACACCGATGCAAGGCGAAAAGTTTGAAGCTGTTGTTGACGCATCGCGAACCGAAGCAGGAAGCGCTGAAGTACCTTCTGCGTCCGCGGCTCCGAAATTGCAATCCGAAGCGATATCCAAACCCATCGCTCGTGTAGACCCTTCGGCAAGCGAGAACGCTTTTGATGTGCTCATTCCACAAAGTAGCGTGAACGCCCTTGTAATAACCGGCGTGAATTATAAATCGCTGAACGCGAATTTATCAAACGACGCGCTCACCCTTTCGCTCGATTCTATGGAGCAGATGCGCATTCAGCTCGAAGCATTAAAGTCGGAGTATGCTGTAGAATTGAACCCTATTGATAAGGCGTTGATTGCTACGGAAGCCGAAAGGTTGCGAAGTCAAGCAGTAGCCATCGATCGTCGCCTTATCGCCACTTTGGCCAAATCGAATGCGGCCGAAGTTTCTTATTATCAATCGGCCAATAGCCTTTTGTTAGCGAAGATTATAGATCACGGCAAAACCGATGCTGCCGGGGTAAACGCGTTGTCGTTTGAAAATACGAGCATAGCAAATGCGCTGAGCGGTATTGAGCGAAAAGCACAATCTGGCGAGCTCACTAAAGTAGGTAGAGTGGAAGATGAGCTCAAAATCATAAACCGTTTGGAAGCACTGAATAAGCAGTTAAACCTGGGCTTGGGTGATGAACAAGGGCCGAAAACTCAACTGGCTTCAATGGAGCGCCTGGAAATTGAAAGTAGATCAAACACCGTCGTTAAAGGCCGCACTTATCTTACTGAAATACAAGCGACAACGCTTGCCGGTATCTCTGAAGCTGCAAGAGCGAGTGCACTCAGTCAATCAAGTGAATTGAATGTTGACACCGTGTTTGTAGGCAATGCAAATTCCGCGTCACAAGAATCTCTATTGATTTCAGCCACGCCAATTGACTCGAAAGGTTTTGGATTACTGAAAGCTCAACCAGACCATTACCGCTATGTAATGGCATCTGTTCTTGCCGATAGTCTCAGAACGCTTGAGCGCTTCCAGGCAGAAAATGCGAGCAAGTGGAGTGCACAAGTAGCGGAGCGCGATGTAGAAGCGGCACGACTGCTAAACATGGCTGAGCATGAATCAGTAGCAAATAATAAAGCGTTAATTATTAAACGAGTGGAAGGTCTGAAAGCTGAATCGCAGCGCGACGTGGTTCGATCGGCTATTGCAGCCCAGCAAGCTGAAGCACTCCGGGCGAGCCGGTTACAGCAAGAATCGATTGTTGCGATCCAGGCTAAAAAATTATCTCCTTCCGAATTGGCTGAGCTCAATGGTTTGGTCGACGGACCTGTGTATAGCATAATTCCTTCTAATCTGGCTTCTTCTGAGCCTATGAAGGCCGCGCCTGCAAGGCCTAAAGTCAAGCCATCGGTAGCTGAAACAACAACAGAAACTGCTCCTTCAATGCCTGTTGCTAATGTTAAACCCATCACGGTTGAACCAAAAGGCGGTATATCGTCTGAAAAGCGCAGCGGACTTTCAGAAGATGAAGAGCGACTGCTATCAGAGACGGGCAATTGGCTTGCATTGATTGAGATTATAGCGGAAAAAGAAGATTTTACTGACGTTACAGAGCGCTTATTTATAGAAACGGATGGCTCTGTGTACAGCGCCAACAAACCAATTCCACTTGAAGTAACCATGCCGAAGGGGTTGATTTTTCAGGTACAGATTGGTGCCTTTCGCAATTCAATTCCTCAAGATTTATTCACCGATATAGCGCCGGTGATGGGGCAAAAATTACCTAATGGAATCACGCGATACCGTGCAGGAATATTCAAAGCGTATCAAGATGCCGTTTCGGCCAAGGAGCTCGTTCGATCAAAAGGTTACACCGATGCTTTTGTAGTAGCCTATATAGATGGAGAGCAACTTACCGGCAACCAGGCTCAAGCTATTCTCAACCAGGCAAGTCAAGTGCTGCGCGAAGAAAAAGCCATCTCCGAAAATGCCAATCAAACGGCATTGGCGGACGGGTCAACAATTTTGAAGGGCACAGGAAAGACTGGGGCTACAGCCGTGCTGCCTAATCCAGCTCCACTGGCCGTCGATTATTACAATGATCCAGAAGCCGCGAGTGCTTCTCAAGTCGAATCGAGCACCGGCCTCTTTTACACGGTGCAGGTGGGTGTGTATTCGAAGCCCGTTAAACTCGATAATTTGTTTAATCTCACACAATTGAATAGTGAGCTTACTGCCAGCAAATTAATCAGGTATACATCTGGCCGATATTCCAGCCCGGGAGCGGCGGCCTATCGGAAATCGGAAGTAGTATCGAAAGGGGTAAGCGATGCATTCATTACGGCTTACTATAACGGCCGCAGAATAAGCCTCGATGAAGCCGCCAAATTGCAAGCGGAAGGAGTAGAAATAACATTCACCGATAGTCAGACTGAACTAAATAATGGTCAAAATGTGGGAACTACTGTAGAAAAAATTCTATATGTGGTTATTCTCGGGCGCTTTACTGGTGATATTCCACAGGAAGTCGCCAACGCCTTTCTCGACCAGTCCGATTTGCAGGTAAAGCGGGACACGGATGCCGAAGGGCGCACGATGTACTACTCCCAATCGTTTGAATCAAAAACAACGGCTGAGCAGTATTTGCAGATAATGCAGCACGCGGGAATAGCCGATGCCGGAATCGGTACAATTGTTGACGGGCGTATTCAGGCAGCTCCCTGACGAAATTGTAGAATTTCACGATGGTTCTAAAGGCTGCATTATTAACTTTGTAGTCAAAGCCGACCAACATGATGCCTTTTGCAACCATCGAAACAGATGTAGAAGAAGAAATTTCGCTCGACATATTGCTCGATCGGGACAAGGAACTTATTTTATTCAACGATCCGTACAACACCTTTGCTTTCGTAATTGAGAGCTTGATTAATGTCTGTAAGCACGACTCAATTCAAGCCGAACAATGCACCTATATTGTGCATTACAATGGGCAGTGTAGCGTAAAGCGCGGGTCGATAGATAAGCTTAAGCCCATGTGTGTAGCTCTTCTTGATCGCGGTTTGACTGCCGAAATCCAATAGAAATATGAAAAGATTATTTTGCCTGGCCTTCGTAGGCCTTATGGGTGTCTATTCTTGCTCAAAGGTTCCGATCACCGGGCGCCGCCAATTGAGTCTTATCCCCGAAACTCAGATGGCGGGCATGAGTGCTACCGCCTATTCCGACTTTCTCTCGGAGAATCCACCACTGCCCGAGTCAAACTCCGACGCTCAACGCGTGAAAAGAGTGGGTTTGAAAATTTCGAAGGCGGTAGATGAATATCTAAAATCAAAAGGGCGTGAAGATCTGGTCGAAAATTTTGTCTGGGAATTCCATACCGTCAACGATCCTACCATCAACGCTTGGTGCATGCCAGGTGGGCGCGTAGTTTTCTACACCGGCATACTTCCGCTTTGTAAAGACGATGCCGGTATCGCTGTGGTAATGGGGCATGAAGTAGCACATGCTGTAGCAAAGCACGGCAACGAGCGAATGAGTCAGGCTTTGGGTATTCAAGGAGCTGGTCAAGCTCTAAGTATTTTGACAAGTGAGCAACCAGCCACTACCCGAAATCTTCTTCTACAATCTTATGGTATTGGATCACAGTTGGGTAGCCTTGCCTATTCGCGAAAGCACGAATCGGAAGCCGACAAACTCGGTCTTGTTTTTATGGCTGTAGCAGGTTACGACCCACGCGTAGCTCCAGCTTTTTGGGAACGCATGGCAGCTCAAAGCAATGGTGGTAAACCCCCCGAATTACTTAGCACCCACCCAAGTGATAATACGCGTATCAAAGATCTCCAAGATTTCATGCCAGAAGCATTGAAATATTACAAAGTATAAGACGTATGGGCGAAGAAGATTTGAGTAAGTACTTTAACCTGGGTATATCGGTAACCGTGGTGCTATACGGTTTCGAAGATGGTACGCTGAAAGTATATATTCAAAAGATTAAGAAGAATCCTTACGCCGGTGCATGGTCCTTTCCGGGCACCTTAGTGATGGCCGATGAAGGTCTGGAGGCTAAATGCGAAGAACTGGTTTTTGATGCCATCGGTAACTCTGATGTCTATTTGGAGCAATTAAATGCTTTTGGAAAAATTTACCGCCATCCCATTGGCAGGGTTATAGATGTTGCCTTCTACGGCTTGATTAATATGTCGACCGATATTAAATTTGTCCGCACCGATAAGGAAACCAGATGGGTGGACGTTACCGAAGTGGGAGAGTTGGCGTACGATCACAATGAAGTATTGGAATTGGCTGCGCAACGACTGAAGCGCAGAATTGTAAATCGCCCCATCGGCTTTAAGCTCTTGCCAAAGGCATTTAAACTGTCTGATCTGCAGGCCCTTTACGAGCAAATATTAATGCGTCCGTTGGACAAACGCAATTTTCGTAAAAAGCTTACAAAGCTGGATATTCTGATGTCCGCGGGTTTTGAAGACAGCGAAAATCCTGGTCGTAAACCCCAACTATTCCAGTTTGACGCCGATCGGTACAATCACTACATGGAGCAGGGCTTCTAGGACTTCTTGCCGATCATTCGGCGGTACGATTTTGGGAAGTTGCTTTTTATAAGCAATCCAAAAGCAATAAGGAATAGGAGTAAAGTCACCCAAAATCCACCGAAATAGATTACAACTGCTATCAACCCGGCACCGACGAAAGCACCGAGAGCAGTGAGAAACCAACCACCAATTACATTAAGTACGCCTGCCACTCTATAAGGAGCGCTGCCGGAACCCCAAGCCCGATCGGCCAGAGATGTGCCCATTGCAACCATGAAGGATACATAAGTTGTAGATAATGGTAGCCTAAGCGATGAAGCAAATGCGATCAAAACACTAGCCACCATTAGATTCACACTCGCTCGAACCAGATCAAACGCAGGTCTATTATCATTGGTGTCGGCCAATAAACGAAAACGCCAATTAACATTGGTGTTCCATTTGCGGGGTATTATGTCAATTACACCGTTTGCTATTCGCTCGGTAGCGCTTACCACGGCATAGGCCATTTTATGGGGTTTGAATTTTTCGTTTACGCTTCCATGGGCACCTAGTTTAACTTCGGTTTCTGTTACTCTTCTGGCTTTTTCGCTGAACCAGAGCGTCAAAACCATTATAATCCCGGAAATGTAAAGCAGGGTGCTGGGTGCAGCGACATCAATGGCGAGTGACTTCATAAGGAACTGGTCTGCCCCAACTCCTGATAATTTCCAAATTTCATAGCTCTGAAACCCGCTGATGGGAACTCCAACAAAATTTACAAGATCATTCCCAGCAAAAGCCATCGCTAGCGAAAACGTGCCCATGAGTACTACGATCTTTAACGGATCGTATTTCCAAAATTTCTGGCTAATAGCGCTAATAACCAAGCCGATTGCAAAAACATAGGCCGAAATCAGGATAGCATTTTCCTTAATGACAACCTTTAAGTCGGTGGTCATAAATATGGCATCTTTCGCTCCTTTTATGAGCAGGAAATAAACGATGATCGTCATTGCCGTAGCCCCAAATACGATGGAGAAGTAAGGCCTTAACCGATTGCCCCGGAAGGTAAAAAGCAACCGCGATAGCCACTGCACGATGGCACCGATGGTAAAAGCCAGCGCAACGGAGAGAAAAATGCTGACAATTACTTGAACGGCTTTCTCATGGTTGATCATTTCGAAAATTTCGGCACTATTAATTTCTCCCTTTGAGAACAGTATCAATGCGGAAGTTGCTACGGCTGCCCCCAATAATTCGAATATGATAGAAACCGTGGTGCTGGTGGGCATACCCAATGAGTTGTATAAATCAAGGAGTATAACGTCGGTAATCATTACCGCCATAAAAATGACCATGACGTCCGAAAAGGTAAAATATTCTGGATTGAAGATTCCAGTTCGCGGAAGCGACATCATTCCGCTCGAAAAACTTGCACCAACCAGGATACCGAAGGCGGCTGTTACCAGAATAACATTGCGTGAAGCTACTTTCGAACCGATTGCGGAATTCAGAAAATTAACGGCATCGTTGCTCACACCAACTACCAAATCTACCGCAGCAAGAATGAGAAGGAGAATGACCAGAATGTAGTATTGATCCATGCGGTGCTACTGCCGTGACAGGCCACTCTTTACTGCTTACTTATCTAAATTACCAAAGAGAAGTTCGCTTTGGCAGTGGTAGATTTCCTGCTACAATTCTACTTATAATGCCAGTGGAATGAAAGGTGGGTATGTTAAGTTTACGTGAAATTCTTTAACTAAATGTTATCCCAACGTTACCAAGTGAATACGCCAATATAATCGGGCTCTTAAACTTTCATCGGCAAATAATTGACTTCCGTCGAGAAATGACCTATTTTTATAGAAAATAAAGGCAATGACACTCTCGGATTACAACCATCTTTCCTTTAATGGAAAAGCTTCGATTCTCACCCGCTATGGAAAACTGGTTGAAGGACACGCGGCTGCACAGGGAGAGCGAATATATACCTACTCGCTCTTTACATTTTTTGTGGAAGTGAGCTATCGATTTGATAAGCGTGTGCAATACGTCCGGGTCACGAATCAGCTCGATCCTTCTGCCAGTCGATTTGACTACACCCACCTCATTCACCTCAATTAGGCTGAATATTTGGACTCGTCACTGTGTCGTCGATCAGTACCACTGTTCTTCTTGGGTAAAACCATTTCTCAACCGTCTTTTTAGTACTTGTTGCAGCTTCGAAAACCACACCCTTGTTGTTCACGCTGTCTGGCCTTCCTATTGCGGCTTCGAGTTCGGTAGCCGACATTCCTTCGTAAACTAACGGCCTGGACTTTTCGGCACTGGTCTGGCACGAAAGGGTAAAGAACAATAAAATGACGGCGCAGCTCCGATACAAGGCTATGCGCTGGTTAACATTTTCATCTTATCCTGCAGATCGGCTATATCTTCGCGCCCTTTGTCAATCTTCCGCTGAATTTCTACTTTAAATTTATCGGCTCCCTTCGATGCCGCGAAGAAGCCCATATTATTTTCGAGCAAGGTAACTTCGCTCTGAATTTTTGAGATTTTGCTTAGAAGGATATCTTGCTCCTTCCGCAAATATCGATCGCCGTGGTCTCTGTCTTTTAGATCACCAACCCGCTGTTCGAAGCGCATTTTTTCTTTGACTTTTTTGTCGATGTTTATACCATCAAATTTAGCATCGACCGCAGCCTTGTATCCATCATTTACCTTATCCTTATCTCGAAAAGGTACATGGCCAATGGCTCGCCATTGTTCGCTAATTTCTTTTAAAGTATCCATCATGGCCTTGCGATCGGAATTGTCCACCGCATTCACTTGGGCTATTAAAGCTAGCTTTTTGTCCAAATTTTCCTTTTGCTCCGCATTTGCCGAGCTCTGATTTGTTTTTCTTGCTTGAAAGAAGTGGTCGCAGGCTTCCCGAAATTTTGTCCACAACTTGTTCTCATCGCGCTGGTGCGCGGGGCCAATTTCTTTCCAGCTTTTTTGCAATTCAGTAAAGGCATGTGCGGTGTCCTTCCAATTCTCATCTCCTTTAAGGGTTTCGGCTTTGTCCACCAATTCCTGCTTGGCTAGTTTATTGACGTCTTGAACTTTTTTGATCTCGTCAAAAAATTTGCGTTTGTTGTCAAAGAAGTTATCGCAAACTTTTCTAAATTCTTTCCACATAGGCGCTGCAACATCTTTGCTGATGAAGCCTACCATATTCCATTCTTTTTGGATTTCGAGAATTTCAGTGGTTTTCTCTTGCCATTTCTTTGGATTGCGCAGTTCGAGAGCCGCCAATTGTCGTGCTTTCTCCAGCAATGCTTCGCGCGCTTCGACATGTTTTCCTTGTTCTTCTTTCCGTTGGTTATAGAAGTTTTGGATCTTTTTATAAATCTCCCTGGTTAGGCTCCAAAATTCTTCTTTCAGCGCATCCCATTGATCTTGATGCGTAGGCCCAATATCATTCCAACGGTCTTGATTCAGTCGGACTTCCACTTCTAACAATCGGACGTCGTTCTCTTCAAGCAGCTTTTTCTGATCGTTGAGCACGGTGGTCTTTTCTTCGAAATTATGTTTGAGATCGAGTTCTTTAAGCTCTTTGTAAATATTGATATTGTAGAAAAACAGCTCTACTTGCTTGTTGTATTCCGCGTTGAGATCTCGGTAATGATCATTGCTTACCTTGGGTAATGCTTTCCATTTATCGCGGATGGCGTTGAAGCCCAAAAATGCTTTACCTATATTTTCTTCTGTTGTGATAAGTGAAGTTAACTCCTCTATAAGATCTTTGGCAGTGGCTAAAGTTTCGGTTTCAATCCGCTGTTTATCAACTTTTGCTTTCTCGATCTTTGTTTTCCAGGCAGCAAGAATGGATTTGAATTGTTCGTCGAGCGTTGGAATCTCTTCATTTGAGTTATCGCTTGCGGGTTCGTTCGTAGATTCTTTGCCCACATCACCAACGATCAGTTCTGACTCAGTTTCCGATGGAGTGTCTTCTAAGGGAGCGATGGAAGATTCCGGTTTGGCATCGCTATCATCAACTTCTGATTCAGTTTCCGATGGAGTGTCTTCTACGGGAGCGATGGAAGATTCCGGTTTGGCACCGCTATCATCAACTTCTGACTCAGTTTCCGATGGAGTCTCTTCTACGGGAGTGATAGAAGATTCCGGTTTCGCACCGCTAATATCAACTTCTGACTCAGTTTCCGATAGAGTCTCTTCTACGGGAGTGATGGAAGATTCCGGTTTAGGATCACTATGAATAGTTTCAGTCACAGTTGCCGAAACTGGCTCAACTTCCATGTTAGTGATCGGAGCCGCCACTTCTGTATTGCTTTCTGCTTTTCTTTTTGGCTCGCGCACTACTTCCGCGCTGGCAGTAGCTTCTTCGGTGCTGCTTTCATCTCCTTCACTATCCTGGTCATCGTCGTCGAGTTCTAGGACTTCTGCGGCTTCCAGCGCCGAGAAACTATTGTACTGTGAGCTTAGTTGTTTGAACTCTTTTTGAACCTTAAAAGGGTCTGGAGCTTCGATTAATTCTTGAAGCTTTGCGATGATTTCTGCTTTCATGATGCGCTAATTGACGCCGATCCTTTTGTGAAAGTTCAGCGGTAGGATTGCTTGTTTCGGTTAAATACAGGGGAAAAGTACAAATTATGATGCGATACCTGCAAGTAAGAAGGCGAAATGGTCAATAATTTAATTTGGGTATAAAGCCCTAACGAGAACCTGATTTAAATGTAGCTATGGCATTTCTGGTAAAATCGCTCAATACCAATTCCCCACTAATGGCTGCGCGATCGGCTAAAAGGGTATCCCAGTGGTCACAATCTTTCCAGAAAATCTGCTTCAGCTCTTTCATAGCATCGGGGTTGCTCTGGCTCAAAGTATGCGCTATTGCCGCTACAGCGGCATCGAGCGTTTCTACATCTGGAAAAATCTGAGCGTACATTCCTTTCTCACGAGCCCACTCGGCCGAATACCATGAAGCAGCGTCGATAGCCAGGGCGCTCATAGCCGATAATCCTATTTTCCTTTCTACGGCTGGCCCTACCACGAAGGGGCCAATCCCAACGGCAAGTTCACTCAATTTTACTGATGCGTGCTCCGTAGCATAGCAGATATCGACTGCACAAGCCAAACCAACTCCGCCACCAACGGATTTCCCTTGCACGCGGCCAACTATCAATTGCGGAGCCATTCGCATGGCATTGATAACCCGGGCGAATCCTGAAAAAAATACCTTTCCTTCTTCCAAATTTTGAATGGAAACGAGTTCATCGAAACTCGCGCCGGCACAAAATGCACGATCACCACCCGAACGAAGCACGATAACTTTGATATCCAGATTAAGGCTTGCCGCTTCAATTGTTTCGGCAAGCGCTTTTAACAGATATCCAGGAAGGGAATTACTGGCAGGATGAGCGAATTCAATTTCACAGATCCCATTACGTTCTGTCGATATTACATATCCCTGTTTATCAGTCATTTCCATATTTTGATTGCATTTTCTTTTTACGAGTTGATCGAATGTTGAGAATTTCCACCATCAGTGAGAAGAATAGAGCGAAATAAACAAATCCACGCTCAATTTCGACGTGAAAGCCATCGAGAATTAATACGAAGGCAATTAAAATTAAAAAAGAGAGAGCCAGCATTTGAATACTCGGGTGGCGCTCAATGAGAGCGGAAATCTTGTTCACGAAAACCAGCATAATGATCATACTTATTACCACCGCTACAATCATGATCGACAGCTCGCTAACCATACCTACTGCGGTGAGAATGGAGTCGAACGAAAATACCATATCGACCAAGATAATCATGAAAATAACCCCTCCAAAACTTCTGGGCTTCGGTTTTTCACTTTCTTCCAGTTCGCCTTCAGCCTTGTGATGTATTTCGCGAATGGTTTTAACCAAAAGGAAGATACCGCCGGCTAGAAGGATCAAATCTCTGCCGGAAAATTCTTGGCTGAAAAGGGTAAACAGGGGTTCTTTAAACTGAACGAGAACAGAAATCAAAGAGAGCAACATCAGCCGAAAAACGAGAGCTAAAGCCAAACCTATTACCCTTGCACGCGGTTGTTGGTCTTTTGGTAATTTACTGGAGACAATTGAAATAAAAAGGATATTGTCGATTCCCAGCACTATTTCTAAGAGTGTGAGGGTACCTAAGGCGATAAGTGATTCGGCTTGAAGTAGTACGGACCAATCGAGGTTCATAGGAGGTATTAGTTTTGATTTCGTTTTTTAACCATGGTAAGAATCGTTGCAATAGCGACAGTTTCGCCTGTTTCGTCATACACCTCTACCAAGAATTTCACAATGCCTTTAGCCACATCATCTTCCGATCTTTTCTCCTGATCGATCTTTTGCTTAGCGGTGAAGTTCACGCCAATGGTCATTCCAGCGTAAACGGGCTTTGTAAACCGGCATTCTTCGAGACCGTAGTTTAAAAGTACAGGGCCTTTTTTTGGATCGACAAACAGGCCGGCTGCTTTCGAGAGCACGAAGTAACCATGAGCTACCCGTTTTTCAAAAATTGTTCCATCAAGAGCTGTCTCGTCCATGTGGGCATAAAAATTATCGCCGCTCACATTGGCAAAATTGACAATATCTGTTTCGGTAACGGTATGCTTATGGGTAACGACGGTTTCACCGATTTCTATGTCTTCAAAATGTTTTCGGAATACGTGTACGTCCTTTTCAATAAAGGGGCTGCCTGATTGATACACATTGGTTACCGCCGTAATCATTTCTGGGGAACCTTGAATAGAGCACCGCTGCAAGTAATGCATTACGCCGCGCTTGCCACCCATTTCTTCTCCTCCGCCGGCTCGTCCCGGGCCGCCATGCACCAGCATAGGCATAGGTGAGCCGTGGCCTGTACTTTCGCTTGCACAATCGCGGTTGAGCACCAATATCCGTCCGTGGTGGGTTGCAGCGCCTATAGTATAATGTCGGGCTACATGCCGATCGTTGGTGACAATAGAACTCACGAGCGATCCTTTTCCCAGTTTGGTTAGCGCAATAGCTTCGTCAAGATCTGAATATGGCATGAGGGTAATAATCGGCCCGAAGGCTTCAACTTCGTGGGTGGCTTTCCGTTCGAACGGACGGTCGTTAAGGAGCACCAATGGGCTCAAAAACGCCCCTTCATCAAGGGCACTGTCCCAGTTTCCTCTATCGAGCGATCCGTAAACTAATTCTGAATCGCGAAGTAATTCGTCCACTTTCGATCGCACGTCTTTTAATTGATCTCTGCCTGCAAGGGCTCCCATCCGGATACCTTCTTTCCGCGGATCGCCAATGGTTGTTTTAGAAAGGCGATTAGCTAAAGCTATCTGCACGTCTTCTAATCGGTCTTGCGGGACGAATACCCTGCGAATGGCAGTACATTTTTGTCCGCATTTGGCCACCATTTCGCGGTGCACTTCCTTGATGAATAAGTCAAATTCGGGCGAATCGATTTTCACATCAGGACCAAGTACGCAGGAGTTGAGTGAGTCGGCTTCCATATTAAACGGCACCGCTTCGTCAATAATCCGTTTGTTTGCCTTAAGCTTTCTACCGGTGATAGCCGAACCGGTAAAGGTGACCACGTCCTGCAATTCCGCAAAATCAATAAGCGTGTGAGCCGATCCACATATTAATTGAAGCGCACCTTTCGGCAAAATTCCACTGCGGTCTATTTCTCGCACCACTGCTTCGGTAAGGTAGCTCGTAAGCGTGGCAGGCTTTACCACGGCGGGCATTCCCGCAAGTAGATTCACAGCTATTTTCTCAAGCATTCCCCACACGGGGAAATTGAATGCATTAATATGTATAGCTACGCCTTCGCGTGGCACCATAATGTGGTGACCAATAAAGCTTCCATTTTTAGAAAGTGGAGCCGTTTCGCCATCGACAAAATAAGTTTCGTTGGGAAATTGTTTGCGTAAGCTACTGTAAGCAAATAAGTTGCCTATGCCACCTTCGATATCGATCCAACTATCGGCACGGGTAGCACCCGTGGCATAGCTCAACAAGTAAAAATCTTCCTTCTTGTCTAGAAGGTGGAGCGCTAATGCCTTTAGCATTCGTCCCCGCTCGTGAAAAGTCATTTTTCGAAGGGCAGGATTGCCCACTTTGCGAGCATAATTTAAAATTTCAGCAAAATCGAGCCCTTCGCTTGTCGCGACAGCAATTTCCTTTTGGTAAGATGCATCGTACAAGGTTTGACCTGCACCTGTTCCGTCCATCCAACTGCCAAAAACATAATTTCCAAGTTTCATATATTCGGTATTGGCGGCGAAATTAAGGATTTATGATCCTTTTTCGGGCGTCAAGCTTTCAACCGCACGCGCAAGCGGTCGGTAGAGCGATTCCTGTGCGTGCAAAATTCGCCAGTGGATAGGATATTCACTCGTAATACGGCCATTTCGCAACTTTCCGAGGCCGAGATCAAAGCCTGCGTGCCGCATCAAGGATAAGGTTGCATTCGAATTCGTATCGATCGCCAAATCGGCTCGCGATAAATAGTGCAGCGCTTGCTCCAATTCAACTTCGATGACGGCAAGCATTTTTCGTGCGGAAGCCTGCATCGCATATCCATGATCGGGTTTAAACTGCCCGGCCCTGTCGCGTCCCAACGGCATGCCCGGCTGATACAGTTTGATGCCTGCGGCCAAGATTCCACCTAATGAAGGGAGATGGTCTTCCAGAAGCGCAAACACATTGCCTGGTTGGTCGGAGGCGTGAAAGCGATTGGCATCTAATAATTCTGATTTATATGGCTTTAACTGCGGAAGGGAAACTTTCTTTTGTCTTTGGCTTTTCTCGTCGAGCTTTTGCACGGCTGCAATAAAAAATCCTTCGCCCGTTATTTTATGCGGCATAAAGCGATAACCCGAAATTCCTGAACGGGACGTGATTATTAGTCCTGTTTGGGGAGGAATTTCAATCGGCAAGGCTTGGGCATTTTTTTCCTTGCTCAACCACTCTAGATTGGCTTCATTTTCTTGCTGGTTGTAAGTGCAAGTGCTGTATATTAAAATTCCACCGGGTTTGAGTGCCGGCCAAATGTCGGACAGAATTCGCTTCTGCCTTGAGCTACATAGGTTTACCAAATTTGGAGACCATTCCTTTATGGCATCGGGGTTCTTTCGAAACAAGCCTTCGCCACTGCAAGGAGCATCGACAAGTATTAGATCGAACATACCTTCTAGCCTTCCCAATACGGATGGGTCTTTTTGAGTGATAGCGTAGCCCGAAATACCCCATTTCAAGAGGGTTTCATTCAAAATTTTTGTCCGCGAACCAATCGTTTCGTTTGCGAGAAGGAATGATTGGGGATGTAGGGCTGTACGGAGTAAGTTCGACTTACCACCAGGCGCCGCGCATAAATCGAGCCCAGCGATGGGCCTTTGATCCAAGCCCAGCGATTTAATGATAGTTCCGAGAAACATGGAGCTCGCTTCTTGCGGATAATAAGCCCCAGCGTGAAAGGCTGGATCGGAAGTGAACCGCGGCCGTGTGGGTAAGTAATAAGCATGATCGCACCACGGCACTGGCTGAAAATTCTGGTTTGGTGAAGCTTTCATCGGATTGAAACGCACACTCACCGGAGTGTCCAAAGCCAAACTCTCTACAAAATCGGACACTTCGTTTTGCGGAATCGGCAAAGCCGCAAGGAAAGCTTCTGGCAGAATCATTCGCCTATTAGCTCCTGGGTTTCCACTACCACATCGGCTTCGGTGAGGGTGCGATGAACCGGACATTTATTGGCTATTTCAAGCATTTTTGCGCGTTGGTCGGCGTCGAGATCTCCTTCTATCTTGATTAAGCGCGAGATATACTCCATTTTAGTCCTGCGTTCGACAGCGTTTTCCGCATCAATCTTATGCGATTTGGAATGGCTGAGATGAACAGTAATTTTCTTAAAATCCCAGTTTTTTCGATCTGCGTACATTTTGAGCGTCATAGCCGTACAAGAGCCAAGAGCTGCACAAAGAAGCTGGTAAGGAGAAGGGCCTTCGTCTTTCCCTCCAAGCTCTAAAGGTTCATCGGCGATCGAAAAATGTCGACCCGCTTGTACTTCCGTCGTAAAGGCTTTTTGCTCTATTTGCACGGCTACCTGGTGCTCGGTTTCAATAGATGGTTCGTCCACTTCGCTTTCCAAATATCTCGCCGCCCATGCTGCAATTACTTTGGCGGCATAATGAGCATCTGCTTTATTTGAAAGCAAATGGTCGCCTCCGTCGAGGCTCACAAAGCTTTTAGGATGGAATGCCGCTTGGTAAATGTCAGCTGCATTTTTGATTTCTACAATTTCGTCCTGTGGAGAATGGAGAATTAGTAGAGCCTTTCGCATGCGCTGGAGCACTTCCTTGCTGCTCACCAAATTAAGATCGTCAATAAATTTCTTGCCAATCGGAAACGGACGACCTCCAATTATAATGAGCGCTTTTCCAGTTCTTTCGATCTCTTCGATTCCGCTTTCGAGCATATGAGTCACATGGTGAGCTTCAAAGGGCGATCCGATGGTACAGATGGCTTTTATTCCGTCGATTTTATCGGCAGCGTGAATTACCGCAGTGCCTCCAAGGGAATGACCAATCAATAATTGTGGAGATCGATAATTCAATTTCAAGAAGTCGGCTGCGGAATAGATGTCGCTCAGATTGGTAAGGAAACTCGTTTCGGCAAAAGCGCCTTCACTTTGACCGAGGCCAGTGAAGTCGAATCGAAGCACGCCAAACCCTTCATGAACGAGTCGCGCACTAATTCGAGTTGCGGTGCTAATATTCTTTCCACAGGTAAAGCAGTGGGCGAAAATAACAAAGGCAATTGGAGCTTTACCAATCGGTTCGTCGAGAACTGCGCTAAGCTGTATGCCTTGATCATTAGGAAATAGAACAGACGATGATTTCATGAGAAGTCGAAGGTACAAGTTTCGCTGTTCAAGAAAGAACAACAATGGGATTCATCTCCAATCTGCGCTATATGGATGTCCGCTTTTGTCGGAGACACGACCGGAATTTTGAGAAGATAATTCCTTAAGCCAGGACTTCCTGATGCGCATTTACATTTTTTGGCGCCCGTTCTTCTTTAGACTTTCTATAAGTTTTTCTTGGCATGGTGCCACGAATAAAGTCCCAAAGCGGACTGGAAACGCCAAAAGCTACTGTATCGTCTTTGTAATGGTGAATGCTATGATTGACCCAAAGTGCATTCAATTTATTTTTTGGGGGTACAAACGCGTGAATAGCAAAATGTACAAATAAATATGCCGAATAACCCATCACGAAACCTGGTAAAAAGGTAAAGACGTAATTACCCATAATCAATTTGAAGATAAAGAAAAGTGCAATTAATAATAATAATGCCGCAGCCGGTGGCATAGCAAGTCGAGTTTTATCGCGGGGAAATTCATGATGTACTCCGTGAAAGGTATATTGAATGCGCTCCTTAATTTTATTGGTCGGGAGCATGTGGAAGAGATGTTTGTGCATAAAATACTCGAACCAAGTCCAAAATAATAAACCAACAAAAAACATCGAAATCCCGCCCCGAGCCGAAGTGTATCCGCGGGAAAAATTTAAATACATCAAGACTGTAGAACCAATAAAGTAGATGCTCAATGGTACCGCAATGTGCGTTCGGGCAAGCTTTTCAAGAATTGGATTTTTGAACAAAGCCGTTGTCCCCTTATTCTTTGGCGTGTGCTGCATGATCAAAATTTTGAGTAAAGATACTTTACCAAATTTTACATGGGCAAACCGCTCACAATTTTTTCAATGACAGGTGTTTGATAGCATCGATAAGATAGCTTTCAAAAATTTCGGGTAGCTTTCAAATTTCCATCAATTAATTACCTTTGCGCACCAAAATGCCCAGGTGGTGAAATTGGTAGACACGCCACCTTGAGGGGGTGGTGAGCTAAGCTTGTGCTGGTTCGAGTCCAGTCCTGGGCACAAAAGGCCGACGTTCGTCGGCTTTTTTTATGTTATCGTTTTTGGTGTGATTCGCATATCATACGCATAATCCTATATTTGAAATCTTTCTGAACGACTTATGAGTACTACTCCACAACCCACTACAATAAAGCACGCACCGGGAAGTCAGCCTTGGATTCAAGAAATCTTATCTCCTGAAGTTTTAGTCTTTTTAAAAGAGTTGCACGAAAATTTCGAGCACAGCCGGCAAAAATTGCTCGAAAGTCGTTTGGCCGTTCAGCAAAGAATGGACTCGGGTGTAAAGTTTGAATTTCCTGAGCGCACAGCCCATGTTCGTTCGGCGGAGTGGAAGATTTCTCCGATTCCGGATTGTCTCCGCGATAGGAGATTAGAGCTCCTGGTATTGCCCAATGAAGAGTCGCTAAAGGCAGGAACTACATCAAAAGCACCCGTATTGATTGCAGATTTTGAAGATGGAATTTCTCCTACGTGGGCGAATCTGCTTAACGGTCATCGCGCGCTTTGCCAATGGGTAACTCATAGTTCTGCTGGCAATAACCATTCAGTACTAATGATCCGGCCTCGTGCCATGCATTGCGATGAGTCGCATGTTACTGTAAACAATGAGCTGTTGAGCGCTTCACTCTTCGATTTTGGTTTGTACTTTTTCCATAATGCGCATCAATTGGTCGAGCAAGGGCAAGGGCCCTTCTTTTACCTTTCTAAATTGGAACATTACCGCGAAGCGCGCTGGTGGAATGATATTTTTATTTTCGCCCAGAACTATTTTGGTTTGGATTGCGGTACCATTAAGGCCACAGTAACTGTAGAAACGATGCCAGCTGCATTTCAACTTGATGAAATGCTTTACGAATTGCGCGACCACAGCTCGGGACTGAGTTGCGGAAAACAAAATTATCTATTTAGCTTCATTAAACATTTCGGAACCAAGGCGGGATACATGCTGCCCGACCGGGACACGCTCTCTTTTCAATGTCCATTTTTGGAATGTTATGCCCAGCAGATTGTATATGTGGCACACCGACGTGGAGGTCAAGCCATTGGTGTCACGTCGAACGAACTTCCAAATGGCAAAAATGAGGCGCTTTCCGACGGGATAATGGAGACCGTAATAAAAGGGAAAATGGACGAGCAAACCCAAGGATTTGATGGGAGTAGGGTGGCCCATCCCCAATTAGTCGACCCAATTCTTAGGCACTGGAATTCCGCAAAGCCCGAAACGAATAATGAACGGCCGCTCAATGTGCAGCATATTGGAGTAAACCAATTATTGAGCGTGTCTAGGGGCGATATTACTGAACGGCAAATACGGCAGCACATACACGTATGCCTGTTTTACCTGGCTTCTTGGCTCTCCGGAGCTGGAACTATAGAAATCATGCAAAAGGTAGAAGACAAAACCGGGGCTGAATTGGCTCGTGCGCAATTGTGGCAATGGAAGCAGTGCAAGGCTCGATTGGCCGATGGGCAAGTGTTTGATCTGGCTCTGTTCAACAACTTATTTGATGAAGAAAGTATGAAGGTACGGTCTATGCTTAGCGCAAAGCCAGAAGTAAACAAATACCTGGCAACAGCTTCGGAACTCCTATTGCACTTGGTGCATGAAAAAAGCCAAACCAGTTTTATAACCGATTTGGCTTATCCATTACTGGTAAATAGGAACTAAACTACTTTTGCTCGTTGAGTTCCCAGAAGTAATCCATGAAAGTAATTTCAGCATTGGCATTCATTTTCACCACGCTGTATTGGTTCACATATTCCTGGCGCGTCATCTTGAGACCTTTAAAATCACCCCAATACCAATCGAGTAATTTTGTGATTTGCGCCTTGTCTTTCTCAACTTTATTTTTTGATGGATCATTGAAAGTTACGCGCGCCTGATCGTCAAGTTGCTCTTCGAGTCGTTTCGCGTCGTAGGCTTCATTGCGCAAACGCGGGCAGGATACAGCCGCACATACCAAGACAAAATGGATGCGTGGCTCATTAAATTCTTTACGCACTATCCCGTGTTCGATATTATTTAAATCGTGGGTTTCGCCCCCAATCTTTATGAACTTAATATCCCATGGTGTATTGACGAAGGGGATGCCACCGGCAATGTCTTTTATAGATTTCACGGGATAGTTTCGGATGATAAGGCGCACCGTAAAAGCATTGTAAGCGTTGATCCAATAAGCCAACTGCTCGGGTTTACTCCAAGTGCTTTTATCTGGTGGATTGCTTTCAACTTGCTTGAGATAGGCATTCAATTGAAGGCTGTCCTTGATCATTCCCTTATAATTTACCATGCCTTTGTCATTGACATGTTTTTTTAATAATGCATCCCATTTGGCGTGGTCCACAAGTCCTATCTTTGAAGGTGCCACTGAAGCTTCAGCAACGGATGTGGTTTCCTTGGCCGAAGTTTCGACTGTGGTGCAGGAAGCTAAGCCGAGTGAAAGAGTTAATACTAGAAATCCGATGTTCATAAATCTGCTTGTTGGTATTTGTTCGTTCATACTCACGTTTATTACACTGATTTAGATTTCTTTTGCAAGTATGATGCCCGAAATATCTGTAATTATTCCCACGTTTAATGAATCGGCGCACATCCAAAGGCTTATTCGTCGTGTTTGCGACAGCTCTGCGCGAATCGAGTGTATCATCATAGATGGTGGCAGCACAGATACTACAGTAGATTTGGCATTAAAGACAGGAGCGAAAGTAATTACTGGAAACATTGCCAATAGGGCTGTTCAGTTAAATTTAGGAGCCCAGGCGGCATCGGCAAAGACTCTATACTTCGTGCATGCCGACACGCTACCACCGGTAAAATTCTCTACACATATCAGTTCAGCCTTAGCCGATGGCAATGAATTTGGCTGTTTTCGTTTTCGCTTTAGCTCTCCTAAGAGACTGCTTAGAATCAACTCATGGTTCACCCGATTTCCGTTTATGATCTTTCGTGGAGGCGATCAAAGCCTATTTATAACCAAAAATCTTTTCGAGAAGCTTCAAGGTTATGACGAATCCAAGCGGGTCATGGAAGATTATGACATTATCGCTCGCGGCAAAAAACACGCGCAGTTTAAAGTTATTCAGGCCGATATCGAAGTTTCTGCGCGTAAGTATGACGAAAATGGCTACTTCCGAGTGAATTCTGCTAATCTTTTCATTTTTACAATGTACTATTTGGGCGTGCCTGCTGAGAAATTAGCGTCTTGGTACGGCAAACTAATCAGGCATCCTAAACCGACAAAAACCGACCAAAAGCCGGTTTCTGTGAATCAAAAAAGTGAGATCTCTACATTTGCTCCATCTTGCGAACCGGATAGTAAACCTGGGTGAGCCATTTTGACGGGTCACTCTCCGTAGCAGGATCGGTAACATAAACCTCCCAAGGACTCTCAATAATGTCCAAGCCATTATCTTTGGTGTATTTTTCCATGAAAAGATGGGCATTAGCGGTCTCTTCATACGATCCGTAATGGTCCACTTTTATAACGTTTCCGTCATAGGTTTTGCCCGATGCCATACCTTTCGGTAATGACTTTTTTGTGGTACAAGGCATGGCGACTGAAACTTCCGCTACTTGGGCATCCATATCCCAGCGGTGGTAAATCGCGAATGGGGCGCCGGTCATATTTTTCATATCATCGCCCAAGGCAGCTGCAATACGTGCATACCGGTCGGCAAAAAATGAACTATCAACAGCGCTTGTAGCGATTGTTTCGCGGATGAAAACATAATCCATCGTAGCCACTTCTATCACTTCTACGGTGTACGGACTTTTTGGCGTGGCTTCTTCCACTACCGCTTTTAGATTTTTCAGGCCGCGCTCAAAATCCGCACCCATGGCTTCTTCCATGTCTTCTTGTCCCATCCAAAATAAATAACCGGGCAATTGGCCGGCAATGGTCCATGTGGCTTTTGTGCCTTCTCCGTTTGGTTCGAAATTCCAATTAATGATGGACTCCGACTCCCAAGGATCTGTAAAAATGAGTTTAGACTTTATAAATCCGGGTGCCTGAGATTCGAGAATCTCCATGCTGCCTGTACCTACGGAGTCATTTCCCTTCCACTTATAAATCGCTCCAACGCCCGCTTCCGGACCTTCATATGACTTTACCATATTTGGATCCATGGCTTCCCACGGACTCCAGAAATCGCGCATTTTATGGTTGTTGACGTATGCAAACACTGCTTCTGGAGGAGCATCGATCTCTGTGCTGTGCACAATGGTGTAATCGGTTGGCGAGCAAGAGATAAGCAATGAGCCGATCGCCAAGCTCAGGATAATTTGATTTTTCATATTATTTAAGTTTAATAGTGCAAGCCGAAAGTATAGAATCCCAGAAAATTTACACAAAGTTTCATTAAAATTGATGTTGAGTAAACATTGGGTGGGCTATGTAGAGTGTATGTTTGCCGCAAATAATTTGTTCCGTGAAATCAGCCTGTTTTAATTCTATCATCGTTTTGTCGGCAGTACTCTTAACATCCTGCAACGGCACGGAAAAAGAACCTGTTCAATTAGAGCGTTCGGTTACATCGGCTGAAGTCCAAAAGCCAAGAGATATTATGGAGAGTACGCCTATTTATTTTATAGCTACAGGCGATAATCCAAATTGGAAACTGGAGCTTAGCGCTCTGGCTATCCGTTTTACTTCCGATATGGCTGGTTTTGCACCATTTTTATCAGCACACGTTGAACCATCAGTCCGGGCGGATGCCAATGTAAAGCGCTATGTTGTCGCAACTGAATCGGGGGAAATGTTAATCGAAATAATGGAAGGCAGTTGCCCAAACAGCGAATACACGGTACACGTTGATTTTAAAGATGGTAAAGACGCAGAAGGTCGGCACTTCGATGGTTGCGGAGATTACAAGCTTGATAAAAGCATCAGCGGAAAATGGATGCTTGAAAGCTGGAACGGGAAAACGGTGAATATGGCCGATTTTCCCGATGAACTACCGTTTATCGAATTGGATATGGATGGCAAGACTTTTACAGGAATGACAGGTTGCAATAGCATGAACGGTAAGCTTATTGGTGAGCGTTGGAATATGCGATTTACTGACATTGCATCGACCAAAATGATGTGTCCGAATCAAGCACTGGAATTGGAAATCCTTGCCAATTTGAAAAAAAGCACGAGTTACGCAGTTACCGCCAAAAATTTGAAGTTGCGCAATGCAGACGGCATTCTTTTGACTTTTGCACATCCAAGAGAATAGATAAACTGTCAACCACCTTGCAGAAAAAGGAAATCGTAACAATAATTCTTGCTTTTGAAGATTTTCCTCCTTAATTTTACATCATGATTTTATCTGCTTCTTTCTGCATGTGTTGTACGGCTTGTTGCCAAAGGTTCGCCATGTCGAAAGAATAGAGTTAAATCTATTAAAGCTTTTAAGCCCTTTCGATTTCGAAGGGGCTTTTTTCATTTTAACCAAACTGTTTTAAAACCGTATAACAATGACAACACAATCGCAACATAGGACACAAAACGCCTTATTAATTTCCCTTTCTCATTTTTACTCCTTATAACTATGCTCAGCTTTCAAACAGAATTGGACAATCCACTGGTTCAGCGCGATATCCTCGAATTAGAAAAAAAGATTAAACGCTTTCGAGATGGAACGCTCGACGAAGAACGTTTTCGCAGTTTGCGCTTAGCGCGGGGCATCTACGGGCAGCGGCAGGAAGGCGTTCAAATGATACGAATTAAGCTACCGTACGGCAAAGTAAGCGGCGATCAGCTGCTTCGCATTTGCGATGTCTCCGAAAAATATTCCACCGGGCGATTGCATATTACCACGCGCCAGGACATCCAAATACACTTCGTGAGTCTCGATCGCACACCCGAACTATGGGCCGAACTCGAAGCAAGCGATGTAACCCTGCGCGAAGCTTGCGGCAATACGGTCAGAAACGTTACGGCGTCGGAATTTGCAGGTATTGATCCGGAGGAACCCTTTGATATAACGCCTTACGCCGATGCAGTATTCCGTTATTTTCTGCGCAATCCAATTTGCCAAGAAATGGGCCGAAAGTTCAAAATTGCATTCTCTTCAAGCGAGCGCGATACTGGTCTTACCTTCATGCACGATCTTGGATTTATACCTTTAATCAAGGTTGAACTGGGTCAAGAAATTCGCGGCTTCCGCGTATTGATCGGTGGCGGTTTGGGTTCTCAAAGCCGACAGGCCGATGTGGCGCATGAATTTTTGAAAACCGACGAGATCATTCCGTTTACAGAAGGTGTGCTTCGCATATTCGACCGCTACGGGGAGCGAAACCGCCGAATGAAAGCTCGTATTAAGTTTCTGATTCAAGATATGGGCTTAGAGAAATTTCTACATCTCGTAGAAGAAGAACGAGCCGCGTTATCTCACCAATCGGTGGAAATTAAACCATCGGGTTTTGAGCCGGTTTTGCCGAAATCTTGGCCGGGGATATCTATTGATGGTGTTGACCAGAAAGCTTTTGCAGAATGGAAAAAGCATAATGTTTTCGCTCAAAAGCAAGAAGGCTATTTCGCCATTGGCGTAAAGGTACGAATCGGTGATCTGTTTACACCCGAAGCGCGGCAACTCGCCCGGTTGATTAGCGATTTTGCAGGAGATGAAATCAGACTTACGCTCCGTCAAAATTTACAAATCCGCCACGTGCCGGAAGCGGCCTTACCCTTTTTCTATTCTGAACTTGGTAAACTCGGTTTAGCCGACCTCGGCTATAACTCTATGCTCGATATTACGGCATGCCCGGGTACTGATACTTGCAATCTCGGTATTTCGAATAGCACAGGAATTGCCAAGGAATTGGAGCGGGTCTTGGCGGAAGAATATCCGCAATATTTAAACGAGCGCGAAATGACTATTAAGATTAGTGGCTGTATGAATTCTTGCGGACAGCACATGATGGCGCATATCGGCTTTCAGGGAATGACGATAAAATCGGGGGCGAATGTAGCTCCTGCGTTACAGGTGTTGCTTGGCGGTGGTACAGTAGGCAATGGGGTCGGACGCTTTGCCGATAAGGTGATAAAGGTGCCTAGCCGCAGGGCTCCCCAAGCACTTCGAACTGTACTCAATGATTTTAATGAACACGGCGAAAGCAAAAATTTCCTCGATTATTACGATGGTCGCGGCAGCAAATATTTCTATGACATGCTAAAGCCTCTGGGCGAATCCGAAAACATTACCGACGCTGAGTTGATCGATTGGGGAGGAGAAGGCCGTTATAAAATGGCCATTGGCGTGGGAGAGTGCGCGGGTGTGATGGTCGATTTGGTTTCAACCTTGTTTTTGGAAACGGACGAGAAATTGGAATTAGCCGATGAATCGTACGCCGCCGGTCGGTGGGCTGATGCCATTTATTTGGGCTATGCAGCCTTGGTGAACGTTGCTAAGGCACTCTTGCTCGACCGCAATGAGCAGGCGAACACACAGGATAATATTATTGCCAAGTTCGATGAAGTCTTCGCAAGCGAAGCGGTATTGGAATTACCCGAAGGCATCTCGAAGATCATTTACGCGATCCAAGAAAATGAGCCCACGGAGTCCTTCGCGAAAGCATACATCGCGCAAGCAAAGATGGTAAGTCAGCGAATAATTGCTTTTCGCAACACTAAATAATCAAGCCATGTCGATGAAAACGCAATCTCAAACTCGGCCGCGACTCACACTGGTCGGTGCAGGCCCCGGCGATCCTGATCTGATCACAATCAAAGGTGTAAAAACGCTTCAAAGCTGCGACGTAATACTTTACGATGCCTTGGTTTCGAAAGAATTATTGAATTTTGCTCCGCAAGCTGTGAAAATTTTCGTTGGAAAAAGACGGGGTAAACACAGCCTGACCCAGTCGGAAATAAATGAGCTCATAGTGGATCAAGCGCTGAAGTATGGCCATATTGTACGACTCAAGGGAGGAGATCCTTTTGTATTCGGTCGCGGAAGTGAAGAAATTGAGTACGCCCAAAGCTTTGGCATCGCATGCGAGCTTATTCCAGGCGTTTCTTCAGCCATAGCAGGGCCAGCAGCAGTGGGTATTTCGCTCACCAAGCGGCAAGTTACCGAGAGCTTTTGGGTAGTAACCGGTACCACCAAGGACGGTGAGCTTTCGAAAGACATTCCGTTGGCGGCAGCCAGCTCAGCAACCGTGGTAATCCTTATGGGAATGCATAAATTAAAGGAGATCGCCGAAGTATATCGGCAAGTAGGAAAGGTTGGAGAAGCCGTGGGCATTATTCAAAATGCTTCTCTGAAAAATCAGCGTTGCTTGATAACCACAGCCGGTGATATGGAGCTTAAAGCCACCGAAGAGCAGTTCGATTCTCCGGCCATCATCGTGATTGGTGAAGTGGTAAACCACCGTTTGGATTTGGAGCTACTGGCTTACCAATACACAGCATTAAACGAATCGAAACGGAAACCCTGATGGAGACAAATACCCTTTACCCGATTTTTCTAAAATTACGGGAATTGCACGTTTTGATTGTTGGAGGTGGGTTCGTTGGACATGAAAAGCTGAGCTTTATTTTGAAATCAAGCCCGAATGCCCGCATCACTCTTGTGGCGAAGGAAATAAGGCCAGAAATACGCGAGCTCGCCCTTGATCATAATGTGCAATTGGTAGAAGCAAGTTATACACCTGATTATTTGGAAGGTATGCAAATGGTAATAGCGGCGACTAACTTTTTCGAAGTCAACAAACAGATCTATTCGGATGCAAAAAATGCCAATGTCCTGGTAAATGTTGCTGACACACCCGATCTTTGTGATTTTTATCTGGGATCGATTGTGACCAAAGGCCACTTGAAAATGGCCATCTCGACCAATGGCAAATCGCCCACTACCGCCAAACGTTTGCGCCAGCTTTTTGAAGAAATATTGCCCGAAGATCTTTCTGATATGCTGGAGCTCATCCAAAAATACCGCTATACACTGAAAGGCGATTTTGAGATGAAAGTCGAAGCCATGAACGAACTTACCAAAGGCCTTTTGGCACACCAGGAACCCGACGCACAAACTCTGAAAACCGCAGTCATTTCACCCGAAAAAGATTGATAAGCCAATAAAATGAATCAAAATAATTATCCCGATGCCTTGAAACGCATTCTCACTGGGGAAACCATCAAGGAATTAAACGAGCGCTACCATCCATTGAGCGCAGAAGAACGAGTGGCGCAGCTATACCGCGATTTTGACCGATCGGAAGTGATGCTTACTTCATCTTTTGCAGCAACTTCGGCCATGTTGCTTAAACTCTTTTCGGATGTGAATCCCGATCAGGAAGTATTTTTCATCGATACGGGCTATCACTTTAAAGAAACCCTGATATACAAGGAATATCTCTCACAACTCTACGATTTGAAAGTAGTGGATGTACGAGCCGATGCCGATAAGCACGCTTTTACTACAATGGATGAAACGTGGCGGAAAAACCCCGATTTCTGTTGCTCGATCAACAAGGTAGAACCACTCGAATCGATGAAGGAGTATTTTACGGTTTGGGTATCGGGATTGATGGCCTGGCAGAGCGACCACCGCTCATCGCTCGACGTTTTCGAAGAGCGCAAGGGGATTTTAAAGTTTTATCCATTGCTCCACGTTACGCGCGAAGAACGGGAAGCTTTTGTTCACGATCATCACTTGCCCTTTCATCCACTCGTCTCAAAGGGTTACTTTTCCATAGGTTGCAAGCATTGCACCGTTCCAGGAGACGATCGCGAAGGTCGCTGGAACAACAGCCCCAAAACGGAGTGTGGACTTCACCTGTAGTGCTAATTAATTTAGTAGATTAATGGAGTCGAGTTGCTGAAAATCAGGTTCCGCTTTATCTACAAAGTGGACATTCTTATCGCGTAGGCCAAGCAAAGCGGCGATGGAGTGGGAGAGCTGCTTTTTTAGAATTTCAATCACCGTATTCAATTCTTCGGGGCCTTGTTTTACTTCTTCATGAATTCGCTTTTGCAGGCGATCCTTAATTTTCTGTGCTTCTAATTGCAGGAAGGCGTCTGTGCGGCGATGGCTTCCGCCGAGGTAAGGCTTTTTAAGCTCTAAAACTTCGCTTATTACCCAATCATAATTCAAGTCGTTAAATGAAAGCGATTTGAGATGCATATTGGCTATATACACATCCGTTGGCGTTTGCTTAATGCGCAATTCGGTTAAATCGACACCGTAACGGGCTTTTACATCGACTCGCAGCGCGCCGATGAATTGGATATTCTTGCCTTCGTCGGTAATCAATTCTTCGTTCCACGTCCGGGTAAAGTTGGTGTCAATTTCAAAAAGCCCTACGTCCAGGATTTGCCTGATAGCCGATAAGTTGAGCTTGCGATGCCTAAGCTCTTCATTTTCCTGTTTTACTTTTTCTAATGCGGCTTCGTCGGTGGCGAGTCGATCGCGCAAATCGGCAATCTCCAGTGCTTTGGCTCGTATAAAGCCTACGTAGAGCACGTATGCAACAAGAGCCACGGCACCTACAACAATGCCATATACGAGTAAGTCGTTGAAAATGAGTAATACCACCACCAAGGCAATGATAATTAGTAAAATAAGGGTGGTAATTTTTTGAAAAATGTTTTTCATGTTAAATCCAAATGTATGGATTTCTGGATGGCCAAACTTTAGGGGTGAATTGACGCGAAATAGTACAGTACCCCTTCAGCTGCATGGGACGATTCTGATGGGATTACTGAAATCGGTTCTAACCAGCCTAAAATCGGAATCTAATCTAACTCTGAGAAACACAAAGTCTGCCGATAAGCTGAAAATCATCACCCAGGGGAGCATGGAGTGCAGATCAAGGACAAGAAAAAATGACGTTTATAGAAAACGATTGTGCAGAAGGCTATTTCTATTCATTCAATCCATTTACTATTTACATGCCGCTTCTGTCCACGCATTCAGCCCGCTGCTAGCTGCAACACATGAATTTCCGTAAGTCATTCTATAACAGCCACATACTGGAATATAGCTCGCGCTACACCCTTAGTCAGCGACTCTGTTTACATCAATGCATTCATTCTCTTTTTTACAAGAAATAATTACTGTGAAAACTAAAAACAAAAAGACTGTTTTTCTCATGTTTGAATTGGTTTTATAGCTGTTGACTCTCATATTATAATTAGCTGCGACTTCGGAATATCTAGCTGCGAATTTATTGTTAAATCCCATTACAAAACATTTCACTACCATACATTACGCTTATTTAATCGCTGCTCATGGTCTGTTCATTCCTGATTTTTCATTTTTGGATAATCGCGAAAAAACAAATATGAAGAAGCCAAAAAACACCCAATCATTCACGCCATAAACTGAATAAAACATTCCTGCCATAAAATCTTTTTCATAGACATCAGAAATATTATGTTTTAGGATCCAGTTTATCCAGATATAGCCATAAATGAATTTTTCGATGGCAAAAACTCCAATAAGCCATTTTACTTTCTGGTAATTTTTTGCGATAGAGATGTACGCCAATCCCCATATAAGAATCATCAACAACCCAAAATTTGACATCACGTTTGGATCAATTTCAGGAATTGTGGGATTTGTAAATATTCTTGAAAAGATCAGGACGGAAGAGTTCATTAATCCAGCAAGAATAAATCCCTTTGTAATTGTTGAATTTTTGATTGTCATAACTCCATTAATTAATGACTGGATTTTGTTCCACTAATTTGCATTTAATGCTCTTTTGAATTACATTATTTGCGGCATAAGCATTACCAACGGTCGCTTCCTTTTTTGGCGCTTCTTTAGTTGTTCGCCAGGATTTTTGATTTAGCATGTTAATCTTCCGTTTACGCCGAAAAATAAGGAAAAATTCGCCAATCCGCTCACTCCCAAAAGGATTTTTTACATGTCTGGACTTATTGATTCTGGGTCTGGCATCGCTACCAAAGGTCCAGATTTATCACATCCAAATCTTTACCCCACTTCCTGCCCAAAAGCTTTCGGACTCTTACCAAATTCTTTCTTGAAAGCTCGTGAGAAATAGGCCAAATCGCTGAATCCACAGGCGTAGCCAATCTCGGAGATGCTACCTGCGCGCGCTTCGACCATGGCTTTTGCCTTTGCCAATCGGGAAGCACGAATCATCTGCCCGGGTGCCGTGTCGGCAATAGCCGTTACCTTGCGGTGGAGCTGCGATGGGCTCATATTTAATTCTTCGGACAACTGGTCTACAAGGAAATTGGCATCAGCCAGCCTATTTTGTATAATGGTTTGCAGCTTTTCGAGAAACAAGGAATCGATCGATCTAAAATCACCTTGATCGGGGCTGGGCAGCTTTTCCGTAATATCCAGTCTATTAGGTTTCCATTTCGCGCGCATCCCGCGCTGCCGCGTAAGGAGGTTATGGCAAACGAGCAAGAGTTCCTCCGCGCGATAAGGCTTGGTGAGATACACATCGATTCCGGTTTCCAAACCAGCCAAGCGATTTTCAATACCTGCCTTACCAGTAAGCATAATAATAGGTATGTGGTTTGTCCGTTCATCAGCTCGGAGGGTTCTTACCAGTTCGTGCCCATCCATTTCGGGCATCATTACATCGGTAACGATCAGATCGGGAATGTGTGAGTAAGCAAGCTTCAAACCTTGGCGACCATTTGACCCCTGAAGTGTATGGTGCGCGCGCTGCAACTGCTCCGTAATCATGGCGGCAACTTCTCGATTGTCTTCTACTATTAATACCGTAGACCTGTCAATGGTTTGCTTTGGGGAATACTCAAGTATCCCATCATGGATAAATTCCGTTTGAGATAAATGCAGATCGTGCAATACTTTGGTGGGCAGTAATTGAGACGCAATAGGTGCCTTATCTCCTTCGAGAAAGACGGTAAATGTGGTGCCAACTTCTAAGGTGCTCGCCACTTCGAGCCGCCCTCCATGCGCTTCAATTAACTCGCGTGCCAGAGAAAGACCGATTCCGCTGCCTTCGTATTTGCGGGTAGTTTTCGAATCGACTTGATAGAACCGATCAAAAACGCGGTCTAATTCTTTTGCAGCAATCCCGGCACCGGTATCGCTTATCGAAAACCAAGTAACGCCTTGCGAATCCACGCCACAATACAGCGCCACCGTTCCACCTGATTGTGTAAATTTTAATGCATTTGAAATCAAGTTGCTCAAAACTTTTTCCAATAGGTCAGGATCAAAAGGCCGTCTTATTTGCGCTTCAGAAATATTATATTCAAGACTTATACCACGCTCTTCTGCAAGCCCATCGAATTGCAAAAACCGACTGACCAAAAATTCGGAAAGGTCTTGTTCGGTTTTTCGAATCTCAAATTTTCCGGCTTCAACTTTGGAGAGATCGAGCAATTGGTTAATTAATTCCAACAACCGCTGCGCCTGCCGATTTGCTGCATCTACCTTAACCTGGTTTTTCTTCGTAATTTCTTCGCTTCTTACGCTTTCGAGCTGACCTAAAATTAGGGTAAGTGGGGTGCGCAATTCGTGCGAAACGTTCGCGAAGAATTGTGTTTTTAAGCGATCAATTTCTTTCAGGGAAGCAGAACTAACTTCGGATACTTCTAATTGGTTCTTTATACGCAGTCGCTTGATCTCATACTCCCGCAAAAAATAAAGAAGAAAGAGAATGCACAGTGCGTAGCACGAATAAGCCCACCACGAGCGCCACCATGGCGGCAAGACGTGAATGGTAAGAGCCGTTCCAACTTCATTCCAAACCCCATCGTTGTTGCTGGCTCTAACCGTTAAAGTATATGTGCCCGGCGATAAATTGGTGTACGTTGCAGTGTTTTCTGTGCTTTTTGAACTCCAATCACTATCAAAAGGCTCTAAACGGTAGGAGAATAAATTCTTCTCCGGAGCCGTGAAGTCCATGGCCGCGAAGGTGAAGCGGATGACGTTTTCGGCGTAGGCCAATGTAAGCTGTGCGTTAGCTTGGCGGGAATCGGAATGCTGCACCTGCCTGCGTTCGCCTCTTACTCTTACATCTGAAATATTTACCGGAGGGATGAAAGGATTGTCGGAAACCTGCGTTGGATTGAAATAATTGATACCACTCAATCCTCCAAAAAAGAGCTCGCCATCTTTCCCAACGCAAGCGGCACCGGTATTGAATTCATTGCTTTGGAGATTGTCATTGGCATCATAACATTGAAATAGTCCTTGTTTTGGATCGAATCGGGCTAAACCTTTATTGGTGCTTACCCATAGATTGCCGGCTTCGTCGGGCAATACAGCATACACCACGCTGTTCGGCAAACCATCGGCTTCTGTGAATGCTGAAAACGTATTTGTTTGCTTGTCGAAAAAGTGGAGGCCTCCGCCTGCTGTACCAAGCCAAATTGCTTTTCCGGAAGGATCGGGGGTTATCCACTTCACGTGATTTTCGCGCAGGCTTTCAGCTACTTTTGGATCGTGACGATAGGTGGCCATCTCGCCCGAATGGGTATTAAAACGTGTAAGGCCGTGTTCGGTGCCGAGCCAAATTACGCCATCGCGGTCGCAATACATTGGGGTAAATCCCGCGTGGCACCAAGGCAATACTGGAGAAATAGAAAAGGTTTGAAAAAGACCTTTTTCGACATCCACCATTTTGCATAAATGGGTTTTGGAGAATGCCCATAAACTGCTGTCGCCATCAAAACAAATACCCGAAAAATCTTTACCGACATATCTTTCGGGCTCCAGTATTTGGGAAACAGTGTAATGTTTGGTTTGATTTGTCCGATCATTATGCCTAAAGATCCCCTCTGAGCAGCAGAGCCACAAATTACCGCTGTTGTCGGTTAGCATGGCATTTGTACCGGTATTGCCAAATGCTTCCGGAAGGTCGCTCGACTGTTCGAAAGAAATTAATTCATTCGTTGTCCTGTTCCATCGGTGCAGTATCTCGCTACTGATCCAAATGTGCGCTTCATCCTGATAGCAAATAGATCGGATGCTGAATCCATTAAATCGTGATTTTTCAAGACTTTTTGTAAATCGACCGAATCGGTTTCCCTTAGGGTCGTGAATGTTTATGCCGAATCCATTGGTACCAACCCACATGATGCCGGATGTATCTTTAAAAATATCGGTGAGCAGATCGTAGCTGAGCTCTTCGGGATCATCGCTTTGGTTTAGCGTATATTCGTAGGTTTTTGCCGCAGTATCAAAGCGCATCAAGCCAGCTTGGGTGGCCAACCAGAGTATTCCGCTTTCGTCGGCCACTATATCTGCAACCCGCCCCCAACCGTATCGCTTTACTGCATGGCGATTTGAATAAACTTCGTACGATCCTGAACTCGGGTGAAATTTAACCAATCCACTCAAGGTTCCCAACCAAAGATCCCCTTGATCAGCATCGGCCAATTTGAAAATAGAATGCGGATATAAGATGGTGGGCGCTTCCGGATGGGTGCTTTCAATCTGGTAATTTATCACCTTTCCACTGCGATAGTCGCAAGCGCTAATGCCGCGATTGGTAGCTATCCACATTTCCTTATCGCGAATTAAAATATCAAGAACTTGCTCGCCATCTAAGCTATGCGGTAAATTGCGGTGCGTATCGAAATGCCGAAGGGTGCCTTCGCCTGTACTTTCATTCGAAATTCTCCAAGCGTAAAGTCCGGTTCGCGCTCCTATCCAAAGCTTTCCATCGGGGTCTATGGCAAAGGCGTTAATACAGTTTGGCAGCGTTGTGCCCCGGCCTCCGCTTCCAAAGTTCAAGCGAATAAACTGATCGAGGTCGCGATCATAGAGATCGACCGCTCCCGACTCATGTCCCACCCATAGGCGTCCCTGACTATCTTCAAATAGCTCTACAATGAAGTTGGACGCAATACTGTTGGTGTCGCGGGCACTGTGCTTGAAAATTTTAAAAGAATAACCGTCATAGCGATTAAGACCGTCGCGGGTACCAATCCAAATATACCCCAACTTATCTTGAACCATTGCTTGCACCGCATTCTGTGAAAGGCCTTGGTCAATACCAAGGTGACGGAAACGGACCTTTTGCCCCATGAGCTGCATGGAACAAATTAGAACAAGGAATGTGACAACGCGGATGGGTTTTGAAAGCATCTGGATAAACGCGAATGTAAGCTATTTGAGCTACAATAGATTGGGTGATGAACCGCATAAGACGCTGGCAAATAGTTGTTGCCGTTAGCTTGTTGCGAAAAGTGACCAAACAATGCCAGTTTTAATTTTTACGACTTCATAGAACTGGGAAATGATACCACCGCTGTTGAAGACATTGAACCAGCCTCTAAGCCTTGGAATTTTACCGTTGACAATACCCGGATAAACAATGCCTGCATTGACTACCACAGCAATTTGAATTCAAACATAGTGCTCGATTCGATTCAGATACCTTCAACGCCGCTGCCAATCTCAATGGTACAGGTCGGTTTGAAGGATATATTCGCAAGTATATCTACGATCTTTCAGTTTTCGATATGCACTACGAAAATCGGGGTACCGACTTGGTGCCGTTTTCCCCTTACACGCGCTCCTACGTCGATTATCCGATATTATTGGGCGATCTTATTTATGTAAACGATACCAAAATCAGGCAAGGACAAATTACCAGTTCAAATGTCATCGATTGCAATAAATTTAATTTTGGCAAGCGGGTGGGAATATTGTTGTCAAAGCTGGAACGGCTTCCTTTCGCCTGTTATCGGGTTTATTGAGTTTCGACCCAGCGGAGTTGAAAAAAATTCGTTTTGGAATATTGCAATTTGACTTGCGCAATCACCAAGCAAAGCAATTGAAGAAAATCGCCCAAATTGCTGAAAAGAAATCGGATCTAAACCTTGATTTTAAGCATATTGTGTGCAAGCACGAAGAAATCGAAAAGTATGCGGTACTCGATGCAGAGTATCAGTTCTTGTATCCCGGGCAATCCGACGAATCCGCTGATTTACCCAGGGAAACGATGAAAGTGTTAGAAGATTATGATGTGAACGCAAATACGGGTTTCGAATACAGAGAATCTCCACCCCAACGAAAGTGTTTGGAATTAACCACCGAAGAGCGCGCTGCCCGGCAAACCGATAAACTTGGTGCACGGTGAATCGATGCCATTCTAGCCTATCTAATTCAGGAAGAAGGTGTTGATTCGACCCGAATCCGATTTTCAGTACTTCCAGATGATTCACTATCGACCAACCGAAGTAACTCGGTTTACAACGCGCATTTTTGGGTGGAAGTGTAATTTTAAAGTACGATATCCGAATTGCGGATTACGAAAGTGCAGGAATGTTCGAATTCTCTGGGGATCTGCTTGGTTTGATCTGTTTCGACGTCCCAATTTGAATTACGTTGGATAAGCTTATTAATGAGAAGCGTGTCGGCAGCCCGGGCAAACATGGAGTCGTAACGTTCGGAACAGTCATTTTCTTCTTCTTGCGCGGCGCTGTCTGTTTTTTGGGAAACCGTTCTTGCTTGTCCCGGCGCGAAAACCAGAGTATCGCTCAAGCGGCCACCCCCGCCGAAGAGCACTATTTTCAACTCGTATTGCGATTGATTAGAAATAATACGGCTTGTATCAGAGCTGCCATTGCAGGCAACGAATAAGACAGAAACCAGAGCTGCTGCAGCTATTTCTTTCAACCTTCGGTTTCCACTCATTCTACAAAGGAATTGAAAAAATGACCTAAAAATTTGATTTGACGCTTTCACTTGTCAACAGTCCTTTATTTTCTATATTTGCGCTCGCTTTTCGGGAACCCATTCCCGAATTTGGAGCGAAATTGGTATCAATCCGGTAACCGACTTTAGTTCGGGGTGTAGCGTAGCCCGGTATCGCGCCTGCTTTGGGAGCAGGAGGCCGCAGGTTCGAATCCTGCCACCCCGACAACCTTCCGAAACCCCACAGCGAATGCTGTGGGGTTTTTTCATATCCAAAAGTGCGCAAGCTCGCTTGCCCGCACTTTTGGATATGAAAAAACCAGCCGCCATTTCAGGCGGCGTAGGGTTTCGGACGGTTGTAGTTTATTCCCCCCACAGGATCACCGACCGCAGGGAGGTAATCCTGCGAAGTTTACTAAAAAGGATCACCGACCGCAGGGAGGTAATCCTGCGAAGTGTGCTAGAAAAGATCACCGACAGCGATCTCGTCTCATCTCAACAACCATATTCATCCGATAATCCAATTGTTCGGGAACAATCAAGAACAGTCCACCCTTTGAATCCTGCCAAATTGGTCATGAACGACTTCCACTTTTAAAAAAACTCTTTGTACCTTAAGGCCATCGCCGATTATCTTTGGGCGACCGTTAAATATGATCCTTCTCGCAAGCACCGTCGAAATACCCTACTTAGCTGAAATACTCACCATTCTGGGGCTGAGCGTGGCTGTGATTTACGTTTTTCAGCGAATCAATATGCCCGCTGTACTTGGCTTTTTGGCTACAGGCGTAATATTCGGCCCGCATGCTCTCGGTTTGGTAGAAGCTGGTGAAGAAATCAATATGCTTAGCGAAATCGGCGTTATTCTTCTACTTTTCATCATCGGATTGGAGTTTAGCATTAAGTCCTTAGTTAGCATGAAGCGTATTGTGCTTTTAGGAGGGGCGCTACAAGTGCTTTTAACCGTGGGTATCTGTGTGCTTGTGGGCGTCTTGGCTGGAATGCCCTTAAATGAAGCGGTTTTTTACGGCTTTCTACTTTCGCTGAGCTCCACGGCAATTGTGCTTAAAATTTTGCAGGAGCGTGGACAAATGCGCACATCCAATGGTAGAATATCGCTGGGAGTCTTAATTTTTCAAGATTTGATTGTCGTGCCCATGATGCTTCTCGTCCCCATATTAAGCGGCGACGGTGGAAATGTTTGGCTTTCACTTGGGGGGCTATCGTTAAAGGTGCTGTTGGTAATCGGCGCAGTCTATTTTCTAGCACGGTATTTAGTACCTAAGATCTTACACGAAATTGCAATGACCCGCAGCAGAGAGCTGTTTTTAATTGCCGTCATTGTGATCTGCTTTTCAGTAGCTTATTTAACATCGCTTGCGGGCTTATCCCTTGCATTGGGCGCTTTCATGGCTGGACTTTGCATTAGCGAAAGCGAGTACAGCCACCAAGCTACTGGTTTGATTATTCCCTTTCGGGAAATATTCACCAGCTTCTTCTTCGTTTCTATCGGTATGCTCCTCGATTTACAATTTCTGATTCAAAATCTACTTCCTATTCTACTCATTACACTCGGGGTATTTGCCTTAAAATTCACGGTATTAGTCGCTGCCACGCTTGCGCTCAAATATCCCTTAAAAACAGGACTGGTAGTAGGTTTCACTCTTTTTCAAGTCGGCGAATTCGCCTTTATTCTTTCTGGAACCGGTATGGAGTATGGCTTGATGACCGAAGTTTCTAATCAATACTTTCTTTCGGTTTCGATTCTCACTATGGCGGTGACACCGCTCTTAATTGACCGCGGCGACAAATTTGCTTTTGGTTTAATGCAAACACCTATAAATCGGCTTTTTAGAGGTAGGCCTACTCCCGTAATTACCGAAGTTGAAATTGATCTGGCCCACCTGAAGAGTCACCTGATCATTATCGGTTACGGCACCAATGGGAAAAATGCCGCTCGAACAGCCAAGGAGGCGGGGATCGATTACATAATAATAGATTCTGATCCTGAAATTGTAATGAACGCTCTTTCCGCCGGTGAACGAATTATCTACGGCGATGCTGCCAATCATCACATTCTCGATACGGTGCAGGTGTATCGTGCCAGGGTAGCGGTAGTGGCAATCGCCAATCACGATGAAGCGAAAGGCGTAGTAAGCCAAATACGCGAAATTTGTAAAACGGTGCATATTGTCGCCCGTGCCAGCTCGGTTGCACAAGCCGACGAATTACTTGATTTGGGAGCCAGCGAAGCAGTAAGCGAAAAGTTTGAAACTTCAATCGAAGTATTTGCCCGCGTTCTAAATCAATACCTGGTTTCTACCGAAGATATTAACAAGTATATCGACGTAATCCGTGAAGATTATCACACGGGTCTCCATTCGAAATTTCACGTTTATAAGCAAGACATGGTTCAACTCAACCAGCTCAAATCACGCTTGTTGGCCATTGGCTCTTCTTGCCCCTTTACCAATCAGCACCTCTGTGAAGCAAAACTTTTGGAAAAACACCTCATACGGGTCTTGGCGGTAATTCGAAGTGGGGCAGTCATTCGCGATCTTAATGGTGATACCCTCTTAAAGCAGGGCGACGATGTAATCATTGCCGGACGCGATAAGGATCTAAACCGCTTTATGGCCGAGTGGAATGAACTCAAAGCAGATATGACTGCATATACGGAAGTGGAGATAGGGTAAAAAAAGCCCCGATTATGCAGAGCTTTTCAAATCAAAACCCTTAAGAATTACCAAGTGGGACTCGTAGTGGGCGAGTGGGCATATTTGCCGCCAACTTCAGCCGGCCCAATTTCAGCACGATACCAGCCGAAAAATCCCTTTGAATAATCGTAGAAGAAGCACAAACACCAACGCTGCATCCCGAGCCGCCCGTGGCAATACCGCAGTAAACACCGCCGGAACCAAATTGCAAGGGCAAAAGCATAGCCGCGCGAATTTTAAGTGCATCGCGGTGGCCAAAGTTCAGTTTGAACGAAATATTAGGAATACCACATTTCGGGTTAAATACAAGGGCTTAATTTGGCAGGTTTCATTTAAATCCGATCTTTAACTCCCAAAGACGTACACTTATGAGAACCAAATCGCTTTTAATTGTAGTTGTTCTGTCGCTTAGCGCAAGCTTTGCATGGGCACAGGATACCATGATACTCCGCAACAAAGAAGAGCTGAAGGTCAAGATAGTTGAGCTTGGCGTTTCGGAGATCAAATACAAACTTCCGCCTTACGCACTCGAAACACCGATTCGCTCTATTGAGAAATTTAAAGTCGCGAAGGTAATTTTTGAAAGTGGGGAGGAAATAGTTTTTGATAGCAATCCATTGCTCGATACTGATATGTATGCCGACCAGCGAACCAGGGCGATTAAAGTCAATTTCCTAAGTCCGCTTAATGCGACTCTCTTTGTCGCCTATGAACAAAATATTAAGCCCGGACAATCTTTCGAGATTGAAGCTGGGTTTATCGGAGCTGGGTTCGACGCTGATGCTTCGCGGCCTCGCGGTTTCTCAACGCGATTAGGTTATAAATTTATTCGCACCCCTGATTATTACGTTCCAGGAATGCGACGCACGCACATTCTCAAGGGAGCGTATTTCAAACCCGAGATTATCTTCTCGACTTACAAATACAATAATTTCAATTTCGACTTTGGACAAAACTTCAATTCTACTGAAAGACCGTCTGTATCCGGAGGGGCATTTTTGCTCAATTTAGGTAAACAATGGATTTTCTCAGAGTGCGTTGCGCTCGATACCTTTCTTGGATTAGGTTACGGATTTTCTTCGAACGATGATTTTATACGCTATGGGTTCTTCGGTGGTGATGCATCATTCCCGATTGCTTTTTCGGGTGGTGTACGGGTTGGATATCTTATTAGATAAAGGCCTTTACTGTTAAACTCCTGCAAATCGGGCTGCAACAGTTTCCCAATTGATTACTTCGAAGAAGGCTGATATATAATCAGCTCGCTTATTTTGATGCTTTAAGTAATAAGCATGTTCCCAAACATCAATTCCCAAAAGCGGCATTCCAGGTTGTTCGGCCAAGTTGCTCATCAGCGGATTGTCTTGATTAGGTGTAGACGAAATGAACAAGCCGCCCACCTTATCTTTAGAAAGCCAAGCCCAGCCCGAGCCAAATCGGGTTTTAGCGGCTTCTGAAAATTGATCTTTAAAATTAGCATATGAGCCAAAGGCAGCATTTAGAGCTTCCGCAATTTCCCCGTTGGGGGCACCACTCGATCCAGGTGTCATACATTGCCAGTAGAGATTGTGATTGTAATATCCGCCGCCGTTATTTCTCAACGCCACATGACCTTCTTCATCGCGGAGTTCAGCGAAAATACCTTCGACCGTTTTTCCTTGAAATGCGGTTTCCATCTCGAGCGCTTCATTTAGCTTCCTGGTATAACCCGCGTGGTGCTTGCTATAGTGAATTTCCATGGTTTCCGCATCGATGAAGGGTTCTAGCGCTGCATAACCATAAGGCAGTGGAGCCTGAATAATAGGAGAGAAGGGAGTGTTCTCAATTTCTGTTTCCACCTTTGGCTTACGCTCCGTAGTGCAAAAAGTTAACGAAGGGGCTAAAAGTGTGCCTGCCGATGCGGCTCCGGCAATTTTCAAAAATCGTCTCTTGTCCATGGTTAAGGGGTGTAAAATATTGATGCTTCTAAGGTAGGGTTATTTTTATCTTAGAAAAGGAGAAGATGTCGGGTTATCAGAATATACCTAAAATGTCCGTCCCTTCGAATGCTCAAAACACCTTCGATTGCTTACCTTTCCGCAAAACATCGGATCCATTGCACACATTCCAAATTCACCCCGATATTCGCAAAGCACATACATTGCCGGCTTCCTTTTATCAGGACGATGCAGTGTTTGTGAAACTTCGTGATAAAGTATTCGCCCGCTCCTGGCAATGGGTAGGTCATAAAGAACTCCTGCCGCTCGAAGGGCATGGCAGGCCTTTTCAATTGCTCGATCCTTTTCTTCCTGAACCAATGCTTCTCAACCGCGACGATTCGGGAAAGCTGCACTGCCTCAGCAACGTTTGTACCCACCGCGGGAATTTGCTCTTACAGCATCCCGCCCGCACCAAGCAGATACAATGCCTGTATCACGGCAGGCGATTCGACCAGGATGGAAGCTTCCGCCATATGCCCGAATTTGAAGACGCCGAAGATTTCCCTTCGGCCTGCGACCACCTGAAGCGCTATCCTTTAAAACAATGGGGGCCTTTTCTATTTACATCCATAGAGCCGGCTATAGACTTCGAAAATATTAGAAAAGAGCTCGATTCACGCCTCGGTTTTTTGCCCATCGGCGAAATGACACTTCGTCCCGAATATTCGCGCGATTATCTTGTTCACGCCCATTGGGCTTTATATTGCGACAATTATTTAGAAGGCTTTCATATCCCATTCGTGCACGCGGACCTCAATGTATTGCTCGATTATAGTAGCTATTCCACCGAACTGTTTGAGCACTTCAATCTGCAAATCGGCTACGGGCAGAAAGGTTCTCCTTGCTTCGATTTACCCGCTGGTCACCCTAACTATGGGAAAGATATAGCGGCTTACTATTATTGGTTATTCCCGAATATTATGCTGAATTTTTATCCCTGGGGACTTTCCGTCAATGTGGTAAAACCTATTTCACCAACTAAAACGCGCGTAAGTTTTTACACGTATTTGCTCCCTGACAGTGATTTCGATTCGGAAGGTAGGATAGATAAGGTGGAGCGCGAAGATGAAGAGGTGGTGGAAAGTGTTCAAAAAGGTTTGCAATCGATGGCATATCAATCGGGGAGATTCTCGCCGACACGTGAAAAAGGAGTGCATCATTTCCACCGTTTATTAGCTCAATTTCTCGAGCGATGATGGGGTCAATTCAATGCGTGGGCTATAAAAGTGCGGTAGGAGAGTTGATTATTGCTACCCACGGCGGCGAAGTCTGTATGATCGATTGGAAATATCGCAAGATGCGGAAGGCAATCGACCAGCGCATTAGCACTGCACTAGGGGCACCGCTTCTGGAGAGCGCCCCCAATCAATTACAGCAGCAGACGATCGCATGGTTGCATAATTATTTCGCCGGTGATCAAAGTCGTTTTGAGATTCCATTCAAAATGGTCGGTTCAGCGTTTCAAAAGGAAGTATGGAATGCCCTTTTGGAAATTGAGCGCGGTTGCACCATAAGCTATATCGAACTCGCCCGGAAATTAGGTAAACCCGATGCCGTAAGAGCAGTGGCTGCGGCCAATGGAGCCAATGCGCTCTCGGTCGTTGTGCCTTGTCACCGCGTTATAGGCAGCGACGGTCAATTAGTGGGCTACGCGGGCGGGCGGGCGGCCAAAACAACATTACTCGAATTGGAAGGAGCAAGAAAACCGTCATTGCAAATCAGCTTATTCTGAGTAGGCGTTTTATCAATCGTACTTCATTCTTATTTACCATCTGCCAATCCTTAGTACCTTTCGGCGAAATAGTATTCCAATGAAAAAAATTCACCCGGAGAGTGCCATGATGACGCATGGATACGACCCTGCTTCCGCACGCGGATCCATCAAAACTCCGATCTATCAAACCTCCACTTTTGTATTTGAAACCGCCGAAGATGGCAAGGCTTTTTTTGAAATTTCGCAGGGTAAACGTGCTCCAAACGCAGATGGTCAGAATGGCCTGATTTACAGCCGACTGAATAATCCAAACTTAGAAATTGTCGAAGCGCGACTTTGCCTTTGGGATGGCGCCGAAGCAGCGGCTGTTTTCGAAAGCGGAATAGGTGCCATTAGTACCGTAATGATGGAGTTTTTAAAACCCGGCGATCTGGTAATTCATACGGCGCCGTTATACGGTGGCACGGATCTCTTGCTTCACCATATTTTTCCGAAATGGGGAATAAAATCCATTGCCGTGAAGCCTGGTATGTCGCTGGAGCAAATGATCGATACGGTAGAACAATCGGGAATGGCAGCCCAAGTGGCCATGGTCTATATTGAAACACCTTCTAACCCCACTACCGATATTTTCGATTTGGAGCAACTTGCCGCTTTAGCACATCACTTTAGCAGCGTCGATAAACAGGTAATATCTTGCGCTGACAATACCTACATGGGTCCACTTTGGCAACAGCCTATTGCCCATGGAATAGATATTGTAATGTACAGCGCCACAAAATACATTGGCGGCCACAGCGATGTAATTGCAGGCGCCGTTCTTGGAAAAAGCGCGCATATCGCACGGATCAAAAAACTGCGCACGGCTTTGGGCAATATGGCTGGACCGCATACCGCGTGGCTCCTGGCGCGGAGCTTGGAAACGCTCAAGGTGAGGATGGATCGTCAGCAAACTACCGCCCAGATCGTAGCCGAATTCTTAAGCAATCATCCGGTGGTCGAAGAAGTGCGCTACTTGGGGCTTTTGCCAAAAGGCAGTGCCGACCGGGCGATATTTGAGAAACAATGCAGCAGCCCGGGAGCGATGCTCGCATTTGAAGTAAACGGTGGAGAGCCAGAAGCCTTTGCCTTTCTCAATAACCTGGAGCTTATTAAGCTGGCTGTGAGTTTAGGAAGTACCGAAAGTTTAGCCGAACATCCACGAACCATGACCCATAGCAATGTGGACCCGGCACATTTGGAAGAAATGAAGATTGGTCATAATCTTATCAGGCTTTCCATCGGACTGGAGCACCCAGACGATTTAATTAGGGACCTGAGTCAAGCCCTAAAGGCAGTGAAAACCGGCGAAGTAGTTGCAGTGCAGGAGCCATGATGGATTCTGGGCTGCTGAAAGACATCATTGAATGGGACGTAAAGTCTTGGGCACAGGCACTCCCTTTCTGGGAAAGCTCTTTGCCCAAAGCTGGCAGGGCACTCGAATTGGGTGCACGGCGCGGCGGGCTGTCGCTTTGGCTGGCAAAAAAGGGATTTCAGGTGGTCTGCAGCGATTACGATGCCGATTGGAATCAAGCCCGTGCGCTGCATGCCAAATATGGCGTTCTGCAGCATATCAGCTACGAACATATCAACGCCTTAAATATCCCTTACGAAAATCATTTCGACCTTATAGCGTTCAAATCTATACTCGGCGGAGTGACCCGGGGCGGACGACCAGACCGACAAGCGCAAGCTTTCGATGCTATCTATCGCGCCTTAAAGCCAGGCGGTGTTCTGATTTTCGCCGAAAATTTGGAAGCTTCTCAGCTTCACCAATACACCCGCAAGTATTTTGTACAATGGGGGAATGATTGGAATTATCTTAAATACGATGAAGTTTCTGGCTTACTAAGCGATTTCGAAAAAGTGGAATTGAAAACGGTTGGATTTTTTGCAGCTTTTGGTCGGAGCGAATGGCAGCGGCGAAGGCTGGCTCATCTCGATCAGTTAATACACTTCGCAATACCGCAATCGAAGCGTTATATTATTTTGGTTCGAGCCAGCAAGCCAATTATTAGCCCTTAGGCTTTAGATGCTCGCGAATTAAAATAATCTACCACCGCTTGCCAAGGCCGCCTAATTGCTTTTAAAATTTTACGGTTCAACTGTTCTTTCACCCTTTCTGCTGTTAGATAAGGTCACTCAATTTTTCTCCGATATTTAGGCTCTTGTCAGAATAGATTTTGACAACATTTATTAACTAAAATAAACCGATGTATTCGCTTGCTGAATTTCCGTTTAGGAATTTGCTCAGTTTGTTCATTTGCGGCTTTATATTTTTCGGATCGGCCGAAGCTCAAGAAGCCTTTGAAGTGACTTACAAATCACCAGGAGATACTGTATTTTCTACAAAGCTTGAGAAAAACAAAAACAGGGTACAATTCCAAGGAATTTGTCGACGGGTCTTTATTCCGTTTATATTTTAAATAACGGAAAAATAATTTCAACTTAGAAGATGATCAAAGCGGATTAAAAAGCTTCCCCAATCGTCAAATAATAAGCCGCTTCGCCATTCCCTATTCCTACATCAAACCGAATATTAATCCGGTCTTCCTTATTGAGCGCAAACCGCAGACCTCCGCCATAGGTAGATCGCAGGTATCGCGTTGATAAATCGCCGATATTGTCGGCTACCAATCCGCTGCCCCCAAACAGGGTAAAGCCAAACCTGCCAATCAGTTCGCGGCGGTATTCGGCTTGGACCAAGGCCGCCGTATTATCGCGGTAGCGGCCTTCGTAAAACCCGCGAAGCCGCTTGTTTCCGCCAAGTAGTGAAAGCGTGATGAAAGGTGCTTCTCCATATATCTCTGACGCGTAGAAATTGGCTCCGATCACATTTTTAGAACCAAGAGAAAAGAACTTCCGAAAATCCAGCGTCAACCGCTGATATTCGTAATCGCTGCCCACGTAGCCGCCGAAGAAATCAAAACCCGCTTCGAGATACCAGCCGCGCTGGGTTGCGAAATAATTGTCGCGGTTGTCGAAATTGATAATCACACCTACCGCATTGTTCCATCCACCTTCAATTCCCGGCGTATCATCACGCACTAAAATTCCTTCCGACACGAGCTCCGTTATTCGGTATTTGTCCGAAAGCACGCGGAGACCTGTGTATAAATCGCGCTTGAACTCATACATTCCAGTGAGCTTCAATCGGGGATAATTGACCCCGTAAAGCTCTTCGTAATCGGCGGGGATTTCATTGCCATTTCCAAAATAAAAATAGTTGTATCGATACCAGCCAATCTCACCGAATACGGTGTACTTCTCATTCTCCTTGTATAATTGGAAGGGAAGGTAAGCCAGGATTTGATCTTCGAGCGTGTACGCAAAGCCAAGCTGGAGCTGGCTGGGTCGGGAATTGAGCGGCTCGTCTTTCAAACGCCACGAATAGAAAGCCGCAGCGCCAAAAGCCCAGCGGGTCTCCGGGGTGTAGAAAACCAGTGGCAGGGGAAAAAAGGTGGAAGTCTTTACCGAATCGGTCTGCTGAGCCACTGCCGCCTTGGCGCAGATCGCAGACACCATTAGAAGAACATAAACCCATTTCACGCTCGAAAGCTACGTAATCCATCCAACCGCAGATTGGCGCTGATGCGAATAAAAAAGTCGCCCGGGGGCGACTTATAAACTTATGCGATAAGGTTCTTGTATTCTTCTTCCAGGGGTTTTCGAAATACCACTTGTCCATCGAAAACGTCCATCACCAAAGGTTCATCTTTGTTCACTTTTCCTTCGAGCAATTGGCGACTCAACAAGTTTAGCACTTCTTTTTGAACCAACCGTTTTACGGGTCGCGCTCCAAACTGCGGATCGTAGCCCTTTTCGGCCAAATATGCCAGTGCTTCGTTCGATGCTGAAAAGTCAATTCCCTTTTCCGCCAAGCGCTCAGCAAGGGTGGCGACTTGAAGAGTGACGATACCCCTGAGCGCCTTTCGGCTAAGTGGCTCGAACATGATCACCTCGTCAATTCTATTCAAAAACTCCGGTCGGAGGGTCTTCTTGAGTAATCCAAAAACTTCCATTTTCGTGGTCTCCAGCGAACTTTCCGTCCAGCGATTATCGTTCTGCTCGAAGCTTTCCTGAATAATGGACGAACCAATATTCGAGGTCATAATTACGATGGTATTCTTAAAATTGACCTTCCGACCTTTATTATCGGTGAGCATGCCATCGTCGAGCACTTGGAGCAAAATATTAAAAACATCGGGGTGCGCCTTTTCGATCTCATCGAGCAATACCACCGAGTAGGGGCGGCGGCGAACTGCTTCCGTAAGCTGGCCACCTTCTTCGTAACCCACGTAGCCAGGAGGGGCTCCTACCAATCGGCTCACGCTGTGGCGCTCCTGGTATTCGCTCATATCGATCCGCGTCATTGCTTTCTCGTCATTGAATAGGTATTCGCTCAGGGCTTTCGCCAATTCGGTTTTCCCCACACCGGTAGTACCGAGAAAAATGAAGGATCCGATAGGCCGCTTTTCATCCTGAAGGCCAGCTCTGCTGCGGCGCACTGCGTCGGCTACAGCCACTACTGCTTCGTCTTGACCGATAACCCGCTTGTGCAACTCGTCTTCCAGGTGGAGCAGCTTTTCTCGCTCGCTTTCCAGCATTCGGCTTACTGGTATTCCGGTCCACCGGCTTACTACATCGGCTATTTCATCTTCATCCACTTCTTCTTTTATAAGTTTTGTGGTGGACTGCTCTCCAGCCAAATCCTTCTGCGTTTCGCGCAGGCGCTCCTCGGCTTCCTTGATTTTTCCGTAGCGTATTTCGGCTACTTTTCCATAGTCGCCTTCGCGCTCCGCTCTGTCGGCTTCAAATCGCAATTCTTCGATCAATAATTTATCGCGTTGGATTTGCTCTACAAGGTTGCGCTCAGCTTCCCACTTCGCTTTTAAGCCATCGCGTTCTTCGCTTAAGTTGGCTATTTCTTCGCCCAGGTCGTTCAGTTTGGCGTGATCTTTTTCGCGCTTTATTGCCTCGCGCTCAATTTCGAGCTGCATAATTCTGCGGTCGAGTTCATCGAGTTCCTCGGGTTTGGAATTAATTTCCATACGCAACTTCGAAGCGGCCTCGTCAATAAGGTCGATGGCCTTATCTGGAAGAAAACGGTCCGTAATATAGCGTGTGGAAAGATCGACTGCCGCGATAATGGCTGCGTCTTTAATGCGCACCTTGTGATGAGCTTCGTATTTATCCTTAATGCCGCGGAGTATGGAGATGGCCGAGTCCCGATCGGGTTCTTCTACCATTACCTTTTGAAACCGACGCTCCAGCGCCTTGTCCTTTTCAAAATACTTCTGATACTCATTGAGCGTGGTGGCACCGATAGCTCGGAGTTCACCTCTCGCCAGGGCTGGTTTCAGGATATTGGCCGCGTCCATAGCACCTTCGCCACCTCCTGCACCTACTAAAGTGTGTATTTCGTCAATAAAAAGTATAATGGCACCATCGGCCGAACTCACTTCTTTGACCACTGCTTTGAGTCGCTCCTCAAACTCGCCTTTGAATTTGGCGCCTGCGATCAGAGCAGCCATATCGAGACTGTACACGCGTTTATCCTTTAGATTTTCCGGAACGTCTCCATTCACTATCCGGTGGGCTATTCCCTCGGCTATGGCAGTTTTACCGGTACCAGGTTCGCCTATAAGGATGGGATTGTTTTTTGTGCGTCGTGTAAGAATTTGAAGCACCCTTCTAATCTCTTCATCGCGGCCGATTACCGGGTCCAGCTTACCATCGCGGGCAAGTTCATTGAGATTTCGCGCGTATTTCTCCAACGAATTATACGTTTCTTCCTGGCTCGAAGATGTTACTTTTGACCCTTTACGCAGCTCTTTTATAGCGGCTATCAGCCCCTTCCGGCTCACCCCTTGGTCTTTCAAAATTTGAGAAGTCGTATCGTCGCCTTCAGCTATAGCAAGAAGTATATGCTCAAGCGAGACGAATTCGTCACCAAATTCCTTTAAGTAATTAAATGATCGATTGAGCGCTTCTCTGGCTCCACGCCCCATTTGTACTTCGCCGCCACTTACTTTGGGGTAGGAGTCGATTTGCTTATTCAAGAGCTGCTCGAGTAAATCGGTATTTACCGTTAGTTTTCTTAGCAAATAGGGAACTACATTTTCGTCGACTTCCATCATGGCTGTAAGCAAATGAGCCGATTCCATACTCTGCTGATTTTTACTGCGCACCAACTGCTGCGAAGCTTGTATTGCTTCCTGCGATTTTATAGTAAGTTTTTGAAAATCCATTCTTCTAATTTTACAATTGTCCCGCAAAATTCAAACCGTTTAAAAAACTCGATTTCGCGGGGCATCTTTCTGCCCAATTGACAGTCAGCTCTTTAATAATAGCGACTTTTTGTCTAATTGACTTACAGCAAAAATCTTCATTATTCTATCTTTACCGTGAGATGCGCTTCATCCTTATCCTATTCTTAAGTCTATGCCACGGCACCCTGCTTTTCAGCCAAACTTTTTGGGGTCGAACACAAGCTGGCGCAAATGTGGACGAAACGTTGGGTGTAACTGGCGATGACTCGGGCAATACTTACACAACAGGTTATTTCAGCTCCAATGCATCCATTAATGGCAATAGCCTGAGTACTTCAGGTCTCACAGATGTATTCTTGAGTAAGCTCGGGCCAAACGGTCAGTCGATATGGGCTGTAAAAGCGGGTGGTTCGCAAAGCGATCGCGGTCTTGGAATAGCGATCGATGGGCAGGGAAATATTTTGGTTTGCGGTTTCTTCACAGGTACTATAAACTTCGGAAACGGGGTAAGCCTTACGGCCAATGCAAATTCGCAGGATGCTTTTGTGGCCAAGTATTCCAATGCTGGAACGGTCATTTGGGCTCGATCGGGCGGAAGCTCTGGAAGCAGCGATCGGGCAAATGCGGTGGCCGTAGATGGACAGGGTAATGTTTCGATAACGGGTCAATTCAGCGGTGAAGCGAGTTTCGGCTCTTTTACATTGAGCGGTCAGGGAAGCACGAATGATGTATTTGTGGTGCGCTATGATACCAATGGAAATGAAACCTGGGCGAAGAAAGGAAGTGGGAGCGCCCTTGACCGTGGACTTGCTATAACCACCGACAACAGCGGCGCCGTTTACGCCGCAGGGCAATTTAGCGGCGATATTAGTTTCGACAATACCTACCCAAATTCCATTTTGAATGCGCTTTTCCTGATTAAATATTCTGCAGCTGGAAATGAAGAATGGTTTCGATGGGCAGGCGGGCCAAATCAAAGTATCGCTTACGGACTCACCTCCAATGGAACCAACGTTTACATCACTGGAGATTGTGGGGCGAGCATCACTTTTCTCAACGGTATGAGCAGCGATATAATTAATAGTGGTTATACCAATGGCGTATTTGTGGCCGCCTACAGTGGCAGCGGAAACTACCTCTGGGGAACTGCTCAAGGCAGCAATAGCGCTGTTTCTTCTCGCGGTATTTCGTTTAGAAACAATCAGCTTGCTTTGGCTGGTTGGCATGGATGCACGTTCGATGGGCTGAGCGCTATTTACGGAGAAAGCACTTTTAATTCGCTTGGCTTTAAAGATGTTTGGGTGATGCGATACACCGCCAATGGTCAGTTTACATGGGGTCGAAACTTCGGTTCCCGCCAAGATGAGATTGCCACCAGCGTGCACCTTACGCCCGATGGCTTTGAGGTGGTAACAGGTGTTTTTACAGGCTCTATCTATTTTCCTTTGGCGCCAAGCGCGGGCGGAAATCTACTCAATATCAATGCTTCTGCTCCCAATTCTGGCTTAACTTACTGCAATGATCCGGCTTATGGCCAATTCTCCAAACTCGACGGGGCAGGATCGGAAGATGGATTTACCGGGAAGCTGATAAATCCCGTCCGCGCTCCAATGGATATTTTTCAGCGCTTTGGCTCAGGTTGCGATCTGGATATTCCCGAAGCGTGCATCAACCTAAGTGGTTCGCCGATTGTACCTAGTTGCCCCGAGCCCTTAATTGATTGTCCGCCCTATCAAATCTCGGGTTATTGGGGTATGGTCGTTGGTTCACCCATTGGCTTTGGGTACAACGTAAGTTGGACTCCACCAGGGGTCGGCAATCTCACCATCAACGGTCCTACGAATGTGAGCGCTGTTTTAACGAGTTCTGATGGGTGCTACACCACCGTTGTCGATAATTTCGCCGACGTATATCCCGAAGCCCAAGATCCATTGATTTCCGATAATGCCGGTTTCAACAGCCTAAACCCCAATCCGGTTCCTATCTTTCTCTGCCCCGACGAAACAGTGGACATAACACCAACTTTCCCTTCGAGCTACACCTATGAGTGGTTGGCAAGTGCAGCACTTGTTTCTCAAAATGGTTCCGTTATTACGGTCGATACAGAAGGGTTTTATTCCTTGACAGTAAACAATGAATTTGGCTGCACACAATCCGTAACCGTTCTTGTAGTTCTTTTGCAAGTTCCGCCCATTGTAGATCCTGTACTGGTGCTAAATGCTCCAAATGATACGCTCACCATTTGCCAAGGCGAGCCATTTCCTGTTACGGCAGTCGATCTTTTTACCGGCGAAGCACTCGACTTTTTAGACTTCGACTTCGTTTGGGGAATCAGTCCTTCGGGAGGTATCGGGGGGCTCAACCCCGGAAATGGCGGCGTTCAACAATCGGGGTGGTACACTATTACAGTGGACATTGAATCGGAAGAAAACATCTGTACCGATGGAATTGACGAGTATTCCTTAACCGATAGCGTTTTTATTGTTGTAAATCCTGCAGCCACCGCTTCGGCTTTGATTACGGGCCCTGCTGCGAGTTGTAGCAACGACACCATCACCTTACTCATCGAATACGATGGGGATATAACCTACGATTTCGTCGTTATCGAAGCCTTCGATGATAGCCTTTGGGTGGTAGGAGCAGGTTTCTACACGATAATGGTTTCGAATACCAACGAGTTTGGTTGTTTTGCATTGACCACTTCGAGTCATAGCGTTTCAAATGTAGTAAGTCCAATCATTACGAGTGGTTCGGAAGCCGTGATATGCCCTGGCGACAGTGTTTTGCTTTTTACGAATTCTCCCGGCGACATTACCTGGCAGGGTCCAAATGGAGCTTTCGCCAATGAGCAATCGACTTATGTCGATGACGAAGGGCTTTATTTTATTGAAGTAGAATATTATCCGGGCTGCGCCTTGGTATCGAACACCATTCAGGTTGCAGAGTATGCCACACCCTTTATCTCCGGATCGGGCGGTGTAATTTGCCCCGGCGACACACTGGAAATATCCATCATAAGCACATCCATCGATGATCTCAATTGGCTCGAACCGCTTAGCGGAAACGATACTATTCAGTACATTACGACTCCGGGTATTTACCAGGCGGAAGTTACATCCTGCGGTATCACTACCTTGGTTTCTATCGAAGTACAACTATCCGAATTCGAACTCGCCATTGACCTTGTGAGCGATGAGCCGGTTTGCGCGGGCGACAGTATTCAAGTATCCGCCACCAGTGGATACACCAATTACTCGTGGACACCACAAGCTTCTGGTACCGCGCCGTATTTCTATCAACCCGGCAGTGTGCAGGCTCAAGCCATAGACCCCAATGGCTGTATGCTCACTTCGAATGTGGTCAATCTCAACTTTTCTCCAATTCCGCCGCCGCCTGCCTTCTCATTCATACCCGTATGCGAGGGTGAAACACAAATAATTACGATCAATTCCCCTTTTACCGTTTTAATAACCGATGGCCTTGGCGGGAGCCTTATTTCCGAAGGAATAAATACTATTGAAATACCAAACTTTTCAGGAGACACTACCATTTATGCTTTTGTAAGCTCGGCGGTATGCTCGGGTCCTTTCAATCAATCTACGGTAGTTGCCAAGCTTTTTCCCGCAGACCCACTATTGGCTTCCGACGAACCGGTTTGCACAGGCACCAATCTCGAATTGAGCGTGCTAAATGCAGAAGCCGGTGTGGTTTATACCTGGCTCACTCCCACGGGAGGCGTGCTTACCGGAAGTCAAGTGAGCTATTTCGTTCAGGATTTGTCGTACGAGGGTTTCTATGCCTGCTTCGCCGATTTACAAGGCTGTGCCACTGATACGGTTGCTATTCCCGTAGAGCTATTTGAAACCCGGCAAGTAGTGCTCCCGCCCGATACCGGCATTTGCTCGCGACGGGTATTTATAATTGAACCCGATACCCTTTTTCAAACCTATTTCTGGCAGGATGGCTCCGGAGATTCGATTTATGTACCAACTGAATCGGGCAGTTACTTCGTGCAGGTTACCGACTTTAACGGCTGTTCATCATTCGACCAAATTGATGTTACCATCGTGAATTGCGATATAATTGTGCCCAACGTATTCACTCCCAATGGAGATGGCCGAAACGATAGCTGGTTAGTGTTTGTTGAGGAGCCGCGTTTCTTCGATGTGGTAATCTACAATCGGTGGGGGCAAATCGTTTATGAGTCAAACGACTACCTGCGGTTTTGGGATGGTGTGCATTACAAGTCCGACCTAGACTGTTCGGAAGGGGTGTATTTCTATATAATCAGGGCAGTAGATTATGAAAATATGCCCTTCGAAGCCACCGGCAACCTTACCTTGATTCGCGATTGATACGGCGAATGCTGTGCAATTTATGCGTATAAGTTTCTGATTCGCTCCGTAAAATACCTTTCTCATCCAAAATGTCGATGCGCACTTTGCCGCTGGCATGGATGATCTTCGAATTGCCAATGACGATACCTACATGGGTTATTTTTCCGCTTTCACTTTCAAAAAATGCGAGATCGTTCGTTTGAGATGCGGAAAGCGATTCGATCGGTTGGCCTTGAGTCACCTGCTGGCTTGCATCGCGGAGCAGATTTAAACCTGCACAGGCGAATACTACTTGGGTGAATCCGGAACAATCAATACCAAAAGCCGATTTACCACCCCAGAGATAGGGAGCGTTTAGGAATCTGCGGGCGTGTCGCACAATAGAATCGACATCGTGGCGAGCCACCCTGCCTTCAAACTCGTAGCGATTGCCACTTATTTCGAGCGCCCCTTCGTTGTAGTTGGGTAGCACGCTTCCACAGGGTATCGCAAATCGCTGACCTTTGGTATTTGTCACATATGCAATTGCATCGCCACAGCGCATTTGATCCTTCCCGTCGCCCGGGGTTTCTGCTGGTGAGATCGGTAAAATTTGTTGGCTGTCGATCCAACCTTCATAGCCGTCAAAGCTATTTCGAATGCGGCACCATTCACCTTGGTCTTGAGTGATTTCAAAATGTTCGCCAAATAAAATTTGCGTCACCAGTTCGGCTCGATGCGAAGGCTCCGACCGGCAGGGTATTATGGCTTGAATGTTGACTCCGAACTCCATTTATTCACGCAATTTGCAGAAATTAGGGGATCCACTTGATATTCGAAAAATCGGGTTTCCGTTTTTCGAGGAAGGCATTGCGGCCTTCTTTGGCTTCTTCGGTCATGTAGGCAAGGCGGGTAGCTTCGCCGGCAAATACTTGTTGGCCTACCATCCCATCGTCGGTAGCGTTGAACGCAAATTTGAGCATTTTGATAGATGTCGGCGACTTCGCCAAAATCTCTTGCGCCCAGGCGTATGCCGTATCTTCCAGCTCATCGTGGGGAACAACGGCATTTACCATGCCCATATCGAAAGCTTCGGCTGCGGAATAGTTGCGGCCGAGGAAAAAGATCTCTCTGGCTCTTTTTTGCCCAACCATTTTGGCGAGGTAAGCAGAACCGTAGCCACCGTCGAAACTGGTAACATCGGCATCGGTTTGTTTGAAAATAGCATGTTCCTTGCTGGCAAGCGATAAATCGCAAACCACATGTAAGCTGTGGCCGCCGCCCACTGCCCAACCGGGCACTACGGCTATTACCACCTTTGGCATAAAGCGAATGAGACGCTGAACTTCGAGGATGTTCAATCGCGGCATTCCGTCTTCGTCCACATAGCCCTGAAATCCGCGGGCATTTTGGTCACCTCCGCTGCAAAAGGCGTAAACACCGTCCTTTGGCGAAGGCCCTTCGCCACTTAGCAGCACCACGCCGATGGAAGTGTCTTCGCGGGCGTCGAGAAAGGCTCGGTAAAGTTCGTTTACTGTCTTCGGACGGAAGGCATTGCGCACAGCGGGTCTATTGAAGGCTATGCGTGCCACCCCGCCTGACTTTCGATAGGTGATATCTTCAAAGCTTCCGGCTTCCGTCCAAACGATCGAATCGGCCATGGATTATGGATTCGTTTTAGTTTGATTTGGGGCAGCCATCCCACGCGACATGGCCACCAGTTCGGCTCGTGGAAGGGAAGATACCGCATTGATCATCTCCGTAAAACCGCGGTTTTCTGAATTTTCCATTATTGCGGCTACGTGTTTATTCGATTTGGGCTCCGCATTTTGCAAAAGCAGCGCCATGCAAAGTTTGTTCGCATAGCTATTGCGCACCTGTACAGTGGGATTTGGCAACGTATCTAATGTGCTATTTATAAGGTTGGCGGCTTCTGCGTACGATTTCTGAGCGAGCAAACTATCGCCCCTCGACTCGTACTCAAGACCCAAATTGAGCACCACTGACGATTGGCCGGGCATCAAATTGTTTGTCTTAACAAGGTGGTTAAACAGCCCTTCCTGGTCATTCAACCGGCGGAGCAATTCGCCTTTGGCTGTGTATGCGGCTTTCAAATTCGGATTCAGCGTGATTGCCGTGTCCAAATATCCTATGGCTTCGCGCAATTTTTCGGTCTCCGCATTACCTCCGTAAATCTCCATAGCCTTGGCTTGATATTCTTCGGCAGTAAGTTCCTTCTTTTCTGGTGCGGTAGTGCAAGCAACGCAAAGCAGCAATGCAGCTGCGTAGATGGTCTTTGACATAGTCTTCATTTGAATACAATATTAGGGCTTAAATAAGTTCTAAAAGGCATAAGGTCTAAAGCATTTTCAACAAGACTTATTGACTAAATAGGGTCTCATTTATTTTTGGCTGAAATAGGTAATTTGCCGCGGCACCTGCGCTTTCAAAAGGAATAGGTTCTGAGAAACAAGTTGGAACTTCAAGGACTATTTCAAGTCAGCGATCATTTGTATGAAATAGAGCGTCGGTGGTCATGCACAATTAGGTGCGAAACGACAATCTATGAAAAGTGAAACAAGATATGTGGATGATTTCAATTCTATTTTCAAATTCACACTGTTGGCGTAAGAGCCTTACAGTAAGAATAGTTTTATTCGTTTGGCGGTTTTTCCACTCAATAATACTTATCTATTTGTTACACGGCCTTTGGGTCGAAAAAGCACTTGTTCGTTTTGCTTCCTGATGTCCTGAAAGCGCTGAATCCTTATTTTGTCCTTTAAAAACCGTAGGTGTTTCCACGAGATAATTGAGCTGCACGCCGATCATCGGCAGGTCAATGAAAGCTGCCATTAATGTTACTTCGATAAACAACTACAGCCCGGCATGCCGGGCTGTAGTTGCTATGAGTTGCGGGTGGGCTATGAAACCAAATCGCGGTGAAAAGTTAAAACAAAGTTTTGCGAAATCAAATTTAATTTGAAAAAAACCTTTGTTCGTCACTAAAATACGTTAGTTGGGCGAAGAAATTTTATACATACTTGCTTTCAACCCCTTGATAAGGGCTGAGCTAAATCCATTGTGCTCCATTTCATTTAAGCCGGCTATGGTGCAGCCTTTTGGGGTGGTTACCTTATCGATTTCTGTTTCGGGGTGGTTCTTCCGTTCTGCGAGCAATACCGCCGCACCTTTTACAGTTTGCTGTACAATTTTGAGAGCGGTATTTGCATCAAAACCAATCTCTACACCACCTTGAACCATAGCCCTGATAAACCGCATTACGTATGCGATTCCGCAGGCTCCCAGCACCGTGGCAGCATCCATAAGTTCTTCATTAATTTCAATGCTCTCACCCAGATGATTGAAAATAGCGGTTACCGAGGCTATGTGCTGACTCGAAGCCGGATTGTGCGAAAGGCAGGTGAGCGATTCCTTTATGTCGGCAGCTGTATTGGGCATGGCGCGCACAATAGGGAAGGAGCTACCCAATATGTTCTCGAAGCTCGATATGTAAACCCCCGTCACAACCGAAACCAACACATGCCGCGATCCATCGAGCGATCCGGACATTTCTGCCAAAACCGGTTGATAATTGAAAGGCTTCACAGCCAAAATGATGAGATCGGCGGCCTCCGCTGCATCTGAATTGTTGGATGCAACATTCACCCCCAAATCCTTGAGCCACGCGATTTTATGCACATCTCGTCGGGTCGCCCAAATATTCTCAGGTTTCCAACCCGACTCTACAAGGCCACGGCATAAGGCAGCCCCTAAATTTCCGGCGCCTATGATGGCTATTTTTTGATCGCGTTCGCGCATGGCTGACCTATTTTTGTGCGAAAGTAAGGCATGAAAGAGAATATTTGGGAAATGCAGATTTCTTAACTAAACTTCGCCTTCAAAGCGACCAGGCGAAATGATAGATTGGGAAGAACTGAATAATAGTGCAGAAGGCGAATTACACCGCGATGAACCCACATTAATGGCATACAGCACCGACGCATCGGTGTACCGATTTCGACCCGATGCGGTGCTATTTCCCAAAAATGCAAAAGACCTCGTTCAGGCTGTGCATTTTGCGAAAAAGAATCACCTTTCGATTATTCCCCGAGGTGCCGGGACTTCTCTTGCTGGTCAATGCGTTGGCGGCGGATTGGTGGTCGATACCAGCCGATATATGAATGAGATACTGGAAGTCAATATCGAAAAAGGATATGTTGACGTGGAGCCGGGTGTAATTCGCGATAAACTCAACCTGGAACTCAAACACCTGGGTTATTGGTTTAGCCCGAATACTTCTACCGCCAGCCGCTGCGTAATAGGGGGTATGGTGGGCAATAATTCCTGCGGGAGCACTTCCATAAAATACGGAACCACAAGAGATAAGCTCATAGAACTGGATGTAATACTTCACGATGGGAGCGAAGTGAAAATAGGTGAAGCTGGAGCTCCGTTTTCTTTCGGTTCGGACATGGAAGCGGCCATGACTGTGCTTGAAACAAGGATTATTGAACTACTCCAACCGGTATCTGTGCAGGAAGAGATCCGCTTGCATTTCCCCAAAGCTTCGGTGAAACGGCGAAATACAGGCTATGCCCTCGACGAATTAATTGAAATGCAGCCGTTCAAGCCGAACGGGCCACCCTTCAACTTGGCTAAAATTATAGCTGGGTCGGAAGGAACTCTTTGCCTTATATCCCGGGTACGCCTGAAAATTGACCCTTTGCCGCCGCCCCATGATGCCGTAATCGCCATTCACTTCGATACCCTTCAAGCCGCCATGCTTGGAGCTGTACTCGCCATGAAATTTGAACCTTATGCCTGCGAGCTAGTCGACCGCACTATTTTGGAACTTACCAAGACCAATCCCGAGCAGGCCGAGAACCGATTTTTTGTGGAAGGCGATCCCGCAGCGATTTTGGCGGTGGAACTGCGAGCTGATGATGAAATAGGCTTGGGCCAAATAGTTGGGAGAATGACCGCAGCCTTCCTGGCTGAAGGCCTGGGATCAGCCTTTCCAGTGCTTACCGGCTCCGATATCGAAAAGGTCTGGGCGCTGCGACAAGCGGGGCTGGGTATATTGAGCAATATGCCTGGCGACGCCAAGCCAATTGCATTTGTGGAAGATACCGCTGTGGCTTTGGAAGATCTCCCCAATTACATCAACGATTTTGAGCAACTCATGCAGGGCTTCGGTCAACAGGCCGTGTACTATGCACATGCCGGTGCGGGCGAGCTCCATTTACGCCCGATACTCGATCTCAAGACGAATAAAGATCGGCAGACGTTCCGCGCTATCGGTGAAGCCTCCTCCGATTTGGTGAAAAAGTACCGCGGATCCCTGAGCGGCGAGCACGGCGACGGCAGGGTAAGGGGAGAGTTCATTGCCAAAATGGTGGGCCAAAAAAACTATGAACTGTTCAAAGTTATCAAGGACCTTTTTGACCCAGGGCATATTTTTAATCCCGGCAAGATCGTCGATGCCGCGCCAATGGATGCCGACCTGCGTTATAAAGCGCAGCAAGAGCCGATGGCTTTTAAAACCTTCCTGAACTTCGGCGATGAGAATATGCTTCAATCGGCGGAGCGCTGCAATGGGTCAGGCGATTGCCGGAAGGAAGCCTGGACGGGTGTCGCGATGTGCCCGAGCTATCAGGCCACTAGAAACGAGCTGGATAGTACCAGAGCCCGAGCCAATGTGCTCCGCGAAGTAATGACCAATCCTATCAACCCGGCTTATCCGCTCGACTCGCCTGCATTGCCTGCTGTGCTCGACCTTTGCCTGAGCTGTAAGGCCTGCAAACGCGAATGCCCGAGCAATGTGGATATAAGCGCTCTGAAAGCCGAAGCTATGTATCAAATACAGCGTCGGAACGGCACATCTCTGGCAACAAAATTCTTCGGGAATTTCCACAAAATAGCGCAGTTGGCGCAGCCTTTCGCGCTAATTACGAATCCCATTCAACGCATTTCCGCCATAGATCGACAGATTAAGTCCAGGCTTGGGATAGCTACCCAACGGAGCATTCCGCCTTTTGCCTTGAAAAAGGCTACGATTGCTTTAAGGAAATACGAAACCAAAGGCGATAACTTGGATTTTATACTCTACATAGACGAGTTCAGTCAATATCAAGATACCCGCCCAGCTATTGATGCTGCGAAGCTTTTCAAGGCTTTGGGGTATAAATTCAGGGCGGTTTATGCCCCTTCGGGCAGAGCGAGTTTTTCGAAATCATTGCTCGAAGAAGCCAAAACTTGCGCTGAATTGTGCATCCTTCGTACCGAGGCGTTCGTCTCGCGCTCCATACCTATCGTCGGTGTGGAGCCATCGGCCATTATTGGATTTCGCGATGAATTCCTTCGTCTTTTTTCAGGCGATATGCAGGTAAAGGCACAGCGCTTGGCGGACTTATCGCTAACCTTCGAAGAATTTATGCATCGGGAGTTTGAAGCCAAACGAATCCGCCCGGAGCAGTTTACCGACCGGGCGGAAGAAGTACACGTACACTTGCATTGCCACCAACGCGCGCTATCGCATGTGAAGTACAGCAAGCTCGCCTTAGGTATTCCAAAAAATTATAAAGTTCGGGTTATAGCTTCTGGTTGCTGCGGGATGGCTGGAAGCTTTGGCTATGAAGCCGAAAAGTATGAACTGAGCCAGTCGATCGGAAATCTTAATCTCTTTCCCCATTTACGGAAATTTACAGAAGTGAAAGTAGTAGCGTCCGGCACAAGCTGCAGGCATCAAATTCACGATGCGCTGAAAAGGGAAACGCTTCATCCGGCTTCCTTGCTGCTCCATGCAGTGGTTGCTAACGCAAAACAGTAACCGTACCGGTAATAATCGCGCGTTCTAAGCTTTCGTTACCGACTTCGCCCCAGCGGTAACCAACTCGATAAAAGAAAATATCGGGACCAACGTAGTATGCGCCTTCACCACCATTCCAGCCTTTTTTCTGGTCGTTCGTTTGAAATATTTCGCTGCCCCAGCGGTTGAACACCTGGAATGAGTAATCGGAAATAGGGCAGGAGGGCACAGGTTTGAGAAGGTCGTTCAAACCGTCTTCATTGGCCGTAATGGCGTTTGGAATAAACACCTGGCATGGACAATCATCGGCTATGGTGCTGTAGGAAATATCGATGGTAAATTCATATCGATCGCGGCAACCACGGCTATCGATAACCGAAATTTCATAAAGCCCCGGGTCTAGCATTTCATAGATACCATCGCTCTGGAGTTGGTCATCGTTGAGTTTCCACTCCAGCGGAGGAATACCCCCCGGCGCTATTGCTTCAATGAGCCCGTTGTTCGAAAGCGGGCAATTTATGGGTTGGAATCGACGTAAATTGATGTTGACATCCGAATTATCGCCAACGGATACAAAAGCCGCAGATCTGCAACCCGAAGCGGTGCGCGCGGTAACGGCATATTCACCAAAACTCAAATTCCCAAAGTATCCGGTATCCTGCCAGGGCGTAGCACCTTCGATTTGAAATTCAAATTCATCGGGATAATTTACGGCCACCCGCAAAGAGCCCGAATTATCGCCGCAGAATGATGGCATCACTTGCAGCACATCCATGGTCGGACTAGCGCGATTGAGTTTTAGCTTCGTTCTGAATTCGCAGCCCTGATCATCGATTACAACCACCGTGTAATCGTTAGCCGCTATGGCATTGAAGACCGGTGCGGTGCTCGTCGAAATATTGTCATTGATTGAGTAGGTATAGGGCATGGTGCCTCCCGAAGCGGTAAGGGTAATGCGACCGTCCATCCCTGCGCAGCTCTCATCTTCGGCGGCTACCATTACCCGGTAATTGATACATGCAGCGTCCTGGCAACGGATGGTGGCCGAATTCATGAGGTTTTGCAGCGAAGTAGCCACGTAAGCGTCCATATCATCTACTTGTCCGGCAGAGAACATATACAAACAAGCATCGTCGCAATAATCCATGTAAGAAGGCCAGAGTGCAGGTGCTGCGCAATTTATTATTTCCTCACCTACGGGATAGCAGCCAAAAATTGAATTGTCGGTAAGCGGAGTATCAGCAATCCCATCGCCATCGGTTGTGCAATCTCCGCTATCGAACGGATGCCTAAGCGATAAATAGTGGCCTACTTCGTGGGTGGCTGTGCGCCCTAAGCCATATGGGCCACTTAGGTTGTTTCCTCCACAGTTTATCGAACCAAAATATGCGATGCCGACAGTCACTCCATCGCCATCGCCATCGCCACCCAAGGGTGAAAAACCAAGTGGGTTGACCATGTCGCGCACAAACATATTCATGTAGCCGCTCCACGCAGGTAGGTTTCCTCCGTTGGTTTGGTTCAGTGTCACGGCATATTCGTTGTCTGCCAAGCCAAAGCCTGCAGGATGGCTTTTAGAAGCCAGGCAGAACTGAATACACGATTCTTTATTCTGAATACCAGGCCAGGTCATCGCCTGGCCATCGGTCCAATTGGCAATGTCGGCATTGGTACCCGAAAAGTCTTCGTTAAGGATTCTTACTTGATCTACCGCCATATCGATCGCACAGGCCATATCGATGGTTACGTCTTGGAAGTGCACGGCAACAGGGATGAAGAGTATCTCCGGACAATTGCCCTTAGCCACCCGTCGGTGGTTCTTAAGCCATTCCTTTTTTAGGTTGATCTTTTGGGCGTAGTACGCGGCGTAGGAGGAATCGGACATCTGCAGCTCATGCAAATGCGTTGTTCCGCAAGTCCGGTGAATGGGCTGGGCTTGTAGAAAGCTCCCAATGCATAGAAGAGCCAGCCAGGTGATGAAAATAATTTTTGCAGGCATAAGTACTTAATCGATCGAGACTTGCTCTAACTCAAGCTGCACTTAAAGGCTTGAAGATAGCGGAAGACTTATTGGGTTTCGAATGGTGACGCCGCGATTATAAAAAAAGATGCCTGTGTATAAAAGAAAATTGCAGAATTAAAAATGCATAGATCGGCTGAGTGTAAGGATTCTTTTTAACCACTTTAGTTTAAATGTATTGAAGGGTGGGTATTTCACCGGAATATCGAGCCAATTAGCCGTTTTCATTATCCCTTTTTGATGGGTAAACGTATTAAAACCAAATTCGCCGTGGTAGCTGCCGGTTCCGCTCCCTTGAATGCCACCGAAGGGGAAATCAGGATTCGAAATATGATACAGCACATTGTTAATCGTTCCACCACCGAAAGTAAGCCGGGTGCGGAATAGCTCTTCCCAAACGGGGTCTGTCCCAAAATAATAAGCCGTCAGCGGGTAGGGGTTTCGACGCATAATTGCCAAGGCCTCTTCGGGCTTATCGAAAGTGATGATAGGTAGAATAGGGCCGAAAATCTCTTCCTTCATAAGCGCACTATCCAGGTCGGTGGTATCGATCAAGGTAGGCTCCATGTACCGATCTGCCTTGTTCATCTTACCACCGTAAATTATCTTGTTTCCTTCGAGCATTTTAGCTAAAGCATCAAACCTACTTTCATTGATAATTCGCCCATAATCAGGCGATTGTTCGGCATTATCAGTATAAAAACTTTTAATCGATGAAATAAGCTCTTTCTTAAATTCAACGGCTATACTTCGCTCCACGAGCAGGTAGTCGGGCGCAATACAGGCCTGTCCGCAATTCGCAAACTTGCCCCAGGCGATCCTTTTTGCTGCGGTCTTTATATGCGCTGAAGCCGAAATAACAGTAGGCGATTTCCCGCCCAATTCAAGTGTGGTACTGCTCAAGTGTTTCGATGCCATTTCGGCTATTTTCCGACCAACGGCAGTACTACCGGTAAAGAAGACGTGATTGAACGCATGCTTATCGAGTAATTCTGGTACGAGTTCTTCGCCTGAGCCCTGTAAAACGCATACATGTTGCGATTCGAATAGTGAGTCGATCATTTCCTGCATGACTTGAGCGGTATGCGGTGCCATTTCCGATGGCTTCAATAGTATGGTGCAGCCTGCTCCAAGAGCAGCGACCACAGGAGCCATGGAAAGTTGGAAGGGGAAATTCCATGGGGAGATAATCAAAACTACCCCTTTCGGCTGGGGATAAATCTTCGAGCTCGACCATTCTAAGCTCAGGGGCGTAGCGACTTTTCTTGGCTTCATCCATTTTTTCAAATGAGCCAGTTGATGATCGATCTCGGCTAACACAAAATCGATTTCCATGGTGTAGGCTTCTGCCGCATTCTTCCGCAGGTCGGCCATTAATGCTTGGCTTATTTTATCCGAGTATGCTATAATCCCACCCTTCAGGGCTCTGAGCTTCCCCTTCCGGAAATGAAATGGTAGGGTAGCACCCGTGTCAAAATAGGTGCGCTGCGATTCATAGTGATGCTCATAAATCATGTTCGGCTGGAGAATTGAAGGAAGTCAAATATAGCTCTACGCGGAGCTAAAATGAAATTGCCTGATTGGAAACTTAAGAACATCTTCAAGGCAGCCTTCCAGTAAGCTCGAGTGATTTCGCAACCCAAAGAAGAATTAGCTTGCTCGTCAGGACGAGTGATTTCGCAACCCAAAGAAGAATTAGCTTTCCTGTCAGGTACTGTGTACATATCCAAATTTATTTCGACATTTTTTATGTCGTACCTTTATGCTTCCAAAGGAATACTTTCGAGTATATCCTGTGTAGCTTGGGCTTTTGCCCGAGCTATTTTTTTTTGGTGATATCCTTCGATATATTCCGTTTCGTTTTTCCAAAGTGTATAAATCAGCACTAGGAGTTTTCGTTGAACGGCCACTTGCGCCTTCATCGGTATTTTAGTCTTTCCCATCACCCTGTTGCGTAAAGCCTTAAGTTCATCTACGCGAACCGAAGCGCTCATGGCCGGATAGTGGATCAGGTGCCGTATAAATCGATTTCCTTTTTTGGACATGCGCGTTTTTGCCTTGATAGAAGTCCCCGACTCGTGCTGCACTATGTCCATTCCCGCGAAGCTAACAAGCTGCTTCCCATTACGGAAGCCTTCAAATCCATTGGTCTCGCCCACTAAGCCCGCAACACTTTGTATGGCGCAGCCTTTTAGGGTACAGATTTTTTTTATCCGTGCCGCCACTTCTGGATCTGTGGCGACCAGTTCTTCCAACTTATCCTTTATTTTGGTTATTTCCTTGTCTAGGATATTGATCAGTTTTTTGTTGCTCTTTGTAATATCTGCGGAGATACCATGGGAATATTCTTTACCGTGGGCTATGTTCGATAATGCAGTCTTCTGTTCTTGCAACTGTATCCGGTAGCGGCTCAGATCACGCATTTGGCGGTAGATATCCTTAGCCGGCTTCCATGGTTGATGCAATCGTTCCACGCCAAAGAGTGCCAATATCCGCGCATCCACGGCATCTGTTTTAGTTTTGATATTTAAACTGCTGAAGAAATGCTTGGATGTATTTGGCAATACTACGTACACTGATTTCCCTATGCCGTGAAGGTGGTGTGCTAACTTTTCGTGGTAAACACCCGTGGCTTCCATCAGAAACGCAAGCGGAGCTTCTTTATCGCCTTCCTTACCGGCCCAACGCACAAGCTGGTTAAAGCCTTGCTTATTGTTTTCGAACTTCTTACCAGTGGAGTACTGGATGTGGTCATTTAAAGTTCGTGTGCATAACGTTGCACTGAAACTGTCTTTGGAGATATCTACCCCCACGCATTGTTTTTTCATGGTTAAATAGTTTTTTCCGCATAGCGACAAGACCTTCCTACGTCTATCCTTTTGTTTTATTCAAGCTCGAAATACTCGGCCTTAAGTACTGTTCAGACTCGTGAAGATCAAAAAGTGCACAGGCAGTACCTGACTAACGATGTAGCAAAATGCTCATCTTGTTCGAGTTGACCTTGTGCACCAGGTCGATATACGGTGTATAGACAGCAATATAAAGACCCAGATCGAATACTTAAAAATTACATT
>JBBQFC010000005.1:0-80449 GCA_038321615.1 Flavobacteriales bacterium | reverse complement strand
TATGACAATTATTAATTCTGTCGGATAAAAGGATTCAGTTTGAAACCATAATGCTTGCCACTTCTATATCATCGGCTCAAAATTCCAGTCGCTTTCAAAATCGCTCTATTTCTGAGAATTAAAGAGCATTACCCGATCTCCCACGTGTTTTTCCCTTTCAGCAGCGCATCCAAATCTCCTTTTCCCTTCCGATCAATGCTTACATCGATCTGCTTATGTAGCAAATCTTCGTAGCACAAGCGGCTTTCGGAATATAACACCCCGAATGGCCGTGGGAAGAATGGCGTATCAGCGGATGGGGTATCGAATAATCGAATCAACATATTGGCTTTGGATCGATCGTGTTGATCGTGCACCCAGAGATCAGAAATAGAAAAGTCTCCTTTTTCCAAATCGACCAATACCGGCGTGGCTCCATCAATGCGAATTCCACGCTTATTGCCTTCTCCAAATACCAGCGGTTTGCCCTGTTCTGCATAAATAGTGGTCTCGGGCCGAGTCGATTTTTCAGTAAAAACTTCGAAGGCGCCATCGTTAAATACGTTGCAATTCTGGTAAATCTCTACCAGGGAAGTGCCTTTGTGGAGATTGGCTGCCAGCAGCACGTCGCGCAGCTGTTTCGGATCCCGATCCATGGCGCGGGCTATGAAGGTGGCATCGGCGCCAGCGGCCAAAGCCAAGGGGTTGAAAGGGTGATCGACCGAGCCCATGGGCGTGCTCTTAGTCACCTTCCCCACCGGCGAAGTGGGTGAATATTGGCCTTTTGTAAGACCGTAAATTTCGTTATTGAAGAGCAATACATTCATGTCGAAATTTCGACGCAGCAAGTGTATCAAGTGATTTCCACCTATCGACAAGGCATCTCCATCGCCGGTGATAACCCATACGCTCAGATTCGGGTTCGCGATTTTCAGTCCACTGGCTATGGCCGGAGCCCTGCCGTGAATACTGTGCATGCCATAAGTATTCATGTAATACGGAAATCGGCTGGAGCAGCCAATACCTGAGATAAATACCACGTCTTCTCGGTTCACACCAATCTCCGGGAGAATGGTTTGTACCTGCTTTAGTATGGAATAATCGCCGCAACCGGGACACCAGCGCACATCTTGGTCGCTGGAGAAGTCTTTTGGGGTGAGGGTTGGTACTTGAGTGCTCATGATTCAAAATGTTTGAGTGCCGCTTCCTGAATTTCTCCCGCGGCAAACGGAAAACCTTTTACTTTAGTAAGCGGCTTGGCATCGATCAAAAATTCGCTACGGAGTACTTTAACCAATTGGCCATTATTAAGTTCTGGTACCAGTACCTGCTCAAAACCCTTGAGCAAGGATCCCAGGTTTTTGGGGAAAGGCACCAAATAGCGTACATGCACATGCGCCACATCGTGACCCAGATTTATCAATTCCTTGACGGCCGTTTTCACAGCCCCATAGGTCGAGCCCCAGGTTACGATGGCCAATTTTGCCCCTTCCCGGCCATTGTCAAGCGCTTGGATAGGAATGTGGTCCGCTATCTTAGCGACTTTCTCTGCGCGCAAAAACACCATTTTCTGGTGGTTTTCCGCATCGTACGATATGTTTCCGGTCACATCCTGCTTCTCTAATCCGCCTATGCGGTGCTCTAGTCCGGCAATACCAGGCACAGCCCATGGCCGCGCACCGTTTTCATCTCGCAAGTAAGGCATGAAAGCTTCGCCTTCGGGCAGTTCCGTGATTTTCTTGTTGCGTATAGAAGGCAAATCGGCAGTTAACGGGAAACGCCAAGGCTCAGAACCGTTGGCAATGTAGCCGTCGCTTAGCACTATGACCGGGGTCATATGCTCTATCGCCATTTTTACGGCTTGGTACGCTACGGCGAAGCAATCTCTCGGAGAGCTCGGGGCGATGACCGGAATAGGCGCTTCTCCATTTCGCCCATACATGGCCTGAAGTAAATCGGCTTGTTCGGTTTTGGTCGGCAAACCCGTAGAAGGGCCTCCTCGCTGAACGTTTACAATAACCAGTGGTAGCTCGAGCATAAAAGCCAGACCCATTGCTTCGCCTTTGAGCGCTATACCTGGCCCGCTCGAAGCGGTGATGCCCAGATTTCCTGCGAAGGAAGCACCGATGGCAGAAGTAATTGCCGCAATCTCATCTTCCGCCTGAAAGCTGCGAACGTCAAAATTTTTATGTCTTGACAGCTCGTGAAGAATATCCGATGCAGGGGTAATGGGGTAGCTGCCGTAAAAAAGTGGGATATCGGCTTTTTGTGTAGCGGCGATTAATCCCAACACCAAGGCTTGGTTTCCCATAATGTTTCTGTACACACCCTTGGGCAATGGTGCGGGCTTTACTTCATAACGAGAAGTGAAAGTTTCGCTGGTATCTCCGAAATTATAACCTGCTTTTAGCACGGCCAGATTGCTTTCCAGCAGTTCGGGTTTAGCCCCAAATTTTTCGGTGAGAAATCGCTCGGTCACAGCCAAATCGCGGTTGTACATCCAATATAGAAAGCCGAGGACAAACATGTTTTTGCTTCGGTCTTTCTCCTTCGTTCCCAGCGAAATATCCTTCAACGCTTCGCGCGTCTGCTTGGTCACATCCATCTCAATGAGGCGATACTTCCCAAGGTATTGGTTTTCTAATGGATTGACACCATCGGGGTAACCCGCCAATTTCAAATTCCGCTTATCGAAGCCAGAAGTGTTGGCAATGACGGTTCCGCCCGTTTTCAAATTGGCGAGATTGGCTTTGAGCGCTGCTGCATTCATTACCACGAGTACATCGCAATGATCGCCAGGTGTAAAGAGCTCCACACTTCCGAAATTAAGCTGGAAGCCCGAAACCCCAGCTACAGTGCCCTGCGGGGCGCGTATCTCGGCCGGGAAATTTGCGAAGGTGCTAATATCATTCCCGAAAAGGGCGCTGGTATTAGTAAACTGACTTCCGGTAAGCTGGATACCGTCGCCGGAATCACCGGCAAATAGAATGGTTACATCTTTCTTCTCTTCGCTGGTGCGAGTGGAAGACGAAGCGGGAACTTGGGTCACAGGACGAGGGTGCTAGGGGTGGTGAATTAAATCAAGATCGGGCGGGCAAAACTTCCCGCATTTGATTTACCGCTTCTACAGCGGTAATCTCGGGTACGGAGTTTCGTATGCTCTCTTCCACCCCCGATTTTAAGGTCATGAAGCTCATGCTACAATCTTTACAGGCACCATGAAGCTCTACACGAGCCACCATTTCCGGGGTCACTTCGCGGAGGGTAATTCCACCTCCGTCGGCTTGTAAAAAAGGTCTGATTTGATCTAGTGCTTTTTCGATACGTTGGCTCAACTCACTCATGACTTTGTGGGGGTTTGAAAACCGATTAAAAACCTTATTAAACGGCACTTAAACGCTTTTCTAATTCGAGTTCAAAATTACGGATTATTTCGCGGAAAGCTAGCCCCGATGTAGTATCGCCTTGAAGCACTGCCGGACGCCCGACATCGCCTGCTTCGCGGATACTTTGCACAATGGGTAGCTCTCCCAGGAAAGGAACACTCAACTGGAGTGAAAGGTTTCGCGCACCGCCCTGTCCAAACAAATAATACTTGTTTTCGGGTAGTTCTGGCGGACTGAAGTAGGCCATATTCTCAATGATCCCAAGGATAGGCACCTTGATTCCTTCCATTTGAAACATCGAAACCGCTTTTTGAGCATCGGCCAAAGCAATGGTCTGGGGCGTGCTTACCACTATCACTCCCGAAAGCGGGGCAATCTGCACCAGGCTAAGATGGATATCGCTAGTACCCGGCGGTAGGTCGATGATCATGTAATCGAGCTCCCCCCATAGGGCATCGGTAAACATTTGGTTAAGCGCCTTGCTCGCCATGGGGCCACGCCATACAATAGCCTGAGAAGTATCGGCAAAAAAGCCAATAGACAGGAGTTTTACACCGTAACTTTCTACAGGTACGATGTAGTGCTTGCCATCTACTTCGCGCGTTCTGGGTTTTTCTTGCTCCACGTCGAACATGATAGGCATCGACGGGCCATATATATCAGCGTCGATAAGGCCAACCTTATGTCCAGCGGCGGCTAAGCCCGCAGCGAGATTGGCCGCAACAGTCGATTTGCCAACTCCTCCCTTGCCCGACGCTACCGCCACCACATGTTTCACTCCGGGCAGCACCTTGCGGAGCGCATTTGGTACCGCGTTTTTATCGAGCACCTTGGTATTAATCACCACAGCTACATCGGCTCCAAAATTGCGCTCAATAGCAAATCGGCAAGCTTCTTCCATGCGCTTACGGCTGTGCATAGTGGGATTGAGCACGTGGAGATCGAAGGTTATTTTGCCTAGATCTACCGAAATACCGTGAACTAAATCTAACGCGATTATATCTTTTTTCTTCTCCGGTTCCTGAACGTTGCTGAGCGCCAACCGTACATTATCAATAGTTAATTCCATAAATCGAGGTTTAAATAATTTGCCGGATCCCAATAATGTTTGTCGAAATCCTGAATTTGATCTTGTTCTACTTTTATTCCTTCCGCTTCGAGCAAATCGGCCATGTGGTTTGACCCATCGAAATGATGCTTGCCGGTAAGGAGACCCGCACGGTTTACCACGCGGTGGGCGGGGATTTCCGGCTTGGTATGCGCTGCGTTCATGGCCCAACCCACCATTCGAGCCGATCGGCCAGTGCCCAAAAAACGGGCTATGGCTCCATAAGAAGTAACCCGACCATCCGGAATTTGTTTTACCACTTCGTACACCAGCGCGAAGAAATCCTTGTTCTTTTCGGAAAGCTTAGTCGTGCTCACGTAGGCTAAATTTTACATAATTGATCGGAATTCCCACGCTCAAATATTTCCCTTCGTAAAAAGTTTTAACGTTGAGTATTTCGCGTTCTTCTTCGGTGAATTTTTTAAAATCGGACCCGTAAAGATCGCACGTAAGCCGGTGGAGCTTATGCTTCCCTGCCGCTATGGTTTCTTCGGTACGCTTGCGCAAAAAGGCGCTGTCGGTTTTGACGTGAATAAGATGGCCGGGGCTTAAAAAGCCGCGATAACGCTGAAGAAAAGGTTCACCTGTGAGCCGCTTGCTCCCTTTGTGATCGCCTATCTGCGGGTCGCTGAAGGTGAGCCAGATTTCTGAGATTTCGCCAGGACCGAAGTAAGTATTGATAAACTCGATTTTTGTTCGAATGAATGCCACGTTTGAGAGCCCTTCATCTTCGGCGGTGCGACCTCCGCGCCAAAGCCGGGCTCCTTTTACGTCGATACCTATAAAGTTGCGGTCGGGGTACTTTTGTGCCAAAGCAATAGTGTACTCCCCTTTACCACAGCCCAACTCGACGGTGATCGGATGATCGTTATGGAAATAAATTTCCTGCCATTTCCCTTTCATATGGTGCGCCCCCGAAATCATTTCGGCCTTGTCGGGCTGAAACATGCAGCCAAAGGTTTCCATTTCGGCAAAATGTTGAAGCTTCTTCTTACCCATGCTTATATTGCGGCTCAAAAGTAGTGATTCGAGCCTTGCGGCGATGGCGTTCAGATGGCAAATTGGTCAGAAAAAAGGGTATTGTTTTCCGTTTTGGATTGGGGGCTAGGCCACGCCGCCCGATCGGCAGTGCTTATCGATGAGCTACTACGCAATCGCACCACGCTCTTTCTGGCATCGCGTGGGAGCGCAGCAGCCTTTCTCGCAAGGCGTTACCCCGAGTTGCCGATATTCCAATTTCCCGATAAGGAAATAAAATATCACCGTTCGGGAGCCTGGGCGGCACTGCTTCAAAGAAGCTTGGTGCAGCGGGGTATCAACAGCGCTCAAGAACAGTGGGCGCGATCTATGGTGGAGAAGCATGAGATCAGCCATTTAATCAGCGATAATGTTTACGGCACCAATCACCCAGACCGACCCAGCGCGCTTATAAGTCACCAACTTCACTTGCCAAGCCCTTTTGCGGCGAGCGCGGTGAATAGGGAATTAAAGAAGTGGCTGAGCCGATTTTCGGAAATCTGGATTCCCGATCAAACAGGCGATTTGGCGCTTTCGGGGAATTTATCAGTACACCACAGGTTAGAAATCCCCCAATATCGGCTGGGCATTTTATCCCGCTTTCGCAAAAATTCTTCTGGGAAAGAGCCTTTAGATATTTTAGCTTTTTCGAGCGGCGTAGAAAGTCAGGTCTCTGTTTTTGAAGAAAAATTGGTTCGGAGCTTATCTTCCCTTCCCGGAAATATCCTACTGGCCGGTTCGGGTAAGTTCCTGAGTTCGCGGGCAAGTTCTCTACCCTTCCGCACCCTTGTGGGGAGCGATGAAGAACTTATGGAAGCCTTGGGTCGGGCGCGTTTTGTAATTTGCCGAAGCGGCTTTTCGAGCCTTTCCGACCTGGTAGCGGCGCAAAAACCGGCCTTAATCATTCCCACTCCCGGCCAGGCAGAGCAGGGCTACTTAGCCATTCGTGGTCGGGAAATGGGTTGGTTTCATACCGCATCGCAAGAGAAGTTGAGTGCAGATGTAATTGAAAAAGCGATGAAGGAGAATTTGCCCTGTTTGGTAAAGGAGCCGGCGATGTATGCCGAGACGATCAGGCGGTTTTTGCGGTAATATTTTGGATTGGTTGCCCATTACATTGCAGGGACGTTGCATGCAACGTCTTTACAATGGGCAGTCATAATTTAGCCAACGTAAACGAAAACACCGACCCCTTATCTAGCTCGCTGCGCACATCGATAGATTGCTTGTGGGCTTCGATAATGTGCTTGCAAATGGCCAGGCCAAGCCCAGTGCCGCCTTGGTGGCGGGATCGGCTTTTGTCCACACGATAAAAACGCTCGAAAAGCCGAGGTAAATGCTCGCGGTCAATTCCGGGGCCATCGTCTTCGACTTCCACTAAAATTTGCTCTTCCATATCGAAAAAACGGATGATGATTTTCCCACCTTCCTTGCCGTAATTCACGCTATTGGTGATAAAATTAGTAAGCACTTGGCTTATTCGAAAGGCATCGGCTGATACGAAAATCGGCCGATCGTAGGTTTTATTGAATTTCAGGCGAATGTTTTTTTGCTCGGCGTCCCGTTCTAAGTGTTCCATCACGTCGCGGGTAAGATCTACGATATCTACCCGCTCCATATCGAGCTTCAGGCTGCCGGATTCAAACTGCGTAATAGTATCGAGATCTTCGACCAGCATCGTCATCCGCTCCACAGATTTGGCAGCTTTTTTCAAGAATTTACGATTGAAATTGGGGTCTTCGAGGGCACCTTCGAGCAAAGTGAGAATATAACCCTGAATACTGAAAATGGGGGTTTTCAACTCATGGGCCACATTGCCCACAAATTCTTTTCGAAAGCTCTCCTTCTCGCGCAAGTCGCGGATTTCTTCCATTCGATCTTCCGCCCAATTCACTACTTTTTTGTTGACGTCGCCTATTACATCGGTGCTCATATTGAGCTTAAACGTATCGCGCTCCACGCGGAGCGAGTGCATGGTACGGAATATAAGTTTGATCTTATTGTAAATGAAAAGCTGGAGCGCCTTGTAAAAAACGACCCATATAACAAGGAATGCAACCAGGGCAAAAATGCCGGTCGGCGCCCACTGAATATTACTAGTAATGTATTGAAAAACAACTACTAACAGAGAAATAGCTATGGCGGTGATGAGCGCGGTAAAAAAGGCAATCCGGTTCGGACTTTGCCCGGTCATTTTGTCTCGAATTTATAGCCTACCCCTTTTATGGTTTTTATGCCTTTGCTGCCAATTTTCTCCCGGAGTTTACGCACGTGTACGTCGATAGTGCGATCGCCTACCACTACATCGTTACCCCATACGGTATTGAGGATAATGTCGCGCGTAAAAACGCGACCCGGTTTACTAATAAGGAGGGCAAGCAATTCAAACTCTTTCTTGGGAAGATTGAGTTCTTCGCCATTGAGCAAGACAATGTATTTTTCTTTGTCGATGATGATTCCGCCGATTTCTTCGGTCTGGGTAGTTTCAGCAATTGGGCCTTTGCGACGAAGCAAGGCTTGGATACGCGAAATTAATACACGCGGTTTGATAGGCTTAGAGATGTAGTCGTCGGCGCCTGCTTCAAAACCTGCTATTTGAGAGTAATCTTCGCCGCGCGCGGTCAGAAAAGCGATTACGGTGGACTTGAGGTCTTCAATTTCCCGCAATTCAACGCAGGTTTCCATGCCATCCATTCCAGGCATCATCACATCTAAAAGGATGAGATCTGGCAACATCTCCTTGGCTATGGCTATAGCATCGCGACCATTGCCAGCGGTTTGAATATTATACCCTTCCTTCTCCAGATTGTAGGAAATCAAATCGAGAATATCCGGCTCGTCATCAACGAGTAATATCTTTTCTTTTTTCACAGATGGGTAAAGTTAACTATTTGGCAAAAGTAAGGCGAACCTTGGCCGATTCCATTACACCCAAGTTAATTATGTTTTAAGTCAAAGGTAGATAAGACGGGTGATTTGGGCATTAGTTAACGTAAAAAGAGCAATCTAATAACGTTTCGGTAACAATTGCTTTACGTTGTTGTTATTCGACGCCTCGTTCTTTGCGGCAATCAAAATGGATGAGTATTTCACAAAAACACGACACATGAACACATTATTTAAAATCAAAAATTCTGCCATGATTCTCGCCCTGGGCGCCATGGTATTTACGTCTTGCAGCGATGATGATGAGCCGGAGCCGACTCCGACGCCGACTACAAACATAGTTAAGTCGGGTATTCTTACCGAAAGCGAAACTTGGACAGCTGCTAACATCTATGAATTAGCCGGCCGAGTGGTTGTTGATGAAGGCGTAATACTTACTATCATGCCTGGTACGATCGTAAAAGGTCGCGAAGGTCTTGGTTCTCTTGCCTCAGCGCTTGTTGTGGCTCGTGGAGGTAAATTAATGGCTGAAGGCAATGCTAATAGCCCAATTGTATTTACTTCTGTGCTTGACAATATTGCCGTCGGCCAAAAAGTAGGTACAAATTTAACCCGAGTTGACAATAAGAAATGGGGTGGTATAGTTGTTTTAGGAAAAGCTCTAATTTCAGCTGAAAATGGTGATACTGAAACGAACATCGAAGGTATTCCAGCAGAGGAAGGTTATGGTCTTTATGGTGGTGACAATGACGCAGACAATTCTGGTGTAATTTCTTACGTATCAATCCGCCACGGCGGTATCGTTATTGGAGAAGGAAATGAAATTAACGGCCTTACCCTTGGCGGTGTAGGTAACGGAACGGTTATAAACAATGTTGAAGTTTACGCAACAGTTGACGATGGTATCGAATGTTTCGGCGGTTCAGTTAGCATTGACAAAGCACTTGTTTACTATCAAGGCGACGATGGAATTGACTTGGATATGAACTACAGCGGAACTATCAGTAATTTCGCAGTAATCCACGGCGATGGAATTGGAACTGACAAAAGCTTAGAAATTGATGGCCCTGAAGGATCAACTCACGTTAATGGTTTCTTCACCCTGAACAATGGTATTTGCCGACTAGAAGGAGTGGATGGAAATCCGTCTGACTTTAAATCAAAAGCGCAAGGAACCGTTCAGAATGTAACCTTTGAGACCACCAAAAATCTTCGGGTACGTGCCAGTTATCAGACAGATTGTATTACTGCCAAAGATGATGCTTTCCTTTTTCTCACCAATGGCTCAAATCGGTTGAGTATTTCAGGTACTGGTTTCGCTGGTGTGACCGTATACACCACATCTCAAGACGCTAATGCAACAGTATGTCCCGTGCCTGCTCTCGCTCAAACCGCCGCTGCAAATGCTATTGTTACAGATTCTGGAGCAAATGTTGACCTTACTGCTTTATTCGGCAGTTGGACTTGTGCCGGTCTTCGTAACCAACTATAATATTTCTCAATTCTTGATATTTAATAAACCCCGAGTTTAGAGCTCGGGGTTTTAATATTTTCCAAAATGTCTTTAAAACGTTTCTTCTCGACTGCAGCAACACTTATTCTTTCCGGTTCGTTCGCAATAGCTCAAAATCAAGGTTTCCTTCGCGGTAATGTGAGCGATGGAGAGGTAGGCGGCCCAATGATTGGTGCAACTGTCGTTTTGACCAATGATCCAGGCGTAGGGGTTGTTACCGATTTTGATGGAAACTATTCTCTCCCGCTCCCTCCTGGAACCTACTCTGTACGGATCTCTTTCATCTCATTTCAAACGATGACCTTTCCGGATGTCGTAATTAAAGATGGTGAAGTGACCAAGATAGACGCCGTTCTGAAATCTGCAATCGATGAATTGCAGGTTGTAGAGATTACGGAAACAGTCCGCAGAAATTCGGAGACCGGAGTTCTGCTCGAAATGAAGAATGCTTCAAACGTAGTAGATGGTCTTTCATCTCAAAGTATTCGTAAGGTTGGCGATTCAGATTTGAGTGGCGCAATTCGCAGGGTTACAGGTGTTACAGTGCAGGCTGGAAAGTACGTTTACGTTCGGGGCCTAGGCGATCGGTATTCCAAAACGACCTTGAACGGTATGTCTATCCCCGGGCTTGATCCAGACGTAAATGCTGTTCAAATCGATATTTTTCCCACGGCGGTGCTCGAAAATGTGGCGGTGTACAAAACCTTTACTCCAAATCTCTATGGCGATTTTACCGGAGGTTTGGTCGATATCATTACAAAGGATTTTCCGGAAGAGAAGGAAACGCAGATCTCCCTTGGACTGGGTTTTGTGCCAGGTCAAACATTCAATGATGAGTTCGTTCTTTATGATCGTGGAAAACTGGACTGGTTAGGATTTGACGACGGCACTCGAGAACTGCCTATCAATGCAGCGGTAAGAATACCGGATGAAACTACCCTGAGCCAAAGTGTAGAACAAATCACCCGGGCATTTAGCCCTAATTTAGCCGTAACAAAAAGAACCGCGTTTTTAAATACATCGTTATCGGCAAGACACGGAAATCAAATTAACAAGGAGAACGGCAAGACTTTTGGATACAATTTCGTTGTTAACTACAACAACAATAATAATTATTATGACTCTTTCCAGAGTAATGTATTTCTTAAGGATAATAACCGAGATAATAATAACCTCCTCCCACAAGAGTTCAGAGCCGGCGTTTTGGCCACGAATGCTGTGCAATGGAGCGCGCTCGCATCGGGTGCCTACAAAACTCAAAAAAGCGCTCTGGGCGCTATGATACTGAGAAGCCAGGTGGGAGAAACTAACGCATCCAAAAGAATTTCTCGTGATGTGGAGCAAACGGGGGCTACCCTTGTGGAGGACATCCTAACTTATACGCAAAGAGAACTCACTACACTCATTGTAGATTACAAAACCCGGGTGAATAAATTGCAAATCGACTTAGCAAATGCTTTGAGTCTCTCGCGTGTTTATGACCCAGATTTCCGGACTACATCCATTTCTATAACCACTGGGGCTCCAACACTTATCACTGGAGATGGAGCTGGAATCAATCGATTTTGGAGAGACTTGAACGAAGTGAATGAAAATTTCGCTGCCGATTTCACTTATAATCTCAAGCCACTTACAAAAATTCGCTTTGGTGGAAATGCTCTGATGAAGTGGCGCCAATTTGAAACTTTCGCCTATAGTCATGATAGAAGAAACCGACAAAATGTGGACGGTAATCCCGATTGGTTTTTACAGCCTGAGAATGTGTGGACTGCTGACGAAAGATCAGGGACCTTCACGATTGGAAATTTCGAGCCCGCAAACTCATTTGACGCAAGACAAAATGTATTTGCAGCCTACGCAATGGCCGAACACAAACTATACTTCGATAGGTTGAAGGCTATCTACGGTTTGCGCATGGAAGCAGCGAGTATGTTTTATACCGGACAAGATAACATTGGCGCTATTATCTTCGACGACCAACAAACGCTCGATGAAGTTAACTTTCTCCCATCTGCTAATTTAGTATACGCCCTCACAGAAAAGATTAACCTCCGTGGGTCTTTTAGCCAAACTATTGCAAGGCCAAGCTTCAAAGAAAAATCAATCGCTCAAATATTTGACCCCATAACCAAACGAACCTTTGTCGGTAATCTTGATCTGAATCAAACGGAAATCAATAACTACGATTTCCGTTTTGAATGGTACGTAACTCCACGTGAATTAATTTCTGTAGCGGCTTTCTACAAACAATTTGACGGTCATATTGAATTAGTTGCGTTCGAAGCGGCTCCTGATAATTTCAAACCGCGTAACTCGGGCGATGCAACCGTTCTTGGAGTTGAATTTGAAATTCGAAAGCAATTAGGGTTCGTTGTCGACGGACGTAGTCCGCTCTTGAACCGTTTATTCCTTGGTGGAAACGTTACGATTGTTCAATCGCAAGTCGATCTAAAGTCCGTTAATACCGGAAACGCTGGACAAACTGAATTCGATCTGCGCACCAACAATCTGCGCGCGGGAGAAACGCTGAATCAATTTCGCGATATGGCCGGTCAATCTCCTTACTCAATCAATGCAAACTTAGCCTACGAAATTTTGGAGAAGCAGCTGAGTGTGGCAGTGGCTTACAATGTTCAAGGCGAGCAACTCACGTTTATTGCCTCGGGTCGAAATCCTGACGTTTACACGGTGCCCTTTCACAGTATAGACTTCAACACATTTGTGAGCTTCGGAGAAGGTTATCGCTCCCGGGTTTCATTGAGCGTCCAAAATATACTCGATGAAGATCGGACATTAATATATCGTTCATTTGGGACGGATGATGAAGTTTTTCAATCATTCAAGCCCGGAACAACAATTAGCGCCAAGTACGCATATACGTTTTAGTTAAGGTCCTTAGAAAATATGAAAGCCCACTCTATCGAGTGGGCTTTCACCTTTATGGCTTCTGCCAGTAGGCTTAGTTGTAAGTTTTTTCACTGGTTACTTTTCCGGCTTCGTCGTACATGAGCCAAGTGCCCACACGCTTACCTTCATCGTAACTCATCTTCATCCGCAATACACCGTTGGTATCGTAGATTTTCCAAAGGTCATCTTTCTGACCATTCTTGTAATGCGCTTCATTGAGTAAAGCACCCGTTGCTGAATACTTGTACCATGCACCGTGTTTCTGTCCTTTCAACAGAAGACCTGTTTCTTCCAACTTGCCATTGCCGTGGTAAGAAATGATGCTCCCTGATACTCTCCCTTCATCGTCCACTGTTGTAGCCGAATTGCCATTGTAATATACATTGTCTGCAACTTCTACCTGGCTATTCGCAACATTTGTTGTACCGGAGGTACTTTGGGAATGCACCACTATACCCATCAACAAGGAAGCGAAAACTAAAATCCATTTCTTTTTCATATGTTCTAAGTTATAGGTGAATCCCATTTTGTTGATACAAAGGTAAACATTTGGTAACAATTTGGTAACATTGGACGGAGAAGCACAAAAAAAGTTTCACTTCGCGAGTTAACTCTTTTACAATGAACCGATAAAAAATTTCTTGGAAACGGTCTCTTGGTCAATCTTAACGCCGTCGACGTCTACTTCGGTATAACTCACCAAGCTGAAATGAAAAGTATAAGTTCCCGCGGGTACGCCTGCGAAGCTAAAATTTCCGTCAAAATCACAGATTACTTCAATGCCTAACTCTTCAATTCGCACCGTAGTGCCAGCAAGTGATTCGGCATTGCCCTGGTCTAAAACCGTTCCTTGGAAGGCCACAGGCGCCGATAAAGTAGCGGGCGTGGGATCGGATGGATTACCAAACAGAGCCAATGCTAAGATAGCAGCCAAGGTGCTTTGAATCATGCGGTAAAAATAAGTTGGACTGATGCGCTGTGCTTTACGCGAATGTTATCAATCCGTTAAGAATGTTAACCAAATATGGACTTATCAAGACCAAATCACTTGCTAACTTTGGCTCCAAATCGAACGTGTGCGTCTACTTCTTCCGCTTTGCCTAATTCCCCAACTGATCCTCGCCCAGCCGAATTCCACGCCGACTTACTACGAATTGATTGAAATGTATCGATCTCTGGAAGCGGCTCATCCCGAAGTTTGCAAATTGAACGAAGAGGGATTAACCGATAGTGGTTTACCGCTGCATGCATTCGTCATTAACGGAAGTGGAGAACTAAAACCAGAAGTCCAAGGTAAAAATCTGGTGTATTTCATCCTCAATGGCATTCATCCAGGCGAAGCGGCCGGCATCAATGCTTCTTGGGCTTTTGCGAAAGCGAAAACCGCACTACCTCCTAAGGGCATCACCTACGTTATCATTCCCATTTATAATATTGGTGGTGCGCTTAACCGCAATTCGACGACCCGCGCCAATCAAAACGGCCCGGAGAGCTATGGCTTTCGCGGAAACGCGCGAAACCTCGATCTAAACCGGGATTGCATAAAGAACGATTCCCAGAATGCGCGCTCATTGGCTCGCATATTCCAGGCATGGAAGCCGCATATATTTGTGGATACGCACACCAGCAATGGTGCAGATTACCAACCTACCATGACCTTGATTGGCCCTATGCCGGAGCGATTGAACCCCATGCAACGCCAATTTGTAAAATATGAATTAACGCCAGAGCTCTATTCTAAGATGGCTAGTCGGAAGCAAGAGATGGTTCCGTACGTCAATGGCTTGAAAGAAATACCCGATTATGGGATTGCGGCATTCAGCGATGCTCCCCGCTATACCACTGGCTATGCAGCATTGTTTAACACACTTGGCTTCGTTACGGAAGCCCACATGCTCAAGCCTTTCGACGATCGCGTTAAAGCAACGCTTGACTTTTTGGAGGTACTCGATGAAATAGTAACAAGCAAAAAACAACTAATCAGGAGCATTAAAGTAGTAGCCGACAAAGCGACCGCGTCGATGGAAAAATACGCTTATAATTGGAGACTGACGGCAGAAACAGAAGCCTTAGAATTTCCGGGTTACGAAGCAGATACCACCGTGTTGAGCCTGGTAACGGGTAAACCTACGCTTCGCTATCGCCGCGATAAACCCTTTCGAAAGCAAATACCCTATTACAACCAGCATGAAGCGAAAAGCGAAGTAAAGCTTCCGGCCGCCTATATCCTACCAAAAGCATGGGTCGAAGTATTAGAGCGTTTAGATGCTAACAGCATAGCATACCAGCGGCTAAAGCGTGATACTGCACTAACAGTTACCGCCCATGTGGTAGAAAACTTTACTTCGACGAAGCGACCTTATGAGGGCCATTTCCGGCATACCTCTGTGGAAACGCGTGAAGTGACCCAAACCATTCAATTCTATGCGGGCGATTTATGGATTCCCACCAACCAATTGGGCAATGCTTACTTGGCTCACGTTTTCACGCCTGATGCGGAGGACAGCTTCTTTCGCTGGAATTTCTTCGATTCTTGCCTGGCCCAAAAGGAGTATTATTCGGAATATGTCTTTGACGCAACGGCGGCAGAATTACTCGACGAAAACAAGGCACTGCGCAAATCATTTGAACTCAAAAAACGTGAAGACCCGTCCTTTACCGACGATCCGAGAGCGCAGTTGGATTTCATTTATAACCTTTCGCCTTACCACGAAGTTTCGGCGTACCGACTACCCGTGTATCGGCTGGAGCGATAGCTATCCGTCGTAGCTGTAACCGATGCCCTTATAGGTTTTGATATACTTTTCGCCCAGCTTACCGCGGAGGTTGCGGATGTGAACGTCGATGGTTCGGTTTCGCACATTTTGAGCATTCATCCACACTTGCTCTTTAATTTCATCGCGGCTGAAGACTCTTTTCGGACGCGATATTAATAGCCTCACAATTTCAAACTCCTTTCGCTGTAGCGGAACCTCAACGTTCTTCACAAAGGCCGCAAATTTTTCTTCGTCGAGTAAGATATCCCCGCGCTGGATATAGCCTTCATTGCCCCTGTTGCGCACGGCATAGTGTCGGAGCCAAGCATTGAGCCTGCTGGCAAAAACCCGATGGTTAACCGGCTTGAGTATAAAATCGTCGGCTCCTGAATTGAGTGCGGTAATCTCCACGTAGTGTTCATTTCTTTCGCTGAATACCACGCGGGTACCGCCATCCTTGCTATTCATGGCATCAATATCGTTTAAGATATCGATGGCATCTTTCCGATCGATTAGCAAGTCCATTAATACAAGTGCGGGTGCTTCGCGAACCAATACGTTGAGCGCTTCCGTACTGCTGCGCACCACCTGTATAGGCAAATGCAGGCGTTCAATAGATTTCATGAGTTCGGGAAACTGCGAATTTTCCCCTTCAACTACAAGCACGGATAGACTCGGCACAGACTTTCGAGATTAGGCCACCGAAAGTAGATGCGCGCGGTTAATTTAAAATTAAGCGGGTGTTAACATTGCCAACTGTGTTAGAACGATTTTAAAGCTATAAACCAGTAAATCCAGTCGACTAAACAATTACCGATCTAGATGCATGGCATCCAAAGTGTTATGTTCAGCAATTTGGCGATAGTCAATTAACATAAAGTTAACATTAAAAGGAGATTGGCTGTGCGTCAAGAGCGTAGTTTTGTCGGCTATGCATTTTATGCTCCGAAGCCTTCCGAAATGTAGGTTTCTGACCCTTATATTTATTCAGCTCACACTCGTATTATCGGCACAAACACCGATAAACCTTCATGGCACCATAAGCAGCGATGAAGGGGTGCGAATCACTTGGCAAGCCTTCTGCGATCAGCCCGACGCGCCGAAAGAATTAACGGTGCGTTACAACCGTGCTGCGGTGATAGCTAGCGAAGGCGACGTTTGGCTTTACACGAAGCCGGTAGCTTACGACCTTGGTTTTACTGATTTAACCGAGTTGAATGGCCTTACTTCCTACGTGTATCAAGTGGGATACTTGCCCGAAGGAAGCGACACGATGGTGTGGACTAGCCGTAATCGCTTCGAAACAAAAATTGAATGGGGTATTCTGCGCTTCCTTCTTATGGCAGGAGCCTTAGCACTCTTTGTATTCGGAATGAAGACTATGAGCGACGGCGTACAAGCATCTGCTGGTAAACGCTTGCGCAATGTGCTGAATTCCATGACTAAAAATCGTTTTGCTGGAGCCACTTCGGGTTTTGTCCTCACAGGAATTCTACAATCTTCGAGTGCCACGACCGTAATGACGGTGAGCTTTGTGAATGCCGGGTTGATATCGCTTACTCAAAGCGCAGGTATCATGATGGGAGCCAATATCGGAACCACCATTACCGGTTGGCTGATATCCGTACTTGGATTCCGGATTAATATTAGCGTGTACGCCCTTTTAATCATTGCATTGGCTTTGCCCCTATTTCTAATTCGCCGCGCCGAAATACGATCGTGGGGCACGGCGCTCATTGGGTTCGCATTGCTCTTTATGGGTTTGGGATTTCTGAAGGAAACCGTTCCAACTTTTACCGAAGACTCTGAAGTAGTTATGTTTTTCCTTCGATTTTCGACCATACCCCTCCTTGGCACGCTTATGTTTATCCTTTTGGGAGCGTTGGTCACCGTGGTGGTGCAGAGCTCTTCATCGGCAATAACGCTTACGATGGCGCTATGCGCGAGCGGCGTAATACCTTTTGAAGTAGCTGCGGCTATGGTGCTCGGAGAAAACATTGGCACCACCACCACCGCAGAAATAGCAGCCCTTGTAGGCAACGTACACGGAAAGCGGAGTGCTCGAATCCATACCCTATTCAATGTTATCGGCGTTACTTGGATGGTTTTCGCCCTTCCGTTTGTGTTGAGAGCCATTGCAGGTTTCCTACCGGCCGATCCTTTCGGGAATACCGATGCGGGTCATCAAGCTGCTACCACCGGGCTCGCTGCCTTCCACTCTGTTTTCAACCTGGCCAACCTTCTACTTCTCATTTGGTTTGTACCGGGTTTAGTAAAATTGGCCACCTGGACAGTGCGAAGCAAAGGCAAGGACGACGAAACCTTCCGATTGGAATTTCTCGATACGCCTATCAAGATTTCGGAAATTTCGTTGATAGAAGTGAAAAGAGAGCTCGGAAAATTTGGCGATATCGCATCACGCATGTCGGGCTTCGTTAAATCGCTTCTGTCGGAAACTGATTCCAGCGAGCAGCAGGCTCTGCATCAACGGATTAAAAAGTATGAGAAAATTACCGATCGCCTGGAAATTGAGATTGCCGAATATTGCTCTCAACTTTCGCGAAAGGAGCTGTCTAAAGGAGCTTCCGAAAAGATAAGGTGCTATTTGAGCATTGCAAATGACTTAGAACGGGTGGGCGATATTTTCTATCAAATGTCGAACAGCCTGGAGCGAAAGAGTGCTTCGCGGATTTGGTTCACACCCGAGCAGCGCAGCAACTTAAAAATAATGTTCGAGCAACTCGACCTAGCACTCAAATGCATGGTGAGCAACCTAGCCAAGGAAGAAATCGCGCAGGCTGATGCAGATCGAGCCAAAGCGCTCGATAAGGAACTCGATAAAATGCGCAATGAACTCAAGAAGGATTACATCGAGCAAATTGAAGAAGGTCAATATAATTTCCGAAGCGGATCTATCTACAGCGATCTTTTTACGGCCATCGAAAAGGTAGGAGACCATGTGCTAAACGTTTCGGAAGCTCTAAACGGGGAGATTTAAACTACCTTGACCTTCGGTCGGTTTACGATGTGGGATGTAGCACGTGGATCAGCAGTATGATGATCCCAAGGGGGGGAAGCTTCAACGAATAAAACCCAAATTTTGCCCAAGCGAATTCCGAAGCGGGATTATCCCTCCTTGCGTCGGGATGATCCCAAGGGGGAGAAGCTTCAACGAATAAAACCCAACCGCTCCTGCGTCGCGGTTGATTTTTTTATACCCCAAATTTTGCCCAAGCGAGCTTGGCAAAATTTGGGGTATAAAAAAACCCCTGCCTTCGGCATGGGTTTTTTATGTTGAGCGGGAGACGGGATTCGAACCCGCGACCCCGACCTTGGCAAGGTCGTGCTCTACCAGCTGAGCTACTCCCGCTTAATAGGGCTGTTTAAATCACAATCGGGTGCTGTATTCCCGAATTGGGTCTGCAAAATTAATGATTAATTCGAATTAGCAAATAGGCTTTTTAATTACCCGTTAACTTTTTGATCTCGCTTAGCTTTAATAACGCTTCTACAGGAGTTAAGGCATTGACGTCTATATGAGTTATCTCATCGCGAATCCGTTCTAAAATTGGATCGTCGAGCTTGAAGAAACTGAGCTGTAAGCTCTCTTTTGCTTTCGCACCCACTGGCTGAGCCAATAAATCTTCGGGGTGGGTGCGCTCCAAACGAGCCAAAACCTGACGAGCTCTTTCTACGACCACAGCGGGCATACCAGCCATTTGAGCGACGTGGATACCAAAACTATGCTCGCTACCCCCTGGCTTGAGCTTCCTAAGAAAAATTATCTTATTACTGATTTCCTTTACGGATACGTTGAAATTCTTTATACGCTTGAAAAGCGCAGTCATGTCATTTAGCTCATGGTAATGAGTGGCGAATAGCGTTTTCGGACGCGTCAATTTATTCTCATGGAGATACTCGGCTATTGCCCAGGCAATGGAAACCCCGTCATACGTGCTCGTACCCCGTCCGATTTCATCTAATAAAATCAAACTTCGGTCGGAAAGGTTGTTGAGAATACTCGCCGTTTCGTTCATCTCGACCATGAAAGTAGATTCACCCGACGAGATATTATCGCTCGCTCCTACCCGTGTAAATACCTTATCGACCAGGCCGATTCGCGCCATTTCAGCTGGTACGTAGCATCCCATTTGAGCAAGAATAACGATCAGCGCCGTTTGCCTAAGCAAAGCTGATTTACCTGCCATATTGGGGCCGGTAATCATCATAATTTGCTGACTCGATTTATCGAGGTAAACATCATTGGCCACATACTGCTCTCCGATCGGTAGGTGGTGCTCGATGACTGGGTGCCGCCCTTCTTTAATATCAATCACAAAACTTTCATCGATATCGGGCCGGATATATCGAAATTCCTTAGAAACGGTGGCAAAAGATAGAAGGCAATCGAGCTGTGCCACGCGCCTTGCATTGAGCTGAATGGCCTCTACGAAATTGCCGATGGATAGCACGAGATCATTGTACAGTTGAGCTTCCAAAATTTGAATTCGCTCTTCTGCTCCCAAAATCTTCTGCTCGTAAATTTTTAACTCTTCGGTCACGTATCGCTCGGCATTTACGAGCGTCTGCTTTCGAATCCAATCTTCCGGGACTTTTTCCTTGTGCGTATTGCGGACTTCGAGGTAATAACCGAAAACATTGTTGTAGGCAACTTTGAGCGATGTGATGCCTGTTCGATCAATTTCGTGCTGCTGAATCTCCAACAGTTTGGTTTTACCGCTTCGCTGGAGTCCGCGCAATTCATCGAGCTCTGCACTCACCCCAACTTTAATCACATTCCCTTTTTGGACGGCCGCAGGAGCATCTTCAGCGATTTCCTGTTCAATACGGTCAATAATACTTCGGCAAGGATTGAGCTGCTCGGCTATTTGCCTAAGTATTTCTACATTGCTTTGAGCCAGGAGCGACTGGATGGGAATCATGGCGCGCAGTGCTCTACCCAACTGAAGGGTTTCGCGGGGATGGATTCGCCCAACAGCCACTTTGGAAATTATTCGTTCTACATCGCCGATTTGCTCGATTTCGGATGCAATTTCGCTCGCCACATCCTGCCGGTCAAGGAAATACGCCACTGCATCGTGCCGTTGAACGATATGCTTTTTGGTCTTAAGCGGTAGAATCAACCAGCGTTTCATTAACCGGCTTCCCATTGGGGAAATCGACCGATCAATAATTTGCAGCAGCGATGAGCCACCTTCCGAACTTGCCTGAAGCAATTCCAAATTGCGAATCGTAAAGCGATCGAGCCAAACATAGTGATCTTCTTCGATGCGACTTAACTTGCTAATGTGCCCGAGTTTATTGTGATGGGTATCGCTCAGGTATTGCAGCGCCGCGCCGCAGGCAACAATCCCAAGATTATACGATTCTACACCAAAGCCTTTCAGACTCTTTGTGCCAAAATGAGCCGTAAGTTTATCATAGGCAAACTCTTCGGTAAATACCCAATCGTCGAGCCGGAAGGTGCTGAACTTCCCGCCGAAAACATCGCGAAACAGCGTTTCTTGATTTCGTTCGTAGAGTACTTCGCTCGGCTTGAATGTTTGAATAAGCTTCTCGATGTAAGGAAATGAACCTTGGGCTGTAAGAAATTCTCCGGTGGAAACATCCAATAAGGCGAGCCCGGCTTCTTGCTTTACAAAATGAATAGCCGCGAGAAAATTGTTTTTTCGGTGGTCGAGTACTTGATCGTTGTAAGCCACTCCTGGAGTAACCAGCTCTGTAACGCCCCGCTTAACGATAGTTTTGGTAAGTTTTGGATCTTCTAATTGATCGCAGATGGCTACCCGGTAGCCTGCACGAACGAGTTTTGGCAGGTACACATCGAGCGAATGGTGTGGAAAACCAGCTAACTCCACATGTTGAGCAGCTCCATTCTTACGCTTGGTGAGTACAATACCCAGTACCTGGGCCGTTTTAACGGCGTCGGAAGAAAAAGTTTCGTAAAAATCGCCCACCCGAAAAAGCAAAAGCGCATCTGGATATTTAGCTTTGATGGCTAAATATTGCTTCATTAAGGGCGTTTGAGCTATGGAAGTATCGGTGGTTTTGTCAGTCAACTAAGCTAATTTTTGCGAAGGTCTAAAATACGTCCATCTCTCCGGTAATTTCCATATTTTAACCCATCACTTATTATATCTTATGAACATTAAGACCCCTACAGCGGCACTCAATCGCCTGGACCCGGATGAAGCGCGAGCTTTTGAAAAACAGCCGCTCTATGTAGTATTGGAAGATATTCGAAGTGCGCAAAATGTGGGCTCCATCTTCCGGACGATGGATGCTTTTCAAGGAGCAGAGATTTGGCTCTGCGGAATAACGGCTGTACCTCCACACCGGGAAATTCAAAAAACGGCTCTGGGTGCTACCGAAACAGTGAAATGGCGGTACTTTCCAGAAATTTCTGATGCTCTAGCTGAATTGAAAATACGGAACATTCCGCTTTTTGCCTTCGAACAATCTTCGGAATCCCTGTCTTTTTCCGACACATCGTTCACTTCCATGCGACCACTCGCTATCGCTTTCGGAAACGAAGTGGACGGGGTAAGCCAAGAATTGATAAATCGCTCGGCAGGAACCATTGAAATAGACCAATATGGCGCCAAACATTCTCTCAATGTTTCGGTGTGCGCGGGGATTGCCATCTGGCACATTATCAATGCTTGGAAAAAGTCTGAACTTTGAATAATCGAAATTCGTACCTTTCACGGCAAATTCTACGAAAAGAGCAAATTTAGTGTCCGTTCGGAAAATATTCATACTCGCGCTTTTAGGGGTTTTCGTTTTAGAAAATGCTGCTGCTCAGACCTTCAATTCCAAGGCTAGTTTTTGGAAAAATCGCCGTCAGACGTATTTCTTCGGAGCTGGAGTTTCGAATTTTTTGGGTGAGCTCGGTGGACGCGATCAAATTGGTACGGATTTCATCTACGATTTGGAGTTCTCCCAAACCCGACCTACGCTCCATGCCGGCTATCGCTATCAAGTAGGAGATAGGGTATATTTGAAAGGCCAGTTTACCTTCGGCTTTCTGGCGGGCAATGACGCTTTGACTGAAGAAATATTTCGAAAGAACCGCAATCTTCATTTTCGATCTACCTTTTACGAGTTGAGCTTACTTACAGATGTTGACGTTATTCGATTCGGGCATAAAACCCGCTACAACCGCGTACAGGCGGGTCCGCGGCATACATCGGCTATTTACCTGTCAACGGGTTTGGGTATTTCCCGTTTTAACCCAAAAGGCAATTTCGATGGGAATTGGTATGCTTTGAAACCGCGGGGCACCGAGGGTCAAGGTCAGATTGATGGTCCCGAAGAATATAAGCTTATATCGTTGGTAATTCCTTTCGGAATGGGCTATCGATGGGATATTAATGAAGAATGGACCATTGGCGCTGAGATCATGCACCGGCTTACATTCACCGATTATATCGATGATGTAAGTACAGTTTATTTTGACAATGATATTATCCGTCAGAACAAGGGTGAACTTGCGGCCTATTTTGCCGACCCAAGTCTTGGCTACTACTTAACCGATAATGGAGATCGGGTGCCGCTTAACTCTACAGGTACAGGCCAACAACGCGGCGATTCGGCAGATAACGACGCGTATTTTACCTTCCTATTTACCGGTTATTATAAGCTGCCGTATAAACGAGGCTTCAGTCGAGGTAAAGGCCGCGTAGTAAAACGCAAAAAACGTAGAGCTGTATTCTAATTACGCTCGTCTCTTTAGGCTGATTTTTTTTACCACAGGATATAACCAAAAGCACATTTCGCCTGCTTCTCCAGGCTGTTTTTTTGAATTACGTACCGCGCCTTTAACTAGTAATTTCCGAAATCTGGAACTAAAGACGCCGCCTAATCAGGAGAACGGTCGAATAAACAGCCTATTCTGAATCGGTAATATGTCAAAGGCAGGCTCATTTCTCTTCGCGTGTCGCCCAAAGATTGGTTCATTTGAATCGCTTAAGGCTAAAACTTGGAAAGCCGGGAAGCTCAATATTTAATTGGCTCGAAAACTAATTTGATAAGCGAAGATTAAAAAAGCACGCCCAAAAAAAAAGCGCCCCAGTCGGGGCGCCTTCATAATACGTTTTTGGAATATTACTTCACAGCATCTGGAAAATTGCGGAATTCCAAATCGCGCGATGCTTTATCTTTCAATGATGGATCGAGGGCGTAAGCAGCTTTCAAGCTGTTTGAAACCATAGAAGCATCGTTCATACGGGCGCCAACGATAGCACGAAGGTAATTGCCCATGGCCGTATCTTTATCATCAGATGCATTCAAGGTGCTAAGAGCCGCTTCGTTGTTGCCATTTAGCAATTGGGCAAGAGCCTTGTTGAAGGTGTTATAGCCTTTCATGTTTTGAACAGCCGAAGAATAATTACCGTTTTGAATATCGATGATACCCATGTTGTAGTTCACTTCTTCGCCAGCACCTGCAGCTTCGCCGAGCATGGTGTAAGCTCCTTTGCGATTTCCGGCATTTCGCTCAATAACAGCTAAATTATTTTTGGAAATCGGGTTGGCACTAACCTGATTGGCCTTTTTAAACATTTCTTTAGCGGCGTCAATATCATTTTTCTTCATGCTGATTACGCCCATGTCGTTAAAAGCCCGGTAATCATTTGGATACACTTCTGAAGTCTTTTTGTAAATGGCATATTGCTCATTCATGTCGGTTGTAAGCTTATCTGCCGCGTAAAGCATTTCTTCTACGCTCAAGCTATCAGCCTTGGAAGAGCGAGCCATAGCGATAATTTGCTCATCGGTGCGGCCAACGATGTCATAATTTACAGTGATCTGTGAGCGACGTAGCTCAGGGAGAATCTTATCGGCTACTTCGGTGTATGTGGCGGCAAGATTTTTAATCTCTTGTTCTCGCTTTGTAACATCGGGATACATCTCCAGAATACGAAGAATCAATTGCTTGTCAGCAATATTCGAAGCTTCCATTTTCTGCTTAAATCCAGCCCAGTCTTCCCCTTTTGGTAAGAGGTTGAAAAATGCATCTTTGTCAAAGGTCATCTTATTCTTGCTCATAAGATTTGACACTTCTCTCTTGGCGCTAGCTGCACGCTCATCAGCCAAGTTCTCGTTCAACGAAATCTCACCTTCCGGTGAGGCGTAAGCCGTAATCGTTGCCCCTTTAAACTGGTAATTGGCTTTCTTCCCATTTGCCTTCAAGAACGTCGCTATCGCCTTCATGTCTGCGTCCGAAAGTTCAGATGGGCGTACATTCGAAGAATTAACCAAGTAGTTGATCACCGCCTCGCTCGTATGAGAGGTAGTTTTAGAAAACTGATCTTCTGCTCCGATTGGCATATCGTCGTTCATTACCAGATAAGGAGTAGTAATTACACCGTCAGCAATTTTGTAAGGATCAAAGGCCTTTTCTTTACTGCCCTGTTTTCCCAAGATATTGAGCATTACTTCGGAGTTTTGCATCTCCGGCTTGTAAGCCACCTTATCGGTATAGGTAAAGCTTTTGCCAGTCTCGAAAGGAATAACTGTTGCATTGCCCGCTGCGCCTTCCCCTTGGAAAGCGACCATTTTGTAAGGCGTCGAGCCTCCAGCATACGTAAGAACAGGAGTCAATTCTACGCCTGCCTTCTTGCTGAAATACTTTCCGGGAAACTTACCGTTAATATTGAGCTCCACACTGTCTCCACGAACAATAAGCGGGCTTGGATCAACTTTATATTCTACTGTTTCGGCGTACTTCGCCATTTTGCCTAAGCCGCCACAGGCAGCAAACACCAGACCTGTAAGGGTCATTAGGGCAATTATTCTTAGATTGGAAAACTTCATCTCTGCTATTTTGGTTTGAAATCGTTTGTTTTAGGGTCAATTTGGGTGCAATAATACATATAGTTTTTTAGATACTGAAAGAGCTATCAACGATTTAGACCAACAGTGTTTTACACAATACAAGCACCTTCTGCACCCCCTTTAGAAAAACTTGACACGGTAGATCGGAAAGCACGTTTTCCGATTTTTTTTAATCCAAATTCTCGTATTTTTTGTCTAATAATCCAGGATCACTGCAATCATAAAGCAGATCTGCTAAGGAATTGTTCCAAATTGGATGGATAAGTTCAGGATCAAGGTCGCAGAGCGGTTGGAGCACAAACCGGCGATTGCGGATTAAAGGGTGCGGCACCGTCAACCGTGTTGATTCTAGTGTATGATCGCCATACAGCAATAAATCAAGATCGATAAGCCTGCCTGTGTACCCACCGGACCCCGCTTGCCGATCAACTTTGCCCCTGCCTAAATAAACCTCAATGTTGCGCAAATGCACCAAAAATACCTGAGGGGGAATCGAAGTGCTGGCTTCTATCGCCGCATTTAAGTAGGGTTTGGAATCTGTGTAACCCCAGGATTGCGATTGATACACTGGCGATGAACGCGTTACATCGCAAAATTGGCTCATCAGGGACATCGCCTGTCGCATCGTTTCAAGGCGGCGCCCCCAATTGGCACCTATACCTATGTACACCTTAACAGGCTTCAGACTTTCCATTAAACCCACTCCTCAGCCATTTGTGGAAAAAGCAGAAATTCAAATCTTCTGAACGCGTAATATTGCAGTCTGTAAAACTCTTTCATGCGACAATTTCTGAAATTCACATTAGCCAGCATACTCGGCACCATTGTATCAACATTCCTATTGTTCTTTATACTCATCGTGGTAGTCGGTGGTGCGATTTCTTCCGCTTTGGGCGAATTTAACACTTCAGATTCGCCTGTAAATGTAAAAGACAATACCATTCTACATATAGAATTAGACAAACCCATCGCCGACCGGGGTCCTGAGAAGCAGTTTGACTTCAATTTTGGTCCTTTCGCATCTTCAAGCGTACTCGGTTTGGACCAAATACTGGAAGCCTTAAAAGATGCTAAAACGGATGAAAACATTGCCGGCATCTTCCTCGATATATCGGGAGTAGGCGGGGGTATGGCCACTACCGAAGAAATCCGAAATGCATTGATAGACTTTAAAACGTCGGGCAAATGGATAGTGAGCTACAGCGAAATGTACAGCCAAAAGGCTTATTATTTGGCTTCGGTTTCTGATGAAATCTACGTTTACCCAGAAGGAGTGATTGATTTTAGGGGTCTTAGCACCAACATTGCCTTCTTAAAAGGTATGTTCGAAAAACTCGAAATCGAAATGCAGATTATTCGCGGTTCCAACAACAAATTCAAAAGCGCCGTAGAACCCTTTATGCTCGACGAAATGAGCCAGGCAAACAGAGCGCAAACCGAGCAGTGGATGGGTAGCATTTGGAATAATATGCTCAGCCAAATAGGGAAATCGAGAAATCTATCAGCAGCCCAACTGCAAGAGATTGCAGATACATACCGTGTGCAAGATGGTAAAGATGCCGTTGCCGCTGGCTTGGCCACCGACGTGAAACACTTCGATGAAGTGCTCTCCATTCTAAAAACCAAAACCGAAACGGAAGAAAAGGACGATTTGGAAACAATAAGCCTTACGAAGTATATCAGAGCTCCCAAATCGTCGGGGGGTGATGATTTTGAATTTGATTTTGACAAAGCCAAAATAGCAGTGGTTTACGCCAGTGGCGGCATTGGCGGCGGCGACGGGACCGAAGATGAAATTGGCAGCGATGCATTTGCCCGCGCGATACGCGAAGCTCGACGCGATTCGAGCATTAAGGCCATAGTGCTCAGGGTAAACTCGCCCGGTGGGAGTGCCTTGGCCAGCGATGTAATCTGGAGGGAAACAGTGCTGGCAAAAGCCGCAAAACCGCTTGTAGTATCTATGGGCGATGTAGCCGCTTCGGGAGGTTACTATATCGCTGCAGCAGCCGATCATATTATGGCCATGCCGAATACGATAACGGGGTCTATTGGGGTATTTGGAGTGATTCCCAATGTGAAAGGTCTGTTTAACAACAAATTTGGAATCACATTCGATGGGGTAAAAACCGGAAAATATGCAGATTTTCCAAACGTTACAAGGCCCCTTACCGATATGGAGTATGCCTTTATTCAAAATAGTGTTGATTCTACCTATGCCACCTTTGTAAGCCGCGTCGGCCAAGGCAGAGATATGTCGGCAGCAAAGGTGGATTCCATTGGCCAAGGCCGCGTGTGGAGCGGGATCGATGCCATACCTATTGGCTTGGTTGATAGCTACGGCGGCCTAAACGATGCCATTGCCAAAGCCGCAGAACTTGCGAATGTAAAAGACTACAAGTTGAAAGCTTATCCTGAAATGAAAGACCCATTCGAGCAATTGATGGAAGACTTCAGCGCGCAAGCTGGCATAATGCTGCTCAACGGATATTTCCAAGGCGATGCGGCCATGCTCCAACAATTTAATGAGATTCGCAAGGCGAAGGAGCTCAACGGTATTCAGATGCTCCTACCTTTTGGTTACGCATTTGAATAAAATGATAAGGCGCTATGAAGCCTGCACATCAACTTCAAACCCGCTGTATTTACGAATATTCATCACCCTATCTGCATCCCAGTAAAGATATTGACCGCGAATACCAGTGAGCCGGCCTTGGCTTTCTGATCCAGATTCTAACTTAATAGATTTAATAGCCGCAGGATACTCCAGCACTGGGTAGGTTAAAGGAAGCACGTCGAAGTCAGTTCGGAGGTATTGTGCCAGTTCGGCTGGGAGAAAACTACCAAAGGTATCCCTGGTTTCCTCCAGGCTTGTGTGGTCGACCGCATTGATCAGCATTTTTCGCCAATCGGTACGGTCGGATAGATATTGCTTCATTTCTACTTCTATCCTGCCCGCCAATTGACGGTAAGGGGTAATGGCAAATATCAAGGCTCGCCCTGCACCTTGATCTATCCACCGCGATGGCACTTGAATTTCTCTGGTTACCCCTATTTTTATAATGTTGGTCTGAGCCAAATAAACCACATGGGGCTGAAAATGATGGTTCAATTCCCACTCCACGTCTCGCCCTTGATGATTATGTGCTTCGCAAAGCTCTGGTCGGATTATACAGGGTGAGGCTTCTGGCGCTTCCGAAAAACATTGGAAGCAAAGACCATCGCCGTAGGTTTTTTGAATACTCCTTCCGCACCGGAGGCAAAAAATTCGGCCAGTCCAAACAATATTGAATTGGGAGCCTATAAAAGAGTTGAGAATAACTGCGTTTTTGCTACCCAAGTCGAGGCTGTAAGTGATAGGCTCAGCCAGAGTTCCCTTCATTTTTCGCAGCAAGCCACGTTCCTTCATGCCAATTCGTTGTATATTATACCTTTGATTATTCTCCGCGAAGGTATGGCTCTCAATTCTGTTTTCTCTTGGTTTATGCAAAAGCGCTTTCATCAGATGGAGCTTTTTATGAAATATCCCCATGAAGTTCAAACCGAAGTGCTCAATTACCTGCTCCAAATGGGAGCATCGACCGAATGGGGTAAGGCGCACGGCTACAAAGACATTACCAATGTCAATCGCTTCCGCAACAGCGTTCCGCTGCAGACCTACGAAGATTTGAAGCCTTACGTTAAAAGACTGCAAGCGGGTGAACAAGGCCTAATTTGGCCCACGGAGATTTCTTGGTTTGCCAAATCATCGGGTACCACAAGCGATAAAAGCAAGTTTATACCCGTGAGCCGCGAAGCATTGGATGATTGCCATTACAAAGCAGGTAAAGACCTGCTAGCCGTATATGATCACAATCATCCGAACAATAATGTGTACGGTGGCAAATCACTCGCTATTGGAGGAAGCAGCCAGATAAACGCACTAAACAAGGACTCCTATTACGGCGATTTGTCAGCCATTATAATCAAGAATTTACCCTTCTGGGTGGAGTTCAAGCGGGTGCCAGAGCGAGACATAGCGCTTATGGACGAATGGGAAACGAAGATAGAGCGCATGGCACGAAGCGTCATGGACGAAGACGTATCCAATATGGCCGGGGTACCTTCATGGACATTGCTGCTGCTCAAGCGCATATTGGAACTCAAGGGTGCCAAACAAATGAGTGAAGTATGGCCCAATTTTGAGCTTTACATGCACGGCGGAATAAGTTTCGCACCTTATCGCAAGCATTTTCACGCGCTTATAGGTGGCTATAAGCTGCAATGCTACGAGAATTACAATGCCAGCGAGGGCTTTTTCGGAATTCAAGACCGGGCAGGTGCAGATGATATGCTGCTTATGCTCGACTACGGCATTTTTTACGAGTTCATTCCTTTGGCCAATAGTTTAGAAGAGCAGCCCAAAACCATCTTACTCGAAGATGTGGAAATTCACAAAGTGTATGAATTGGTTATCTCTACCAATGCCGGTCTTTGGCGGTATCGCCTTGGCGATACCATAGAGTTTACTTCTACTAAGCCCTACCGAATAAGGGTGGCCGGACGGACGAAAAGCTTCATTAACGCGTTTGGGGAAGAACTCATGGTCGACAATGCGGAAAAAGCCTTAGCGCTAACTTGCGAAAAACTTGATTGCAGGGTGAAAGACTTTACGGCTGGACCAATTTATATGGATTTAGATTCGCGCGGGGCCCATCAATGGCTCATAGAGTTTGAGCAAGAACCGCTGAATAAGGAAGAATTTGCCGGTATTCTCGATGGATACCTTAAAACACTGAATAGCGATTATGAAGCCAAGCGCACGGCTGATCTGAGCTTGCAAAAGCCTCAGATTCACTTTTTACCTTCGGGAACTTTTTACAATTGGCTAAAGCATAAAGGAAAGTTAGGCGGCCAGCATAAAGTACCCCGACTTTCGAACGATCGAGCGATTCTCGACGATATTCTTGCCTATAATCAGCTTGTACCTTGAAGCCGCTCTTGACCGTTGCTTTCCTGTTTATTTCTATTTTGTTCGCCCTTGGGCAATGGACCGAAATAGCTGTTATCGAAAAGAAATGCGATAAAATCGTCATCGACAATCTGCAGAATATTTACGCTATAAGTGGTGCCGAAATTTACAAGTATACTCGAAATGGCTCCTTTCAATTTCGCTACAGCGACCTAAAATTAGGAGCGGTCGATGCCTTGGATGTGAGCTTTCCGCTCCGACCCCTGGTCATTTACGCCGACTTAAATTCAGCCGCCTTGCTCGACAATACACTCACCAATAATCGCGGAGTGATTCACCTACTCGACTACGAAATAGGTCTGGGAACCTTAGGTTGCAGCTCCATACAAAATCACTATTGGTTTTACGATGCCATGCGTTTTTCTCTGACCCGATTGGACGATAGGTTTGCTAGAACAGCCTATACAGGTAATTTAGCTCAACTCTTAAATATTGAACTCAGGCCAACAGCCATGGTAGAGTTTGCGAATAAATGCTACTTAAATAATCCTGGCACCGGGATTTTGGTCTTCGATATTTTCGGAACGTATATCAAAACCATTCCAATTACAGGCATCGCAGATTTTCAAATTTTCGAAACTCAACTCGCCTATTTTGAAGATGGCAAACTCAAACTTTATGATACGCGCACTTTTATCACCGATGTTATAGACCTACCAATCGGAAGTTTAGATGCGGTGATCTTTGATAACCGCATTGCAGTGCGCTCTGCAACCCAGATTCAAATCCTGGAAATTACTTCACGTTGATAAGGTACTGCACATAGGGCAATATTTGTACTTTTGGCACTTAGATTAAATCGATATGCACATTGCAATAGCCGGAAATATAGGTTCCGGAAAAACGACCCTCACCGAACTCCTCGGCAAACATTATAAATGGGAATGCCACTTTGAGGACGCCGATGAGAACCCCTATCTTCTAGACTTCTATGAAGACATGCAGCGCTGGTCATTCAACTTGCAAATCTACTTTTTGAACAATCGATTCAATCAGGTATTGGATCTCCGTCAAAAGAAAATCAATGTAATCCAAGACCGTACAATCTACGAAGACGCTTACATTTTTGCTCCAAACTTGCACAGTATGGGCTTGATGACCACCCGAGACTTCGAGAATTACTACTCACTTTTCTCGTCGATGGATCATTTTATCACCCCACCCGACCTCTTGATTTACCTGCGTGCCACGGTTCCTGCTTTAGTAAATAATATCCAGCAGCGCGGTCGACAGTACGAAGAGGCCATTCGGCTCGATTATTTGAAGCGTTTGAATGAACGCTACGAGGCTTGGATTTCGACTTATGACAAAGGAAACTTACTCGTGATCGATGTTGACAGCAACGCATTCCACCAAAATCCAGAAGATCTCGGAAAGATCATTTCCGCAGTGGACGGTGAAGTCCACGGCCTGTTTAAATAACGATCCAAAGGTCAAGTTTCAGATCAAAAGCAGATCGTTGTGAAACTTGCAAAAGAAATGCCCCGCTATTTATTCTCGGCAGGAACCGGGATATCAAACCCGATGGTGACCCTATCGGCTATAAGCTTGTCTCCTAAGTTTTCGAAAAATTTTCCGGAACCATAACGAATATCATAATCTGTACGATCAAAGTCGAACGAACCGACAACCCGGCGAGCGCCACTTTCTTCCGTCTTTACAGCATAGCCTCCTTTTACGGGTTTTTGAATCCCCTTTAAATCGAGCGTGCCTTCGAACCCATACATGGTGGATGAACCTTTTGGAGCTTCAGCTTTCTGAATGCGCAACATGCCTTTTGGGTGAGCACCTGCATCAAAGAAGTCCTTGCTTTTCAAATGATCGGTGAGCTCCTTGTTGCTGGTGGGATCTTGAATATCAACTACGCGGATAGTATTCAAATCAATTTCCACGCGACCGTCGACGAGAATATTACCCGAAAAATTCGCTGCTCCAACGCCCTGAACCGTACCGTTGTGTCTTCCGGTCGCTTTTGTAGCAAACCACGTGAATTGGGCATCTTGACCGATTTGAACCGCCCCGTCAAGAGCAGCAGGGCGCATTTCTTGTTGCATGAGCACGCCTTCATCGCTTTGGGTTTTTTCCGCCGGAAGGTGAGGCGCTATAATTAAAGCTACAATAGAAGTTAGCTTTATAAGGATGTTCATGGACGGCCCAGAAGTATCTTTGAAAGGATCTCCAACGGTATCGCCGGTTACAGATGCCTTGTGCGGCTCGGAACCTTTGTACTCCATTTTCCCATTTATTTCTACCCCTTTTTCGAACGACTTCTTGGCATTGTCCCAAGCGCCGCCTGCATTGCTTTGAAAAATGCCCATCAATACCCCCGAAACTGTTATACCTGCTAGCAAACCGCCGAGCACTTCGGCGCCAAAAGTGAACCCGACGATAACCGGAGTAAGCAGCGTTATGGCTCCCGGCAGCAGCATCTCACGTAAGGATGCCTTGGTAGAAATCTCGATACATTTCTCGTATTCAGGTTTTGCTGTTCCTTCCATAATTCCGGGTATCTCACGAAACTGCCGGCGAACTTCTTGAACCATATCCATGGCAGCGCGACCCACCGCAGCGATAGCCAAAGACGAGAAAATAAAAGGAATCATCCCACCAACGAATAATCCGGCGAGCACATCGGCTTTAAAAATGTCGATAGATTCAATACCAGCGACTCCAACAAAAGCGGCAAAAAGAGCCAGAGCTGTAAGCGCTGCTGATGCAATTGCAAATCCTTTTCCAGTTGCTGCGGTAGTATTTCCAACAGCGTCGAGCGTGTCAGTGCGGTCGCGTACTTCTTTGGGAAGGGCGCTCATTTCCGCAATTCCACCCGCGTTATCGGCTATCGGGCCAAAGGCATCGATAGCGAGCTGCATGGCTGTAGTGGCCATCATACCGGCGGCGGCAATAGCCACCCCGTAAAGGCCTGCAAAGTCGAATGATAAATAGATTCCCGCAGCCAAAACCAAGATAGGTAATACAGTGGACTCCATACCTACAGCGAGACCACCGATGATATTGGTGGCGTGGCCGGTTGAAGATTGCTTCACAATAGAGTTTACAGGACGACGACCCATGGCGGTGTAATACTCGGTAATCATGCTGATCAAGGCACCTACCACAGAACCTACTAGAATGGCGTAAAATACATCCATTCGCGTGAACTCATATGCTCGAATCGACATTGACTCAGGAAGCATGAATTGTACTAAGAAGAAAGATGCAATGACCGTAAGGACGATTGATGTCCAGTTACCGAGATTGAGCGCACGCAGCACACTATCGGTATCCGACTTGATCTTTACCAGCATAGTCCCGATGATCGAGAAGATCAAACCGAGACCTGCAAGAACCATAGGTAGGAGAATAGGAGCCAAACCACCAAAAGAATCGTTGGAATTAATCTCCTGTCCCAGAACCATTGTAGCAAGAATTGTGGCCACGTACGAGCCAAAAAGGTCGGCACCCATTCCTGCCACATCGCCCACATTATCGCCCACATTGTCGGCGATGGTAGCAGGATTACGAGGGTCATCTTCGGGAATACCTGCTTCGACTTTACCTACAAGGTCAGCGCCTACATCGGCTGCTTTGGTATAAATACCGCCACCTACACGGGCAAATAGCGCAATAGATTCTGCCCCCAAGGAGAAACCCGCTAAAACTTCAATTGCACGTTTCATTTCGAGGCCACTTGCGGCAGCGCCTTCCGGCACGAACAAGTGAAGGAAAACAATAAAAAGACTGCCCAAACCGAGTACGGCCAAACCTGCAACACCAAGACCCATTACGGTACCACCTGTAAATGATACTTGCAAAGCAGCTTTCAAACTGGTACGAGCCGCTTGGGTGGTGCGCACATTTGCCTTCGTGGCTATCTTCATCCCAAAATATCCGGCGAGAGCCGAAAGAATTGCTCCAATAATGAAAGCAATGGCTATGATTGGGCTTGACTCAGGCACCAAGGTCCCGCTGTAGCCAAGTATTATGGCTGCAATCACTACAAAGTAAGAAAGCACTTTCCATTCTGCTTTTAGGAAGGCCATGGATCCATCGGCTATATACCCCGCCAATTCGACCATTCTCGCATCGCCAGGATCCTGCTTGCTAACCCAGGCAGATTTAATGGCCATAATAATGAGGCCAATGACACCCATGGCTGGGATGAAATAAATCATGTTTTTGTAGACGAAATCCATATTCTTTTGGTTTGATGGCTCCTGATTAAAGGAGCGCAAAAGTAGGAATTGACTTTAATCTACGCAAATACCGATTAAACCTTCGGGTAAGGCGGCTTAATCGAAAAAAAAAAGCCCTTCGAAAAGGGCTCATTTCAAACTATTTCAGATCGATCATTTGGTAATGTACATCACTTCCTTAACTGCCCGAACAGTACGCTTCACATTAGGCAATGACTCGTCAATTAAAGTGGTTGCAAACGGAAAGGGCGTATCGGCCATCATAACACGTGTTACGGGGGCATCGAGGTAGTCGAAAGCCGCGATTTGGACGCGGTGCGATATCTCGGAAGCAATAGATGCCACAGGCCAACTTTCTTCCACTACTACCAATCGGTTGGTGCGTTTTACACTCGCAATGATTGTCTCAATATCGAGCGGGCGAATAGTGCGAAGGTCAATAACTTCGGCATCTATACCGTCCTGAGCTAATTCTTCGGCGGCGGCAAGAGCTACCTTCATTATTTTCCCGAACGAAACGATTGTTACGTCGCTTCCTTTGCGCTTTATATCTGCTTTTCCAATAGGTAGAATATACTCTCCTTCTGGAACTTCGCCTTTGTCGCCATACATTTTCTCTGACTCCATAAACACAATCGGATCGTCATCGCGAATAGCTGCCTTCAGCAGGCCTTTCGCATCGTAAGGGTTGGATGGGGTGATAACTTTTAAACCCGGTATGTGGGCATAAATCGCTTCGAAGCTCTGGGAGTGTGTAGCCGCTAGCTGACCAGCAGGCCCATTCGGGCCGCGGAAAACGACCGGGGCACCAAACTGGCCGCCGCTCATTTGCAGCATTTTAGCGGCACAATTGATTATTTGATCGGCGGCAAGAACAGCGAAATTCCATGTCATGAACTCTACAATAGGACGCAATCCATTCATAGCTGCACCTACTGCAATGCCCGAAAAACCGAGTTCCGCAATTGGCGTGTCTATCACACGCTTAGGGCCAAATTCTTCGAGCATTCCTTTGCTGGCCTTGTAAGCTCCATTATACTCTGCTACTTCTTCGCCCAATAAAAATACGCGGCTATCGTTGCGCATTTCTTCGCTCATTGCTTCGCAAATCGCTTCTCTAAATTGAATTACTCTCATACCATTTGAAGTGAAGGGGCAAAGCTACAAAATAAGCCTATTTCAAAACGCATCCAGATTACTCATCCCTTATATGAAAATCGCCTGCCTTTAAAACCATTTCAGATGATTATATTATGCACGCATAACTTTTATCCAAATTCCGGCGCCGCTTCAACCAAATCCATTAACTTTGTACGTCAAACATTTTTCCAATGAACATACTCGTCTGCATAAGCAAAGCTCCTGATACCACTACCAAAATCAGCTTTACTGATGGAAACACTAAGCTGAATAAAGACAAAGTGCAATTCATAGTAAACCCCTACGATGAGTGGTATGCCTTGGTACGCGCCATAGAGTTGAAAGAGCAATACGGCGGTACTGTAAAGATTATTTCTGTAGGCGATGCCGAATACGATCCAATCATTAGAAAGGCTATTGCCATTGGTGCCGATGAAGCCGTGCGGATCAACAGCGATGCCCTCGACGCCCATTTTGTGGCTTCACAAATAGCCAACTATGCAAAAGACAAAGGTTTTGACCTCATCCTTACAGGAAAGGAAACTATAAATTACAATGGTTCGCAAGTGGGCGCTATGATCGCCGAACTCATGGGCTTACCCTATGTAGCAACTGCCAGCAAATTGGAAGTAAACGGAAAAGTGGCCAAATTAGAACGAGACCTGGCAGCCGGGGTGGAAGTGCTCGAAGCCGACCTGCCAGTGGTAATAAGTTGCGCTAAAGGTATGGCCGAACAGCGGATACCCAATATGCGCGGAATTATGGCCGCCCGTACCAAGCCGCTTGAAGTGATAGAACCCACGCCGACAGATCAATATACAGAAATTGTGGGCTACGAACTCCCTGCAGATAAGGGCTCGGTGACTTACATAGATCCCAATAATATGGACGAATTAGTGCAGCTTTTACACAGCGAAGCGAAAGTAATTTAATCTTTAAAAAAAACACGATGGCTATTCTTGTATTACTCGACAACCACAACGATAAAATTTCGAAAGCGGCATTGGAAGCTGTTTCTTATGCGCACCAAATCGCCCAAAATTCGGGCGACGAAGTTACAGCACTGAGCTACGGAAAATTGGGAGATAGTCTACTGAAAGCCGTTGGTCAATATGGCGCGAAAACCGTTTGGCACCATGCCGACCTTCACCACCCCACCGAAGATCAGTTGACAGCCTTGTGCGCGGCGGCGATGGAAAAACTGGGAGCTTCGATGATGGTATGCCCCTTCGATGGACTTGGAAAAAGCGTGGCACCGCGACTTGCAGCCAAGATTGGAGCCGGTTATGTGGCAGGAGCCATTTCCCTTCCGGAAATAAGCGGATCCGAACTAACCGTCAAAAAGAACGTGTTTTCCGGTAAAGCAATAGCTACTGTAAAAGTTAAAACGCAAAAGAAGATTATTGGCCTGATGCCAAACAGCGTGCCTGTGGTGACTTCAGACGCCACAGCGGAGATAGAAGCATTCAAGCCAGAAATCCCCAAATCAGGCGTGCGCGTGGTGGAAATCCGTGCGGAAGCCGCCGAAGGAATTCCTTTGCCGGAAGCAGAAATAGTTGTTTCCGCAGGTCGTGGCTTGAAAGGACCAGAAAACTGGGGAATGGTAGAAGATCTTGCTCACGCGCTCGGCGCTGCCACTGCTTGCTCACGTCCCGTGGCCGACATCGGCTGGCGACCTCACCATGAGCACGTGGGCCAGACAGGCATCGCCATCCGGCCCAACCTATATATTGCTGCGGGAATATCTGGAGCGATCCAACACTTGGCTGGCGTGAACGGTAGCAAAACCATTGTAGTAATCAATACCGACAAAGAAGCGCCTTTTTTCAAAGCGGCTGATTACGGTATTATTGGCGATGTTTTTGAAGTACTACCCAGGTTGACCGAAGCAGTGAAAAAGTTTAAGGCGGCCAATTAGAAGGAAAATCCTACCTTAGAGATATTAGATGGCTCGTAGATTTTGCAATGCCATCAACTAAACTTATTTTTGCGGTTCGCCAAAATTCCGCTTGGTTCTGATTGAATGGAAAAGATTGAATTAGCAATTGTAGGGCTATCATACAGCCAAACGCAGAACGGTGCTTACGCCCTTATTCTCAAAGAGAAAAAAGGGAAGCGCAGGCTACCTATTATTATTGGCGGCGCTGAGGCGCAAGCGATAGCCATCCCTTTGGAAAAGATGACACCGAGCCGCCCGCTCACTCACGATCTTTTTAAAAGCTTCATGGATAGCTTTGAGATCGAACTGATCGAGGTGCTTATTTACAATCTGGTTGAAGGCATTTTTTTTGCCAAGCTTATTTGCCAAAAAGGTGCTTCGCATCTTGAAATTGATGCACGCTCGAGCGATGCAGTGGCCATTGCGCTACGCTGTGAAAAGCCCATATACACGCACGACTTCATCCTTGGCTCAGCGGGAATCATCATCGACGAAGATGAACAGGGAAATGAAGACGCAAGCGGTGAAAACCTTGAAATGAGCATGGAAGAAATTCCAGCATCTGCGCTTAATTCTCAAAATCTCGAAGAACTTGAGCAACTGCTGGCGGCGGCTCTTGAAAATGAAGAGTATGAAAAAGCTTCTAAGATCCGCGACCAGATTAAGAAGCTACGCCGCGGCTAAAAAACGCGTGATGGCATACTGTTGGTAAAAAAATGGCTGGCTTCGCCTGCGCTTTTTTATTTTTGGAAAAAAAACAATTTCATGCGGGCCTACCACGACCTATTAAAGCATATACTCGACACCGGAATAGACAAACCCGACCGCACCGGCACTGGAAGTCGAAGCGTATTCGGATACCAAATGCGCTTCAATCTCGCCGACGGCTTTCCTCTCGTTACCACCAAAAAAGTACATTTTAAGAGTGTCGTTCATGAGTTACTTTGGTTTCTAAAAGGAGATACTAACATTGGTTACCTCAACGCGAATGGGGTGAAAATCTGGAATGAATGGGCAGATAAAAACGGCGACTTGGGCCCCGTATACGGCTACCAATGGCGATCGTGGCCCAATTCCGCTGGTGGAGTAATCGATCAAATATCAAATCTCATAGCGGGAATTAAAACCAATCCGCACAGTCGCCGGCATATTGTATCGGCTTGGAATCCGGCATTGGTCGATGAAATGGCTTTACCACCCTGTCACACCCTTTTCCAATTTTACGTTGCCGATGGGAAATTGAGCTGCCAACTTTATCAGCGTAGTGCAGATACTTTTTTGGGCGTGCCCTTTAACATAGCGTCTTACGCCTTGCTTACGCACCTGGTAGCTCAAGTGTGCAATCTACAAGTGGGAGATTTTGTACATACTTTCGGCGATGCGCATATTTATCACAATCATTTTGACCAGGTGAAAGAACAATTAGCGCGCACGCCTCGCAACCTGCCTAATCTGAAAATTAAACAAGGAGCCGCGAGTATTTTCGATTTCACCTATGCCGGGATAGAGCTCTTAAATTATGATCCCCTTCCGGCAATAAAAGCTCCGATAGCCGTATAACATGGTAATAATAATTGCTGCAGTTGCTGAAAATAACGCCATCGGAAAAGACAATGATCTTATTTGGTCGCTACCAGATGATATGCAGTTCTTTAAGACGACTACGCTTCACCAAACGGTGATAATGGGGAGAAAAAACTACGAATCTATTCCACATGCGTACCGCCCACTCCCCAAACGAAAGAATATCGTAATTACTCGAAATCCTAATTTTCAGGCACCAGGCTGCGAAGTGGTTGGGAGTTTACGGAAGGCACTTGACATTGCGCCGCAAGGCGACCAATACATTATTGGCGGCGGTGAGATCTACCGCTTAGCTTTAAAAAGCGACGCAGCGGATACAATGCTATTAACCGAGATAAAAGCGAGCTTCGATGCAGATGCGTATTTCCCGTCTTTTGACCCAACAAATTGGAGTAAGGAAATTTTACTTGAGCACCCCGCAGACGAGCGTCACGCCTATCCTTTCACAATTGTGAAATATCTGAAAATAAGGCCGTAATATATTCAACCGTTCAGCGTTTCATTTTTGCCTATCGATTTGGATTATGCCCGAAGGTTAAAAATTGATAAAGAAATGGCCTGATTTTTGCTTAATTTGTGACATGTTTCAATCCAAGACAACCAGACCTTTTTTAGTTTTCTGCGCCGTTGTGCTCCTTTGTGCAGGTTATCTCATGCTCACGGGTTTTGAGAGCGACAAAACGCTCCAAATGTCATCGGAGATCTCTTTGCTCTTAAGTCAGGATGACTTTGATCGGAGCCCTGCGTGTGCTTACAATCACTCGCGTATATGCTCAGAGATTGGTGAGCAAAAAACGGGGGAATGCACAGTAATAAGCGAAAGTGCTATTTCTAAGGCCAATATCAAGGTAAATTTCGAGCACGAAGCTCAAGGAAGATCTACCGTTGAGCCTTTTTCCAAAATCTTGCCGCTCAATGCTTCCCTAAACGTGATGATTGAGCAGTTTAGGGTGAACAAGCAATATAAAAATGGGTCAGCTTTGTATTTGATTTCCTATGATGCGTTTTATCCCTTTTTGGATGGCAATTTTCGAGGCCTTTGTCCCGAAGCAGTTTCCGACTCTTGTTTTGGATTTGACCGAACCGATTTGAGTGCCACTCAAATCGAATGGCTCAAGAGCCAGGGGAGTAAGAAAATCATCGCTCAAGCCCTCCGTGCGCAATCGCGTCCTAATTAACAGCCTTTAGGCAAAGCCTAAATCCACGTTACTTATATTTGCCAAAATACTTGGCATGCGCTGGAAATTATCCCTTTGTTTTATCCTTGTTTCGACATTCTCGTTCGGCCAATTTCCGCAACCAAACTCGACCGCCGATATTTACCATAAGCTTTTAAAGCTCAAGGAGAATACCCGGGTACTCTATATCGCAGCTCACCCAGATGATGAGAACACGCGATTGATTTCCTATATGGAAAACGCGTTGTATTGCCGGGTGGCCTACCTTTCCTTGACCCGCGGCGATGGAGGTCAAAATCTGATTGGCACCGAAATAGGCGATGGGGTGGGCTTATTGCGAACACAAGAATTATTACAAGCGCGCCGCATTGACGGAGGGGAGCAATTTTTTACCCGCGCCGTAGATTTTGGCTATTCTAAGTCGGCAGAAGAAAGCCTGGATAAATGGGGAGAAGAAGCTATATTGAGCGACGTGGTTTGGATTATCCGCCACTACAAACCCGAAGTAATTATTACCCGTTTCCCCCCTACGAGCGATGCAGGCCACGGCCACCACGAGTCGAGTGCCCTACTCGCTGCTAAAGCTTTCGACCTTGCAGGTGACCCCAAGGCATTTCCAAATCAGCTGAAATCAGTGACCACATGGCAACCTTCGCGCATGTATTTCAATGCCAGTTCATGGTGGGACCGCACCATCGGAGAGCGAGCCTTGAATAATCCCGATTATGCCGTGATAGAAGCCGGCGACCACGCCCCACTTTTGGGCGAATCATACTCGCAAATCGCTGCCCGAAGCAGAAGCCAACACCGCAGCCAGGGCTTCGGGAGTGATTATCCCTATGGCTTACAACAGGAATACCTACAGTATTTGAAGGGAAGCCGGATCGATCTCGGAAAAGCCCTCCACACCGGATTGACTAACGATTGGAAAGACCAGGGCATGGCTGAAATTGGATCTCAAATCGATGAGATCTTACATGCTTTCTCATTCGAAAATCCAACGGGCAGTGTTTCATCACTCGTTCAACTTGCGAGTTCGTTAAGACGCTTGGCACCTTCTGAAGCTATTTCTAAAAAATTGGAGGACGTTCACCAAATAATAATGGCTTGCTGTGGTTCCAATATCCAGTTTACCACCGATCAGCAATACGCATCTCCGGGGCAGGCGATCAAAGTCGAGCTCATAGCGGTGAATCCTCAGGTGACCGATGTAAATCTCGAAAAGGTAACAATCGGGAACGAAGCTTTTTCAATAGACAGCGTCCTGAATCGAAACATTTTATTCAAAAAGGAATTTACCATTGCAATTCCGTCTAATTCGTCGTTTAGCAATCCATATTGGCTCAACAACCCTTATACGTCCGTCTATAATTTCGAATCATCAAAATGGCTGAAGTTCGCGGAAAATCCAGCTTCCGTTCAAGCTTTAGTCTCAATCGAAATAGAAGATTATCGCTTCGATCTACCATTCGGCCTGCAATACAAGTATGTGGATCCCGCAAAGCAGGTAATTTTTGCGCCCCTGTATGTGGTACCCCAGATTACGGCTTCATTCGATCAATCTGTGCTGATCAATACCCCCGAAGATTCTAAGCAGGTGACAGTAGAACTTACAAATCGCGGAGCTGACTTTGATGGCGAACTGATCGTTTCCGCTCCGAAGGGTTGGGTAGCGCAACCATCAAAACTGCGTATTCAAATTCCCGCGGCGGGTCGTTCGGCGCAAACTATTGAGATGAGCCGCTCGTTGGACGCAGAAAATGGCCAAACCCTGCTATTGCTGGAAACTGCTGGAAAAATAGACACCTTGCAACACTTGCAAGAAATAGTTTATGACCACATTCCATCGCAAATCATTTTGAACAAGGCGGAGCTCACCTGCTCTGCGATTGAAATGAGCAGGGGTGGCGTGGTACACATTGGATACATAGAAGGCTCAGGCGACCTGGTGCCACAAGCCCTCGAAGCTGCAGGTTATCGGGTTTCTATTTTGAAACCCGCCGACCTTCAATCGCCGGAAATACTCAAACGTTTTGATGCCATTATTACCGGGATTAGAGCCTACAACACCCGCGATGATTTGCCAGCCGCAAACCCTGTACTAAGCGAATTTGTGAGACAAGGCGGCACTTGGATTGTGCAATATAACACTTCTCGCAGCCTCAAATCTGATGAGATTGGTCCGTTCCCATTTACCCTGTCGCGCGATAGAGTGACTGAGGAAGATGCTCCCGCCGAATTTTTAAATCCCAAGCATCCTGTTTTTAATAAGCCCAACAAGCTGAACTCGGCCGATTTTGATAACTGGGTTCAGGAGCGCGGACTCTACTTCGCCGAGACCTGGGATCCTGCTTTCACCCCCCTCATAGGTTGGAAGGATCGCAGTGAAAACCAACTCACCGGAGCCCTGATTGTAGCGCCATACGGCGATGGATATTTTGCCTATACCGGAATTTCATTCTTCCGACAATTACCCGCAGGCGTACCGGGAGCTTATCGGCTTTTAGCTAATATGTTGGCAATGAGTAAACACGACTCCAAGGCGAGCGATGAGTAGCCCAAGAAATCAGCGAGCGCCAGCGTCTAAGAGCAAATGGAATAAGGTCTATTTGGTTGTTCTTATCTGGACAGCCTGCTTGGTGATCGCGTTCTTAACATTTACCAAAGCAACCTCATGAGTTTAGTCGATTACGGAGTAATGATCGGCACTTTGTTGCTTATCGTGATTCTCGGCATTATTAAAACATGGCGAAGTAAAAATGTAGAAGGATACTTCCTTGGCGACAATCAATTAAAGTGGGGAACTATTGGTCTTTCTGTGATGGCTACCCAAGCCAGTGCCATTACATTTCTAAGCACACCTGGCCAGGCTTATGAGTCGGGTATGGGCTTCGTGCAGAATTATTTGGGCCTACCACTAGCACTCATCGTGGTATCAGCCGTTTTTATCCCCATCTATTATAAACTTAAAGTCTTCACCGCATACGAATATTTAGAAAGTCGATTTGACCTAAAGAGTCGGCTATTGGCGGCGAGTTTATTTTTAATCCAGAGAGGCCTCGCTGCCGGCATTACCATTTATGCCCCTGCCATTGTGCTTTCCGCAGTGCTGGGGTGGGATTTGAATGTTACGATTTTAGCGGTCGGTATCGTGGTGATCGTGTATACCGTGAGCGGTGGTAGCAAGGCGGTGTCCTTTACCCAAAAATGGCAAATGGCGGTGATCCTGGTGGGAATTACTATCGCATTCGGAAATGTGATCTACAATCTACCTGTGGGGGTCAAAGCTTGGGATGGACTTCAATTAGCAGGCAAATTGGGGAAAACCGAAGCAATCGATTTCGATTTTGATATTCAAAAACGCTATACTTTCTGGTCGGGAATTATTGGCGGATTCTTCCTGGCCTTGTCTTATTTTGGAACCGACCAATCGCAAGTACAGCGTTACTTGGGTGCCATTTCTGTAAAAGAAAGTAGGCTGGGCCTGATGTTTAACGCCATTCTAAAAATCCCGATGCAATTTTTCATTCTGCTTATAGGGGTGATGGTTTTTGTGTTTTACATTTTTCAGGATCACCGCGTGCTGTTCGACCACAACGCACTTTCGAAGATTGAAAATTCTCAATCGGCTGAAGAGCTAAACACAATTGAAGCAAACTACGCGTCGAATCATCAAACAAAAAAAGTGGTAGCTGCCGAATTGGTCGAAGCTATTGAACAAGGCAATTCCGGCCGAGAAGAGATCTTGACCGCGGAATTTCAAAATCTTCACAAGCGCGAATTGCAATTTCAAGATCAAGCACGCATCCTAATACGGGAGGTTGATGAATCTTACGGCCAAAAAGACTCCGATTATGTGTTTATAAGGTACGTGCTCGATTTTCTCCCCGTGGGCTTGGTAGGCCTTTTGATCGCGGTAATCATCTCAGCGGCCATGTCGAGTACATCTGGAGAACTTAATGCTTTAGGCTCTACCACTTCCATTGACTTTTACAAACGGCTTATCAAACCGGGTCAATCGGAAAGCCATTATGTGGTGGCTTCCAAATGGCTTACAGCACTTTGGGGCTTAATTGCTTTGAGCTTTGCTTTATTTGCCAACCTGGTAGAGAATTTGATTGAAGCGGTCAACATTCTCGGAAGCATCTTTTACGGCACAGTGCTCGGTATTTTTCTCACGGCCTTTTTCTTAAAAAAAGTAAGCGGTCACGCCGTATTTATAGCCGCTATAATTGGTCAATCCACGGTTATCTTGTGCTTTCTATTCCTTTCCGATGCCTTCTCCTACTTGTATTACAATATGATCGGTTGTGTAGTGGTAATGTTGACCGCTGCGCTAATTCAAGAGTTCACTTTGAGCGAGAAGAAGGCATAAAAAAAACCGCCCGAAGGCGGTTTTAATTAACAGAAAAGAGTGCGGATTAAAGCGACTCAATCAATTTCTTGTTCATGTCAACATAAGGCTGATACTCTGCTTTTTGAGCCAGTTCCATAGATTCGGAAGCTACCTTCTTCGCCATGTCTTTATTGCCTTGAGCTGCATAAACTTTAGCCAAAGTATGCACATTCCAGAAGCGTTTGTCGATAGAAGTTGACATCTCGGCCATTTTTTGTGCTTCGTCCAAATTGCCCATTTCAAGATGGTATGATGCAGCATCGTTGTAAACACGGAAGCGATTTGCATACTCTGTTTCTTTTTTCTCCATGTTGGCTTTTGCAAACTTTTCGGTGTCAATTTTCACAGGCACGCTGAAAGTTCGGTCGGCCCACGCAAAAACAATATCGGCTCCTTTTGCAGATCCGTTCTCGATGGTAAATTGAAGACGCTCCATTGGCTTGGCCAACTTTGTGAAAGGAACTTCGATTTTAGCCACGTCCAGGCTTGCATCATAATCTTCGGTACCACCTTGATCCCAATTTGAATTGAACATTACAGACACCTTGCTCTCACCAGGCACTGTGAAAAGAGCGTAGTTACCCGCTGGAACTGTAGCAGTTCCGATTTGTACGTCGGTACCGAAAGTAACCTTGGTAGCACTATTAGCACCCGTGCGCCAGATTTCATTCAGCGCCACCACATCGCCATAGATTTTCCGACCTTTTACACCCGGGCTGCTGTAGTCGATGGTGATGTCTGTAACACCAACCGTTTGCATAACCATAGCTTTTGTGCTTGGTGCAGGGAAAGTTTGAGCTTGAAGACAAAGGCTAAAAGCCATAAAGAAAAGGGTAATTAGATTTTTCATAATTGGGGTTTTATTTAAGCAACTTTGAGTTTGGAAAGTTTGGATTTGCTGAATTTCTCGACAGCATAATCGTAGGTAATATTGAAATCTTTGATTTCGGGTTGAGCGGGAAGCTCAAACATGAGGTCGGTAAGAATGGCTTCACAAATGGATCGAAGGCCGCGGGCACCGAGCTTATACTCCATAGCTTTCTCCACGATAAAGTCGAGCACTTTTTTGTCGAACGAAAGTTTAACTCCATCCATTTCGAGTAGCTTCACATACTGCTTTACCAATGCGTTCTTGGGCTCCGTCATAATGCGGCGCAGCGTCTGAATATCGAGCGGATTTAGGTAAGTCAGCACAGGAAAGCGACCGATCAATTCGGGAATAAGTCCAAAGGATTTTAGATCGGAAGGAATAATATATTGCAACATATTCTCCGCATCGTATCTACCTGTTTCGCTATCCGTACTGTAGCCGATAGCTGATGTTCGAAGTCGACGTTGAATAATCTTTTCGATACCTCCAAAAGCGCCACCGCAAATGAACAGGATATTGCGCGTATTGATTTGAATAAGTTTCTGTTCCGGATGTTTACGGCCACCCTGGGGTGGCACATTTACATCGGAGCCTTCGAGCAATTTGAGAAGCGCTTGTTGCACGCCTTCACCGCTCACATCGCGCGTTATGGAAGCATTATCGCCTTTTCGGGCAATTTTGTCAATTTCATCGATGAACACTATGCCGCGTTCAGCGAGGCTGACGTCGTAATCGGCGGCCTGTAGAAGACGAGAGAGTATGCTTTCCACATCTTCGCCTACATAACCCGCTTCGGTAAGGATAGTAGCATCGGCAATACAGAACGGTACGTTAAGCATCCGCGCTATGCTTCGGGCGAGGAGGGTTTTGCCGGTTCCTGTTTCGCCGACTAAAATGATATTTGATTTCTCAATCTCTACGCCGTCGTCGTTCTTATCCACTTTCTGGAGTAAGCGTTTGTAGTGATTGTAAACCGCTACACTGAGCACGCGTTTCGCATCGTCTTGCCCTATTACAAAATCGTCAACGAATTTTTTGATTTGGTCGGGCCGCTGAAGGCTAATACTCGACTCGAGCTTCTGGTGTGCTTGCTGCGATAATTCTTCCTTAATTATCCCTTGCGCTTGCGCGATGCAATTATCGCAGATATGCCCTGTAATACCCGCAATCAAGACGTTTACTTCGCTCTTTCCCCTTCCGCAGAAGGAACATCGCACTTCTTTTTTATCTGTTCCCGACATAGTATTTTAGTCTTTTGCTAGCTACTTGCGCTTAGGATTGCGCACCAGCACTTCGTCGATCATTCCATAAGCTTTTGCTTCTTCGGCCTTCATCCAGTAATCTCGATCGCTGTCTTCGCTCACTTTTTCGTAAGTCTGGCCGGAGTGTTCAGCAATAATGTCGTAAAGTTCTTTTTTTAATTTAATGATCTCGCGAGCTGTGATCTCAATGTCGGACGCTTGACCTTGTGCTCCACCAAGGGGTTGGTGGATCATAACGCGCGAGTGTCGGAGTGCAGTGCGTTTGCCCTGCGCCCCAGCGCATAGCAATACGGCACCCATTGATGCGGCCATACCGGTACAAATTGTAGCAACATCGGGCGAGATATACTGCATGGTATCATAAATACCCAAACCTGCATAAACGCTACCGCCAGGCGAATTCAGATAGATCTGAATATCCTTTTTGGGGTCCACACTCTCAAGGAAAAGTAATTGGGCTTGAATAATATTTGCTACCTGATCGTCGATACCGGTTCCTAAAAATATAATGCGGTCCATCATCAATCGGGAAAAAACATCCATTTGAGCCACATTCAATTGGCGCTCTTCGATGATGTACGGAGTGAGATTCGTAATGTAATTGTGAAGGGTCATACTATTGATGCCCTTGTGTTTTACTGCGTATTTGTTAAATTCGTTTTGCTCTGACATGCGTTGGTTCGTTGTGCTATTTAGACTGCGGAAGGTAGGAAATGTTTAGGCCTCTGAGGCCAGTTTTACAAATTCGTCGTAAGATACGGACTTCTCGTTGACAGTTGCATTTTCGCGGATGAAGGCTACCAATTTATCGTCGTAAACCATATCCATCACGCGCCGGGCTTCTTCTTGGTTTCCCAATACTTTGCGTGCCGTTTCGGTGAGTTCGTCATCATCGGGAGTGGGCATGCCGTATTGGGAGTATTGAGCGGCCATTATGCCTTTCGTCTTCTCTATTAAGGATTCCGGCTCGATCACGATAGCTTTTTGCTTAATCAAGCTATTGAATATCAATTGCCATTGCAGACCGTTGCGGTACACATAATAATCTTGCTCTACTTGCTCCGGACTTATTGGTTTTTCATTCGTGAGGACAATCCACCGCTTTAAAAATGTGTCGGGTAGCGATGGTTGGTGCTTAGCAACCATCTTGGTAGAAATATCCCGGCGGAAGAGTTGATCGCTATCCTTTTTAAAATTCTCGTTGAGGTCAGTGCGGATCTTCTCGCGCAAATCGGTTTCAGTGGTTCCTTCACCGAGCATTCGATCCAGAAAAGCCTTGTCCAAATCGGCCATATGCATCCGTTGTATGCCGCGGATTATAAATTTGAAATTAGTGTGTAGATGGTGGACTTGCTCATGCCCGACCCCCATAATACGTGCAATATCACCGTGCGAACTAGCAAGCTTCATGGGATCGAAAATCACTTCGTCGCCTTCTGCTTTTCCAACAAATCGGGCACTCACTTCGGCATCGATAGATTCCAAGGTAAGCGTGCTGGATGTAAAAATTCCAGATGAATTCACCTCGTCTTGCGCGTCAAGCTCCACAAAGTCGCCGGAAAGCATATCATTGCTTTCTACTTCCGATACTTTTTCGATTTTCCCATAACGCCTGCGCATACGTCCGATCTGTTCTTCGATCATATTATCATCGACTGCGATGGTGTGATAGTCGAATTGATCCTTGGCACTTACGTTCACATCAAGCTCAGGAGCAAGCCCTAATTCATAAACGAACTCAAAATCAGAAGGATTATCCCAATCTCCCTTTTCGCGACGGTCGCTTGCGGGAATTGGGCTGCCCAAAATTTGGAGATTCTTGTCGGAAATGTATTGTTGGATACTTTGATTGAGCACTTTGTTGAGTTCTTCAACCAGAACCGACTTTCCGTACCGCTTTTTCACCACACCCATTGGCACCTTACCCGTTCGAAACCCAGGCATAGAAACTTGTTTTTGATACCCTTTCAGCGCTCTGTCAAATTTTTGAGCGTAGTCTTCGGGGCTTATGGCGATGGTAAGGAGTGCGTTTTGGTCAGAGATTTTCTCTTCGGTAATCTGCATGTTGTTCTGTTATATTATGAAAGCCATGAGGCTATTTTGCGGCGCAAATATACCTTAATTCAAGGAATGTGCCTAAGGAGCAAAAATTCAAAAAGCCCCTATTCGGGGCTTCTAAGTGCGGATGGAGGGACTCGAACCCACACACCTCACGGCACCAGATCCTAAGTCTGGCATGTCTACCAATTTCACCACATCCGCATGTGAAATTTAAAGTGGGGGCAAAGATAATAAGAATACGTACACTTCAAAATTTCAATATTCTCTCGTTTTTAGAGAGCTCCTACCACCTTTTACTAACTTTGTCGAAACGATTTTATGGCAAGTTTCAATCCCGATAATCTTCCCACCGGACAGCTTCATGGCTTGCTTCTTGGAGCAATCGGACCCCGACCTATCGCCTTTGCAAGCACTATTGATGCACAGGGCCGACCTAACCTGGCTCCATTTAGTTTTTTTAACGTATTCAGTGCCCGGCCGCCGATATTGATTTTTTCGCCAGCCCGCAGGGGTCGCGACAATACCACCAAGCACACGTTCGATAATGTAATAGCCCATCCCGAAGTGGTAATTAACATAGTAAACTATAACATGGTGCAGCAAATGTCATTGGCCAGCTCGGATTTTGATGCAGGAATAAGCGAATTTGACAAGGCAGGATTTACACCGCTTCCTTCATTAGCAGTAAAGCCCTTTCGAGTGAAGGAATCGCCGGCGCAATTTGAATGCAAGGTGAATGAAGTGGTCGAATTGGGAAATAATGGTGGTGCCGGAAATCTGGTAATATGCCAGGTTGTTCAGTTTCATATTGATGATGCCCTTCTCGATAGAGATGGACGGATCGATCAAACGAAGATTGACACCATAGGCCGCATGGGTGGCGAATGGTACACGCGCGCTAATGGCTCTGCTCTCTTTGAAGTGGCTAAGCCCGGGGCCATGCCAGGAATGGGCTTTGAGCTTCTTCCTACAGATATCCGTCAAAGCCATATCCTTTCGGGAAATGATTTAGGCCAATTGGCAAATGTCCATTCGGTGCCCGATGAAACTGCTGTAAATGAATATCGCCTTACGGAATTGAGCGAATTATTTATAACTTTAGAGCACGATGCTGAGGCCTTAGAAGATGCCCTTCATCGCAAAGCCAAAGCTCACCTCTCCAACGGGCTCGTGCGTGAAGCCTGGCTTACCTTACTGAGTTTTAACAATTAACACCATAGCTTATGTTTTCAATCAATGGAAAGCTTGTCGTTAAAAACGACGTCCAAAAAGTAACAGAAACTTTTCGCAAACGCGAATTTGTAATCAGTGACGAAGGGAGCCAATATCCGCAAGAAATCTCCTTCCAATTAGCTCAAGATAAATGCGATCTCATCGATCCATTTCAAATCGGCGATGAAGTAAAAGTAAATTTCAATATTCGCGGAAGGCGGTGGGAAAATCCCACCAATAAAGAGATAAAATTCTTTAATACGCTGGACGCATGGCGGCTGGAGAAAGTGAGTCAAGCCGCACCTACCCATGATTTGCCACCATTGCCAAGCAATGAACCAGCCAGCGTTGGTGCCGACGATATGGACGATTTACCATTCTGAAAGCTTTTGCTGACTTTTGATAATCCCCGCGAGCATCATTCGCGGGGTTTTTTTATTGTACCCGGTAGTCGAAGCTATCGCGGAGTGCATTGCCAATGAGCATAAAAGCCATTACCAATACTAAAATACAAAGCCCTGGCAGAATGGCCAAATAGGCCATGTCGGTGGTGATATAGGCATAATGCTCTTTGATCATCTGCCCCCAGGAAGCCATGGGAATTTGTGCCCCGATGCCAAGAAAGCTCAAGCCCGCTTCTAATAAAATGGCAGATGCGAAATTGGCCGAAGAAATAACAATTACGGGGCCGAGAATATTTGGTAAGATATGCTTTACGATGATCCGAGCATTGTTGTAGCCCAATACACGCGCCGCTTCTACATACTCCAAGTGTTTGGCCGAGAGCATCTGTCCACGTACTATTCTCGCTACTTCCACCCACATCGTTAAACCCACCGCTATGAAAACTTGCGTAAAGCCTTTACCTAAGGCAAACGTAATGGCGATGACTAAGAGCAAGGTAGGTATCGACCAAATAACGTTTATCAGCCAAGTGATCAGATCATCAATCCAGCCGCCGTAGTAGCCGGCAACTGCCCCCAAACTTACTCCCAAAATCAATGAAATAGCCACAGAAATAAGCCCAACCGATAGGGATATAATGGTTCCCGCCATGAGCCGACTCAGCATATCGCGGCCAAATTTATCGGTACCCAGCAAATAACGCTTTACCCCTACCCGATCTGACTGGGCCGCAGCTCTTACCAATTTAGCATCCAGGAGCAGGGGCGTGCCATCTATGGATTTAGCAGTGAAGCTTTTTTCGTCTTTTCGCGCGATGCTCTGAGGCTCCACGGCATAAGAAACATCTACCACATGGTAAGCAAAAGGCTCGCCGCGAATGTTGGCGGCTCCGCCGTATAGAAAACCTTTAACCGAATCGGCAGAAAACTCCACGCTGTGAATAGGTAATAGATCGTAGGATTCGGGCAAACCGCCAAAAAAGAAACCGTCCCAGAAAAAATTTCCGGAAGACGACACGTTGCGTTCCACCCGTATTACCGACACCTTGAAGCCGACGTTCTTTCTGGCGATAGAAATCTGCTGAGAATTGGCATGCTCGGCGCTGTCGGGCCGTATGTTGGCACCCAAAATTGCGATTACAGCAGCAAAGATTAATACCGTGAGTCCGAACATGCCCAAGCGGTTATGCTTAAATTTTTTCCAAGCTATTTGGCCTGGCGACAATGAATGGCGTTCGAATTCCACTTTCAACGCCGAAAAGCTTTATAGCTTAATTGCACCAATGCCAACGAAATAAGATAAACGGGATAAAGCATCAGAGCGGGGGGAATGTACCACATCAAATCGCGTCGATTAAATGCCCGACAACTCCGCAAAAGTAAGAATCCGCTCGAACCGACACATACGCTGGAAGCGATAAACGCCACCCGCAAGCTCACAAGGCCTAAAAGGGAAGCCAATATGTTAAAGAGCAACATGAATTGGGCGAGCAGAATAACCCATGCCGCGCATTGAAAGGCAACATTTGGCAATCGATCTACTTTCCCAATCCAGCGAAGCCGCTGCCGGTAGAGCCCCCAAAAAGAATCAGGAAAAGCGCTTTGCGCATAGCCCTGCGAAGGATGCAGAACGGCAATAGCAGGCTTGCCAAACTTCTTCGCGACTGCATGCATCAGGAACATGTCGTCGCCATGGGGGTAAGACCAGTCGTCGCGATCTGCGGCCACAGCCTGGTAAGCTTGGCGCTTTATTAGAAGGCAGGCGCCATTGGCCAAAAGGGGCTCGCCGCTTTGTGCCGATGCAACGGTTGCTGCTTGCAGGCTCAAAAAATCTAAATCGAAGAAAGCATTCCAAAACCCCCGCCTTGTAATCGGTTGTACGGGAATAAGCACCATTTCTGCATAACTTACGGTCTCTGGTAAATATCCATTCTGTAAAAATTCAGGGGCTTGGGTATCGACATCTAGCAGCAAAATCCACTCCGAGCTTAACCCGTTTACGGCGTAACGCTGAACAGCCTTCTTGCCATTTATAGAAAGCGGAGGTTTAATCCAGTTTACAAATTTGCTCTGCACCAACAATTCTTGATGTTCGTTCAAATTAGGTCTTGAATGATCGTCAGCAATATGGACACTGCCCTTTTTGGAATAAAAAATTTGCTTAAGGGAACCTAAGAGCCTTTCCAAAGCGATCCATTCCCCATGGAAAGCGATAAGAATGGAAAAGGAATTTTCCGCATAAACAAAAGAAGATTTAGAAGCTCTGAAATTGGCAATAAACCAACTCATGAGCCCCACAAAGGCAGAAGTTAAAATGAGCACACTTGTTTCTACCCAACCGTACATACTTGCTACAGCGCTGGCACGAGTTGGCGCATTCGAATAGATCCAATAGTTACCGGAATGGCAATATTAATAAGCCAAACCACCAGCGTAGCGGCTGCTGCCAAAGGAGCAAACTCGACCATTGGCGAAAATATAGCCATTGCAAAAATCTCCCGCACACCCAAATCGCCAAAACTACTGAAGGGAAAATAGCTCTGAAACAAATAGAGTAGTGCAATAGCACTGAACGCACTAAACAAAGAAAGAGATATGCCCATCATGGCAAGAGCCAAATAGAGTTGACTTGCGAAAATAAGGTAGCGCATTACAGCCCATCGCGAAGCATGAAAAACAGTAACGGGGCGCACCTGCGAAGCGGCAAGTATCAAAGCATCCATTTTCGACGAAATGCGTTTTCGAAAAAATAAGAAACCACCTGTTGCAAGCAGAGCGGCCGCTAATGCTATGGTAATCCCCGGCCCATTTGCGAAAACGGAATAATCGGGCAATGACAAGGGATAAAGAAAAAGCGCTAAAAGGCCAAAAACAATGGTAACCGCTCCTTGTAAAAGAGAACCCAGAGCCGATGCTACAAACGACGATGCCCGCACTCCGGCCGGTGTGGCAAGGGTTTTACCGGCAATATCGCCGATGCGATTTGGCGTAAGAAAACCACCCACGAGGCCGGCCATTATTGCCTTCCAAGCGAGAGACCTATTCCCCTGTGCACCGATCAGCGTGCTCCACTTTCGCATTTCGCAATACAGGTTTGCGTAGCTCAAAATACCGATGATGAGTAAAGTAGGTAAGGCGCTGCCGATTCGGTCTGACCAATCAAACTCTTGATAGCGTAATCTGCTAAAAATCTCAAACGCCACGTAACCAAGTACTCCGATCGGAAGGCAGTAGAAGGCCCATTTCGCGATGCTTGCTTTCGGAAGTGTTTTATACATTTGGCCTTAAAGGTAAGGCATAATGTCGTCGGAGAAAATCATCTTGGGGATCGACCCAGGAACTACCATTATGGGCTACGGGATAATCTCCAGTCAAGGAAGTAAAATGACTTTGGTGAGCCACGGGGTTCTCAAATTGGAGAAATATGCTGATCATGCATTGAAGCTCAAGAAAATATTTGAAAAGGTAATTCTGCTCATCGACAGCTACCACCCCGACGAGTTGGCAATCGAAGCACCCTTCTACGGAAAAAACGTACAGTCGATGTTGAAATTGGGGCGGGCGCAAGGCGTAGCAATATCGGCGGCACTGAGCCGCGAGATACCTTACACAGAATATGCACCGCGCCGCATCAAGCAGGCGATAACCGGCAATGGCGCAGCCAGCAAGGAACAGGTAGCCAAGATGATCCAAACCTTGCTTTCACTCAATGAAATGCCCGAATACCTCGATGCAACGGATGGATTGGCTGCTGCCGTCTGTCACAGCTTTTCATTTGGCAAGTCCACTCAAGTGGGATTCACATCGTGGAAGGCTTATATCGCAAAGAATCCGAGCAAGAAAATTGGTTAAAGTGCCGCTGAACGAATTTTCTCAGCCATAACCTTTAGTTCTTCAGAGCTCGGGTTGAGCTTAGGGCGCGAAAAATTAATGTCACTTACCGTTTGAAGGGGTACCAAGTGAATATGGGCGTGGGGCACTTCGAGACCTATTACTGCTATGCCTATTCGCTGGCAAGGTACCACCAATCTAATTTTCGCAGCGATGGTTGCTGCGAAGGGCATGATAGATGCCAATAGGTCTTCGGGGAGATCGAATAAATAATCGATTTCCTTTTTCGGAACGACCAACACATGCCCCATTACCAGCGGATTAATGTCGAGAAAAGCGACAAAATCACCGTTTTCGGCAACAATATGCCCTGGAATCTCACCAGAAATAATGCGGCTAAAAATGCTGGCCATCTATGGCTATTTTGAAATTTCCATAATCTCAAAAGTCGCAATACCGGAGGGGACTTGAATCTCGACCTTGTCGCCACGTTCGCGACCCAAAAGTCCTTTGCCAATGGGCGACAGAATTGACAATTTCTGACTCTTCAAATCTGCTTCGCTCTCGGCTACAAGCTGGTAAGTGAGCATTTTGTCATTCGCCAAATTCTTAATGGTCACCTTGGTTAAAATGTAGGCTTTCGAAGTGTCCATCTGCGATTCATCCACCACACGGGCGTTCGCGAGTACGTCCTCCATTTTGGATATCCGCGCTTCGAGAAGTCCTTGCGCTTCTTTAGCTGCATCGTATTCAGCGTTTTCAGAAAGGTCGCCTTTGTCGCGCGCTTCGGCAATTTGTCCGGAAATAGAAGGGCGTTCCACCGTTTTCAGGTGGTGGAGCTCTTCTTTTATCTTTTTAAGACCCTGCTCGGTATAGTAATTTATTTGAGCCATAAAATTGGGTATATACAGGTTGGTATAAACTAAAAAACGAGAAAACCCTTGTCAGGGCTTTCTCATTCTGGTACAAATATAGTACTATTTCTTACTCTCCCTTTCCAAGATGGATACGAGCTCCAATACTATGTGAGCCATTGAAGGGGTTTGATGGTCGGTAGGCGTAATCTACGCTCAAACGAGTTTTCTTTTCTCCAAGTTCAAACTGCAAGCCTGCACCACCAGCAAAACCAGTATAGGCATACCGTCGGGCATCGTTATTGGTAATGTCGCTTTCATAGTGGTAACCCGCTCTCAGAAATACTAACTTTTTGAAGGTATATTCTGCCGCAATTAGGAAATTATCGCGGGTGAAAGAATTGGCAACAAAGGTACCATGTGCAGTCAAGAAGTGATCTTCGGCGAGGATAAAATCATAACTCGCCCCGATAGAAACCAAGGAAGGCAACTCATAATTCTCACTCCGCAGTTCAGCGGTAAATTGATATTCGTTGGTGGGAACATTGGTTTGGAAGCTCAATCCATCTCCAGAAAACGACATGGTCGGCCCAACATTCTTCAACGTTATTCCAAATTTTACCTGATCGCGATCTCCCGTCACATACTTGATTCCGGCGTCGAACGCAACACCGGTCGCACTTAGATCAGCTGTATTTTCCGAGATAATCTTCAAGGTGAAACCACCGTAGATGCTATTTGAAAACGCCTTGGCGTAAGAAAGGCCTATATTAACCAAACTTACATTGAAGAACGTTCCATCGCCATCGGGTGTTTCAGTTGTAGTTCTCCGGATATCGCCCAAACCAAAGCTCGAAAAGCTCAGACCCAGCACGCTCGTTTCACCTACCCGCTGCGCCAAGGCGAAGGAGTTAATCGAAACATCGGAACCTGATAGGTAGTCCGTATAGGTGAAGCCTACTTCCGTGGAACGCACGAAGGCCAGACCAGCTACATTTTGGAACATAGATTCCACAGGAGTTGCATCAGCCATATCGGCACCGGCGAGCGCATTACTCCGCGCCCAAGGGTTCACGAGCAGTTGCATACCTCCAGCAGAACCAGCTCGATCAGGATTACCTGCTTTGAGCATATTTGGACTGATTAAGCAAGATGCCAGGCAAAGCGGCAAGATAGATTTAAACATGTATTTCATGGATAGAATTCTCGGTGAGTGAATGGCTTAGAAGTTTCGTAAATCCGGTGGACGAGTTGATGCAAAGAACTTCAATACCCGCTCGCCTATTCCAGGTGCTTGCACGTGGATAAGATACAGGCCACCTGCGATTGGAATGAAGGACTCGTTCTGCAAGTTCCAGTCTAAGAATGTCTGTGGATTGTCTTTCTCAAGCACACGAATAAGCGTACCATTGATGGTAAATATCTGAATCTTACATTCTACCGGTAGATTGACAAACTTAACGCGGTTATCCGTTCTGCTTTGCTCATAGGCCGAGTAGGCATAGTAAGGATTTGGCACGATATCGATCAAGTCGAGCGCGTTTGTGGCCGCAGTTAAAATATTGGTAGATGTCTCTAGACCCTCCGTATTGAAACTGTAATAAGGATACCAGAAATTTTCACTTATGTCGTAATTCGTCGTCGGTTCGGTGTAAGGAAAAGCACCAGCACCAAGTTCGTCTACAGTAGTGGCGTAGGGCGCGTACGGCTTCGATACATTGGCATACATACGCGCTTCGCCAGGCACCAATCCATCTGCCATAGAGCGGAATTGGAAACCCTGATTTAGAAGCGGTACAGATATCCAGTTTAATGCCCGGAATACAACACGTCGCTGATTGGTGGTACCCGAAGTGAGGGAATTGTAAATGAACTGCCCACCATCGTACATCGGTACCTCGGTTGCACTATTTCGCTCGCGCGCTCGATTTCGGAAAGTATAGATATAATGCTCTCCACCAAATACAAATTGGGTACCGAGAGTCGTGCTCACGCGTGATGATGGATTCCAGATCATATCGCGCCCGTTATCGCTGGCAAAGTTGGAGTTTTCTCCAAAAGCCATATTTACGCGTTCTCCTGTTTCCACATTAAATGCATAACCTGGGAACCACGACATACCGAATGAAAGACCAATTAAATCTTGAGCCGTCAGAATCTGAGGGTATTCCGTATTCAAACCATTTAACAAATTGCTAAGGGCTGGGGCGCTCAAGGCAGCAACGGACTCTTGGGTAAAGGCCTGTGCACCATTTAAAGTACATTCTGCTATGTTCGCATTTGGATCTAATTGATTTCGCCCATTCTTATCGAGCGACAACGAGCGACGAAGCGTCATTTTACCGGCACCTGCTTGGGCAAAATCTGGTTCAGGCTGCATTTCGAACACTGGAACTCTACTCCACTTCGATTTGTCGGAAGTGAAGCGCATATCTACCGAAGTGAGAGCGGTCAAATCCCGTGGTGATACCAAAATTTGATCTTTTGCAAAAATATTCAAAGGTTGAGGGCCACAATCGTAAGCGCCAACGAGACCGGCCGGGGCGAATGTACCGCCAATTATGCGTTCGAATAATTGATCATTATCAAGGTTCAAATAATCGTTATAAACAAAAGGGTCAATTGAACCATCGACTAATTGGAAACACGGCTGAATTGATCCGTCCTCAATGTCTATTGTAGTTGTTCCGGATCGAATCCAATTTAAGAACGTGCTTCCTTCCTGATCGGCAACCCCTCCAAGCCAAGGTGGAGAACTAACCGGGAAAGTAATGTTGGATGTAAGCGGTCGCGGATAGAAGTCGAGGAGTGTGGCATTTGCATTAACCACATCGTATTGATACTGCCCGATAGTTACCGCAATGCCATACTCCGGCACGATTTGCTCGTTGGCAACGCGTATGGTATTTTGGCTAAATATAGTGTCAAAAGGATTATTCGTATCCACCATATACCACTCACTATCGTCAAACTCGCCCGTATAGCCGCCACCTGGGGCAAGATCGTTGAAGAATCTGAGTTCAAACTTGGCAGGTCGCACGTTGAGTGGATCTACAATAGTCACATTTACAGGGCCGCGGCCTGGTTCGTATTCTAAATTATCGGCTTTGTAAACGGGGCCTTCCATAATTTTGTCGATAGAAGCTTGGGTAAGTTGGAGGTCATTACCTCCATTTCCTTGACCTTCTATTCGGCTCACCGGCACACCATCGCCGTACTGGGTGGTGAATACGGTTCCAAATTGTTCCGGAGCAGGTTTATGAGGAATCGCAACGATAGGCTGTATGTCGCCTGAAGCTCCTTTTCGACCGCGGAGATAGGTAAATGCCTGGCCACTTAATTGGACCGGATCGGGGTTGTAAGGCTGGTATTCATTATAGCCATAAGCAACAGCCACGTAGTAGTACCGCTTAAAATTAATCAACCTGTTATCTCCACTTGCAAATCTATCTGTGGTGATTTGGAGCGAGTGCGCAATTCCTTCATTAGCCCCATTTACCTTTTCTGTGGGGACTGGAAGCCCAATTTGATCGTTTTGCTCGTAATTAATTAACTGTCCGATCGGCTCACCGTTAGGCTTAAAGTCGCGTATGTCCGACTGCCAAACTAAACGGGCAAGAACCGGATTTTCGATTTCGGAAACCGAAACATCAGCATTGGCCAATTGGAAAACCTGATAGCCTTGGAAACGATAAAATTGATCATTCTGCTCGCCTTCCAGATTCGTAGGAGGAATAGTAGGATCGAGTTCTTCATATTGCTCTGCATTATTGTTGCTAAGTGGGCTGTTGTTGCTGATGTAGAGTATTATCTCTCTGTCCAACTCCTGATGGGTAAGTTCTGGAGCATCCGGGCCATCTAAAAGTCTGAAACAATTCTCAAAAAGAGATTGTGCCTTATCGTCGGCTTGTCGGAGCAAAATCACCGAAGCAAAAGGTACACCTGTTTGCGCTCTGGCATAAACGACACCGACCGTAATATTATTGAATTCTCCAGGCTCAAGTACAAAAGGACCAGCAGATTGTACAAAACGTCGATCGGCAGGTGCGGTTCCTTCATTTTCTTCTGTCCAACCACCTGCAGCTGAATAATTTGGGTTCACACCACCAGTACCCCAATGAAGCGGGTCCGTGTCTCCTGGAAACATAAAATCAGCGTTGAGCGCATTAGGGTCATTAGGATTAAAACCCGTTCCCCCAAACGTCATTGGCAAACTATTTCTCCATAACCCTCGCATAAAATTGTAATAATGAATGGCTATGGTGGGGTCTTGCGTAGGCCCAGGTCCTGAATTATTGTTATGAAATAAGAATCGGCGCATTCCAAAACGCTCGTTGTCGATTATTTCGTCAATTCCACCTGGTCGCAGGCTATCGGCCGGATTTCGGTAACCCAATCCATTTAAAGCCTCGTTCGCCCCAATTCCATAGCTATTGTTAATACCATCCGGATCTTGAAAAGGACCTTCGAAGAAATCGATACCGATGGCAGGTGGTTGCTCGCCATATCCTGGTCCGCTTCCAGAACCTTCATCATCATTATCACCATTATACGAATAGCCGAGACCCCTTTGGACATCGCAACCTATGAAGTCATCATTAAAGTTGCCTAAGTCAGTATCCGCCCATTGCGCGAAATAAGTATTTTCTAAGTTCAACGTACCGCGATTGATCAGCACGTAATTGCAAAAGGTCATGTTGTTGATCTCATCGTTGGTGGTGAAACCAAACATCTGAGCCTGAATTTCCATGCCAATTGGCTCGCCTTGCGATTCAGTATGTATATTTCCCTTATCGTTGGATATCCAGTATAATGTAAAGTCACCAAATAGTGGAACCACGTCTGTAACCAATCTATTTCGGCAATCAATCTCTTGCTGCAAATCATATAGCGGATAATCGCCGAGCGAAGGCTCGTATAAACCCGGTGTGCCGATAACGTCTCCAGTAAATGGATCGCGGAAATCTCCGAATGGGGCCAATGTGAAGCTTTGTCCAAGTCCGGGGTCTCCTTGCGCAGGCCAATTGAGTATCTGTTCTGGGATATTATACCCATTCTCGAAGAGGGGATCTTCTAGCGGGTCTTCGCCTGCTAGGAGCAGCGTGAAATAATAAATATGCGTTTCTACCATTTGGCGCGACATAGGGAAGAACCGATCCCAAAGTTGACAAGTGGATGCTTCTATCGAAGCTGATCCATCTACTGTGAGCGGTCCTGGCCAAAAATCATTTCCTACTTGTCGGAACCGAACAGCAGCGAGCTTTAAATTTCCTGCGGGGTCAATACCTCCCATCCACAATGCACCAGCGAAAATAGCGTGATTCCCTGCGTTTGCCGGAACTTCATAATAGGGAAGCCCGTTTCCCCTATCATACCACGTATTACCGCCGGTTTCAGCAGCAGTTCTAACATTATTTACGAAGAATTCTGTTAGAGTTTGAGCAGGCGAACAATCTGCCGCTTTTGCTCGCACTTCCGAGCGCATTTTAGCACCTTGATATTCCCGAGCCTCCGCGTGAGCCGCAAAGATTGTGAGCAGCGTAGCGAGTAAAGTACCGTATGACAAAGCTTTCATAATTCGTAGTATAAGTTGTTAATATTAAAAGTCGAATCTTACGCCGAGTTGCATCGTTCTAGGAAGCCCATAGTTAAATGGAGTCGCTGCTTTCAATGCATAAGCTTGACGGAATGATTGCGGATCGATTTGAGATTCAATGGCTGGAGTAAACTGAGGAGAGCTTAAGTAGCCGTCGTCATCGGGGTTACCGGTGAATCGATAAGCCGTTATGATGTTCTGAACATTTAAAAGGTTGTTAATTAAGAAATAAACATTCAAGAAACCCTTTTTTGGTGCCCCATCTTTTGTGCCTAAGTTGATAGAGAATGATTTATCTATCTGCATATCCACACGGGTCTGCCAAGGAAGGCGCGAGCCGTTTATCGTACCTTCAAGTTGCGGAGAACCCGCTGCATTTATGAACGCTGTACCTGTTGCCTGTAGTTGTCGCGAGTAAGGCGTTCCAGACCCAAAGGTGCCTACGAAATTTATACCAAAATTTTGTAAAATTTGTTTTCCACCAATTACCGGACCATTGTAATCGGCTCCGCTTCCATACCGGTAGTCGAACGTGGTTATAATCAAGTGGCGCTGGTCGCGGTCTGTCGGGAATATAACTCGAAGATTGGGCTCGCCAGAGTTAACCAAATTAACCGCAGAATTCGAATTCGAACCGGTGGCCGAAGCAAACTGCATGGTATATGCAGCTCGAAGGGTGATATTTCCAGTTCGGCGGAGATCGTAAGTTATGGTCAAACCTTTAACGGTTCCAAAGTCAAAATTATCAAAAGAAGTATAGGTGGTCGGAAAGGCTTCCAATAAGCGTCGTGCTTGAATCTCGTCTTGCGTTTCGCGATAGAAAGCCGCAATTTTTAGCGAAGAAGCTCTAGAAACAACCTGCTGAAAACCAAGTTCGTAATCAACCGTCCGTGTCGGGCGAAGATTCGGATTATTCACCGAAGCATTTCCAAGATTTTGAAGGAAAAGATAGTCGATAGGGTTCGTGATGTTTTGACCTGTTGGCCGCTGGGTCAAGATGTCGTAATGAGCGAAGAACACCGCTTCATCCGAAATAGGAAAGGAGAAAGCAATTCGAGGCATCACATTTACCTGTGGTTTGTAATCGCGAAAGGCTGTACCATCTAAGTCAACACCCGTAGCGTTGGGATCGACAAGAAGTGGGGCAATACCCGATGGAGTCCTTAGAACACGCGGATCTGGAATTTCAACACCTTGGGCATTATACCACGTATTCTCACTGCGGTAGCCATTAATACCGGTAGGATTATTCAAATCGTTTACGTAGATCACCCAGTCATCTTGAACAACTGATGGGTGCTCATCGAAGAAAATAGTCGACTCAGGACTAGCCGCACGGGAATCGCCGACGGTTACCGCATTGCCTAGAACAAATTGGTCTTTAAGCACTGGCTGATTGGCATCGAATCGATCAACACGCAGACCCACATTAAAAATAATATCGTCGAAGGCGAACTTATCCATGATATAGCCGGAGATATAGATTGGCTCAAACGCACCAATCGGGCGTGTTTTCACTCCAAATTCATCCGTTGCCTGAAAGAAGTCGTCAATACTCGGCCTACTCCCAGTCAGTTTATTTCCGGTGTGGTCGTAGCCGTAATATTCAACCAAAGATGTATTCCCACCTTGCACGAGCAATTCGTCGGCGCTGAACATATTGAGTTCAAATAAATCTGGGTCAAGTGCGTCTACATAGATTACGTCATCGCCATTGGGATCGAAGCCCAAAGCTATTCTCAAGTTTCGGTCAAATGTACTTTGTTGGTCTAGACTAATAAGTCGATCGAAGGTGAGATAATCTTGATTATTAATGTTCTGGATATCGGGAATAGAGTTGAAATCGATCTCCTGAATGTGATTATTGGCTAGCTGACGTGCCTGATTCCAGAGACCAACGGGTGAAGCAGAAAAATTTCGTTGTGTGAACTGTTCGTATTCAAATCCAAGCGTAATGGCATGGTTGCCGATATCTGCTGAACCGGAACCTGAAATTCGGAATTGGTTTTGTTGCTGCAGCTGATAGGAATTAAATGGTCTTCCCACTGCATTATATAATCCAAAAACCTGATCTGGAAGTCGTCCGTTTCGCAAACCGCCTGCCGCATCGACATCATCTAAGGTTCGCACTGAAAATCCGATTTGATCGTAGAAATCGTAAAGCGCAGAAGTATAGGAGGCTAAATCGCTATTAACTTCACTAGGCGTGAAGGTGGTTCCTAATTCTCGAGAACCAGTATTCACGAAAACACCTCCCAACGTATCAACAAAGGAGTAGTTTGGCGTTTCAATAGTTTCGAATTTGCCGATATATCCATAATTAAAGAGTCGATCTTCATGCCGCTCATCCCATTGGCGAAAATTTCGCTGGCTATAATCGACCATTATACTGTAGAAGGCATTTTTCACAAGCCCGTCCTGCTCGCCATCTGTATCATTTACAAATCGCTGTGTAAAGCGAGCGAAAGCTCTCCAGGTCTGGTCTTGCGAATTTCCGTTGTTTTGATAATTGTACAGACTATTATCGTAACTGAATAAATTATCGTTTACATAATCGAATGTTCCCCCTACTGAGAAGTCCATATTAGGACCTGTGGCTATATCAAACTTGCCCGTAAGGGATACTCCCTGCTGGCGGTCATTCTGACGCGCTGGAACTTCTTCCCAATCATCTTCACGGAGAAATTCAGCATTTGGAATACCCTGAACACTCGGGGTAACTGTGGTAGAATTTTGAATATTACCATCTGCATCAATGTAAACATCAAGCGAAGGAAGGATTGCGACATCGTTCAACGCAAAATCAAGCGGATCGGCAATTAGTCGATCGCGGACATCTGACTTCACACGATAATTGCCGATAGTTGGTCGATTGTCGAGGAAATTACGGTAGTTTCCCGACAAGAAGAAACCAAGGACTGGAGTGGTTTTGTTTCCTTCGGCATCTTTCTTCCAAAGCAAGGGTCCAGATACAACCCCTTCAATTTGAGTTTGTGAGTATCGATCGAAGCCAATACCACCGCCGTCTGCGTTGGCGAACCCGGATGTGAGTACGTCGATACTTCCGAAGTACTTGCTAGTAGCGCCCCGGGTAGTGATTGCGATAATCCCACCGGTTGCATCTCCATAATTAGCGGGTATTCCCCCGGTAATTACGGTTACTTCTTCAATAGCTCCCTTAGGCAAGTTAGTTGAACCGCGTACTTTAATACCGTCGATATAAAAGAAGGTATTGGCTTCGCGAGCTCCACGGATAGAAACGCCATCACTGTTGGTTTGAACTCCACCTACGGTGGCTGCTATGGATGTGGCAGATCGACCAGGCATTCTAGAAATATCTTCTCTGGAAACCGTACCTCCGCTGGAGCCGCCATCCTTATCAATAAGCGGTACCTTATACTGGATTACTTCAAATTCGTTGAGCTTAATCCCAGGTTCCAGTTTTATATTTTGAAAAGCAATTTTGTCGCTGGTGATGATCACTTTTTGCACTTGCTGCGAATTATAACCCACATAAGAAACAAGGAGATTGTAAACACCCGGAGAAATTGGTTTGATCGTATAATTACCGTCAATATCCGTTGCACCTCCGGCTACCTGCTGGTCGCCGTTTTGCAATACAATGTTAACGAATGGTAATGGTTCACCGGTTTGAGCATCGGTTAATTTACCTTTGAGTGTGCCCTGACCCACTTGCGCTAGCGCAGGAACAGTCGAAACAAGCAATAGAAATCCCAGGAGGCGTATAGTTCGCACCATAATGTACAGTTTACGTGTTAATCAATTTTCGCAACAAGGCCGTAAATATATAGTTTTTTAAATCACAAGCACATCATCTAAAAATGAGACTCGGCGTGGTTTTTCAAAATAAATCGGATTCCTACACCTTCTAAGAGACTCTGTGTTTCGTCAGATTTGGTTGAATTCAAAGGAGCGATGAGCAATTCGCGACTTAAAACTAATTCGAAAGTCTGTATGAACAAAATGTTACGCTTCTTAGCCTTTCCAAAAATTAACAGGTCTAAGCTCGATTCTAGCGCTTGGATTTTTTCCGAAAGGTTCGCTGCCACCACGTATCCTTGTGCTTTCCTGCTCTCAGTCGCCTCACTTTCTTCTCATTTTGCTTCATCCGCTTACGCGTTTCCTTTGTTTGGATATCGAGGTGTTTTTGACGCTTTTTATCCATTACATCGGTACCTTCTTTGGCGCGCTCTTCTTGTAATTCCAAAAACTCCTTACGCTGCTGTTTGACCGATTTTTGTTTGCCTTCTTTCTGTGCAAAAGCTCCGCTTCCGGAAAGAATGAGTGCGAAAACGATGAAAAACCGGATAACTTTGTAACTCTTCATATCTACCTTTAGCTGAGAATGCGAATTCAAAAATACCTTTTCTTATTTTTATTTGGGCTTTGGTCGTGCAAGGGCGATGACGATGTGTTGGGAAATCAAGTGCCCATTTTGCCTACCGACCTTACAATAAACCTCAACCAACCTTTGTATAATCCCCTCACCACACCGGGTGGTTGGGCTTATGTATTAGGAGGTTCGCAGGGCATTGTGGTATATAGACTTAGTGAGACGGAGTTTTCGGCGTTCGACCGCCACTGCACCTATCAAGTGAGCGACAACTGTCAAATAATGATGGAAGACCCCACCACCGCTCATGATGAGACGTGCTGCGGATCTCGATTTGAAGTAATTTTTGGAACTCCGGTAAACGGGCCTGCCACCTTCCCACTAAGGGCTTACAACACCCAATACAATCCGAACGCCAACCTGCTCCGGATTTTCAATTAACAAAAAAGGGTGAACTTTCGTCCACCCTTTTCACAAATTCATATTTCCTGAATTAGTATCGGTACTCGTTCGATTTGAACGGCCCTTGTACTTCTACTCCTATATAATCCGCTTGATCCTGGCTCAATTCTTCGAGTACCACACCTATCTTGGCGAGGTGTAGACGCGCCACTTTTTCATCGAGCTGCTTGGGTAAGGTGTAAACTTTATTCTCATACTTACCGTGGTTTTCCCAAAGCTCAATCTGCGCCAACACTTGATTGGTGAATGAGTTTGACATCACGAATGATGGGTGGCCCGTAGCACAACCCAAGTTTACCAGACGACCTTCGGCGAGCAGAATAATATCCTTGCCATCGATGGTGTACAGATCTACTTGTGGCTTGATAGTAACCTTGGTATTACCGTGTTGCTTATTTAAGAAAGCCACATCGATTTCATTATCGAAGTGACCAATATTGCAAACGATCACCTTGTCTTTCATCAATTTGAAATGCTCTCCGCGTATGATGTCTTTGTTTCCCGTAGCTGTTACTACAATGTCCACTTCCTTCACGGCGTCGACCATGCGCTTCACTTCGTATCCATCCATGGCGGCTTGAAGGGCGCAGATCGGATCTACTTCAGTAACGATTACGCGTGCTCCAGCACCTCGGAGCGATGCAGCACTTCCTTTACCAACGTCGCCATAACCGGCCACAACAGCAACTTTTCCAGCCATCATGATGTCGGTAGCCCGACGAATAGCATCTACTAGGGACTCTTTGCAGCCATATTTATTGTCAAACTTGGATTTAGTAACCGAGTCGTTCACATTAATTGCAGGCATTACGAGGCTTCCATTTTTCATGCGCTCGTAGAGTCGATGCACGCCTGTAGTGGTTTCTTCCGAAAGGCCACGGACGCCCTGTACTAATTCCGGATAGCGATCGAATACCATATTGGTCAAGTCTCCGCCGTCGTCGAGAATCATATTCAGAGGTTTTCCGTCTTGGAAAAAGAGCGTTTGCTCAATACACCAATCGAATTCTTCTTCGGTCATTCCTTTCCAGGCATACACAGGTATGCCGGCTTCAGCGATTGCTGCAGCAGCATGGTCTTGGGTTGAGAATATATTGCAGCTCGACCAGGTAACTTCGGCTCCAAGCTCGGCCAAGGTCTCAATGAGCACGGCTGTTTGGATCGTCATGTGCAAGCATCCCGCAACGCGGGCGCCTTTCAAAGGCTTGGTGGCCCCATATTCTTCGCGCAGAGCCATAAGCCCCGGCATTTCGGCTTCCGCCAATTTAATTTCTTTTCGTCCCCACTCGGCCAGTGACATATCTTTGACCTTAAATGGCAATCGCTTAATTTCTGCGGCTGTACTCATTTTTGCTCTTAGTTTTAGGCCTGCAAAGATACAAATTCGCTTGAACTTCAATTATTAACCGTTTTCTGCAAACCGATTCATTTGCCTTTAATCTTTCACCACCTAGATGCCGAACGCGAAGTAGGCGTATGGATCGCTTCCGAGGGCTTGTCTTTCTTTGCGGAAAGCCTGGGCGCTCAGGGCTTTGACATTCGTGCGGGTGAGCGAATACCCCATCCTGAGAAAAAACTTCAATGGTACGCTTCGCGGTATTTACTCGCTATGATGTATCCGGAGGCCATTACACTATACGATGATCGCAAACCATACCTATATAACGGGCCATTCGTATCCTTCAGTCATTCGAAAAAAGCGGTAGCGGTAATTCTCTCCCATATAAACGCGGGGGTCGATGTGCAACAAAAATCACCAAAACTTCAGCGGATTGCACCAAAATTCTTGGCCTGCAACGACCTCGAAGTAATGGATTATCCGACAAGGGCAATTGACGATGCGCTAGGCATAATATGGAGTGTGAAGGAAGCAGTGTTTAAAACCTACGGCACAAATGTCCCTTTCAAAGAAATAGTACTCACCCGATATGACGAAGAAAACTTGATAGTCCATACGGAATTAGCTTCGGCAGCTCGCCAGGCTAAGCACGAAGTGGCCGTAAAGCGAATTGGCGATATCTATCTCGCATATTTACTCAAATAAGCTATTTTTGAAAACTGCACTTTGAGCGTATTAGCCCACATAAAATCCAAGGCGTCCAGATCGGAAGCTTGCGTAGCGCAGCTAATCGATCCCGATCATATCCACAGTTTCGACCAATTGGTGGATATTATAAAATTGGCAGAAGCCAGTACGCTCGATTTTTTTCTCTTCGGAGGTAGCTTGATAACACGCTCATCTCCATTCGACATCCTAAAGGCGATCAAAGAGATCACTAAAATTCCAGTGGTGCTCTTTCCTTCTTCGAGTGGTCAGCTTCGGGTCGATGCCGATGCCGTATTGTTCTTGAGTCTCATTAGCGGCAGAAATCCCGATTATCTTATTGGTCAACATGTTACTGCGGCTCCCCTGCTGAAGCAAGCGGCCATCGAAGTGCTTCCCACGGGCTATTTATTGATTTCCTGCGGGAAACCTACCACGGCAGAATACATTAGCCAAACCATGCCGATACCCTATGAAAAGGCCGAAATAGCAGCAATCACAGCCCTCGCAGGTCAAATGCTCGGCCTGCAAATGATCTACCTCGATGGTGGAAGCGGAGCCGACAAACCTGTGAGTACCCGAATGGTGGAAGAAACACGAAAGCAAATCGACATACCCTTGATAGTGGGCGGCGGAATCCGCACGGCTCAGCAGGCGGCTGAATTGCGTGCGGCTGGTGCTGATGTAATAGTAATAGGTAATGCAGCTCAATTTCAACCCAAATTTATAGCGGAAGTATGCGAAAAAATCAGATGAGATGAAATTGGTGGTAATGTCAGCATCGGTCGACTACCCCGGCGAAGTGGGTGAAGCAGTAAACATGCTCGACAAGGGCCTGGACTTTTTCCATGTACGCAAGCCCAGAAAATCCAAGTCAGATTTGGCCGACTACATCAAGAAATTTCCCAAAGAATACCGTTCGAGATTAGTCTTACACAGTTTTCACGATTTGGCCGACGTTTACAAATTGGGAGGCATCCACCTAAGCCGAGCACATCGCGGTAGAAATAAATTCTACCAATTTCGGCTTTGGTTGCGCCGACGGCAGGCACCCAATTTTGTTGTCACCCGTACCTTCCACAAGCTCACCGACATCGTCAACGACAAGCGCACCTACTCTTATACCTTTTTAAGCCCTGTGTACGATAGCCATGCACAAACCACGCTTTCGGCGGGTTTCAGCCAAAGGGCTCTCCACATTATACTCCCTCAGGCCAAGCAGCCGGTATATGCATTAGGTGGAGTGAGTCTCGACAATTTGGCAAAATCATTTGAAAATGGTTTTCACGGAGCGGTATTCCACGGTTCCATTTGGGATGGTGAATCATCGCCTTCCGAAATGTTTGCGGAAGCGCTGCGTACAGTTCACCAACTCTCGAAAATCTAAAAGTCAAAGCGGGCACCGAGCAAGAAATTACTGCCGGCCTGCGGATAAAAGAAATTCTCAGTGACCGAAGCTCCGGCGATATAACTATACGTATAGCCATTGGAACTGTAAGCCACGTCGAATATATTATTCACGAGCAATTGCAAGCTCAGTCCCTTCAACGCCTTACCGGAAAAGGTATATGCGCAGCGGAAATCGTTGATCCAATAAGGGTTAATTGACCGACTTTCTGAACCCGTATTATCCAAATATTGACGACTCACGTACTTGCTCAATAGCTCCAACTCGAGCCCCATTAAAGGCGCGTAGCTGAGCCTCCCCGATGCCACCGCCGATGGACTGAAGCTTATGGGCGTATCGGTAAAGGTTTCTTGCACGATGTTGATATCCGTATCGGTGTATTCATAGGTCAACTGGTCGAAACGGCCGATTTGGTTGCGGCTCAAGCCCAATTGTGCCGATACTGCGAGCTGCTTCGATATTCGATAAGATGCATCTAACTCGACACCGGCCCGATACGAATTTGGGACGTTGGCACGGAGGGAAGCCCCCACATCGTTGAGCGCACCTGTAAGCACCAATTGATCGCGATAACGCATCAAAAAGGCATTTGCATTCCACTGAAAACCTTCTTTTTGGAAGGTATGCCCAATTTCCACGTCGAGCATTTGTTCGGGTTTGGGAATATTTCCTTCGATGGCGTCCACGAAATCGCTGCGCACGGGCTCGCGGTTGCCCATACCTGCATAAGCGTAGATCGAGTTCCGGTCATTGATACGATAGCGCGCTCCGGCCTTTGGATTGAAAAAGGCATACTGCTCATCTACATTAATCGGGATCAGGGTATTATCAATACCTGAAGCTTCGTAATTAACTCCTCGAAATTGCATATCGGCCATTAGAATCCAGTTTCCGATGGTGCCTTCCCATTTGGCAAAGACAGAATATTCATCCTTATTTCCATCGCCTTGATAATACCGTTGGAGATGAGCGATACCTTCTGAGAATTCCGCCCAGACAATTTCCCCAAAATGATCGCCCTGATAACGATGCACGCCGCCGCCTAGGCTAAACTGCTGCTCATTGATGGTGTATCGCAGATCGTAAATGGCTCCGTAGAAATCGTTGTCGAGCCAGCGGCGGCGTATTAAGTCGGTTGATTCTGGTCCATTTGCCGGTGGCATAAGACCGTAATGGGTTAAGGAATCGCCGGATCGATACTCTTCAAAATACCCTTCACCGTGTGTGTAGTGACCCGCCAGCTTGAGCGAAAGTCGATCAGTAAACTGATGTGACAGGTGCAATTGATGATGGTTTTGAGCATAATCGTCCACCTGATTATCGTAGGTATAAAAATTGTATTGCCTACCCGATTCGAGAAGATTGGTGAGATCAGTACCCGAAATACCATTGCGATCGGCATAAGCCAACATACCCGGAAGGTCATTGTTTACCCGGGATTCCGGCACACCGAACCAGCTTTGATAAGTGCGTTCTGTTCCGCCAAAGGCAATGGCTTTTACCGACGTTTTAGATCCGTAAAAACCCCCTGCCAGGTAATAACTGTTTAAATCGCTCGAAGCCCTATCTACATAGCCTTCACTTCGAATATCAGACAACCGAGCTTCAGCGGCAAATCCATTTTTGAGTTTACCGGTATGGAGTTGTGCAGTTAGCTTTCGGGTGTCGAACGAACCGTAGGAAGCAGCAACACTCCCACCTGGTTTATCGGCAAGCCCGTCTGTGAGGAGATTGATACTTGCGCCGAAAGCACCACTCCCGTTGGTAGAAGTGCCAAGGCCGCGCTGAATCTGAGCGGAACTCAAACTGCTCGACAGGTCGGGCATGTTGACCCAAAAAACGCCTTGCGACTCGGAGTCGTTAATCGGTATTCCATTTACCGTAACATTGATGCGGGTCTGGTCGCTACCGCGGATGCGCAAACCGGTGTAACCCACCCCTGCACCGGCATCGCTGGTAGCTACTAAAGAGGGCGTAAAGCGAAGTTGGATAGGCAAATCTTGTCCGAGATTGAGCTTCTGAAGCTCCGCCTTGTCCAGATTTGTGAAAGTTCCTGGAAATTTGGCCGACATTCTTGAAGCCGTAATTACGACTTCCTGTTGATCGTAAATGGCCGGTAAAAGGGTAAAATCCCGAGTCGCAGTATCGGTGGGTCTGGCCAGCTTCTCCCGCAGGGTTTGGTACCCTATCATCCTGATTTCGATAGCCAAACTATCGCCGACAGCAGGCCACACGAAGGAAAACCTACCATCGGAGCTTACGGTTGTCGCTCTATTGGACTCCGATTGTAGGACGATTGCAGCAGGTAAGGGCTCCTTTTCTGAGTTTACCACCCGGCCATTAAAGACACTTTGAGCCTGCATAGCATGCACGCAAAGCCAAGCTCCTGCAAGGAGCCCTAAACTAAATTTATTCATCACGGTAAGTTTGAAGAACGGAAATCGTCCGTCGCGTCAATTTCTCCCTACGCCGGTATTAACCGGATCAGGTGCACAAGCGCTGTGAAGTGGCTTGTAGGGTATGTTCTCAGCCTGTCGAAGATTCTCGTTTGAATCGCCGATATAGGCACCCCTGAGAGATGGGTCAAATGTAAATACTTTTCAGATAATTGAGCAAGGTTAATTCTTTCCAAGAATTTCTTTTATCCAATCCGCTGCCGCGTGCCATCGATGTTTCCCTTTACCTTTCACAATGAAATAAGGGACATTGACCTCCTTCAATTTTGCTTCATACAATTGAAATAGTTCCAACCTTTCCGACAGATCGGGACTCTCGCGCAGCGCATCATCGGTCCATTCTAAATCAGGGTAGCAAAGCAGGTGAAGGCTGTAGAATGGACTATCCATCGCTTTCTGTATAAAGGGACTTACTTTCCCAAACCGAAATTCAGACCAAACTTCCATAACCAACATATCCGTATCAAAAAAACAAATCTTGCTGGCCTTCGCAACGGCGCGTACCTCGTACCGCAATTGGCCAGCGGCAATGGCATCTAAATCTTTCAGAGCATACTTACCGCCTCTTTTTGATAAGTATTCGCGGGCATATTCGTGTGCAAATGGGGCTATAAAATATCTTGACAGCTCCACAGCCAACTCCGATTTACCGCTGCTTTCCGGCCCTGTAATTGCCACTCTTATCATAGAATTTGATTATTACTCAGCGCCTTTCGCCACGCATAAAACCCATAAATCGACATCGCGGTAAAAAAGAGCGCCAAAACCGCATACAAGAAAAATCCGCGACTTTGGTAAAGGTAGATGCCAAGGCTGTTCACAGCGATCCAATACAACCAATTGGCCAGAATCTTTCGAGCGGTTAGCCAGGTGGCAATAATAGCGAAGACGGTGGTGCAAGCGTCCAAATAAGGCATGAATGCATCGGTATATCGCTGGAGCATCCAACCAGTGATTACAGTAGACATCCAACCAAAGCAGAGTATGGTAAAATGCCAACTCCAATTTTTGGTTTGGACCATGATGACACCAGCGCTTCGGCTTAAGCCCCACTGCCACCAGCCGTAGAAACCCATGGCGATATAAAAAACAAACAGGGCAGTTTCGGCATAGAGCGCTCCGGCAAGGAATAGAAAAACACTTAAAACGGACGCCATGATGCCAAAGGGCCAGCACCAGATATTGCGACGCACGGCCAAAATGACGTAACAAACATTACAAACCACCGCCGCTGCTTCGACCCAGCCGATTTTAGCCCAAATTTCAACTATGGAGGCTTCGCTCACAGCAGTAAATTACAGCTTGGAAATGATCTTGGCACCTTGATATTCATCCCAAATTATCCGTACAACTCCGTAAAATCGGGCTTTAAGTTAAGTGCTCCCGGCAGAATTTTCAGGACGAAGGCTGCCTTGATCTCATCGCTATACACGGCTTCGATAGCCGCCTGAATGGCCGAAAAAATTAGTCGATAATCGCCTTTAACCTGGGTGCTCATGGCATTGACGTTTATCTCGAAATCGCCTTCCTTTCGAAGGATGCTAAGGAAGTGGAGTACTTGATCTTCGTAATCGGTTCGAAGCGGATACATGGTGATCTCAATAGTGGCATTCATGGTTTTCATTTAGTTGCAATGACAGGGCGATGAAAGAAAAATTTCTGCATTCGGGTATTGAGCTCGGATGTTGCGCTGCTCTTCGCGGGTAAAATCAATATAGCGCATATCAATTTTTTGGAGTCGGTCCAATCCCGAAGGCAACACATTGACCTGCGTCCCTTTTAAGATGAGCGTCCGCAAATTAGATAAATGAGCCAATTCTTCAGGAAGAATTTGGAGCGCAGTATTCGAAAGATTGAGCACTTCGAGCTTTTCCATTTTCAAAATAGCAGACGGTAATTCGCGTATTCCCGTTTTGGAAAGATTGAGTTTTTCTAAAGCCGGAAGATCAAAAATACAGCTTGGTAAAGTATTGATGGCCAATCGAGACAGATCTAACACTTCCAACGAATCGCAGGAGCAGAGCAAATTTAAATCAGCTTCCCGGCCTTTCTTAATCCTTATGGACAGGGAGTTATTATCGCATGGCGCTTGACAGCAAGCCGCCTGAGCAAGGAGGAAACAACTAAGCGAGAGAATCCAGAAGGCTTTTGGCATGTGCTGCATCTTTAGAGAGCTGTTCTTTCAGACGCTCCGTATTTTCAAATTTTATCTCGGGTCGAAGTCGGTGGTAGAAATCGATGGAGAGCGTTTTGCCATAGAGATCGCCATCAAAATCAAGCAAATGCACTTCGATGGTGGTCGTGAAATTTTGGCCAATGGTAGGACGCACTCCAATATTAATCATGGCTTGATAGGTAGCACTCTCTACTTTGACCAGGCCGGCATAGGCTCCCTGTGCCGGAATGCGCTTCAGCGGCTCAACCGCCTGAAGATTGGCTGTAGGAAAACCGAGGGTCCGCCCCAATTGATTGCCTGCGACAACCCGTCCCTGAAAGCCGTAAGGGTAACCCAAAAAGCTATTGGCTTTTGCAATATCCCCATCGGCGAGTGACTGCCTGATTTTAGTGGAACTTACATTCACCGCGCTAATTTCCTGAGCAGGAATCTCTTCTAACTCAAAGCCATGAGCCTCTGAAAGGCGAGTGAGCTCTTCCAGATTTCCTTCCCTATTTCGACCAAAGTGGTGATCGTGGCCTATTACTAACGTGCGAACATTAAGCCCCTGAACCAATATTTCTTCAACGTAGGCCTCTGCGCTCATCCGGCTGAATGCCTTAGAGAAGGGGTGAATAATAAGATGTTCGATACCCAATTTACGCACAAGCTCAATCTTTTCGTCCATTGTGCTCAGCAGGCGTAAGTCGTTATCGTCGGGGAATAGCACCATTCGCGGATGCGGGAAAAACGTGAGCAATACGGACTGCATGCCACCAGTTTTGGCCAATTCGGCAATTCGACTCAGTATTTTTTGATGACCGATATGAACTCCGTCAAAAGTTCCGACAGTAACTATCGCCGGTTGGCTGGGCACGTAGTTGGCGTAGTCGCGATATACTTTCAAAGCTTTTAATGCGGCAATTAAGCAGGTGAGTGGGTCGATAACTGCCTTGGGAGTGGCAACACGACCGCTCCAAAAGTATAGAAATAAAACAAGGTCGAGGCATTGGGTTAACCGAGAAACTGCTTGCGAATATTCTTAAGTATTCAGATTGTTTTTAAGTAAGGGTTATGTTCAAGATTCCTGACTTTGCGATGCTCGATTTTGACCGATTCTTTCGCTTGGCGTCTTGCTCCAAAAAAAAATCACATTCTTTTTCCCAAAAGCCAATCATCACCCTTGCACCTCCGCCCATTAGCCCACTAAAGCTCTGAAAAACCGCCTTGTACAAGAACTTTGACAAAAATCAAAATCCCCGGACAATAATCGGCCTCAGGTTAAGATTTAATCTTAGTTTTGCAGCGCGAAATTTCGACCCTAGATACCCACTCAAATCAATCCCAAAATGGCGAATAATTCAGGAATAGTTGTTCAGGTTATCGGTCCGGTAATCGACGTTAGTTTTGCCGATGCGCAAACACTTCCAAACATTTACGACTCATTAGTAATAACCCGAGAAGATGGCTCCGAGCTCGTACTTGAGTGTCAACAACATATCGGAGAAGACGCCGTGCGAGCTATTTCGATGGACGCCACCGACGGCATTGCACGTGGCACCGTGGTGCGCAATACGGGCAAACCTATTACCATGCCAATCGGCGATCAGGTAAAAGGTCGACTTTTCAATGTTACGGGAGACCCGATTGATGGCTTAGGACCAGTTTCTAAAGTAAATGGATATTCCATTCACCGAGAAGCTCCAAGATTTGAAGACCTTTCCACAAAAGAAGAAATTCTCTACACCGGTATTAAGGTAATCGACTTGATCGAGCCTTATTCAAAAGGTGGTAAGATTGGCCTTTTCGGCGGAGCTGGTGTTGGTAAAACCGTTCTCATCCAGGAGCTAATCAACAATATCGCGAAAGGCTATGAAGGTCTGTCGGTATTTGCCGGAGTAGGCGAGCGGACCCGCGAAGGAAACGACTTGCTTCGCGAAATGATCGAGTCAGGCATTATTTCCTATGGCGACGAATTTAAAGAATCGATGGAGAATGGCGGATGGGATTTGGATAAAGTAACCCCCGAAGACCTCAAGAAATCGCAAGCTGCTTTCGTATTTGGACAGATGAATGAGCCTCCGGGAGCCCGCGCACGTGTGGCCCTTTCTGGACTTACCCTCGCAGAATATTTCCGCGATGGGGACGAAGAGTCTGGCGGTCGTGATATCCTATTCTTTATTGATAATATCTTCCGGTTTACCCAAGCCGGTTCGGAAGTTTCGGCTCTCTTGGGCCGCATGCCTTCTGCGGTAGGTTACCAGCCTACGTTGGCTACCGAAATGGGAAGCATGCAGGAGCGCATCACATCGACCAATCGCGGTTCTATTACTTCTGTACAGGCGGTATATGTTCCTGCGGATGACTTGACCGACCCTGCTCCTGCTACTACGTTTGCCCACTTGGATGCCACTACAGTACTTTCGCGTAAGATTGCGGAGCTTGGTATTTACCCTGCGGTAGATCCACTCGATTCTACGTCGCGTATTTTGAAGCGAGAGATCGTTGGAAACGAGCATTACGATTGCGCGCAGCGCGTAAAAGAAACCTTACAGCGCTACAAAGAGCTACAAGACATTATCGCCATTCTCGGAATGGATGAATTGAGCGAAGAAGATAAGCAGATTGTACACCGTGCCCGCCGCGTGCAGCGTTTCCTTTCGCAGCCTTTCCACGTAGCCGAGCAGTTCACCGGCCTGAAAGGTGTGCTTGTACCGATCGAAGAGTGCATCAAAGGATTTAATATGATTCTCGACGGAGCGCTCGACCAATATCCGGAAGCGGCCTTCAACCTAAAAGGAAGCATCGAAGAAGTAATAGCTGCTGGAGAGAAAATGCTCCAGGAAAACAAATAAGCATGCGTGTAGAAATCATCACTCCCGATAAGTCTTTGTTTTCCGGCGATGCGAAAGCAGTAACCGTACCTGGAATAGATGGTAGTTTGGGAATATTAAATAACCACGCTCCCCTGATTTCGGCTTTGAAAAAAGGCATCGTTAAAGTGACCGACACCAACAATAGCGTAACAACTTACGAGATTAATGGTGGAGTAGCCGAGGTGCAAAATAATAAGTTGATCATTCTCGCCGAGTAGAATTCCCCAATGAAAATAAATAGCCGTGAGCCTTGCTCATGGCTATTTTTTTTGCGTTTTCCTTAGCCAAATGGCGCAAATAGGGTCTGCCAGAAAATCCATCTTTCATTTTAGAAACTACCTTTACGTCGCAATTACACTTTGACCCGCTTATTCCAAAGATCACCTTATGTCTAAAACGAGCAAGAAAGAAGAAATAAGACGCAGCGATATTTTAGCCTACCACGAAAGTCCCCGTCCGGGAAAAATAGAAGTGGTTCCTACCAAGCCTAGCAATAGTCAACGAGATTTATCGATTGCATACTCGCCGGGGGTAGCAGAGCCTTGCTTAGAAATATACAAAAACCCGGAAGCGGCTTACCAATACACCGCCAAGTCGAATTTGGTGGCGGTGATTAGCAACGGCACGGCCGTGCTGGGCCTTGGCGATATTGGCCCGCTCGCATCGAAACCAGTAATGGAAGGAAAAGGCGTACTATTTAAAATCTTCGCCGATATCGACGTTTTCGACTTGGAGCTCGACACCACAGATCCAGAGAAATTCATTGAAACGGTGAAGATCCTCGCTCCAACTTTCGGTGGTATTAACCTCGAAGATATCAAAGCTCCCGATTGCTTTGAAATAGAACGACGCCTGCGTGACGAGCTCGACATACCTGTGATGCACGACGATCAACACGGCACCGCCATTATTACAGGTGCCGCCTTGCTCAATGCCGTGGAAGTGGCTGGGAAAAACATGGAAGAGGTGAAAGTGGTATTTAATGGGGCAGGCGCCAGCGCCATATCCTGCGCTACGGTTTATATCACTTTGGGCGTAAAGCCAGAGAATCTCCTGATGCTCGACAGCAAAGGAGTAATACATAAAGAGCGTGATGATCTAAATGCCGAAAAACAAATCTTCGCACGGAATACCAAATTGCGCACACTCCACGAAGCCTTAGTTGGAGCCGACGTATTCGTTGGTCTTTCGAAAGGAAATATTCTCACTCCGGCTATGCTTCAGGGTATGGCTCCCAACCCTATTGTATTCGCCCTTGCCAATCCCGATCCAGAAATCGAGTATCAATTGGCCGTCGATTCGCGAAAAGATATTATCATGGCCACAGGCCGGTCGGATCATCCCAACCAGGTTAATAATGTACTCGGCTTTCCCTATATATTTCGCGGAGCACTCGACGTGCGGTCTAGCAAGATCAACGAAGCCATGAAGCTTGCTGCGATCTATGCAATTGCCGGATTGGCAAAAGAACCAGTTCCCGAAGTGGTCAATTTGGCTTACAATCAACGGGGTTTGGCATTTGGGAAGGAATATATCATTCCGAAACCATTCGATCCAAGGCTTATCACCACGGTGGCTCCGGCTGTGGCCAAAGCTGCAATTGAAAGCGGTGTAGCGCGCAAACCCATCACCGACTGGAAGGCTTACAAAGACGAGTTGATAGCCAAATTGGGGCGAGACGATAAATTTATGCGGCTCTCCATGCACAAGGCCAAATCAGATCCAAAACGGATTGTATTCACGGATGGAGAATCGTACAAAACCCTGAAAGCGGCTCAAATCCTGGCCGATGACGGAATTGCTTTTCCCATGGTGATAGGCCGACGCGCCAAAATTGAAGAAGCGGTGGAGCAATACGCTTTGAGCCTCGACGGCATCCGAATAATCGATATTCAAGAACATCCGGAAATGGTGGCCGATTATGCCGCAAAGTTCTACGATGCGCGTAAAAGAAAAGGAATATCGGAATACGAGGCACGCCGGCACATGATTACCTCGGGCTATTTCAGCGCGATGATGGTAAAGAATGGCGACGCCGACACGATGCTCACAGGGCTTTCGCAAAAATATCCGTCTGCCATTCGACCTGTACTCGAGGTAATTGGCAGGCGAAAAACAGTGAATAAACTCGCCGGATTGTACATACTGCTTACCAAGGACGGCCCCTTATTTTTGGCCGATACTACGATCAATACCGACCCGACAGTCGATGATATCGTGGAGATTGTATGCAATACGTCCAAATCCATCCGCAGAATGGGCATTGAACCAAAAATTGCCCTTTTGAGTTATTCCAATTTTGGTTCGCATAAAGGAGCTATCCCGACTAAAATGCAAAAGGCTACCGAAATTTTACGGCGCGACTATCCCGACTTGATTGTAGATGGAGAGATGCAGGCCAATTTCGCCATGGACAATACCCTACTTTCGGAAGTCTTTCCATTCAGCACACTTGTCGGGAATAAGCCGAACGTGCTCATTTTCCCAGATTTGGCTTCTGGAAATATTGCTTATAAATTGGTTCAAACGTACGGAGCCGTAGAAGCTATTGGGCCTGTGCTTATTGGGCTCGACAAACCTGCGCATGTATTGCAAATGGGCAGCAGCGTGCGCGAAATCGTAAATATGGCGACTCTTGCGGTAATCGATGCTCAGAAGGTTAAGTCAGCCTTGCCTTCAAGCTAAGTATTGAATACTTAGACAAAATTGCGTTTAAAATCTTCAAATCTGGTGAGATTCAGCGATTTCACACGGGTTTTTTCGAGTTCCGAATATTCATAAAAGTCATTGCTTTTCGGAATGCTATCCCCGATTTTCCGAGTTTTTGCGAGGACACCCACCCCGAAATCGGTGTCAATGCAGCAGGAGTAAACGTCGGGATTGAAGCGCCATTTCTGAAATGCCTTCCAAGTAGTGCCATTCCAACTGCCGCGAGCCGGGGTAAAATGATATTCGTACGTGGTGCGGGCGTGCCACTCGGTGGGCGGATTGCAATCATGCAGCACCACAAATCCATCGTTGGCAATAAAACTAAGCGCATTTATAATATCGCGATCTACCTGCTCGGCAAGGTGTAAACCATCAACGAAAATGACATCAAACTTCACGTCTTTCGAGAGAATTTTTCCGGAGCGAACTGCTTCAAAAAAAGCATCGCTGGTAAGTTTAAAATCTACCGGGTTTTCTTCAAATTCCACACCGGGATCTACGGAGTGTTTTGTGCCGGCGATAATGTGATTGTAGTTCGAATCGGGATTGCGCACCCCGATCTCAAGGTAATTCGTGGTGCGCTCAAAAGAAGCAAGTAAAAAATTGAGCACCGCGGTACGCGATGGTTCTTTGGTATTCTCGCGGGCATCTTTCGCGCGGGCATCGGTATAATGGAGATTGGTGTAGAAACGCATCCCTGTGCGGAAATATTTACCCCAATTTACAAGGTTAAACAAGTGATTCATAAATTAATTTGTGAAAAAAGATGGACTTTCATTTGAATCAATTTAGGTTCTGAAAATTAATCTTGTTTATCAAATTAAATTTTCTTGGGCAAGATAGAAAACCTTTGTGAAGGACGCCATTTTTTGTCAAAGCTTTGGGTTATTCCGATGGCGATCCCTGTCTCGCTCCGTTTTCTTTTCGAAGTTTTTTCGCATCGCCGCTTCAAGGTCTACGCCTGTTTGATTGGCCAAACAAACTAATACCCATAGCACGTCGGCCATTTCGTCGCCCAAATCTTTATTGCGGTCGGTTTCCTTTTC
>JBBQFC010000004.1:0-81615 GCA_038321615.1 Flavobacteriales bacterium | reverse complement strand
GGTGCGGCAGATGAGGTGGAAATTCCTGCTGGGGCCACTGTCGTTTCGCTATCGGGAAAGGTGATTATGCCGGGACTGGTCGATTCGCATTCGCATATTGGCAATGGCGATGGTGGCGATGCGTCTTCGCCGCTGCATCCTGATGTGCGTATTTTCGATGCCATTGATGTGCACTCCGATACCTTTAAGAAAGCGCGTGCTGGTGGAATCACCACGGTTAACATTATGCCCGGTTCCGGCCACTTGATGAGCGGCCAAACGATCTATCTGAAACTGCGTCCGGCCACAACTGTTTATGATATGCTGCTCCACAAAGATCCCGATGGTATTTTGGGTGGGATGAAAATGGCCAACGGTACCAATCCGCTTCGGGGGGCTCCATTTCCCAGTACCCGGGCTAAATCGGCCGCTATGGTGCGCGCGCTGTATGTGAAAGCGCAAACCTATCAGGCAAAAATTAAGCTGGCCGGCGATGATGCATCCAAAATGCCGGACCGGGACTTACAAATGGAAGCACTCGTGGAGGTGCTGGAAGGAAAACGGGTGGTGCACAACCATACACACCGCCACGACGATATTATGACTTCTATCCGGCTCTCTCAGGAGTTTGGGTATCGCATGGTGCTGCACCACGTCAGCGACGGTTGGAAAGTGGCCGATGAAATTGCCGCAGCGGGTGTGCCTTGTTCGATTATTGTGCTCGACTCTCCAGGAGGCAAACCCGAAGCTCTGGACTTGCGTTTCGATACCGGCAAAATACTCGAAGATGCAGGGGTAGATGTGGGTTACCACACGGATGATCAGATCAGCGATTCCCGACTTTTTATCCGATCTGCAGCTTTCGGCGTTCGCGGCGGTATGTCGAGAGCCAAGGCTTTGGAAGCGGTAACCCTCGCCAATGCACGTATGCTCGATGCCGATAAGAAAGTTGGTTCGCTTGAAGCGGGGAAAGATGCCGATTTCATTATACTTTCCGGCGACCCGCTTAGCATTTATACCCATGTGGAGCAAACCTGGGTGGAAGGTATCAAAGTTTTCGACCGGGCAAATCCCGACGATTTGAAGTATGCCACCGGTGGACTCGACGTATTCCGGGGCGAGTATTATAACCACCACGCCGATTTTAATCGAAATTGAGCATAACACCTACAATCATATCATGAAAGCTATCGCGTTTATTCTTTTTGCAGTTATCAGCCTTTCGGCAAATGCTCAAAACTACGCCATCAAAGCTCTAAAACTCTACACTTCCGAAGGTCCAGCAATTGAAAACGGGGTGGTACTTATCAGCAATGGAAAGATCCAAAAAGTAGGAAAGGAAGCCGACGTTTCGATTCCTTCCGATTACACCGTTTACGAAGCAGCCGTAGCTACTCCCGGGTTTATCGATGCCCACACGGTGGTGGGATTAGCCGGTATCCTGAATCAGAAACAAGACCAGGACCAACTTGAAAAATCGAGCCCTTTGCAACCCGAACTTCGGGCTATTGATGCCTACAACGCCCGGGAGGAATTGGTGGGATATCTCCGAACTTTTGGGATAACCACCATAAATACCGGCCATGGCCCGGGTGCCCTCATCAGCGGACAAACCATTGTGATTAAAACCGCCGGAGAAACAATCGATGAGGGGCTTATTAATCCAATGGCCATGGTGGCCATGACTATCGGAAGCAGCGTAAGCGATAATTTCGAAAAGCCCGGCACACGAGCCAAAGGTGTATCAATGTTGCGCGAAGCATTTGTGGGAGCGCAAGCTTACCAGGCCAAATTGTCGAATAAAGATTCGACCGGTCACCCCGAGCGCGATTTGTCGAAAGAAGTATTGGTGAAAGTGCTCAATAGGGAAGTACCCGCGCTTATTACGGCTCAATCGGCTAGAGATATTATCACGGCCATTCGCTTGCGCGATGAGTTTGGATTCGACCTGATTATTGATGGCGGTGCCGAGGCCTACTCGGTGATCGATGAACTAAAAGCGGCCAAAGTACCAGTGATTATTCACCCTACGATGATCCGCAATTTTGGCGATACCCGTCATGCCAGTTATACCACAGCGGCTGCTCTTTACGCGGCAGGAATTCCGATTGCATTTCAAAGCGGCTACGAAGGCTATGTGCCGAAAACACGTGTAGTAACGTTTGAAGCTGCATTGGCTGTAGCCAATGGGTTAGATTACAACGCCGCTATGAATGCCCTGACGATAGATGCAGCCAAACTTTTGAAAATACAAGATCGGGTGGGTTCGCTAAAGGTGGGCAAAGACGCCGATATTGCGCGGTACGATGGTGATCCATTTGAATATACTTCCCACATTATTAAGGTGTTTATCGACGGAAAGCTGGTGAGCGAAGAGATTCGGTAGACCTGGCCTGCTGTGGTTTGTTCAAGTGGTATAAGCAAAGTACGGATCTTTTTTTTGATCACTTTCTTAAAAGAACTTGCTGTAGATATGCTCCCGCAATTTGTACATATTTATCCCGCTGTTGATGCCGGTATGCCGCTCGGTCAGAGCTGGCTTATAAGCTTTATGGGCAAAGCGAAGTGCCTCTATGGAGTTTATTTCGGTCACTAAAAAACCCCCGGAAGAAATGCTTTTGATCTGAAAAAGCTCGACGAATTTCGCAAACAACAACTTTAGCGACAGGTCGGGGAGCGGGACTGATCCGCATCGCTATCATTGCTTCAGGCTAATTAAGCCGATGGCGGTTGAAAAAAAGTTGAATTTCGGGATTTGTTCTTGGAAATGAATTACATACCTTCACATCTTAGTTTGAAGTGGGCTTGCCACTTCCAGCCACAACCAATCAAATCCAACCATGAAGACTGTTCAAGTATTAATACAGCTCGGCCTGCTATGCCTTTTGGGCATTTTGCAAATAGGCCAAGTGAAAGCAACCGAATGCGGTATTACGCAAAATTCCAATCAGGGCTATTCCACTACGATTACTTCCGTAATAGATAATGGGGACGATACCCATACCATTGTTTTAACAGTTGCAAACAACGGTTGTGCCGGTTGTAAAAAGCTCAATCGCTACATTGTTCAAGCACAACCGGGAACGTATTCTGGTATAAGTGTTCTATCGGTGCAAGGAAACGTGACCTTTGCCAATATCCATAATGGCCCTAATTGCGGCGGACCTTTTCAGGGATTCAGAATCAATATTGCCAATGGAATTGGCAATGGCAACGCGGCCGCTTTTACCATTACCTACACGCTCACAGGTGGATTGCAAAATCAGCTTATACAGAGTAAAGCATCCAATTTCTTTCAAAATTACAACTTTAGTATCGCCGATTTTCAATCGGTACTCGATTGCCAAACGCCCGAAGATGAAGCGCTGATCGTTCCTTACTATGACCCGCTTGGGGTTGGGAAAGTCTTTGATATCATCGGCTACGAGCTCAGAGCGCTTTATTTTTCTTATCAGGAAAATGATTTTGTGGCGGCAGAAGTCGATGATATTTTTCAAATCGTTGGAGAATCGGTACTGATTTCCCTGTTGGTGCAGCCAGGCGAATACGATAATGTACTTCCAACGCTTTCTTCGCCTGCCTATGGTTTGGCAAGTACCGTGGGTGACCCGTCGAACAATACGATAACGGGTTTATATCCCATCGCCAATTTGCTTTTGTTGAATGAGCTTCCCCAACTTTTGATTTCTGCCGGGCCTATTTTTCCAGCTTTGGGCAATGCAGGGTTGGTTACCAGTCAAGGTGATATTGCACTGCGATCTTTTCGCGCGCGCGACGTTTTTAAAGTAAATGGTCAAGGCATTAAAATCGGGGTTATATCCGATAGTTACAACACTAAATTGGGAAACCAAGCCGGTGATGATATTATAAGAAGAGATCTCCCCGGGCCAGCCAATCCCGACAACACCGCCCCAATAGACTTAGTTCTGGAATATCCTTACGGTGAAGCCAGCGATGAAGGTCGCGCCATGCTTCAGATCGTTCACGATATTGCCCCCGGTGCCGAATTAGCCTTCCGGACAGGCTTTACCGGGCCCAACGATTTTGCGGTGGGCATTAACCAACTTCAACAGGCTGGTTGCGATATTATTGTAGATGATGTGACGTATATCAATGAGCCTTTCTTCAGAGATGGGGTGGTGGCCCAGGCGGTAGATAATGTTACGGCAGAAGGCGTGGCGTACTTTACGGCCGCCGGAAATTTTGGAACGAGTTCCTGGCAAGAAGATTTCAATCCTGTGCCAGCTCCTGCCGGGGTAATCGGAGAAGCGCATAATTTCGCTGGTGTGGGCTCTGTTGATATTTCCCAGAATATTACGCTATCCGCGGGTCAGTATACCGTGGTGATGCAATGGGATGACGGCACCCCGGGGCTCACCACCCATTCAGATTTCGATATCTATCTGGCTACAAATTCAGGTATTGCATTCTTCGGTTTTAACCGAGCCAACATTGGATCGACACCTATAGAAGTATTGCCTTTCACGGTTTTGGCAGATGGGGTGCAGTCCAATTTTCAAATAATCAGAGCGGGAGTAGCGCCTGATTTCACGCCATCGCAGCCCACTACTTTAAAGTATATTGTGTTTCGGGGCTCACTCGAAATTAACGAATATACGGAGCTAGACAGGTCCACCATAATGGGTCAGGCAAATGCCGAAGGAGCGATGGCTGTAGGGGCTGTTTTGTACACCAATACACCCGAATACGGCGTAGCTGCTCCAACCGTAGCATCTTTTTCTTCCCGAGGGGGTACTCCGGTAAACGGGGTTCTTCGGAATAAACCAGAATTCTGTGCTCCAAACGTGGTCAATACATCTGTTGATCTCGGTGGTGGTTTCGATTTTGAAGGTGATGGATTTCCGAATTTTATTGGAACTTCTGCTGCTGCACCTCACGCTGCAGGTATGGCTGCTTTAGTCTTAGAAGCGCGTCAAAAATTTTACGATGATGAGGGAAATCTGAGTCCCGAAGAGCTCAAATTACTCCTTCAAAATTCCGCTCTCGACATGTACGGCCCGGGTTACGATGTGGAATCGGGAGCAGGTTTCCTTTTAGCAGATTCCGCGCTTAACACCTTAGCCAATCCCACTGCATTTCTCATCACCGTTACCTACGACACGACCCTTGTTCCAGGTATTGATGAAATTCCTATTGTGATAAGCGGCGAATATCTCAATGCCGAATCTCAAGTTTACTTCAATGGGGTATTTCTGGAAACGATATCGACTTTACAAGGCGATACCGCGATAACCGCAATTATTCCACCGTTTCAGGATATTCTCTTTCCGGAAATACAGGTTTTTAATCCTTCTCAGCCCGGCACTAACGGATTAGATGGCGGACTTTCGAACCCGGTTTATCTCACTACGAAAACGACCATCTTCGTGGATATTCAAGATACAGTCAAGATCTATGGCGAAACCATTCCTCAGTTCAGCGCAGGGTATTTTCTAGGCACTCTTGATGGGAATTTACCGATTGACTCTGCCGGTTTAACGCAGGAAGAACTTGCCCGAATTTTGGGAATTAATATCATTACCGTAGCAAACTCTTTGAGCAATGTCGGACTTTGGGGCATTGAACCCGATGACAGCGACCCTTTGAATCCACTGAGTGATGTGGAAGCAACCGATGCCATGGACGTTTCGCTGTTGGAGCGATTTAATTTTGTGTTTAGCAATGGTTTGATGACGATTAATCCGCTTGATCTTATAATCGATACGCGCGACACAACCCTTATTTACAATGATTCCCTGGTTGGATTTGATTTTGATTATTTGTTTAACCAAAATAATTCTCTAAATATTTCGGAAGGAGATAAAGATATTATCATCAACGGATTAAGGCTTGTGCATGCCACCGCCTTGGTAAATAAAGGAGCCGTTCTGGTGCGAGCCACTGCTTTGGTCAACGATATAAGTGATCCGTTTACAACGGAAGAACTTCTCGCAAATAAAAGTTTCATGATCTCTTCGGCAGTCAGATTGGTTAGAGCTACAGCATTGGTGAACGGCGAACTTATTGAACCCCAAAGTTTCTATGAAGCTGCTGCTTTTACGAATGCTACAGCCCGCCTGGTTCGGGCAACGGCACTGGTTAATGGTTTCCGACTTGTCCGGGCCACCGCATTGGTAAACACCGTTGGCGAGGATGGAGAATTGTTGGAAACTATTCCGCTTACCAATTCGAGTTCACTGCTCAATAGCTCAGGCGAATTAAGTACCACTACTTTTACTGCAAATAGCAATTCCCAAACAATCGTCATATTGGGTGAAGGAGATATTGCGATACTTTCAGGCGATTCAATAGGGGTGGTAGAAACGGAATCTATAAACCTTGTTACCGGCGAAACGGTAGGCACGCATTTTATACTGCCGGGTGCATTTTTATCCAATAATTTCAATGTTTCCTACCTCTCAGGTAGTCTGATTGTTTTGCCGGACGAAGCTACTTTTGAATTCGATATCGAAAGTCTGACACAGGTTTACGATGGCTCAGCCAAGCAGGTTATTGTTAGTGCAGTCCCCGATACGGTGGCTTACGCTATTACCTACAACGGCGAAGAAACACTTCCAATAGATGCAGGCAGCTACCTTGTAGAAGTAGTAGTGACGGATAGCAATTATACCGGCTCAGCTACAGCGACCCTTACAATTCTTCCTGCTGAAGCTGTAGTGAACATAGACCTTGCAAGTACCACGCAGGTTTACGACGGTTCCGGAAAATCTGTTTTGGTCACCACTGATCCACAAGGCCTGGCAGCAGCGATTACATACGATGGCTCATCCGATCTTCCCGTAAATGCTGGAACATATGCGGTAGATGTTGTCATAACGAATCCGAATTACACCGGTTCGGTTAGTGGGTTATTAACTATTGATAAAGCAACAGCTGGAATAGAGATTACTGACTTGAACCAAACCTATGATGGCTCAGCCAAATCTGTTTCGGTGAGCACTACCCCAAGTGAATTGACGGTTTCCGTGAGCTACAATAATTCGGAAGACCTGCCTGTCAATGCAGGTTCGTACGAAGTGCAGGTAGTAGTTGTAGATGATAATTACGAAGGATTAGCCTTGGCTACATTGGGAATAGAGAAAGCAGAAGCGAGTATTTCCTTGCTAGAGCTAAGCCAGATTTATGATGGTAACCCCAAACCAATAAGCGGCACTACGAGTCCTGCGGGGCTCACATTGTTGTTTGCGTATGAGGGTTTGCCTGATGCGCCAGTCAATGCCGGTTCTTACAGCGTTCAAGCCACAGTGGTTGATTCAAACTATATGGGTTCATCGGTAGGTATTTTGGTTATTGATCCAGGGCAAGCACAACTGCTCTTTACCGATTTGATACAGGAATATGATGGAAATCCTAAAGAAGTTACTGTGATTTCTACTCCCTCGGTTCTGATTGTGGAGGTAACCTACAATGGATCAACTGACTTGCCTGTGAATGCGGGTGATTACAACGTTGATGCAATTGTATTTGACAACAATTACATGGGCTCCGGCATTGCGACCCTGGTGATATCGCCGAAAGAAGTAATTATAAATACGGGTGTTTATGGTATTAATGAAGGGAGTGAACTACCTGTTTTTGAATCGACTTTCGATGGATTTGTCAATGGTGATGATGCGGGTGTTATTAGCGATTTTTTCTACGAGCTCAGCCCAACTTATACTGGCGAAGCTGGGGTTTATGAGATTATCCCAAATGCTACCGCGGTTAACTATTCTTTCGTGGCAGGCGATGGCACCCTATATGTGAATCCAACCGGGCCCGGCACACAAATGATCCTGCCTTATTTTGAATGTTTCCAATATTTTGAACAACCCGATGAAAATGGATTCAATTATTTAGCCCTTTTCTATTACGAGAATAATAATCCGACTGATGTCTATATTCCAAAAGGAAGTTCCAACGCGTTGCTTAACGCTGAGAGAGACGATACAAACCAGCCGGAAGTATTTCTTTCCGGTGGTGGCTCCTTCTCCATTCCTTATGATGGGGAATTGCTGAGATGGCTATTACGATCGAATATTGAGAATGGTGGATCGAGATTCCGGTTTGCCACTGCATGGTGGTTCCTGGAATGTGAAGAAGCTTCTAAAAATAATGCAAGAGCTAAATTGAATGCTGAAGAATCTGTGTTGGAAACAGTCCTCTTCCCTAATCCTTCGTCGGGAAAAGTGTTTATCCAAGTTACAGGCACAGGCGACACGTGGAATAATTTGGAGGTGTACGACAGTGTCGGGAAAAAGCATTCCATCCCAGCCCCTCACAGTTCAGGGATGATATCGGAAGTGGATCTTTCAAACCTTAGTCCGGGCTTGTATATCATCAGAGTTTCCTCAAATAGTTGGTCTCGGGCGATGAATGTGATTATTGAATAATTGAATTTTTAAATATTGGAATTCTTAAGCGATAAGCAGCATTTCATAATGCTGCTTATCTTTTTTGGAAATCTCCTACCTTAGGTCCGTGAAAATTTGGTTAGTAACTATGTTGGGAATGCTCCTGGCCATCAGTGTGTGTGGGCAGGATCCTGTGATTGACAGTCTGAAGAAGGTCTTGAAGCGGCCTATGGTCGATTCTTTACGGGTCAATACTTTAATAGATTTAGCGGCCAACTATTATCGGGTTGACCCGCGGGAAGCAAAAAAGATTGCTACGGAAGCTCGGGATCTGGCTGAGAAAAGTAATTATCCAAGTGGCTTGGCCTATTCGCACAAGGCATTGGGAATGTCCTACTATTTTCAGAACGATTGGGTAGATGCCCTCGTGGAGTGGCAGATTGCACTTGAGGTATTCAGGTCGATCAACGACATGAACGGGGTTTCAAACATATTAAACAATCTGGGAGCAGTCCATTTTAATGGAGGCGATGATGAGGCAGCTTTGAAGTTTTATTTACAATCATTGGAAGTTGCTGAAAAGAATGATGACACACTCCGATTTGTTACTGCGCTTATTAATATAGCAGGTGTCTATTTAACAAAGGAGAAAAGCGAAGATCTGGCTTTTGATTTTTATAATCGGGCCTTGCCCTTATGTAAGAAGTTAGGGGATTATGATGCCCTTGGCAGCTGCGCTGTAAATATGGGTGAACTTTATTTGAGAGATACTCTTGGCCTTGATTTGAGTACTAAAACTCAGAATATTGATTCAGCACTTTACTATTTTGAATTGGCCTTGGATGCGTTTCAAAAATCGGCTACGGGCAATGTGGCTTTTGCCTTAAACAGTATCGGAAAAGTACATTTTGCCCGCAATGACTTTGCGAAGGCAATTCAGTTTCAGAAGGAGGCTTTCGAATTGGCTCAGGCCTTAGATGCTCGTCTGGAAATGGCGCAGGTATTGCTTTCCCTTGCGTTGACCTATGAAGAAATGGGTGACCTTGATAATGCCATTCGCTCCTTCAACATTTCAAAAGACCTCGCAGAAGATATAGGCGCATTGTACGAAGTTCAAACGGCATATGAAGGTTTGGCCGATACCTATTCTAAGATTCCAAATTACAAGTTGGCTTTCGAATTTTATAAATTGTCTTCCAGTTTGAAGGATACGTTGTACGACGCCGAGATGGACAAAAAGCTTCAGTCTCAGACGCTCAGCTATGAGATTGAGCAGAAGCAAGGGCAGATATCGCTCCTGGAAAAGGATCAGGAACTAAAGCAATTGGAATTAGAGCGTGAGAAGGCCATAAGAAATGGGGCAGCGATAGCGGGGGTGCTTTTATTAATCCTTATCGCGGGATTGTACAACCGCTACAAATACACCCGAAAGACCAGTAAAATTATCGCCGCTGAAAAGGACCGTTCCGAAAGGCTTCTATTGAACATTTTGCCTCAGGAAACAGCCGAAGAATTAAAATCTAAAGGCAGCGCTACACCGAGGTATTATGAAAAGGTTTCAGTGTTATTTACTGATTTCAAAGGTTTTACTGCCATTGCGGAGAAGCTTTCGCCTCAGGAATTGGTCGAAGAACTGAACTATTGTTTCGTGGCCTTCGATACAATTATTGATAAATATAATCTCGAGAAGATTAAGACCATTGGGGACGCTTACATGTGTGCAGGAGGTATCCCGGCTGTCAATTCCAATAACCCGATAGATGTTGTGGGTGCTGCCTTAGAGATCAGAGATTTTATGGAGCAACTCAAACAAGAGCGCTTGGCCATGGGCAAGGAAATTTGGGAGCTTCGTATAGGAATCCACACCGGACCTGTGGTTGCCGGAGTGGTTGGCAAGAACAAATTTGCCTACGATATATGGGGCGATGCAGTGAATACAGCCAGCCGAATGGAGTCGAGTGGGATTCCAGGCAAAGTCAATATATCGGGTACCACGTATGAATATATCCAAGCCGATTTTCAGTGCTTCCATCGCGGAAAGATTGAAGCCAAAAACAAAGGCGAGATTGATATGTACATAGTAGAAGGGCGCAAGGTAAAGGTTGAAAAGGAAGAAGCTCTGCTAGCCTAATCAATGTCTGCGGGTACGGTTGAATGTAACCCCTTACTTCCCAATACAAAACTTACTAAAGATATTCCCCAGCAAATCATCGGTTGTAATCGCGCCGGTGATCTCGCCGAGGTGGTAAAGTGCCCTGCGGATGTCCATGGCTACAAAGTCGCCGGTGATGCCGGTTTCAAGGCCGTGTAGTGCTACGCTAAGCGCTTCTTCGGTATGGCGCAGCGCTTCGAAGTGGCGGAGGTTGGTCACCACTAAATCGCCGGAAGCAATGGTCTTGATCTGAGAAAGCTCCACCAATTTCGCAATGAGCGCTGGGAGACCCAGGCCGGTGAATGCGCTGATTGGAAGCACTTCGTTTGGGAAGCGATCGCTAAGCTCTGTTGGAGATAATTTATCGGCTTTATTGGCCAGAATGATCCATTCGGCATCTCCACTTATACGGCTTTTCGAAGCGGCAATCTCTGCGGTGATCTCATCTGTATGCATATCAGCTTCGACCAGATAGAGTACAATTCGCGCCTTGTCGGCCTTCTCCATGGCCCGCCCGATGCCGATTAGTTCGATTTCATCTACCGTGTCGCGAAGGCCGGCGGTATCGATAAAGCGAAAACGCACGCCTTCGATTACGGTCTCATCTTCGATGGTATCGCGCGTGGTACCTGCAATGGCGCTCACTATGGCGCGGTCTTCTCTAAGCAAGGCGTTGAGTAAGGTCGATTTCCCGCGATTGGGAGCACCCAAAATAGCCACTGGAATACCGCTTTTGAGCACCTTTCCAAGCGCAAAACTTTCGGCAAGACCCGATACTATTTGCAGGATTTCCGTAATGAGCTTTTTCAGATCATCGCGGTCGGCGAAGGTCACATCTTCTTCTCCAAAATCGAGCTCCAATTCGATCAGGGAAGCAAAGTGAATAAGCTTTTGCCGAAGCGCCGAAATCTCCTTCGAAAACTGTCCCCGCATTTGATTCATGGCGAGTTTATGTTCCGCTTGCGAAGAAGAAGCGATTAAGTCGGCTATGGCTTCAGCCTGGCTCAAGTCCATTTTACCGTTGGCAAATGCCCGCATGCTAAACTCGCCCGGTGCGGCCAATCGGCAGCCATTTGCCAGAAGCGCCTGCATGACTTGCGAAAGAATATAAGGAGAGCCATGGCAGGATACTTCCACGGTATCTTCGCCGGTAAACGATCGGGGAGCGCGGAAAATACTGACCATCACTTCATCGATCGGCTCCTTATTCCAGCGTATCTCGCCGTAATGCAGGGTGTAGCCCGGAGCCTTTTCTATGTGCTTCGAGAAAATACGTTGAAAAATCAGTGTTGCATCTTTTCCAGAAATGCGAATAACGCCTAAAGCGCCCGTACCTGCGGGAGTGGAGAGTGCGCAAATAGTGTCAGATGGTGAGGCTATCATTGCGGCAAAGGTAGGGGAACTGGGCTTTCAAGAAAGTGAGAAATTTATGCGCTTATTATCCAGCTAGGATATAATGGATGTCTCTGTCACCGTTATAATCGGGAATGCTATAGAGGGTTTCGTAGCTTTTTCAATATGCGCAATCAGAATTATTTCGCAGCTGCCACATGGCGCGTAATTTCATCAAATATTCAATTTAGAATTTCAACCAGTTGTATATCTTCGCTCGCGTTAGATGAACAGAGAACATGCACTGTTCACCTTCCAAAATCTAATCGATAAACCAAAAACACTTAAATCAACCCAAAATGAACGTATTGAAATTTTTACCCATGCTCGCCCTGTTATCTTTTGTAATGGTTAGTTGCGGCGATGACGATGAAGATGAACCAGCGCCCACTAGATCACAGCTTATTACATCGCAGTCTTGGTCAGTAGTAAGTTTGAATGTGGAACCAGCAATTGACTTAGATGGAAATGGTACGCAAGAGAACAATTTGATCCCTTTTCTTCAAGCCTGCGATTTGGACGATTTTTTAAAGCTCAACGCAAATGGCACTTTTACGAATGAAGAAGGTGCATCCAAATGCGATCCAAATGATCCACAGGTAATACAGAGCGGAGTTTGGATATGGAATAGTGACGAGACTCGCGTAGTTCTTACGGCGGGAGGACAATCAACTGAATATGTGGTTACTGCATTGAGCAGTACTGCATTAACAACTACTGAAACATTCGTAATTCAAAACGTTACTTATACCTTCACTACTACTTACAATTAACGGACGCTCCGAAAATTTAAGAACAGGCCTTCGGGCCTGTTTTTTTATACCGCTATTTTTTGAAATTTTCTTTAAATCATGCTAAAGCCTATGTTTCGATCGGCACAGCACATTGGCGAAGTAATGGTGGCCTATGTGGGCGACTTGAAAAAGCAACCCGACTTTAGCGGCGATGTCATGAGTACAACCGCACGAATCTGCGGACACGCAAAACCACGCGGTAGGCACTTATTTATGTCAAAAGCGGTTTATGATATTCTTCCGAATAAACCAGATGGAGTTCAACATTAGGAGAACGTGAGCTTGACGGGTAGGAGCGAATCTTTCGACCTGGTAGGACTTCTATTTTAAAAGGTTCTGAATTCTCGATCAATTTTGATCATGTCGGTTTGGCGTCCACACCTTATTAAAGTATGTTTGTACCCGAAATTTTAACCCCATTTATTCAGCCACTATGAGCGTGCTCGTCAACAAAAATTCAAAAGTCATTGTACAAGGTTTTACAGGGTCGGAAGGTAGCTTCCATGCCGGCCAAATGATAGAGTACGGCACCAATGTGGTAGGAGGGGTTACCCCCGGAAAAGGCGGGCAAACGCACCTCGACCGACCAGTATTCGACACCGTAGCTCAGGCTGTCGCCAAAACAGGTGCCGACGTTTCGATCATTTTTGTGCCCCCGGCATTTGCTGCCGATGCTATACTTGAAGCGGCCGAAGCTGGTATCAAGGTGATTGTAACAATCACCGAAGGTATTCCGGTGAACGATATGGTAAAGGTGAAGCAATATGTTGATGCACGCGATTGCATCTTAATTGGACCCAACTGCCCTGGAGTGATGACAGCTGGTGAAGCCAAAGTGGGGATCATGCCCGGCTTTATTTTCAAAAAAGGAACTATTGGAATCGTTTCGAAATCGGGTACGCTTACCTACGAAGCGGTGGATCAAATTACCAAAGCTGGGATGGGTCAATCTACGGCCATTGGCATTGGCGGAGATCCAATAATTGGCACTACCACCAAGCAAGCCGTTCAGATGCTTATGGCCGATCCGGGTACAGAAGGAATCGTAATGATCGGCGAAATTGGGGGCAACCTCGAAGCCGATGCTGCCCGGTGGATCAAAGAGCATGGCACCAAGCCTGTGGTAGGTTTTATAGCTGGAGTTACCGCTCCAAAGGGCCGCACTATGGGCCACGCCGGAGCGATAGTAGGTGGCCACGACGATACCGCCGAAGCGAAGAAAGCAATTCTACGCGATTGTGGCATCCACGTAGTGGACTCACCCGCTCAGATTGGCGCTAAGATGGCCGAATTAATGGGGGTTACCGCTTAATTCTGATTGGCCCTTAGCGGGCAGTAATTTCTAATAAATGTTTCACTGCCGCTTCCAGCTGTTGATCCGTACCTTGACCTGATTTTGCGGGTTCGTTGAACACTCTGATATCGGGCTCCAGTTGCAGGTTTTCCATAAGCTTGCCAGTTTTAGTGTCGCGCATGCCTAGCTGTGGAATCCCGAATACGGTGCCGTCGATCATCGATTCCCACCACACGGCTGTGCCTGTGCCGGGTACCGGCATCCCGACCAGTTTTCCAATATTAAAAAACTTATACGTGTAGGGGAAGAGATGGGCGTCGGAGTAGTTGCTTTCGCTCATTATCACTGCGGATGGTTTCTGCCATTTAGCAATGGGTTCGGCTCCTAGATTTTCTTGTCCACGGGGTACAAACTGCATGTAAGCTTCGCCGCTCAGGAAAGTCGCCAAGTCGTCGTGCAGCCAGCCGCCGCCGTTGAAGCGGGTATCCACTACCAACGCGTCGCAGGCATTGTACTTGCCCAAGGCGTTGCTATACACTTCGCGGAAGCTTTCGGAGTCCATTCCGCGCACGTGCACGTAGCCAATCTTCCCGTCGGAAAGTCGCTTGGTTTCGGCTTCTCGCGTGTTTACCCATCGCTCGTAAAGCAATTGGTTCTCAGCTCCACGCGTTATGGGTTCTACTACTTCGTCCCACCGCTTATTATTAGCCGGGTTGAAATAGGAGATCAACACTTTTTTGTCCGCTTTGCGGTTGAGCAGGGGCCAGTAGTTGATGCCGGCGGGTATTGGTTGCCCATCAATTTTTTCGATGATTACCCCATTTGACACTTTTTTTCCTTCGTTCAACAAGGGACTTTTTGGCAGGAGTTCTAAAATCCGAATGCCTGCACCGGTATAATCGGGATCTGTAAATATGCCCAAGCTCGCTGTGGCATCGCCGGTAGGCATATTATCGCGGTAGAATGCTCCGGTATGCGATGCATTGGCTTCACCGAGCATCTCGCTGAGCAGGTCGGCAAAATCGTACCCGTTGTTGATATGTGGCAGAAACTGTGCGTAGTTGTCGTGGTAATATTGCCAATCGGCACCATGTATATCGACCAGGTAGAACTTATCTCGAAATTGGCGCCAGGCATGCTCAAACATGTAGCGCCGCTCGGCATCGGTATTGAGCAACATTTCACTCGAAAAGGCAATGCCTTTTACTGCTCCATCGCTCAAATCTACCTTGTGAAGGTTTCCCGCGTTTTCGAGATAGATAAATTTAGATTCCTTATCGATGTTCAAAGCGGAATAGTTGCCCTTCACTTCTGCCAGAATTTTGGTTTCTTTTTCTCTAAACTTGGTTTGCCAAAGGTTTACTTCTTCGCCGGTGGAAGCCAAATAATAAAGTGTTTCAGCATCTTTACTTAATACAAAATCGGCCAGGAACGACGAGAATATGGTGAGTTTAAGCTTTCGATCTTGCAGCCCTTCCCAATCTATTTCAATGGGTTTTACAGGCTCCTTTTTCTTGTCATCTTCGTCTTTTTTATCCTTGTCCTTGCCTTTGGAATCGTCTTTGGATTTCTCTTTTTCTTTGTCCTTTTCTTCTTTCTGCTCTTTCCAATAGGCGTAATCGGCCTTATCGAGTGTGAATTGCTTGTAAGCGTCGATCGTTAAAAACAAAGCAAACACATCCGATTGCGATCCCCAACTCCCGTGCGACCGGAAGCCATCCTTATCGCTCATCCAATAGATCATTTTTCCGTCCATTCCAAATTTTGGGCGGTTGTTATTGTACCCGCTTTGGCTTAGGTTTATCGGTGGTTCTTCGCCACTTGCTTTCACAAGTCCCACTTGACTAACCCAGCGATTTTGATCATTGAATTCTATTAGCAACCACTTACTATCGGGCGCCCAAGTGTAATATTGGTCGCCATCGGAATAGCTGTAGTTAAGATTCCCGGGCAATACGGTGCGAGTAGCGCCAGAAGCTAGATTTTTAACGCGCAAAGTAGTGCGGTTTTCCAAAAAGGCAATCTCTTTATCGTCGGGCGAGTAGGTGGCTTGGAAGGTTTCGGCAGTGGTTTCTACCAAGGCTTTCTCAGCAATTAAGGTGCTGTTGTAGAAGTATTTCTCTTCTTTTCTGCCAAGCGCGGCTTCATAGATGTTCCAGCTTTGATTTCGCTCGCTGGAATACATGAGTTTCGTGCCAGCGCTATTGAAGGCCAGGTCGCGCTCTTGCTCAGGGGTATTGGTTATGCGCTTCGTATCGTTAAATTCGATGGAGGTAATAAATACTTCACCACGCACAATGAAGGCTATTTCTTTTTCATTTGGCGAAAGCAAAAACTCGCTGCAATCGCCGCTAATAAGTTCCACTGTTACATCGTTGTAACGGCGGTCGCGCTTCACCATTACTTCCACTTTCACAGGTTCAGCGGGGGGCAGCTGGGTATAGAGATCACCGTTGAATACAAATACGATCATGCCGTTTTCGGCGATGGAAAGCTCGCGAACCGGGTGCTTTTCAAAGAAACTTACTTGCTGGGCATTTTGCTCTTTTCCATCTGTAATATCTGCTTTCCACACGTTGAAAGATCCACTGCGTTCACTCAGAAAGTAGATTTTGTCGGGGGCATAAAATACAGGGTTTCGGTCTTCACCTTCCCAGGTGGTAATCTGCGTGAAGGCCTTACTCGCTGTATTGTACGTCCATATGTCGCGTGCTACAGATGAGGTATGGTGCTTTCGCAAATCGTCTTCATAACCCTTTTGGTCATGGAACGCCATTAAATCGCCCGCTTTATTAAATATCACGTCCATAGCCGGAGTAGTCAGAATTTGTCGCTCGCGACCACCACTTACGCTCATTTCGTAGAGTTCGGGAAGCACTCCTGACGGGAATAATATGGCCGATTGTGCATCTAAACGCGAAGAGCTAAAGAGCACTTTCGATCCATCGGGCGAGAAACACTGGGGAATATCGCCGGCGCTATGGAAAGTAAGTCGCTGGGGTACTCCACCTTCTGCCGATACTGTAAACACGTCATCGTTGCCATAGCGCATACTTGCAAAAGCGATCGACTTCCCGTCCCGGCTCCATACGGGATGACTTTCGTAAGCTTCATGTAGGGTAATCTGCTTTGCTGCCCCGCCCGACATGGGCACGGTGAAGATATCGCCTTGGTAGGCAAAGGCTACGGTAGAGCCATCGGGCGAGATACTGGGGAAACGGAGCCAAGAAACTTCAGGCGTTTGAGCCGATAGGAGTGAAGATGTGCAAATGGCGGCTACAGCCAATAATCGGTTAATAAGCATAGCGAGAGCAAGTTTATCTTGCGAAGCAAAGAAAAAACTCGCGACAATTAACATGCTTAAGCATAAATGGTGCAATAGCGCGTTAAGAAACCAAAAACACGCGGCGAATGGTCAATGTTTTGACCTTGCGCTCCGGAAGTATTAAGCGAAAAGATCCGAGCTTAGGTATCGATCGCCACGGTCGCAGACAATAAACACGATATGGCCTTCTTCGAGCTCTTCGGCTACGCGCAGCGCTGCGGTCAGGGCACCGCCGCTACTCATGCCCGAGAAGATCGCTTCTTCGCGCGCTAGTCTCAGCGCCATAGTGGTGGCTTCTGCTTGGCTCACTTCTATTTGTCGATCTACGCGCCAAGCTTCGTAAATTTTGGGTAAGAAAGCTGGGCTCCATCGGCGTATGCCCGGTATGCTCGATCCTTCGGTGGGCTGGGTGCCAATGATTTGAACTTCGGGATTTTGCGATTTCAGATAGCGAGATACGCCCATAATAGTGCCGGTTGTGCCCATTGCACTAATAAAGTGCGTAACCTTTCCTTCGGTGTCTCTCCAAATTTCTGGCCCGGTTGTTCGGAAATGCATTTTCCAATTGTCGGGATTTGAAAACTGATCAAGCATATAATAACCCTCTTCGTTCGCCATTTTTTCGGCAAGCTCGCGGGAGTATTCTATGGTGCCTTCGGCAGGGCTCAAAATCACTTTTGCCCCAAAAGCTCGCATTGTCTGCACCCTTTCCGCGGTGCTGTTTTCGGGCATTATAAGCGTCATATCAAGCTGGAGAAGCCGCGCGATCATGGCCAATGCTATACCGGTATTGCCACTTGTGGCTTCCACCAATTTATCGCCGGCTTTAATGTCGCCGCGTTCTAGTGCACCTGTTATCATGCCATAAGCAGCTCGGTCCTTTACGCTTCCGCCCGGGTTATGACCTTCGAGCTTGCCGGAGATTTTGACTTTTGGATTTTTCCAAATATGGCTTATTTCAACCTGTGGAGTATTGCCAATTAAATCGATGAGCTTCATAATTTGTATTCAATCAGGTCGGTGTCGCCATCGCCATTGGTTAGAGCCGCTTTGTAATAAACTTTCGTGTGCGGCGGCACGCTCCGTGTGAGCCATACATTACCCCCTATCACAGCATGGTGGCCGATTTCGGTCTGTCCACCCAAAATAGTTGCTCCGGCGTAAATCACCACGTGATCGCCAATGGTGGGATGGCGTTTCGTATCGGCATCGGCTTTATCGACGCTAAGCCCACCGAGGGTTACCCCTTGGTAAATTTTAACGTGCTTGCCTATATGGCTCGTTTCTCCAATTACTACGCCCGTGCCATGGTCTATACAAAAACTCCGCCCGATGGTGGCTCCGGGGTGAATATCAATACCTGTGCGGCTATGTGCTTGCTCGGTGATGAGCCGGGGAATAAGTTGAACGCCCAGGTTTTTCAGCACATGAGCGATGCGGTAAGAAGCGATAGCGAAAAAGCCGGGATAGCTTCGGATAATCTCCGATTCGGATCGAGCCGCCGGATCACCCATGTACATAGCTGTGATGTCTTCGCCGATCAATTCGGAGAGATCGGGGAGCGCGTCAAAAAAAGATTCTGTAATAATCTGTGCTTGAGATTGTTCGCCTGAGTTGCTGGTGAGGATCTGCTCAAGATCGACCTTGAGTTGATCTGCATAAAGTTGAAACTCCCTCAAGGTGTTAAATTCCTTCTTGTCGAAGTCGGGGAAGAGAAAGCGAATAATACCGCGGGTAAATTCGGCTATCTGTTTAGGCGAAGGGCAGCGATCGCAGTTTTTATTCCGCGCGTAAAGTGATTTTAAAAAGAGTGCATCCATAGCGTTAAGGGGGGTAAGCGCTTTAAATTCAGGCTGAAAGTTCTACGCGATGGGCGATCGAAATGTTTGGGTCGAGCGACGCCTTTACGGAACAATATTTTTCGAGCGAAAGGGAAAATGCGCGCTCGACTTTTGCCCGATCGAGATCGCCACTTAGATGAAACACGAGTTCTATGGCAGTAAAGGGCTTTACAGGTAGATTATCGGGACGCGTACCACGGATTTCCACTTCAAATTTTTCAACTTTCTGACGCTGCTTTTCGAGAATCAAGAGGGCATCGAAAGCGGTGCAAGAACCTAATGCGCTGAGCAAAAACTCCATTGGCCGCATACCTTCCGGCGATGAGCCACCATCAATTAGGGCGGTGAGCCCCGCAGCGTTTTTAGCTCTAAATCGCAATCCGCCGCCCAGATGCTCAATGGTTACCTTGATTTCCATAAGGCGAATATAGCTTTAGAACTATAAGGAAAGTGGCCGCTTACCGAGAATTAACGAAATAATGACAACCTGAAAATAGTCGGTAGTTTATTCACATTCACCCTCGGGTGTGCAAACAGCCCCTTCCGCGCTTCCCGCTGCCGATTCTATTAATTGCGTTTCTGCATAAGCCTGCCTTAGAGCCTGCTCAAAAACTTTCACTTCTTGCGCCCCCGAAATGCCGTACTTGCTATTGATCACGAAGTAAGGCACCCCGCGAATGCCCATTTGATTGGCTTCCTGAATATCTGTTTTGACGGCTTCTGCAAAGGAATCTTTGTTTTGTAGCACTGCAATGCTCTCCGCTTTATCGAGGCCAACGGCTATTGCCAAATCGAGCAAAATGACATCATCGTCTGTGTTTTCCCCATCGATGAAATAGGCTTTAAGCAAAGCTTCTTTAAGGGCGTCGCCTTGATTTTTCGTTTTGGCATATTGCAAAAGTCGATGTGCCTTGAACGAATTGGCAACCACGGCTTTATCAAAATCGTAATGAAGCCCTTCTTCGGCGGCCATTTGGATTACATGATCCATAGCCTGGTCGGTTTGAGCCGCACTCCAGCCTTTTTGCTCAGCAAGATGCTCTTTGACGCTTACGTCGGGGTTTGTAACCATGGAAGGATTTAGCTGGAAGCTTTTCCACACCACTTCCACATCTTGCTTAAATGTAAATTGATCGAGGGCTTTCTCAAATCTCCGCTTTCCGATATAGCAGAAGGGACACATTACGTCGCTCCAAATCTCGACGGTTACCTTGTTGGAGTCATTATTTACGGGGTTCATGGCGTTCCTATTTTGAGCTGTAGCGTCCAATCGTGGTATAAAGAACGCCCAAAGGCAGATAAAAATTAATCTCACAGCCTACTAAACAAGAAAGCCGAACCAAGGTTCGGCTTCAAAATTACAACAGGGCTAATTACTTTTTGAGCAAATCGCGAATTTCAATAAGCAAAGCCTGATCGGGAGTGTGGCCTGCGGGCACGGGATCTTCCTTCTTCCGCATCTTGTTCACCGCTTTTACGAGCATAAACATCGCGAAAGAAACAATTATAAAATCCAGGGTGACCGTAATAAACTGACCGTAGCTGATAGCCGTTTCTGGAACAGATACCGCTCCATCTGCACCAATCTGAGCTTCTTTTAGCACCAATTTCAATTTGGTGAAATCCACGCCTGCCGTCACTAATCCGACGAGCGGCATCACGATGCCATCGACAAAAGACGACACTAATTTTGTAAAAGCGGCTCCCATGACGAATGCAACAGCTAAGTCTACCAGATTGCCGCGCATGGCAAACTCCTTAAACTCTTTGATCATGCTCATATTTCGGTTTTTTCGCTACAATGATAAAAGTTTCTCCCACTTAATTCACGAGATGCTAAATTTTCTTTTCAGTTTGGTGAGCGGAAAATATATTGGCCTATGTTGCAAATTTTTTGGACTACAAATAGTAGATGTCTTCAGGTATGCACGTGTCACATTTTCTGAATACTTCTACGTCTCTTTTAGAAACAATCATTTATTGATTTTCCAAATACGCAAGGGTGCATTATTGTAAGCAGCAATGACCAATGTAGCTTCATTCGATGTTTTAACCTGAGCTAAACTTCTCCCATCGCCCGGAGCAAAAAACCCACTTTCTGCGAAGTGGACGGGTCTAAAATTTCCATTAGTATTTTTGAGTAATACCCCATTGAGCGCGTCGTAAACACCCGTTTCTACTTCAGTTCCAAAAGAGTTTCCCAGGAGCAGTAAATCTTCCGTGCCATTAGCATCATAGTCCAACTTTAGTATGGATCGTATGGGCGCGAGTTGAGCTTCTTCGGGAAGAGGTAATAGTTTGAAACTTCCACCGCCTAGATTTTCTAAGATGGAAGAGCTAAAGTTGACCGCTTCTTTTTTATTACTTTTTGCCAGCTGTTCATTTGAAAGTAAATTCTGTATCGTTGCTGAGGCGTAGCTATTGTAGGTCACATACTTCTTTTTTAATACGGGCAACTGGCTCAGGAGCAAATCTTTTTGAACCAGAGGATACTCCTGCCCTTCGTTGTAGTAACTTATTATGGCATCTACACTTCCATTTGAGTCGAAATCATCGTAATATATGCGTAATGGCTCTGATGGACTGGCTTTTAGACGGGAATTTAAGCCTAAATTTCCGATTACAAAATCCGTATCGCCATCTTGATCGTGATCGATCATTTCTATGCAATTCCACCAACCCGTAGAGTTTTCGATTTCGCGCATTTCAAACGAATTTCCCGTGTTTTCGAAAATGGTGATGGGCATCCATTCGCCTACGATTATCAAATCTGGGCGTTTGTCGTTGTTCAAATCACACCACACAGCGTCAAAAACCATGGATGATTTCCAATTTTTCGGAAAAAAGGTTGCAGAAACATTTTTGAAAGTACCCCCTTCGTTTTTCAGCAATAAGCTGCCGGGGGCTTTCGGGTAGCTTCCGGGGAGCAGTTTGCTTCCCACAAATAGATCAAGATCACCATCGCCATCAAAATCAGCCGCCTTTACGCAGCTTCCACTAAGTACTTCGTTGGGAAGAGCCGACACCTTTCTTTGCAATCGGCCGGAACCATCGTTCGTATATAATCGATCTTGATAAAGCGGACTTTCCGAATCATACTCATTGCTACCACTCACCACGTAAAGATCCTGATCGCCATCGTTATCTGCATCGAAAAAAAGTGCGCCCACATCCTCAGCCAATCGATCTGCTTCAAGTGCAGGTTGGGCCAGCGTGCTAAAGGTTCCATCCTTCCGTTGCAAAAAAATCACCCCTGCTTGGCCGCTCTTTGAATCATTGGCTTTTCCGCCACCGCCACCTACAAAAAGGTCATCCAAGCCATCATTGTTAATATCTGCCACGGCAAGAATGGGCCCTTCGCATGAGAGCAGATGAGGAATTAATGGCTCTCTTTTAAAATCGATAAATTCCGCTTCACTATGTGTAAAGTCTATGACATCCTTGGCCAGTTCTTCAAAAATAACCTGAGTCTTTGCCAGATTTAACAATGAAGCTTTATTTGAATTGACGTAGTTGAATGTTAAAGTTTGATTGATTTCTGGATTCTCAATTATCTCTTCTTTTTTGTCCGGCCAGATAACGCGCACCTGATTAATTGCTTTATTTTTACCCAAGCCGAAATGCACTTCGCTCGACACTCCGGATATGAATCCGCGGCTCGGGAAATATTCTTGTACTTGAATCCCTTCATTCGTGGTTACTTCCACCCGAGATCCTACGCCCAGAAGATTTCCTGATTTTCCATCGAAATTTACTTTTAGATAGTTGTTGCCGAGTGCATCATTGCTTAAGTTCTCGTACACAGAAGCAAAATCATCCGTGTTGTTTATAATCATATCCAGATCTCCGTCTCCATCCAGATCAGCGAAGCTAGCCCCTGTTGAATTTGATGGAATGTCTAGGCCCCATTCCGAAGTTTTATTCGAGAATTTCAGAGAATGCTCATTGCGGAAGGCGTAGTTGCTCAATTTGGATGTTGGAATTTTCGACAAAAAAATCTCCAGTTTTTCTGCCGATGAGAGTCCAACGTTTTTATTCAGCGAGTCGAGCGTAAACTTGAGATAGTCGTGGTTTGTGACTTCAAAACGATACCCATTGGTGATGAAAATATCTTTATAGCCGTCGTTATCAAGATCCAAAATAGTAGGCGACCAACTCCAGTCGGTTCGGCTTAGACCAGCAAACTCACCGACTTCACTAAATGAGCCATTTCCATTATTAATTTGGAGCGTATTTCGGCTCAATTGTTTTCCAAAATTATATTCCAACAATGTCGCAAATCGATCATACATCATTACGCTGATTAAAGATTTTTGTCTAAAATTCGACTCGGAAGCCATATCGGCAGCCACGATATCAATTAAGCCATCGTTATTTACATCCGCCGCATCGGTTCCCATGGTACTTTGACTGATATGCCTAAAAATCTTTTCCATCGACTCGCGGAAGGTACCGTCACCATTATTTATATAGCAAAAGTCTGGGTCCACATAATCGTTGGCGACATATATGTCCAGGTGCCCATCATTGTTAAAGTCTCCGATAGATGCACTCAGCCCGAAAGCACTATTGTCGATGCCTGCTGCTTTACTAACATCTGAAAAAGACCTGCCATCATTTCTAAACAATCGATCCGATTCAAAGGCCGTTTGGGCTCCAAGGATCCTTTCAATTGATCCGTCTTCATTTTGTTTGAGCCTTAATTTTGTGCTATTGGTAAAGTCAATTCGATGATTTACCAAGTAGATGTCTAGGTCTCCATCCTCATCGAAATCAGCGAAATACGCTTGAGTAGAATTGCTTTTATCTAGAAGCCCAAGGCTGGATGCTTGCTCAGTAAAAGTCAAATCTTGATTATTAATAAACACGAGATTATTTAAATTTTGTTCATCCTTGGTTGGGCCAGAGCGGCACACGTAGATGTCCAAATAGCCATCATTATTGATATCGGCCATCGTGACCCCTGTCTTGATTCCTACGAAGTTGGCGATGCCCGCTTTCGCTGAAATGTCTTCAAATGTCAGGTTTCCTTTATTCAGGTATAGCTTATCTTCTCCGATTGTGGAGGTAAAATAAATGTCGGGTAGCCCGTCATTATTAATATCGCCCGTTGCAACTCCTCCGCCATTGAATAAATACGCATACGTATAAACGTTGAGCGCAAAAGTCTGAGTAATATGGTTGGCAAATCTTACCCCTGAGCTATCGGGACTTATCATTTTAAAGAGAGCGGTCTGTTTTTCGGGAGCAGCTGTCTCATCTTGAACCGTTCCATCCCTCTTGGGTTCGCAAGAAGCGAAAATGGCCAGGATGAAAATCATTCGAATGGGTAACCTATAACTCATCTTGAGCAGTTAAAGGAGCCAAAACCAATGGATTTATTTGCAATTTATTTACGATAAATGCTCCCAAAACTCTGCCCTGAAGATTGCCGTTATCCAGCGATTCCAAATAGTGAATACCACCATAAAGTCGGCTTATGGATGCTTCCTGAGCTGCTTCGAGAAAACTGGGAAGTTGCCTTGGCTGCTGCCCAAAAGGTACTTCAACTGAATCTGTGAATGCGAAATTTTCGCCAAAAAGTTGAGTAAGTACGGTTGCCACAGCACCCGATGTTACGCTGTGTGCACTCGGATATTCCGGAAACGGTGGTGTGTGAATAAGCGGTTGCCAGGTTGCATCTATATGCCTGTTTATATAGGTTTCCGGTCGAATATAATGACTGCGATACTTCTCGTCAAAAGCAGAAATGAATGCATCGAAAAATGCGATAGATGTGAATGCATAGGCATCAATGGATCCTTCGATATCGGTATTGTAATGTTTGCAAGCCATTTCGGCGATTCCCAACCAATGACCGGGAGGTCCAACCTTTTTTACACCAATCATTAAATGACCGTGATGTTCATTGATAAAGGGGTTATTGTCCCAAAATCTGGCAATATCTTTTTCTTAGTCTGAGAGCACTTGAGAAAGCTTGTAAACGTCATATGCTTGTTTGAAGAAAGCCGAAGCAGTGTCGCTGCTGTAAGGTATGGGTCGCGCCGGCATAAATTGGGAAACTGAATCCATAACTAAAGGCCTGATTTTATTCCAATTGGGCTCCAGCGCATCTGTATAGTCGGGCGGAGTTAAAGCATATGCACTATCTATCTTAGATGGAGTGTAGCGTTGAAACGACCGTGATTCTTTGTAATTGTCTTTATTTGACCATGCCACCACATATTTGGCTATTTCTTTTCCATAGGTTTCAGAAGCATCTATAGTTTCCTCTGGTACGCCTTTGGTAATATAGTATTGAAGCAGGCTATCCTGAAACTGAGCAATCTGATTTTCAGAAAAAATAAATGCTTTACTGGTTTCCAAGAAGGCTGCGCATGCTGCTATTTCTTTAGAGACATTCGCTGGTATCGCGACATCAGGAAGCTCAAAATCATTAAGCCTGCCCGAAAGTTTTTTAGCTGGATTTCCGTGGTGAAAGGCTTCATAAGCTGCTATGGAAGGGTACGCATATACGCGCGAAGAAACGGGTGGTGAGAAAACGTCATAGACGACTGTCTTCGTTAGCTTTTCTACGCAGGAATGTAGAAGATCTGGATCGGCAACGCTCTCTTTCCATGTGTTATTCTGGCTTTCGCAACCCTGAATTAAGAGCGGTAAAGCCAATATTAGCATCAGCCAGTAGCGCCTGTGAATGGTCATGATAAGATGGGATTTATGGTTAAATTGGATGGAAAAAGAGAAAACGGACCTGCTGCAATTTTTTCGATAAGGAGTTGAATTCAATCAATTTAATGAAATTACAGTCAGCGTCAAATAAAACACCGGTTTTGTGATATTGCTATCCAATCAAGGCGTGTGAATGAGCCAATATGAAAATGGCGTTTGACCTATTGCAAATTTGGAAATTACGCGCTGTTTCGTAATGCCAGCGTCGCATCAGAAATAGCTCTAAGGGTGAATTACTCCATATACATAATCATCCGCGTTTCTTTTTGCCAGCCATCTTGAAATTGCTCGATGCGGTAGCTAAAAACGCGGTTGAGATCGTACTCATTTCGGCGAATACGAACCGTATTGCTGCCCGGAAAGCTAAAATCTTTACCAACTCCCATTTCTTGATTGCAAGGACAATCAGAACAACACATTTCGAGTGCATCTACTTTCTTGTCTTCGATCACTTCACGCAGTTTTGACTCGTTAATCTGTGGTAGGGGAGTAACACTATCTTCTTCACAGGAAGAAAGAATAAAAAGAACGAGTACAAAAGGAAGAAATTTTTTCATGACGATGCGTTTTATATGTTTTTCGCTGCTCAAAAATGCGAAAAAAAACAATAGACTGATTCATAGACTCGCACTTTAACATATCATCCCGAAAGTGATCAACTCATCAGTCAATTCCGACCCACCAAGCGTCGAAGCGCTGATCGGCATCATTTAGCCTAATAACTTCGCCGATTCTCGGCGTCAAAAGTGGAATGCCAGCTTTACTGCTGGCATCATTGATGCTTTTTAGCGGCTCGTCCCAGTCGTGGTTAGCCAAAGCAAACTTTCCGGAATGTACAGGGAGTAAGCGTTTTGCTCCCAGATCCTTTATGGCTAATATTACTTCATCGGGCTGCATATGGATAAAGGGCCATTTTACATCGTACTGCCCATTTTCAAGAATTGCAAGATCGATACCCGGATGAGCATTTCCGATTTCTTTGAAATGTTTGCCATAACCGCTGTCTCCGCCCACAAGAATTGAAAGAGCATCAGACTCCATCAAGAAGGCCGACCAAAAGGTGTTTCCGCGGTTTAGACCACGGCCGCCAAAGTGGCGAGCAGGGAGAGCAGTTAATTTTAAGTTCTCATTAAAATCGATCGACTCTTCCCAATTTAATTCGGTAATGAGCGAAGCATCGTAACCCCAGTATTCAAGATGACTCCCACAGCCAAGCGAAGTAATAACCTGCTTTACCTTGGGCTTCAGGGCAACAATGGTTTCATAATCGAGGTGATCATAATGATCATGTGTGATTAGCAGCAAGTCGATTTCCGGCATATCACGGGCGCTGTAAATATCTGTTCCGGGGAAAGCTTTTACGCTTCCGGGCACTGGCGATGCGCTGCCGCTAAACACGGGATCGACCAAAATGCGAATGCCATCGATTTGCATGAAATAGGAGGAATGTCCGAACCAAATCAGCACGTCCGAAATAGCTGCAAGTGCTTTGAGATCAGTCTTAACGGTTGGAAGGGGCGTTTTTGGGCTTTTACGCATGGAGCTTTTAAAGAAAAACTCGAAGAGTATTTTGGTATAAGAAGCACCATCGGCCAGCATCGGGGTTTCTTCTATGTTGTGGAAGGCTCCGTCGTGATAATATTTTACTTTCGAAAAGCGCTCCAATCGCTCGCCCGCAGGAGCTTTTCCAAAAGGTTTGGAATTGAGGAATAGCGCAACAACAATTACCACCAGTGCAATCATCAGCAGGAGTATTATCCAAATCATTTTCTTAATTATTTTTCTCTTTTGGTTTTTCATGGGCTCGAAAAGATCGCTAAATGTAGGGTATTGGTTTCCGCTCGTGTCGCAATGATGCCTTTTAGTATTCCTGAAATTAGATATGTCTCTATCTTCCCGAATTGGCTGGGTGTACCGTTCGATCACCGATTACTAAATTCACGAGTGCGCAATAGTCGAATAATGCACAGGCTCAATTTCGAAAAGAATTATAATTACCTTTGCGCGCCCTAAAACGGGAGCAGAAATTAAAAAAAGCGCAGTCATGTCGAAAATCTCAGAAAGCCGAAAAGTTCTCGGTGTAACATCAGCCGCAGATCTCCAAGGCCTGAAAACCGTTTATCGCAACGTGATGAAGGCATTTCATCCCGATAAATTTCAGGATGAAACAGAACGGGAAGATGCGGAATCGAAGAGTAAAATCTTGATCGAAGCGTACCATTTTTTAGTAAGCGTGGCTCCAGAAACCAAGGCGAAGAATGCTGAAGCCTATAACGCTACTATCAGCGCGGCTCAGGTAACCAATTACAACTATCAAAAGCAGGTATTAACGCTTGATTTCTCGAACGGCGAAAGCTTCGAGTACTTTGAGGTATCTCGCGAGCTTTATAACAAATTCCTCAATTCCGACAGCCCAACGCGTTTTGCCCGCCGCAGAATCTGCAATGAGTTCTTATATCGATCCGTCAATCAGGTGGTAATGGCCTAAGCACACAGCTTAGTGTATGTGTGAGTCTTGGTAATTATTTAGTCCAGGCTTGCAATCCTATTATTTCTCGTTAAACATTCCAATTCGGATATTTGGCTACCTTTCGGTTATGAAATTATTAAATTTTGGCTGGCTCGTATTAATTCTCGCAGGCCATTCTCCAGCAGCTTTGGCACAATGTGAGCCGCTCTTTGGCAAGCTTTTGATCAATGAACTCATGGCTGGCAACGATGGTACAGCCGCCGATGAATTTGGCGAATTCGACGATTGGATAGAGATTTACAACGCAAGTGGCGAAGCCGTCCAACTGGAAGGCTATTTTCTGTCAGACAGCCGAGCAACAAGAACCAAGTACGCTTTTCCGAATACCGTGTTGCCTGCTGACTCCTACCTGATCATCTGGTGCGACAACCAACCGGAGCAGGGTGCTTATCACGCCGCTTTCAACCTCAGTGGTAGCGGCGAAAAGGTAGGTTTGTACGATACAGACACGGCCACGGTCGATTTCGTGAGTTTCGGCTCGATCCCCGACGATATTACCATAGGTAGATTCCCAAACGGGAGCGGCCCTTTTAAAATACTCATTCCCACCTTTGCTTCCGCGAATACCAATAGTGTGAACCCGGGGGTGGTGATCAATGAATATCAAGCTATAAATGAAAGTACGGTACAAGATCAATGGGGAGGTTACGAAGATTGGATCGAATTGTACAACAACAGCCCACAACCCATCAATCTGGGCGGATGGTTCTTGAGCGATAAGATCGGGGAGCCTGCGCAATTTGTTTTCCCCGACACTACTATGGCGCCCAACAGCTATTTGATCATTTGGTGCGACCAAGGCCTTTTTGAACCCGGCTTGCATACCTTTTTCAAGTTAGGTGCCGACGGCGATGATATTCTCCTCTCCAACCCGGACACGCTCACAGTTGACTACGTGAAATTTGGACCTCAAATTCCCGATGATAGTGAGGGTCGATTTGGAAATGGCACCGGATCGATAAGCTGCATGATACCTTCCTTTTCGGAAACCAATGGTTTCCCACTCAGCATTGCTCAGAAAGCAGAGCGGAAGCCTTTAAAGATTTGGCCAAACCCAAGTAGTGGAAGTGCCACTCTGAGCAGTGAACTCAATAAGCCTGATGTTCTAAAGGTCTATGACTTAGCGGGTAGGAATGTCGCAGAATTTCCCATTATGCCCTTCATCAATAATCAAAATTTGAACTTTGATTTGCCCACTGGATCTTATGTCTTGGTTTTGGGAGAATCAACTGCTAAATTTGTGATATTACCTTAGATACAACTTGTATCTAAACGTATCGTCAATGAACTGAAACCATTTTTTAACCTGCTTTATGAACCGATTGCTTACGCTGCTTTTTGCCTTTTCGATAGGGTTCTCCTTGCGCGCTCAAGTGGTAATAAACGAATTGAGTGCCGCAAATTTTCAAGGAGGTGGCTTCATAGATAATTTTGGCGATTACGAAGATTGGCTGGAGCTCTATAATACTTCTGGCACACCAGTAGATTTGAGCGGATTTTATTTGAGCGACAACGAGCTGGAACCCATGAAGTGGGCTATTCCGGCCGGAATTAATATTGCGGGTAATGGTTTTCTCCGGTTTTGGTGTTCGGGTCGGGATATTCAGACCCTTCCAAATTTGCACACTAATTTTAAAATTACCCAAGCCAAGCAAGAAGGAGCAGTACTAAGCAATCCGGGGGGGATCATTGTCGATAGCTACCTATTGCTTACCGCTAATCAGCGTGGGCATTCCCGAGGAAGGACAACCGATGGCGGCAACACCTGGTCGATATTTACTACGCCAACTCCGGGCAATCCGAATGCAGCTCCGCGCGATGAGTATCCCGAGCTTACAATTGCAACGGCACCTGGATATTATTCCGGAAACGCAAATGTTACCATTACTTCCGCTACTCCTGGCGCAACTATTCGCTACACTACCGATGGCTCGGAGCCAATCGTCTCCAGTCAAGTATATACGGGGTCTATCAATCTGGCAGTAACGACGGTAATTCGGGCGAGAGCTTTCAGCAGCAATCCCGATACGCCTCCTAGTTTCATTGCCACCCACACCTATTTCCTAAACCAGACACATAGCACGCCAATTGTTTCCGTAAGTGGCAATCAACTTTTAACCCTGCTGAACGGACAACAAATTGAACCCGTTGGCCATTTTGAGCTTTTCTCACCGCAGGGAGAGCTGCTTGCTCAAGCACTAGGCGATTTCAATGAACATGGAAATGATTCGTGGGCCTATCCGCAGCGCGGAATTGACTATATAACCCAAGACGAGTTTGGCTACGGCAATGAAATTGAATACCCGGTGTTTCCAGGGAAGGATAGAGATGGCTACCAACGCCTGATTCTGAAGGCTGCTGCTAGCGATAATTACCCTTTTGAAAACGGCGGTGCCCACATACGCGATGCTTATGTGCAAAGCCTTTCGCAAGTAGCCGACCTTAAGCTCGATGAGCGTAGCTACGAACCCTGCGTGATGTACGTGAACGGGCAATATTGGGGTGTGTATGAGATTCGCGAAAAGGTTGATGACATCGACTTCACCGATCATTATTACGACCAAGGTTCCAATGACGTAGATTTCTTAAAAACCTGGGGAGGCACTTGGGAAGAATTTGGCTCAGCAGATGAATGGTACGATCTCCGCGATTATATTTTAGGTAATGACATGTCTGTCGATGCCAATTACGAATATGTAGTGGATCGATTCAATGTAACCAGTTTGATCGATTATTTCACGTTGAACTCCTACACCGTTTGCGCCGACTGGCTCAATTGGAATACGGGTTGGTGGCGTGGGCGCAATCCAGATGGTGACGGTCGGAGATGGCGTTATATTCTATGGGATATGGACGCCACTTTTGGGCATTACGTCAATTTTACGGGTATTCCCGATCAATCGGCTAACGCGGATATCTGCGACCCGGCTCAAATTGGTGACCCTGGCGGTCAAGGCCATGTGCCTATTTGGAACGCACTGCTGACCAACGATCAATTCTTCTCGGAGTATGTTAATCGATTTTCTGATCTGAGTGGCATCTACTTCAGTTGCGATTTTATGCATAACCACTTAGATAGTTTAGTTGGCCTTATCGCTCCTGAAATGCCCGGCCACATTACCCGTTGGGGCGGGAGCATGGCCGAGTGGGAGTCGAACGTTCAAGAGATTCACGATTTCATCGATACCCGCTGCGCTACAGTCAACGATGGCTTTATTGATTGCTATCCGGAATTGAGCGGCCCTTATCAAATAACGCTTATGGCCGATCCACCAGAGGGTGGTCGAATCGATCTAAGTTCTTTTGAAATCTCGACCTATCCCTACACTACCGCCTATTTTGGAGGCATCGAAGTGCCTTTTGATGCCGATGAAAATCCTGGCTTTTCCTTTTCGCATTGGACGTCGAACAATACCGTAATAACTCCCGACGAATTGGATGAGGCAATCTTACTGACCTTCACTGCAAATGATACCCTGGTCGCTCATTTTGTACCCGACCAAGTTTATAATATCACCTTGAATGCTGAGCCAGCGCTTGGCGGGAGCATCACTTTGAACGGTGTTACCTATAATTCCTTTCCTGTTACCATAGAGCTTCCAGCTACTGATTATGCTATACTTGCTACGGCAAATGGTGGCTGGGCTTTTGATTATTGGCAATCGGATTTTGTCTTTGTTAATGCGCCTATTTCGGCCGAAAACCTGTTCTCCGCCGACGCTGATGGGTCGATAACGGCTTTCTTCGAAGAACTTATTTACTCCGTTAGTTTCAACGTAGTCCCCGCTGGCGCCGGTAGCATGCGGATGAACGAAAGCGACATAACCCCACTTCCCGCAAATCTGCAAATACCCGGCGGTGTGGATGTGCTTTTGGAAACAGCGTCTCTACTTCCTTTTCACGAATTTTCGCATTGGAGTATTCTGAACGCTATACCAGCGCCTAATGAGTCGAGCGCGGAGATTATTACCGTATTTAATACTGCTGATGTGGTTATTGCGAACTACGTCGAGTTGCCAAATTACCTCCTGCAAGTCGAAGTAGAACCCGAAGGAGCAGGCGTGATGCGCATTGACGGAATATTTGAAGACACGTTCCCTTACGAGAAGCGTTTTCTATCAAATGACTTTATCTTGCTTGACCCAATCAATCGCGGCATCTACGAATTTTCTCATTGGGAAGTCTTCTTCGGGTACCCCATCGCTTATCCCGAAGTGGGTTATCAGAATTACAAATTCTTGGGCCCGGCGCGTCTGATCGCTCATTTCAAAGAGCGTATCCACAACGTGTATATTCCAAATTCCTTTACCCCTAATGGCGATGGGGTCAACGATCTATTTAAGGCCTACGCCAATGAGATAGCCGTGGAAGATTTTCGCTTCGCCGTAATCGATCGCTGGGGGAAGACTATTTGGACCACTTTCGATATTGATAAAGGCTGGAATGGAAACCTTGATGGCGGCGATTACTACTGCGAAGCTGGTGTTTATGCTTATTTTATAAGGTATACCAATACTATTACAGGCGAGATTGTGGAGCGGCTTGGACACATTACCTTGATTCGTTAATCGCGTTTAATGTTAAGCCAATGTTACCATGTCGTCAAGGTTTGCGATATTTGGCTCTTTGAGACCATGAAGCGCTGCACGATTTTTAGCTTTTTAATAGCCATTTTTATTTTTTCAGCCTGCGAAAAGGATCCTGGTCCTGGCGGAAAAGCATCCATACAGGGTAAGGTCTGGATCGAAGAGTATAATGGGAATTGCAGCGATTTGCGAGCTACCTATTATGGTGTAGATGAAGAAGTCTATATCATTGCGGGCGATGAACCTTCTTATTTTGAACGTGTGCGCACGGGTCCAGATGGCACTTATTGGTTTCCTTATTTACAAGAAGGTAGGTACACCGTTTACGCAATTTCGAACGCTTGCGACCTTACCGATGCCAACGAAACGCGTAGGTTGGAAGTTGAAATATCCGACCGAAAAGCCAAAATAGTTTTACCCGATATTGTGGTGGTAAGATGAAGAAGAGCACGGCTGCATTCCTGATACTTTTTCCATTATTCCTGGCTTCAGCTTACGGGCAATCGAAGCTAAAGAAGACGTATGGCATTAAGTCTATGAAAGAACTTACAACGCCGTACGCTAATGGTGAAGCTCTGGAGCCTTACATTTCAGAACACGAAAGTTACAATGCAGATGGCGAATGGGTGGAAAAAGTCGATATGCTCCCCGACGGAAACGTCAAGACCACTGAAAAGCGGTTGTACGAAGGAGATGATATTATAGAAGAAGTACGCGACCAACCTTACGATCGAAATCCCCAAGAGCGCTCGGCCGAATACGAAAAGCAAGTACATAAATTTAAAAAAGGGGATAAGCTTTCCACGGCATACTATAACAGGGCAGGCGAGCTTGTGAGCACTACTTTTTACACCTACAATAGCTTTGGCGATGTGGTGGAAAAACGCACCGTGTTTGGTGATAGAAATGAGACCCGAATTGAAATATATTCCTTCGATGACCGGGGTTTTAAAATCGGGAAACGCACCGAAGTTGACGGTATCTTGGTAGAAACAAAAGCCTACATGTATGAATGAGCAATACCCCGATTGTATTGTTCAAGCTGTGTCGCCTTTCGAAAAAATCGAACTAGAAGCTCTTCCAGCGGAAATCTTAATGAAGCGTTTCGACCGTAAATTTCTATGTCATAAGGATGACATTGCCGCTTTCTTGAAGCTCATTACTCAAGATTATCAAAATATTACTGCGGCAGGCCAATCCATTTCGCCCTATTCTTCGCAGTATTTAGACACAGCAGATTTGTCGTTTTTCAAGGCACACCACGCCCGAAGAGCGACGCGATCAAAGATCCGTATCCGCAAATATTCCAATACAGGCACCGCCTTTATGGAGGTGAAAATGAAGAATAACAAGGGTTTTACTCGCAAAGAGCGAACGCGTGTGGGCTACAATGACAGCCTCCTTTCAAGTACTTCACGAACTTTTCTGGCAAACTATTTTCCCGAAGAAGTTTTAAAAAGTCTCGGCGCCACGGTTGCTATTCACTACCACCGCATAGCGCTTATTGATACCGTTCTGAATGAGCGCGTATCAATTGATTTTCGTATTTCGACGGAACAAGATGGGCGGTCTGCTCATTTTGGCGATGTAGCGATCATTGAAGTGAAAACCGATGCCATACGCCGTTCGCCAGCCGTAGCAGCCCTGCGAAGCCTTTCTATTCGAGAGTTTTCCTTTAGTAAGTACTGCTTATCGATGACTTTATTGCACAAGAATCTCAAATCGAATGCCTTTAAACCAAACCTGCACTACCTCCAAAAAATTGACCATGCGTTCACTTTTTAGCTCGAAACCATCATTTCTCCTATTAATCGTTTGTATCGTCCTTCCCTTCCTGGGGCTAGGTCAAGATCCCTGGGGTATGGAAAGCATTCCGACCGCAACTGCCGAGCCTATTGAATTTTTCAGCTTGGCCTTGGGGCGCTTCGACCTGCATTTTTTCATTCGTATGGCAGTAGATCTCCTTGCGATGTTCATTCTCATCCGGTTCATTTATTATCCGGTTTACGGCCGCTACGATTTCTTCTTCACCTTCTTTATGTTCAATATCATTATATTGATCATCACCACTTTGCTCAACAACAACAGTGGTTTTGGCGTGGGCGCTGCGTTCGGGTTATTCGCGATTTTCAGCATTTTGCGCTACCGCACGGAAGATATCACCGCCCGAGATATGACCTATTTATTCATTTCTATCACCTTAGGTCTTATCGCTTCGCTAACAGAAGGATCGATACTCGAAATCGGTCTAATGAATTTAGTAATCTTGATTATGGCTTTCCTGGTGGAAGGGAATGTATTTGTCCAAACGGGATTTGTGAAAACCATCGAATACGAACGCATAGAGCTTATTAAGCCGGAGCATAGAGCGGAGCTTAAAGCAGATATTCAGGCTCGCACGGGTCTTGTAGTGCACAAACTTTACATCAAGAAAATCGATTTTCTTCGCGATACGGCTACCATTAAAGTTTACTACCACAGCAAGCAGGATAACGATGCTTAAGGCCTTTTGGCTTATTGTTTTCTTATGCGGTATTGCTTATGCAAAGGCTCAAGTCGATCAAGATTTTGGCGGATGGACTACATTCAGCTTTGCTACCGATTTGACCAAGGATTTTGAAATTGAAATCGATCAAGAGTTTCGCTTCGGGCAGAATCTATCGCAGCTCGACCGTGCTTTCACTAATCTGGGTCTGCAATATAAAATCAATAAACACGTCCGTGTCGGTGGCCACTATCGGTACATACTCGATCGCCGGGCGTCTGGCATTTACGGCCATAGGCACCGGCTGGGCGGCGACCTTACGCTCCGTTTTAAAAGTGGTCGATATACCTTTGCCAACAGGCTGCGCGGCCAATGGGAGAAAAGAACAATAAACTACGGAGAAGACCGTGAACTCGGCTGGGAAACTAACCTGCGGAATACTTTTAAAATAGGCTACCGTGTAAATAGGAAGTATCAACCCTATGTGAACTTCGATCTGCGCTACGCGCTTTATGAACCGGATTTTCCCAGATTTCAGGGTTTTGATCGGATCAGAGCCGGTGCAGGTCTCGATATGAACTTCAATCGAAACTTCTTATTTGGAACATATTTTTTAGTAAGTGAACCGCTCCTTTTTCCAGGTACCCGTCTTTTTGTAATTGGCACAGAGTTCGGCTTTGGAAGTGGCCGCAATTTATTTGGCAGGTAGCCCTAGCGGGAAGCCCGTTGGAGCCGATCATTCATGGCTCTTCCTATTCCTTTATGCGGCATGGTTTCAGCCAAAATGATTTCGTAGTTGCTTTCGTCGAGTTTACGCATTGCAGCAAATAAATTGCGGGCGGCTTCGTTGATGCTTCCGCCAGGGCTTAAGGCAATACCCGGGTAACCGTAAGTTTGCGTATAGCCCAATACTGCGACTTTCTGAGTGCCAAATTGGTCAAGGAGAGCTTCGATGTCGCCAAAATACAGCGGTTTGCGAGGGGCATAGTGGCCGGCAAGCAAACCCGGGGCAGCTGGGTTGCTTCCCCCACGGAAATCTTCGAGTACAGGTTTGCCTAATGCCTCACTAATACTTTGGTTTGTTACGGCACCGAGCCGACGCATTACCGGTTGGTCGCCACTGAGATCTACAATAGTCGATTCTACACCCACGGAGCACATTCCGCCGTCAATAACGTAGGGAATCAAGTCGCCTAATTGCCGCAATACGTGCCCTGCACTTGTGGGGCTGATGTACCCAAAGGGGTTGGCACTTGGAGCGGCAAGGGGGTAATCGAGCATGCCGAGTAAGTCTAAGGTGATGGGATGTCTAGGTATTCGAATCCCCACTGTTGGGAGTCCGGAAGAAACCAGATCGGGAATGCGATCGGACTTCTCTAAGATTATAGTGAGTGGCCCCGGCCAAAAACGCTGCGCTAGTTTGAGCGCATCTTGCGGTACTTTTTTGGCAACTAATTGCAATTGATCCGCTTGGCCAATGTGTAAAATAAGCGGGTCGAAATACGGACGTTTCTTTGCGTCGAATATCCGGATGATAGCATCTGGATCAAATCCATTGGCAGCGAGTCCGTAAACTGTCTCCGTGGGAATCCCAATTATTTGCCCGCTATCTAGCAGCTCCTTGGCATACGCGAGATTTACTCCCGACTTTTCATCATCCATTGTTGACTTTTGATTGGCAAATTTACTTTACTCTTTTGAATCTGCCACTTTCTTCCGTTTGAGTTCCTTTTGGGACGTGCGTACTTACATTTTTTGAAATATGCTTTGCGGCACTGTAAGATTTGAGTTTCGCCGTGCCTATTCCCAATACGCAGATGTCGTCCACTTGCTCGGTCTTTTGCTGCCAATGATCTAAACTGAACATCAGGAGCCTGTAATTGGCTTGATGATCAAAAGGATGTAGTTCTGTAAGAAGCGATTTAAAACTATTGAATTTCAATTTTTTGTCATTGGAACCGCCAAATTGATCGTAATATCCATCGGAGAAAAGGTAAATTAAATCAGAATCTTCGAGTTGAATCTGTTTTGAAGTAAACGCTGCTCGGGCTTTTTCGAAGTACCATCCTACCGGTAATCGATCGGATTTATAGATTTCTACGTTACCGTTTCGAATGATGCATAAGGGCCGATTTGCTCCAGAAAATTGAAGTACTCCATCACGTTTTATATAACGGCAAAGTGCGATATCCATCCCATCTTTAATTTCACCCACACCGTTGTTTTTATTGAGCAATTCAGAAATTGCCATGTTTAGATAGTCTAAGATGTCATGGGTTTCTCGAAGATCCATATCAGCTACAGCTTGCTTCAGAAAAGTATAACCCAAAATGCTCATGAAAGCTCCAGGAACCCCGTGTCCGGTGCAGTCTCCGACCGCCCAAAATATTGAATCGGGAGTTTCGTAAATCCAGTAAAAATCTCCGGAAACAACATCCTTTGGTTTAAAAATTAGGGTATAATCTCCCAAAATTTCTGAGATATGTTTACTGCTTGGGAATATGGCCTCTTGAAGCCGCTGCGCATATCGGATACTATCCATAATTGCCGTATTTTTTCCTATAAGCAGATTTTTATGGGTTTCCAGCTGTTTTCTTTGCGCTTCTATCTTTTGAGTTTTCTCTAAAACTTCTGCCTGCTTCTGTTCAGCATTTTGCCTGTAGTCTTTGAATGAAACGGTTATTTCTTCGGCTAACTTCTTGAAATTATTATAAAGCCCACCGAACTCATCACGCCGATTTTCGAAACTTTCAATTTTGATGTTGCTCCCAAAATCAGAGCTTACAAACTGATCAACATGTTGCGAAAGTATGAGAACTGGTCTGGATAGAAGACGAGCAAGATAATTTACCAGTGCCATGAGGGTAAGTAAGCAGCCCGATATTGCAATCCAAAAGTAAATCTGTAGTCGTAGCAGAATATTTTTTGATCTCTCACTTATAGTCACCAAAAGTTGATCTGTTTGATCCAGCAAATTCTGCTCGGCGTCAGCCAAATCGCTTTTCAATCCCGAGCCAGAAGTTAATCCTATTCTTTTGCTATGCTGGTAGAGTTTTCCAAAGGCTTCCGCATATTGATCAATAATTATTTTTGCGTCATGACCGTTTGATGAGCCTACGGTCGAATTCATCTCGACTGAAATTTTACGGTAGAGATCAAAAAATTTACTTGCATATTTTTCTTCCTTCCGAATAATGAAGTCTTTCTCATGTCTTCTCAACATTAATAGCAGTTCAGGCTTCAGGAATTCAGGAAAGCTATCTTCCAATTGATGAGCAAATTCTCTCATTTCTCCGGTTATTCCGTAGTCTTTGTAGCCAACAAGAGTTGTGGCGTTTGCCAATTTATCGAAAGAGTCAAACGAGCGAATCTGAGTCCTGTTGAGCTCATAGAGTAAATCATCCAAGTCCAATGCTTTTGACACTGATAAGTTTTGAATTTCTGTTATTGCGCTCCCCATCTTGGCTTTCCATTTCTGGTGAGCGATCATTTTGTCGCTCGTGCCAGTTATGTAGTATTGTTCGTTCACGCAATCCATGTGCAGAAATTCTTGCTGATCCTTTGAATTTTGGAGCGCTAACGTTTTATATTTTTCAAGTGCATTTGCGATGTCTGCCGTTTCACTTTTATTTTGATCATAGATCAATCGTATTATTAGGATAATAAAAGCCATACCGATTGCTAACGTAAAGGCGGCTCTTAATTTTAATCGAATGGGGAGATTGCGCATGTGCTAAACCTTTCCAAAGTCTTACGGAAAGGAAGGCTAAGCGTTATGTAAATTGTGTTATTAAAATGTTTCCTTAGGGTTAACTAGCGTTAATTATTCCATTTAGAAAAACCTTGCTCGTCTAGAGTAAGAAAGAAAGTAAGAAAGAAAGCGTGTCGACGAGTTTTAGAACGGTTGAACGATAGAGTTCATAATATAAATGTTTTTAGGAAATCCATCATTTGGGCCAATAGACAATATCAAAGCACGTGTTTTAATAGGATTCTGAACTCCGCTTTTTACCGTTAAAAAATAGGCCAAGGAAGAGCCGAATTTTTCAATAGCATCGAAATTCGCGACATCCATTCCCGCTGAAAATAGTATCTTTGCGCTCCATTATTTCAGGGTCGCGTAGCTCAGATGGATAGAGCATCTGCCTTCTAAGCAGACGGTCACAGGTTCGAGTCCTGTCGCGATCACTCAGTTTATATCCCGATGCATCCTTGTCTCGGGATTTTATTTTGGATCCCTTCGGAATTATTATTCTGTGTCGAAAAGGCTTGCAATGTTTAGGCCAGAATGCTTTACTTTGGATCACACCTATTCCGATCGTTGAATGAGCACTACCAAAAAGAATCCATTAATAATAGAATGCGCTTGGGAAGTATGCAACCAAGTGGGAGGTATCTATACCGTAATTCGTTCGAAAGTGCCCGCCGCTATCGATCTTTGGGGTGATGATTATTGCCTCCTTGGCCCGCTGGAAACAGAAGACATCAGCGCTGAGTTTGAACCGATTCAAAATGCTACGGATCCCATTGGCCGCACCGTCGATAAAATGCGCGCTATGGGTTACGAGGCGTGGTACGGTCGATGGCTGGTTACAGGCCGCCCGCGCGTGGTGCTGTTGAACCCTCAAAATGTTTTCAATAGAATTGATACCCTCCACCGACACCTCAATCTCGATCTCGGCATAAATACGAACAAGGAAGATTCGCTTCTGGAAAAAATGATGATGTGGGCAGACCTCAATCGCACCTTCTTCACCATACTCTCCAAAGAAGTAGTCCGAAATACCCGCCCCATCGTTGCCCACTTCCATGAGTGGATGTCCGCCCTTCCCATTTTGGATATCAAGCGCGAAGGATTACCGATTTCAACTGTTTTTACCACCCACGCTACTATGCTTGGTAGGTATCTGGCGGGCAATGATCCTGGATTTTACAAGAAACTTCCCAACTTCGATTGGCAGGTTGAGTCCCGGAAATTTGGGATTCTACCCCAGGTTCAGATCGAGCGAGGTGCAGCGCATTCCACAGATTGTTTCACCACGGTGAGCGACGTTACCGGATTGGAATGCGAGCATCTTTTAGGTGTAAAACCCCATCTTATTACTCCAAATGGCTTGAACATTACCCGCTACGTGGCTTATCACGAGGTGCATAACCGCCATCAATTATACAAAGACAAGATTCACGAATTCGTAATTGGACATTTCTTTAGCTCGTACAATTTCGACCTTGATAATACCCTCTACTTTTTTACTTCTGGTCGTTACGAGTTCCGCAATAAGGGCTATGACATAACCCTCGAAGCTCTCAAATGGCTGAATGCACAAATGGTTAAAGAAGGGATCAAGAAAACGGTGGTAATGTTTTTCATAACCAAGAAACCCACTTGGAGTATAAATCCCGACGTGCTCGAATCGCGCGGGGTAATGCAAGAGATTAAGCGCAATTGCGAAGCCATCGAAAAGCAACTTGGTGAGCGCCTTTTTTATGCAGCCACCGGCAGCAGTGAGGAGCATAAATTGCCCAACTTGAACGAATTGATCGACGACTATTGGAAGCTGCGCTACCGGAGGACTATCCAGTCGTGGAAAACGAAGTCGTGGCCAATAATTATCACCCATAATTTAGTGAATGATATTGAAGACGAAATTCTCAATTACATGCGGGGTAACCAAATGGTTAATTCTCCCCTAGATCGGGTTAAATTGGTATATCATCCCGATTTTATTGAATCTACCAACCCGCTCTTCGGACTCGACTATGGACAGTTTGTGCGGGGTTGCCACCTTGGTATTTTTCCGAGTTATTATGAGCCTTGGGGTTACACTCCGCTGGAGTGCGTAGCACGTGGCGTTCCGGCTATTACATCCGACCTTTCGGGTTTTGGAAGCTATGTAGAGAGTATGGAAGCCGATCATGAGGAGCGGGGAATCTATGTGCTTCAGCGCAAGAAGCAACCCGAGAAAAAAGCGGTGGAAGACCTCGGTCGCTATATGCTTCACTTCGTCAAGTCAAACCGACGTTACCGAATGATTCAGCGAAATAGATTAGAAGACTTTTCGGAAAACTTCGATTGGAATGTATTGATTGAGAATTACCAAAAGGCTTACAATCAAGCGATAAAGGTACATGCTAAAGAAAAAGCGGAATAATGTTTAATGCTTGGTTTTTAAACTTTTTGCAAAGACAACGGGATCGGTTTCTGTAAAATACTCTTCGATGGCATCGGCGATGTAGGCTTTCACCACTTCATATTTTTTTGGGAATTCCTTCCAGTCGAAATCTTCTATGGCAGCAGGCTCCGCAGAGAGTTGCACGATTTTAATTTCTTTGTCGTTGATAGTCCCTTTCCAGACAACAGGCCGCCACTTTTTCTTGCTCTTTCGCTTTTTGGCAATAGCGACGATTTTGAACTTGCCTTTAATCTTCTCACCGTTCTCAAACTTGAACGTTCTCTCAATACCATGCATCTTTGAAGCTTTGCCGCTTTTTATGCGGGAGGATAAAATTAAAGAATTCTTAACATTAACCTAATCTAAGTTTCATATGCTTATTTTCAATTAATCTGAAAATTAGAAAAAAGCTAGCTGCGACAGGTAAAATTCAGTTTCAGAGCAATGTCAGCCCGAGTTAAATATTTCACATTACCAGATTTCAAAAGGTTGGAAGTTCGCTTTTTTAGCTTCAATCTTCCTCCTATCAATGTAAAATCAGCGCCCGAAATGCATGATTTTCAGAGTTTACCAAAGAATTTCTTCCCTTTGTTTAACAAATTGATATAGTTTTAACTTTGCTCATGCGATTCAAAGCGTCGACGACACACTTATGCAGGTAAAAGAAGAACACATTAAGTGGAATTCGCCCACCCTTGGCAAGGAGTTCGAAATGTTGGTTTATGGTCATTACGGCACTCCGGTTATCATTTTTCCGACCACTATGGGTCGGCATTTTGAAAGTAAAGATTTCAAATTGATCGACTCTGCTGCCAATTTGCTAAATGAAGGGCGGTTTAAGATTTATTGCCCCGACAGCATAGATAAATACAGCTGGTATAACAAGAAAATTCATCCAGCCGAGCGCGTTAAAAACCACATGTGGTATGATAAGTTTATTGCCGAAGAAGTTGTAGGCGCTATTCGCGAAAGCTACGGCATCAATAAGGTCGTGGTAGCTGGCGCCAGTTTTGGTGGATTCCATGCGGCCAATTTTGCCTTCAAGCACCCCGAAATGGTGAGCCATTTAATCAGCATGAGTGGCGCTTTCGATATTCGCTCTTTTGTAGATGGTTACTACGATGATAACGTTTATTTCAACAATCCGATAGATTACATAAAGGGCGATCAAAATCCCGAATTGTGGAAGCTTAAAGTAATACTCGGCTATGGCGAATGGGATATCTGTAAAGATGCCAACCTTAAATTGGGTGGGCTTCTTCAGGAAAAGAATATGAACGTATGGATGGATGAACGTCGCTGGGCAGAACATGATTGGCCGTTGTGGCGAACGATGTTTCCAGATTACCTTTCTAAAATTTAAATTGCACCACCAAATTGCACCAACCCAAAAAAACCAAAAAATGAAGAAAATCGGAATCCTTTACGGCCAGGAAAATACCTTTCCCCAGGCCTTTATTGAGCGTGTAAATCAAAAAGCCGAGAAAGGCATCAAAGCCGAAGCTGTTTCTATCGAAATGGTGCAGCAGGCAAAGCCTACCGATTATGCCGTAATAATAGACCGCATATCGCAAGACGTACCCTTCTACCGGGCATATTTAAAAAATGCAGCCATTGGAGGTACAGCCGTTTTGAACAATCCGTTTTGGTGGAGTTCCGATGAAAAATTCTTCAATAATGCCCTCGCGATGCATGTTGGTGTGGACGTTCCGAAAACAGTCATTCTCCCATCGCATGAGCGCCCGGCAGATACCGACCATAATTCGTTTCGCAATCTGAAATTCCCTATGGACTGGGAAAGTATATTTAAATATATAGGCTTTCCTGCCTATATGAAGCCGCACTCTGGTGGTGGTTGGAAGAGCGTTTATAGGCTCGAGAATGCCAATGAACTATTTGCCCGCCATTCGGAAACCGGACAGTTGGTAATGATGCTTCAGGAAGAAATTCAGTTTACCGAGTATTTCCGATGCTATTGCTTGGGCGGAAACGATGTGCGCATTATGCAATACGAGCCACGCAATCCGCACCATTTACGCTATGTACACAATGCGCCTCCAGTAGCTTCGGCGATGTTGGAAAAAGTACGAAAAGGCGTGATTAAATTGAATGAAGCGCTCGGTTATGATTTTAATACCGTAGAATTTGCCGTGCGCGATGGGGTGCCTTATGCCATCGATTTCTGCAATCCCGCGCCTGATGCCGATGTGAATAGTGTGGGTCAGGAGAATTTCGAATGGGTGGTGGAGCATGCTGCTGATATGGCCATAGCGCGAGCCAAAACCCACAAAGACGGACAGATGAACCTCACCTGGGGAACGTTTGTCGCAAATCAATTTGGCACGTCAAAGCCGACATCTGTAGCTAACAGCCCTTCTTCAAGGACATCGGTAGCAGTAAAAGGCAAACCAGGACCGAAGCCAAAAGCTAAGGCCGAAGCGGACGCTACGCCCAAAGTAAAAGGGAAGCCCGGGCCTAAGCCACGCGTTAATGTTAATGCCGAAGGAGCCGCAATTACCAAAGTGAAAGGAAAGCCAGGGCCAAAGCCGCGAGCCAAGGCCGAAGGAGACGTTACGCCTAAAGTGAAAGGAAAGCCAGGGCCGAAGCCACGTATGAAGGCCGAAGGAGACACTGCACCCAAAGTAAAAGGAAAGCCAGGGCCAAAGCCGCGTATGAAGGCAGATGGAGACACTACACCCAAAGTAAAAGGAAAGCCAGGGCCGAAGCCACGTATGAAGGCAGAAGGAGACGCTGCACCTAAAGTAAAAGGAAAGCGAGGGCCGAAGCCGCGTATTAAGGCCGAAGGAGCCACTGCACCCAAAGTGAAAGCAAAGCGTGGGCCTAAGCCGCGTACTAAGGCCGAAGGAGATATTACGCCTAAAGTAAAAGCCAAACCAGGTCCGAAACCACGTGTTAAGGTCGACGGAGCAATTACCGCAACGGCAAAAGGAAAGCGTGGACTCAAGCCGCGTGTAAAGGCCGAAGGAGCCACTGTTACCAAAGTGAAAGGAAAGCGTGGGCCTAAGCCCCGCCTAAATACTGTCGCAAAAGTGAGTGAAGCCAAGGTGCCTGAAGCAACCGTTGAAGCCAAACCAGAAACTAAATCTAGTGCACCAAAAGTGGTTAAATCGGTAGCACCAAAAGCGCCCATAGCTGTGCTGTCGAAAGCACCAAAATCCGTTGGAGCGAAAGCCGTAAAGACTGATACGCCGAAATCCGCAGCTCCAAAAGCAGCAGTGCTAAGGGCACAAGGCATGAAGCGTACAATGCCTACGAAACCAACCAGTCCGAAAAAATCTACTGAACCGGCTAAAGCAGCTTCTACCAGTTCAAATGCCCCTGTTAAACCAAAGTCGGCTTTAAGCGTGAAAGCTACGCCCACCGCGGCCCCAACTATGGCCAAAGCGGCTCGTAAGTCTTCGATCAAAAAGGAAAAAACGCCTGCGGTAGGTACTTCAGCCGAAAAGGTTGAAGTAAAACGAGCAATGCCCAAAGGCCCAAAGAAGAAATAAGCGAGCCTGCGTTCGCATTAGAGAAAAGGAAGTGATGGTCAATGATTTGAAGCGGCCTTTTAGGTTGGCTCTGCTTAACATGTATGAAGGGATTTCCAATCAGGGAATCCGCGCTATAAAAGAGATTTTAGGCGATTTTGCCAATGAAATCGAGTATCAGGAGTTTGATGTGCGCGGCAAATGTGAGCTTCCCGATCTGAGTTTCGATCTCTACATTTCATCAGGCGGTCCTGGCAATCCGCTGGAGGGCGATGGCAAATGGGATGTAGCATGGTACAATTGGGTGGACTCAGTATGGAAGCACAATGCTTCCGAAGCCCCACACAAAAAGCACGTCTTCTTCATCTGTCACTCTTTTCAGATGGTTTGCAACCACTTTGGGCTAGGCGATGTAAACCTGCGCAGCGTGCCATCCTTCGGTATCTATCCCTGCCATAAAACAAAGGCTGGCGCCGACGATCCAATGTTGGCTGGACTCGACGATCCTTATTACATTGTGGATAGCCGCGATTGGCAATTGGTACAACCCAAGTTAAGCGTATTTAAAAAGCGCGGTGCTTCCATTTTATCTCTGGAGAAAATTCGTACCCACGTTCAAATGGAGCGGGCCATTATGGCGGTGCGGTTTTCGCCGTATATGGTAGGAACGCAGTACCACCCCGAGGCAGATCCAAAAGGGATGTACGTGCATTTCGAAAAGGAAGAAAACCGGGAAGTGGTAATCAAAAATCACAGCGTGCGCAAGTACAATGCTATGATGAAAAGCTTGGAGCACCCAGAGCATATTGCACGGACTCATCACATGGTAATTCCGTCATTCCTGCGCACTGCCATGAAGCATATGCGAATGGAATACGCCTAATTCAAATCGAAATGATTCCAGAAGTCCGAACTGCATTTAATGCCAATTTTACGCCAGAAAGGTATGCGGCATTTATGGAGTATGTAAACGGAACCTATGGAATTGGGCCTACTTTTCGCCTCTGCGAAACGCCGATATTCTTGGATCAGGAGCTGAAGGATAAATTACTCGAAGCATGCGAGCAGATTAGCGATGTGCTCGTACGACCCGATTTCTTGAAGTTGACCCAGCGCGCGTTTGGCACGCCCGATCTGATCGTGCCGCGCGAAGACAGCAAAAGCCGATTTATCCAAATGGATTTTGGGATATGCGCGGACGAAAGCGGTAATATTATTCCCCAGCTTATCGAACTCCAAGGTTTTCCAAGTTTGTATTTCTTCCAAGATTTACTCACCGATGGCTTTCGACACGCCCATGAGATCGATGAACGTTATCAGTCTTATTTCGGCGGAATTAACAAGGATTCTTATCGCGAAACAATGCGCCGCATTATTGTTGGCAATTGTGACCCGAAAGAAGTAGTGATGCTCGAAATTGAGCCGGAAACCCAAAACACGTACATCGACTTTGTAGTAACTTCTGCTTTACTCGGTATAAAAGTGCTTTGCTTGAGCAAGCTGAAGAAATCCGGACGCCGACTTTACTATGTGGACATGGATGGAAACCAAGTAGATGTAAAGCGCATTTACAACCGTATTATATTTGACGAACTGCAGCAACATAGTGATCTGAACAGGGAGTTTTCTTTTACCGATGACGTGGATGCAGAGTGGGTGGGTCATCCCAATTGGTTTTACCGGATTAGCAAATATACCCTGCCGCTGTTGCGAAGCAAGTATGTGCCAGAGTGCTATTATCTCAGTGAGTTAACTGAATATCCATCAGATCTTGAAAATTGGGTGCTCAAACCCCTCTTTTCTTTTGCGGGAAGCGGAGTGAATCTTCATCCTACTATGGCCGACATAATGGCAGTGAAGCATCCCGATCAGTATTTGCTTCAGCGAAAAGTCAGCTATGCGCCGATCGTTGAAACACCTACCGGACCTGCAAAATTTGAAGTCCGCATGATGATGGTATGGGAAGAGCATGAAGCTCGCCCCAAAGTGATCAATAACCTTGTGCGCGTATCAAAAGGCGAGATGATCGGCGTAAAATATAATAAGGACAAGGATTGGGTCGGGGCGAGCGTTGCCTTATTTCCGGTTTAGCTAAATCTTGCAAATCCCACTTCCTTCTTCACTCCCAAACGCTAACGCATCAGTCAGGGCGAGCGATCGGGTGCAGGTGCGCTACCGTGGTAATCGGAGTGAATACGGTTGGTGAGACTATTGAGCAATTCTAAAACCTTATTTGCTTTAGCCGCACGAACTATTAAACCGATGTGCCAACTTTTCTTCATACGCCACACTATTTCGGGTTCCGTAAATTGACTGTCATCGGGGTGTTCGTACCGGCTCAAAGACACCACAATACCAGCCTGTTTACCACTGTCCTTTGGGACTTTGTAACCCGTGTTTCTTACGATTGCCGTTTCCAGTTTAGCCCATTCGGCCCATAGATTGATACCCGATGCCGCTTCGACCATTTCGGCAAGATGGGCGCCGCCCACACGCGAAGAAGTTTCGAGAAAGAGGAACTCACCCGTTTCCCGGTCTTCTATAAACTCCGTATGCGAGGCGCTGTATTGCATCCCAAAACCTTTGAGCAATCGCTCGTTTAATGCTGTTAGGGCGATGTTTGCAGGATCATTTTTCTCGAGTGTCTGAGAGCGGAAGATACCGCCACCGTGAGCCACTTCGAAGGGGGTATCGAGGTATCGACTGATCCGACAGAACACTACTTTGCCTTGAAAAGTCAACGCATCTGCGTGATACACCGTGCCCGGGCTGAATCGCTCGAGCACAAAGCGGTGTCGATTGTCGCCGAGTTGCTCTATTACACCCCAAAGCGTAGCCTCGTCTGCAACTTTCTTAATTCCTACCGCCGATGCCTCAGAACGAGGTTTGATCATCCATGGGCCAGGTACTTCATCGATAAACCGCTTGATGTGCGAATCGTTGAAAAGTGGGGTAAACGCCGGAACGGGAATGCCCTCGCCTTGAGCTTTTACACGCATAGCCAGCTTATCGCGAAAAAAACGCGAAGTGGAATCGCCCATTCCCGGAGTTCTAAACTGTTCGCGCAGGGCGGCCACTTTTTCGACGTCAAAATCGTCGAGTGCTATGAAGCGATCGAAGAATTTTTCGCGCATCTGGAAAGCAATAGCATTTACCAAATGCTGCTGATTCCACTTTCGATTTTCATCTTCTTCCATGTAGAACACCTCGGTAATGGCATGCCACGGCCAAGCTTCGTTTTGCAATTTGCTCGACGTGATTAAGTACACTTCATTGCCTGCTTCTGCGCAGGCTTCGAGAAAGGCTTCTCCTTTAAAATATGAAGAAACACAGAGAAATTTTAATTTATCGGCCATGAGAATGCTTAGAATTTATGAGATTTTGCTGCTAGTTTTTTTATGAAACAACCCAATAATTGTACACCATAACCGGTGGCCGATTTGGTCTTAAAGAAGGGGCTGTCGCGAAAAGCAACCCCCGGCATATCAATATGTGCCCAAGCGCTATGCTTATCTGTAAAAACCTGTAAGAATTTAGCGGCAGCAATAGTTCCTGCCAGAGGGGTCGATGGTAGATTAGCCACGTCGGCCACGTCGCTATGGAGGTAATAATCGTAGTCTTTCCAAAGCGGCATAGGCCAGAGCTTTTCGCCGGTTTCTTGGCCGCAATCATAAAGTAGATTCCTTAATTTTTCATTATCACTGTATAGCGCGGCGGCTTCGTAACCCAATGCTCTTACCGCACTTCCGGTGAGTGTGGCCAAGTCGATCATCACTGCTGGATCAATCGTTTTTTTAACCCAAGCAATAGCGTCGGCAAGCACCAGGCGGCCTTCTGCATCGGTGTTGATGATTTCAATGGTCTTCCCCGAATAAGATTTGATTACTTCGCCGGGCAACAGCGCATTTGCGCCAACACTATTTTCGGCTGATGGTACCACAGCCGAAACGTTGATGGGGAGTTTCAGCCTCGCCGCTAGCTGCACTGCCCCGAGTGCAGCCGCCGCTCCGGCCATATCGCTCTTCATGTAATGAAGGTTATCGGAAGGCTTAATCGATATACCACCCGTGTCGAAGGTTATACCCTTGCCTACAAATACAACGTCGGTTTGTTCTGAGTCGGGCTTTCCTTTATAATGCAAAATGATTAATACAGGCGGATTAACACTGCCCCGACCTACGGCATAAAGGGCGTTCATACCCGCTTTCACTATGTGATCTTTATTCCACACCTCGCATTGCAAGCCATATTTCTTGGCCATTTCACGGGTTTTCGCCGCAATTATTTCCGGAGTTTTGCGCTCAGGTGGCAGATCTACCAGTGTCATGGCCCAAAGCTGCACTTCTGCTTCGGCTTTGGCTTCCGCCAATAGTTTTGCATCGACTTTACCAACAAGAGATAAAGTGGTTTTGAGTTTTGTTTTCTGAGGCTTAAGCATCGCCTGGGTATAACCGTTCATGTTTAGCCCGCGAATAATTGGTAAGGCGTAAGCATCTACTTTACTTAAATCTAGATGTGGTTTCGCGCCCCAGTATTTTTCTGTTTTTTGGGCAAGTAAGCGAAACTGCTCCGCCATTTTCTGCTCTGACCAGGTGGAATCTACTCCGAAGTGAAGCGTGGCGGTTTTTCCTTCGCGTTCGATGAGCCATTCGCCGATGTTCGGAAGTTCTTGTCCTTGAGCTTCCTTGCTATCTGCGATGAAAGGTTTAATCGTGAATTCAGAAGTTGCCTTTTTGTCGGCTATTTGAACGTCCATAGTAGTGGGGAAATAAGCTAAAACTGGAAATATAACCATTTTACTGCCGTTGGGAACTCATCGCGCCAAAAACCTTCGCTATGGGTACCTTCTGGGTTTAATGCTACGTGTACCTGCATATTGGTCAAGTTTTTATAACCGCTAAGTAGGGTGTGCTTGAAGCGCAATACATTGGCCATGTGGTTCGCGCTTTCTTTGCCTCCAGCATAGATATACATACGCATAGGCATATCGGGCCGGAAGTTTTCCGCTTGTTGAAAAATTTTAGGAGCGATCCAGAGACTTGGGGAAAAAATGAGCGTTTTACCAAATGTCCGCTGGTGATTCAGACCAGCATATAGACTTATAAGTCCGCCCATGGAGCTTCCACCAATGCCAGTGGCTTCGCTCTTCGCTATGGTTCGATACTTCTTGTTGACATACGGAATGAGCGTTTCTTCCAGGAAACGGAGATATAATTTACCTTGGGCTTTGCCAAAACGGGCATTGAAATAAGGCATATACTCCGTGATTCGATCGATACCTCCATGATCAATGGCAATGACTATAAGGTTGGCGTGGCCTTCGAAAGCCAAGCGCTCCAGGCCTTTATCTATAGCCCAGTTTCCAAATGGTGCATGCTCATCAAAAAGATTTTGACCATCGTTGAGGTAAAGTACCGGATAGGTCTTTCCGCTGGTATAATAATCGTGGGGTAGGAGGGCAGAGATTCTTCGGCGTCGCCCCAATTGGGGTATTTCATAGGCTTGCTCGATAACTTCGATAATAGGGGCTAAACTCGCTGTCACTTCCACCGGTCAAATTTTGTGCAGGAACGAAAGTAGGCGATAATAAGACTAGGCGCAATGATTTTTTTCGAACAAATCGACTTAGCAACATTATTCAATGTGAATAAACTGTTACGCCTTTGATCACAGCTTGCACTCTACTTTTAGCCGCCATACATTTGACTTGGTTTAGTTATCTTCAACAGTGAATAAAAGGAAAACGGTCGGAGCTATGCGACCGTTTTCCTTGTTTAAGACTGTATTCTCTCGTAATTTTCTTCGACGCGCTTTTTTCGCATAGGTTTGAGGCAATGATTAAATTTGGAGCAAATTAGTTGTCCCGATGCCCTTCCTTTTTTCAGCATTAAAGCATCCAAGTCTTCGAACAGCATTCGTGCTGATTGCCGTATTTGCAGGGTTCTCTTTATTCGCCAAATCTTTAGATACCAGATATTTAATGTGGCAACCAGACATAGATCGGTATGCCGCAGAGATGCAAGGTGAAATTGGAACCGAAGAGTCAGTGATGCTTCGCACAGGCCCACAATCTCTAACTAGCATAGACCTACTCGGCGCATACGCTACTGCATGTTCATCTGCAATGGCTCGACATCCGCGCTGGGCTATGCCAAGTCAAGATTTTTATAGAATCTATCAGAGTCGCTCTTGCGGCACCCAAAACATCCGGTACGTCAGGCCGTCAACTTTATGGCAGGTGGATCAATGTGCTTTGATGACAGCGATGCGCGAAGCATTGTTGGCGCCGGGGGTGGTCTTAGATAACAAAACAAGAAAATGGAAAACATGAAACATATTTTACCCGGCGAAGGATTTGGTTCTTTGCGATTTGGCATGAACCGCTTTCAGGTGCGCGCTGCACTCGGTGAGCCCGATGAGATCGAACGCGACGAAGAGTCGGAAGATTTGGAATATTGGCATTACGACGAGCTCGACCTATCGCTCACATTCGATGAGTTGGAAGAATGGCGGTTAACCACGATTGTTTCGGCCGATGACGAAATCGAATTGTTCGGCGTGCTCATCAAGGCTTTGAACAGAGAAGAATTGCTCGATATTCTCAAAAAACACGGCGCTTCCGAAATTCATACCGAAGTGGTAGAATCGGGCGAAGAGAGCCTAGAAATTGTGGAAGCCGAAGAATTTGAAATGCTCATTTGGCTTGAAGGCGGCGCCATTACGGAAGTGCAATGGGGACCTTATTTCAGCGATGAAGACACTATCAACTGGCCTGCGGAACTAAATTTAAATTAGTAAAGGAGCGGATGCTCCGACTAAAAGGAGCTCCGGATTAGCGAGCTACCACTAACTTTCTATAGGTGGTGTTACTACCATCTTGCGCACGAACGACGTAAATACCTGAATTCAAATCGGAGACATCCATCCGATTTGAAGTTTGAATTTGTTGTTGCCTCAATAGCTTTCCGTCCAAGCTGTAAAGACGGATCTCTGCCGACGCCGACAAATTGCTTATGACGAAATTTTCAGATGCCGGATTTGGATACATTTCCATAGTAAAGTTGCTTCGCTCTGCTGCGCTAAGTTTGAAATTGAAATAGAGTGAATCAATCTGGATTATTGCTGTTCCTGCAATCAGATCGCCTACTTCGGCAATGACCGCTATTTCCGCGTGCGTAATGATCGGCTCAATTTGGATCATTTCCAGGCTCACAGGCGTCCACTCGACAAATTCTTCTGAGCTAAACCAAGTGTAGCTCGTTATTTCGTTTTCCTGATTATAGAAAGTCATACGAACTTGTACGGCACCGAAAGCAAGTTCTGTTCGGACGGCGAAATTCAAACTGGCGGGAATAAAACTTATGGGGAAGGTCGTTTTGGCTTCGCCATATTGGCCCAAAGGAAGAACCAAAGCTTCTACTTGCATGGCATAGTCTCCGCTATAGGCATCGTCTATTTGGGTTACGGGCTCGAACGATTGCAAATTGCTTGTGATCCAACCTGCTGGGTTCAGATTCCAACCTGAAAATTCCCATTCTTCAAAATCGGCGTTGGGAATGATTTGAGCAAAATTTTGGAACGAAGAGAAAAGTAGCACAAGGAAGGTAAGGGTTCTCATGAGGTAGGTTTTATAAAGTAGAGTGCGAAAAACGTCTCAAGGTTACAATTTTCTAATTACTCCGAAGGAAGTTGTATCCCCAAATGGGATTGTTGCTCAATCCGTGTCTCATTTCTACTCCTTAGTGATCAACAGCCCTTCGAATTTTGAGTTCAACTTTATATGTTCTAGTTTTTAACTTTGCCGTTGCAATAGAACTTAAATGAAACTACTCGAAAACAAAGTAGCCATTATTACCGGAGCTTCTCGCGGTATCGGGAAAGCCATAGCCCAGCATTTTGTCAATCACGGCGCAACTGTTTGTTTCACCTATATGAGCTCCGACGAAAAAGCCCGTTCACTCGAAGCCGAATTGAGCACTTCAGGGGGAAAGTCCAAAGGTTACAAGAGCGACGCCGGCGATTTTAATGCTGCCCAAGGCTTTGTAGATCAAGTAATAGCGGAATACGGCACCATCGATATACTCGTCAACAATGCGGGAATTACGCGCGACACCTTGTTAATGCGCATGAGCGAAGCACAATGGGATGAAGTGATGGCCGTAAACCTTAAATCGGTTTTCAATCTTACCAAGGCCGTGCTCAAACCGATGCTCAAAGCGCGTTCAGGATCCATAATCAACATGAGTTCGGTGGTAGGAGTAAAGGGCAATGCTGGCCAAGCCAACTATGCAGCTTCGAAGGCAGGTATTCTGGGCTTTACCAAGTCGGTGGCTTTGGAGCTGGGCTCTCGAAACATACGCTGTAATGCGGTAGCACCAGGCTTTATCGAAACCGAAATGACTGGAGCGCTCGATGAGAAAACCGTTCAGGAATGGCGAGAAGCCATTCCGCTAAGGCGTGGAGGAACTCCCGACGATGTAGCCAATCTTTGTTTATTTCTCGCGTCGGATATGAGCGCGTACATCACCGGTCAGACCATTAATGTAGATGGGGGTATGCTCACCTAATCGTGAAAAATCTGCTCTTAGAATACCCCACATGGTTCGTTATTTTTTGCCCCTTGGTTGGCTTGGCCTTTGGGGCTTTGCTCTATTTCCAAAATTCCAAAGGGAAGTCGTGGTCCCGAACAACTCTTTTTAGCTTAGCAGCACTGCGTTTTACAGTAGTCGCGCTACTCGTTTTTCTGCTTCTGGGCCCGCTACTGCGAAAAGTGAATACGGAGATCGAACCACCCGTAATTGTCCTGGCGGTCGATCAATCGTCTTCTCTTACGCTCAATAGCGACTCGGCTGAGGTAGCAGCTTTGGTGCAGCGCACCGCCGATGCGCTGAATAGTAAGGTCGGGGAGAAGTACGAAGTAGTGCCGTATAGTTTCGGAGCTTCCGTGCGCGAAGGAATAGGGGCTGATTTCAAAGACGAAGTGACGAATATTTCGGAGCTCATGGAGTCGCTGAAGGCCAGATATACCAACCGAAATCTAGGTGCCGTGGTATTGATGAGCGATGGAATTTACAATCGCGGGAGCAATCCGCGATATGACACAGGAGGTTTAGGTGCGCCGATTTACAGCATAGCATTGGGCGATACTACTCCCCGCCGCGATGCCTTAATCAGTGAAGTGGCTGCTAACCGAATCGCCTTTTTGGGGAATACATTTCCTGTAGAAGCTGTGTTTCGTGGGATAGAACTCCGAGGTGAAAATCTGAACTATCAAATCGAGAAAGACGGCCAAGTGCTGGAGCGAGGGACATTCACCCCCAGCAATGCCGACGATGAGAAGGTAGTCCGCTTCTTGCTCAAAGCCGACAAGCCTGGCGTGCAACGCTATACCCTGCGGTTAAATAGTGTTTCGGGCGAACAAACCCTAGCCAATAATGTGAGCCTGGTATTTATTGATGTTATTGACAGCCGGCAAAAGGTTCTAATTCTTTCTGCTGCTCCGCACCCCGATGTATTCGCTATACGCAGCGCCATCGGGGGTAACGAAAATTACGAAGTAGCCGTGCATTTCGCTGCCGACGGGGTTCCGAATTTGTCGGAGTATGACCTGGTGGTGCTCCATCAATTACCTTCACTAAGCGATGATCGAGCAATCCGCCTTGCAATAGTACAAGCCAAAAAACCTATTTTTGAGATCATCGGCGCCGACTCCGATTTGCGCGGGTTGACCGAGATAGGTATCGGTATTTCGCTGGCTGGAAGCAGAAATGCTGTGAATGATGTCAAAGCTGGATTGAATAAATCGTTCACGCTGTTTCAACCCAATGACCGAATTAGTGAGCTATTGGCAGATGCACCGCCACTGCGCGTGCCTTTCGGCACATGGCGATTGCCCGGCAGTGCCAGCATTTTCCTAAAGCAACAGGTCGGCAAAATAGCTACCGACGACCCACTTTTGGTTTTCACGACCTACGACGACCGGAAAAATGCGACCTTGCTAGGGGAGGGCATTTGGCGTTGGCGATTGGCGGACTTTGCCAGAAATGAAAACCATGAGATTTTCGATGGGTTCATCGGGCAGATCATTCAATACCTCTCTCTCAAGCAAGATAAAAGGCTTTTTCGAGTGCAAGCTCCGCGCGACCTTATGCAAAACGAACGCATAGTACTCAGCGCCGAGTTGTACGATGCAGCATATTCGCCGGTCAACGACGCCGAGGTGACTGTAGATTTTACCGATGAAGAAGATAAGACGTATAATTTCAACTTTTCCCGCACCGAAACTGCTTATCGCCTCGACGCTGGAATGCTTCCGGTGGGCACCTACACCTTTGCGGCCCGCACTAATCGCGATGGCCGGCCACTCTCCGATGGCGGCAGTTTTACGATCAGGCCCTTTGCTATTGAAGCAGCCCGGCTTCGTGCCGACCATCAATTACTATACACCCTATCACAATCTACAGGCGGCGAGCTATATTATCCCAGTGAAATAGACGAAATGGCTGAAGCCATTGCTGCATCCGATCGGATACAACCTGTAAGCTTTAGCACCGAAAAGCTGTCGAGCATGCTCAACCTTTTTTGGCCACTTGTTTTGCTCATCTTGGGATTGAGCGCTGAGTGGTTTATCCGCAAGCGATCTGGGAATTATTAGAAAGGTTCCCGACTCCGCTCGAACACCATAGATTGTCGCGAACTATGACCTAAAAACAAAAATCCCCGATCTGCATAGATCGGGGATTGAAATCTTAAAGCGCGGGAAGTACTTATTTCGTCACCACCAATTTGCGGCTCGAGAGTCCAAAAACGGTTTCTATCTGAACAATATAAATTCCCGACGGCCACGCACTAATATCCATTCGGCTATTGCCCGATTGCAGAGTTGATCCTGTTGCCGAACCAATGGCACGCCCGGTCGGATCGAATACGCGCAGGGATTTTACAGCCAGATCTGTTGATGTAGTAATTTGAATCTCCGTTCGGGCAGGATTGGGAAAGATCGACCATTCTTGTGCCAATTCCCTTGAGTTCACGCTCAGCGACTGCACGCAGAACGCGGTTTCTTCAATATCCTCAAATTCTCCACCACTTGCGAGTGTGGTTCCTGTGGCATCGGTTAAGGAATAGAATCCATTTCCGTACTGACAGCAAATGCCATCTCCAAAATTGTCTTCCATTACGAAGGTGTAGCAACCTTCGTTTAAACATAAGGTTAGATTAAGTAGCAATTCATCTTCGCTGTATATACCACCGGAATATATCACCGTTCCGCTGGCATTAACGATCTCCCACGAAGTCTCATCGGGAAAATCATCAAAATTGATAGTTAGGGTCACGGTTACAGGATTTTCTCCAAATGTTACATTCTGCGTTTTTAAATTGCCAGCTGGAATAGGGTCAGCCATTCCGTTTACGGTTGGAATGTTTACCACCAGGCTATTGATTCCTCCTTGAAGGGTAAATAGCCCAAGATTAATTGTGGTCGCTCCACCTACGGCTAAATTGCCAGTCCAATTAAGGGGTTGGCTCGAGCCATTGAAAGTCACGGTGCCTGTTAAACTTGTTACAACATTTGAGCCTGTATTAAACACGGTGATCGATTGATTGTATTCGACCAGGGAGCAATAAATGGTTTCTTCATTGCCAAAGGCTCCAAGTGTAATTTCATTTGCCGGCAAGGACGCAGAACAGCTGTTTGACAGGATAAGGTTCCCAGTATTTCCCGGATCCAGCCAATCTCTTAAGCGGGTAGTCGAAGTACTACCAGTATTCCACGACACTCCGATGCGGCCGTAAAAGTCAAACAGACCATTGTTTACACTCCCGTTGCAAGCAGCAGCTCCACCGGCCAATTGGCCAATGATTGCGCCCGATTGATTAAAGAGGGGCGATCCACTAGAACCACCTTCGGTAACTCCAAGTTCCCATTCATCGATGTACCATACTTCGGAAGCAAAACCGCCTAAAGATTGGTGGTAAGGTGCATTGTTTTCAAAACAAATTTTCTTCACATCTCCACCTGGATGGTGTATGCCATAGGCCGACGAAACGCTGCTTTGCGAATCGGTAGCATCCCAGCCGGAATAGCAGGCATTGTAGCTCGGTGGCACAGGGTTATTCATTTCTACCAAAGCGAAGTCGCTCAATAGATTTTTGGCTCTGACCGTAGCCCCCGATACGCTTTGATTGGTAGGCCCAGTATTTCCGTTGCACGCTGCGGCATCGTGGTTGAAGTAGAACACCCAGTTTTGAATCTGATTGTTGCCCGGAGTGCAGTGATTGGCTGTTAGGAAGTACGGCTTGTTGTCCTGAGCAGTATTATTGACCAAAGCTCCAGTACAGATTCCACTATTACCAACCACAATTACTGCTACGCTGCGTTTTTGTATTCCATAGGGAAGGCCTTCAGGACAATTCACATTGATGTTGCATGATCCAGAATTTCCAAATGGACCTGCCTTTTCCAAAGTAGATTCAATGCCCCCTAGCGCCGACCGATAGCCATGTGTAACATTGTCAATATGTAGGTAACCGGTTCCAATCGCAGCTTCCGGCTCATGGTATTCGATAACGATCGCATTGGAGAAAATAAGACCCACACCGAGCGAACCGACCTGGCTCGCATTTTCGGAAGTGAAAGAACCTATCAATTGGCTTCCATCGGCCGCGTAAACAAAAACCCGCCCATCTTCCGGCAGTTGATATTGGTCGAATACGAAATTCAGACTCGTGGCACCTGAACTATTGATGCCAATTCGCCATATGCGGTCGCCATTTGGCAAATAGGTCCAAGAGCCGGAGTTATTGACATCTAAATCCACAGCTACGTTGGCGCCAAAGCGATAAGGGCTGTTTTTCAACGGATCTACCTGCTCGTCTTCTTGGCGCAAGGCTTCGATATTTTGCGCGGGCAGGCTGTAAAAACCCACTTCAGAGTGATTTCTGTTTTTCCAATTGTACGGCTCGCCTCCATGGCTTATTTGGGCCATCACGGTTACGCCAGTAAGTAGGGATGTTAAAAAGGTCAAGAGTAGTTTCATGGGCTTAATAATCATATGTTTGGGTAATTTGTTGATCTTCCATTACAAGGTTAATCCTGTTTGTGCCATCGAGGCGGAAAGGCTGTAAATCGAAGTAAATCCGATCTTGAATGAAATTCCTACACCGATCTGCATTTGCATTGTGAATGATTTTAACCAGAAGTTCGGGTGGGTATGTGGGTTGGTGATTTCCAAGGGTAACTAATTCAAAGGTATGTGCTTCGCAGCCTCCAGAATATGTTACATCCAACGCTAGTAAGTCCCCTATCTGCTCGGCGCGGCTAATAGCAATGGGAGCTCCCGGTTTTTCGGCTTTGGTGGCAAACCGGGTGGGAAAGGTCTTTTCGGCTGCTCCTTCCAAGCCTTGTACACGAGGCGTGCACGCCAGGACGGCGCCAAAAGAGCATATAAGGAGAAAAGTACGCATGCGACTCTCCAAAGATAATCGAATGGGCTTGGTAGGTATTACGCTTTGCCGACAATTCTTGGATTCTCAAAAGTACGTAATAAAAAGATAGCCCCGCATTGCGGGGCTTCCTGAGATTTCATTATTGAATGCTCAACTTCTTTTCTAAGTCGTCGAGGTATTTTCTAAACTGTTTGTCAGTCTCTTGCAGATTATTCACCGTGCGGCAGGCGTGTAGCACCGTAGCATGGTCTTTTCCCCCACAATGCATACCAATATTAGCAAGGCTGCTCTTAGTCATTTTCTTAGCGAAGTACATGGCTATTTGCCGCGCTTGAACCACTTCGCGCTTGCGTGTTTTTGATTTTAGCAACTCTATTGGTAAATCGAAGTAATCGCAAACCACTTTTTGAATGTAGTCGATTGATACTTCGCGAGCGGTATTCTTCACGAATTTATCGATCATCTGCTTAGCCAAATCAAGATTGACAGCGCGCTTATTGAGTGATGAATGCGCAATAAGTGAGATCAATGCACCTTCGAGTTCACGGATGTTTGTTGTGATGCTATATGCCAGATATTCGACTACATCTTTTGGCAGCTCAATACCGTCGGCGTACATTTTCTTCTCGAGTATGGCGATGCGCGTTTCGAGGCTTGGGGTCTGAAGATCGGCCGAAAGACCCCACTTAAAGCGGGAGAGCAACCGCTGCTCCATACCTTGCATTTCAACCGGAGCTTTATCGCTGGTGAGCACTATTTGCTTCCCCGTTTGGTGTAGATGATTGAAGATATGGAAGAACATATCCTGGGTTTTTTCCTTACCCGCGAAGAACTGCACATCGTCAATTAGCAACACATCAATCATCTGATAGAAGTGGCTGAAATCGTTCACATTGTTGTTCTTCACCGCGTCAATAAATTGGTGAATGAACTTTTCGGATTCTACATAGAGCACGGTTTTGTTCGGAAATCGATTTTTGATTTCGATACCAATGGCCTGTGCCAGGTGGGTTTTTCCTAAACCAACACCGCCGTATATAAGGAGTGGGTTGAAGGCGGTGCCGCCAGGGTTTTTGGCGACGGCAAAACCAGCAGATCGCGCTAATCGGTTGCAATCTCCTTCCACCAAATTATCAAAAGAGTAGTTTGGTTTTAGGTTAGAATCCACATTGATCTTCCTTAAGCCCGGAATCACAAAGGGGTTCTTAATCTGCTTACTCCCGATGTCGAGCGGAGCCGAAACCGTCGGGTTCTTGATGGCTCGCTTGTTCGACGTTGGGATTTTAACCGTGTAGGGACTGGCGCCGTTATAGCTGTTTTCCATTATAATGGAATACTCCAGCCTACCTTCATCGCCTAATTCTTTCTTGATGATTTTCTTCATCAAATGGATATAATGCTCCTCGAGCCACTCGTAGAAAAATTGGGAAGGAACTTGAATGGTCAACACCTGATTTTCGAGCTTTATGGGTTTGATGGGCTCGAACCAGGTTTTGTACCCTTGTAGGCTTACATTGTCTTTGATTACGGAGAGACAACTTTCCCACACTTCTTCATGCTTGTTCGTCATTGGTTGGTAGTGTAGTTTAGGTTAATAAATGGACCTTTTCCCGCATAGCGTTACCCATGCATCGATGCTTGAGCGGGGTGGCAAATATTCCGACAAAAAAGTGAAAAAAAAAGCCCCTTACCTATTGTTTGCAATAAAAGTTTTACAGTACCGTAAACTTTTTTTAATCCTTCTCTTTTGCTCGTCAACATTGATTTTTATGCTAAAATTTTCGTAAAAGGGGTAGCATAATTTTGTCCAAACTATTGGAGTAAGTAGCGAGATAGTTATTGTTAAATGATTAGACAGTAAGGGTATTAAGCACACCAACTTTACAATCACAATAGCTTTCTAAGATTATCTGTTTTTGCCTTTGACTCGTTTGCCCGCAGCGGCAGGTAAGTTAGGGTTTATTTGTGGGAAATGATGATGCCCGAGAAAAACTAAGCGGCTTCTAAGCATCTTGATCAGATTTGTAGATGTTCGAAATTGATATTTCTATAGCCAGGTATCAACTGATCGGATATTCTGAAATTTCCCCATTTCTATCTCTACATTTGATAGATGATAAAAAATGAGATCAGCTTCCGGGTGCGATACGCCGAAACCGATCGAATGGGCTTCGTGTACTATGGCAATTATGCGGCTTATCTTGAAATGGGAAGGGTAGAACTGTTGCGATCTGTGGGCATGAGTTATCGAGCGCTCGAAGATCAAGGTGTTTTGCTGCCCGTTCGCGATTTTTCTATCCAATACCGCCAAGCGGCATTGTACGATGACTTACTGACTTTAGAGACGTCGATGACGGAACTCCCCGAAACGCGAATTCATTTTACTTACGTTTTGCGCAACGATGTGGGACTGCTCCTGACCACAGCCAATACAACTTTAATTTTTGTCGATCAAAACACGTCTCGGCCAATACGCTGTCCAAAGGCTCTGTATAGTTTACTTGCACCTTTTTTTACTAACTAACCTGCTATGCGTTCCTTTGCTCTGTTATTCCTTTTGGTGGCTTTAGTAGCCTGCGATCGAAAATCTGAAAGGCAAGTAATAGCCTACGAAGTTTCCGAATATCCCGATGCCCCTAAACCCTCGCTTAGCTCTGTACCGTTACCCATTTTCGTAGGTTTCGAAGAACTCGAAGAAGTGATCAAAAATAAACTTCCCGTTGTATTAGTCAATATACCCAATGTAAAGAAAGGCTCGCTCGAAGGTGCTTCGATTCGTATTCTGAGGAAATCGGAAGTGATTCTGTCGGAGAAAAATGGGGAGTTGACAGTAAATCTGAAATTGAAAATAGAAATTAAACCCGTCATTACCAGGCAAGTGCTCGGCCGCGATGTATCGGTAAGTCCAAAAATTGTTGCCGTAGTGGACGTCGATCTCCTTACTCCGATCGATTTTGATACCAAATACCACATCATCACCAAGTTCAAAATCCGCGACATACGTTATATCGAAGAGCCCGAAGCGCATATTCTCTTCTTTAATTTTCCAGTAAAGAATGCAGTTGACAGCATTCTGAATGCGCAGAGCGACGTGATAGGAACAACGATTGATAAGGTCGTAAAAAAGTATGTTAATCTTCGGAAACCCCTTGAGCGTATTTGGGCCAAACTCTACCGCCCAATTCGAATTAACCGCAAGATATCTGAAATCTATATTCAAAGTAGTCCGCAAGCTTTGGCGCTCTCATCAGTGGTGGTTACGCCAGAAGGTATTTGGGCGCAGACACGTCTCAGCGCCTACCTCGAAACGCGAATAGAGAATGATACTTTACCGCGAAACGTCGTTCCGCTTCCTGATCTTACGAAGCTCGACTCGATAGATAATACGTTCGACATGCGATTTCTGGTCGTCATTCCGCTGGCAAGAGTCAACGACATCCTTAACTCCAGCCACGTTAAAAAGCCCTTGAGCAAAGAATTGAACCTGGTCACCATCGATCAGCTCAAGCTCCAAACGAGTCCTAAAGGATTACTTCTCTATGCCGATATTAGCTCGCCGACCCGAGCCGGGCTCTATTTCGAAGGGAAGCTGAGTTTTTTCGCCCCAGATACGGCGCTTATAGCATCCGACATCGCATTCCAAGTCGATGACGGTGGTATGCTCGTTGCAGCTGCCGATGCAATTCTCCATGAGGCGGTGATGCAAGCTATCGGCAGCGAACTTCAACTTCCATTGGGTAGCCTGATTAATAACCTCGAACCTTTGGTAGAGCAGGCCATCGACAACGGGAAAATTGGGAAGTCTATATCGGTAGATCTCAGCGAGGTAACGCTTGAGCCCAAAGAAATAGGCTATCGCCCCGACTCAATCATCGTCGAAATTCAAGCACGCGGCGTGGCCGCCCTGCAGATTCTTCAGTTTAAGAAGAGAGAGCAATAGTCGGTCTGACCGAAGCCAAGCATTAAATTTTGGCGCCTTAAAGCCTTCAAGGCAAAGGGAAATCGATCAGTAAGTGCCTAGAAAGTTTATCCGAATGCTCGGGAAAGCAGCCAAGACTGCGCTTATTTCCTCTTCGCCGCCAGGTAAAGTCGTGAGCTTGATGGAGCAAGTGGTTTCAAATTTAGGATCATAACTTTCCCAATGATTGCTGCGGATGGCGAGCATAAGGCTGCTCATATCGGGGTAGTCGAAGGCTATTTCAAAATGGCTCATAAGCTGTACTTCTGCGATTTCTGCATCGTCGATAGCCATTTCGGCTGCTGTGCGGTAGGCTTCGATCAACCCGCCAACTCCCAGTTTGGTGCCGCCAAAATAACGCACCACGGCCACAAGAACATGGGTAAGTTGGTGTTTCTCAATTTGACCTAAAATCGGTTTTCCTGCGCTATTGTTAGGCTCTCCATCGTCGTTGGAACGGTACTGCTCTCCATCTGCACCAAGTCGCCAAGCATAGCATACATGGTTTGCCTGCGGGTGTGCCGAGCGAATTGCACCCAATATTTCGCCAATCGATCCTTCATCACTTACGCGGTAGGCATAGCCAAAATGCTTGGAGCCCTTGGCTTTGTACAAGCTTTCGCCGGTGGTGGCGAGGGTGCGATACTGAAAAGGCATTAGGCCAAAAATGCTAAAATGAGAATGGAAATTACAGCAAGAAATAATCCCCAGACCTTGCGCGGCGTTGGCCTTTCGGCGAAGAAGGCTAAACCGATCAAGGCCGAAAGGATTACCACCCCGATATTATTTACCGGAATCGCAGCCGATCGATCAAGCCAGCCACTGCCGAGAAATCGGAGTAGAAAATAAATGGAACCGTAGTTCACAACGCCCAAAATTATTCCGGCCAACAGGTCTTTCAACCGAATGGTGCCCTTACCTGCTAGCCGAAGGTAGGCGAGTACTAAAATGCCAATTACTCCCGCTACGGAGAATGGCAGCGGGGTGAAAGATGTCGCCGCTGCCGGAGTTTTCAAAACGTATTTTTCAGTCGTCGCCAATATTAAATCGAGTACTCCGCTGCCGGCAAAAACCACAAATGGCAACCAAGCCATTTTATTCCGCGCATCGTCGGTTGATGGAATTTCATCTTTTTTGGTTCGCGAAGTGGACAGATAAACGGCGAATAATCCGAGTGCAATTCCCGTCATTTTAGGCAGGGTAGCCGATTCTTCCGGATCGAATAATATGAAAATAATGACCGGAATCAACAGCGACATCTTGGTACTCAGACCCGTTACCCCTACTCCGAATAGCTGACTGCTCCTTGCCATTAATCGGAAAAGTGTGATGAAAAGCGCTCCTATTCCCAACGCGTAAGGTATCCAAGAAGTATCTATTACGGTACCGGCTCCGCTGCTCGCGGCTACAGCGAAACCAAGGCTGGCGGCTACTACATAATTGGCTACAATGGCCGGAAAGGTCTGAATCCCAAATCGAGGAAATAACTTGAAAAGGGCGTAAATCGCCGATGACCCCAAGATGCTTAGCGTCAACAATATCATGATCGATACCAGGTGTAGAGTTGGTCTTCGCCAAGCGAAGTGCGCAGGTATTCGCCTTTCGGGAAATAGGGTGCAGGGAGACCTTCGCTCATCATTTGCGGAGCGGATATTACGCGAACTTCATCGTAAAGCGCTGATTTGAAAAATTGGTCTAAGGTGAACCGGCCCCCTTCAACCAATACACTGCTTATGGCTCGATGCCGCAGTTCGAGCATCACTCGATCAAAATAGCTTGCCGGCTCGACTTTCACCCACTCTTTTGCTCCGATTTTTTTCGACTCGTTAAAATGGAAAATCAATGCTGGAAGTGCGTCGGTGAGCAAATGACATGCTTGGGGTAAGGCCCTGTTACCGGCTAGTATAATGCGCAAGGGGGCTGCTCCTGCCACTAATCGCGGTGTAAGCCGCGGATTATCGTTGACCACCGTGTTATAACCTACAAGGATGGCCTGCTCCTCGGTGCGCCATTTATGGACGTGGATGTTCGACATCGGGTGAGAAATCCAGTGTATTCCACCACCACCTTCTGCCTCACGCCGCCTGTCCATAAATCCATCAGCCGATTGTGCCCATTTCAAGATTACGTGGGGTCGCTGTTTGGTATGAAACGTGTTGAAACGGCGGTTTAGAAATTTGCATTCCGCTTCGGCTATTCCAACCGTCACATCAATTCCGGCATCGCGGAGCCGTTGGATGCCCCTGCCCGATACGAGCGGATTTGGGTCCATTTGGCCCACTACGACGTTTTTAATGCCTTTCTCTATGATGAGATCAGCACAGGGAGGGGTTTTGCCGTGGTGGCTACAAGGCTCTAAGTTTACATAGAGCGTGGCTTCCGCCAAAAGAGTCTCGTCGTGTACCGATCGGATAGCGATTACTTCGGCGTGCGCGCCGCCAAATTCATGGTGGTAGCCTTCGCCAATTATTCGATCATTTTGCACCAGCACTGCGCCGACCATTGGATTTGGAGCGACTAAACCGCCACCATTTGCCGCTAATTGCAAGCAGCGCATCATCCAAATGTCATTCAGCATGGCTGCAAAGTAAAGCATGGATTGGCCAATTGATCAAAAAACTGTGCATAAAGCACCAGCGAATTTCCCATTTTGCACGGAGATACCCTTAATTTTGTGAGCCATGAAACTCATTCACACTCCCGATAATCCCTGCGAAGCAGCTTCCTGGCGCGATTTTTTAACTCAGGAAATCGGTCGCGTTTTTCCCGAAAGGGAAGCCCAACACATGGCCTATCAAGCTATTGAAGATATAGCAGGGATTTCCAAACTCGACATTCTGAAGGGCAATTGCCCGCAGATTGAAGCGCCCGAGTGCGATATACTAATCCAAGTGCTCGTAAAGCTCAAATCAGGAATGCCTTACCAATATGCTATCGGGCATGCCGATTTCTTCGGATTAAGGCTCTCTGTCAATCCATCAGTCTTGATTCCGCGACCCGAAACAGAAGAATTGGTGGCGTGGGTTTTAAGCGATTCAACAAATGAACCGTCCGATGTGATCGATCTTTGTACAGGCTCAGGCTGCATTGCCTTAGCGCTAAAAAATCAGCGCCCTTTTTGGAAGGTTTCAGCTTGCGATCTTAGCCGTGATGCGCTGAACGTAGCGGTTGAAAACTCGAAAATACATGGGTCGGACGTTGATTTTTTCGAATGCGATGTGCTCGATTTTCCAGCTGACCGTAAAAAATTAGTGGATATTCTGGTGAGCAATCCCCCCTATGTCCGCCGCAGTGAGTCCTCGAGTATGGCTACCCACGTCACTGATTACGAACCCCATATCGCTCTTTTTGTCGCTGACGAAGATCCCTTGATTTTTTACCGCGCCATAGTCGATTTGGCCAAGGAAATGCTTCGGCCAAATGGTAGTTGCTATTTTGAAATAAATGAAGCGCTTGCTGCTGGAGTGTCTCAAATACTTTCAGATCGTGGTTTTGAAAAAATCGAATCGCGAAAGGATATGAACGGCCGCGATCGCATGGTAAAAGCTCGCCGATGTTAAAGTGGCTCTTCGCCGCCGCGGCTTTCGCAGCGCTGCTCACTCTAGAAGCTCAAGAATCTGAAACCTACGTAATGCTCATCGGCGGGCCTTGCAGGTTGAAACCGTACCAACTGAAAATCAAGCCCGATATTGGCATAGATGCCCGGCGCACCCTTTTTCAAAAGGAATGGGTGGCCGTAATGGGGCTACAAGCCGGTGTGGAATACCGCCGGGTTCATCGATTGGGAGCCGGTTTTTACTTTTTGAATACCCGTGTGTTTGATCGGAATTTTGATTTCGATATCCCAGCCGAACAGGTGGAATACGAGTTCAGGTATAATACGCTCTATTACGAACGGGTGCTGTTTTTCAACCGGAAATGGGAAACGGGGGCTAACGCACATGTCGGGGGTGGATCGGTGAAAATTTTTTACCAAAATCCGCAAAACCCCAACGACCGTATCGAACTCGATCCCGTGGAGTTTTCGGCTGTTGAGCTTGCTGCTTACGGCAATTACAACATATTCTACTGGCTTGGAATAGGCGCAGGCACGGGCTATCGCTTCGTGTTTGCAGGTGGGAGCGATCTGCGCCGCAACTTTAGCAGCCCCATTGCCGTGGTAAATCTTCAACTGAAAATAACTAAACTCGCACGTGGATTTTTCGACGAAACCGTCAAGTATGAATTCTAAAATCACAGCCGATCGCGCTGCCGAATTGCGCCTTGCTTTGCATGCCCATAATCATGCCTATTACGTACTCAACGCACCAGTTATAAGCAATTTCGATTTTGATATGCAGCTCAGGGAATTACAGCAGTTAGAAGCGGATTTTCCCGAATTAGCCGATCTCAGTTCTCCAACACAGCGGGTAGGTGGCGACATCACCGAGCGTTTTGAAAAGGTGAAGCACCGGTTTCCTATGCTTTCGCTCGGCAATACGTACAGCATGGACGAATTGCGTGAGTGGGAAGCGCGGATCAAAAAGATCGTCGATGGAATTTTTCACTTTGTTTGTGAACTCAAGTACGACGGTGTGGCTATCGGCATACGCTATCAGCAAGGTAAACTCTACAAAGCCGTAACTCGTGGCGATGGAGAAGTGGGAGAAGACGTGACTAAAAATGTAAAAACCATTGCATCGATCCCGCTGTTACTGCAAGGCGATTTCCCCGAAGATTTTGAAATCAGAGGCGAGATATTTTTGCCCTTAGCAGCCTTTGAAGCACTCAACGCCAGGCGAAGGGAGCAGGGCGAAGAGTTATATATGAACCCGAGAAATACCGCTTCGGGTACCTTGAAATTGCAAGATTCAGCTGTAGTTGCGGAACGCAAGCTCGACTGTTTTCTCTACGGCTTGTATGGCGATGAGCTTCCCGCCGATTCCCATCTGGGCAATATGGAAGCCGCCCGTGCGTGGGGTTTCAAGGTTCCTGCCACTACCAAGCGTCAAATCGAGCTTTGCAGCGATATGACTGGAATTGAATCTTTTATAAGCTATTGGGATCATCACCGCCACGATCTGCCTTTCGAAATAGATGGCGTGGTAATAAAAGTCAATGAATACGCAGCTCAGGAAGAGTTGGGCTTCACTGCCAAATCGCCGCGATGGGCAACATCTTATAAATTCAAAGCCGAGCGCGTAGCTACGTTACTCGAAAAAGTGACCTACCAGGTGGGGCGCACCGGCGCGATTACTCCGGTAGCCAATTTGACACCCGTCGCCTTAGCCGGTACCACGGTGAAAAGAGCGTCGTTGCACAACGCCGATCAAATCGAAAAGCTCGATCTCCGGGAAGGAGATACCGTTTTTGTCGAGAAAGGCGGGGAGATTATTCCTAAAGTGGTTGGATTTGACGAAGCATTACGGCCAGTTAGCTCCAAGCCCCTGCGCTATGCCACCCAATGCCCGGAGTGTGGTTCGCAACTTGTTCGCAATGACGACGAAGCCCAGCACTATTGCCCGAATGCCGCTGGTTGTCCGCCCCAGATCAAAGGTCGAATCACCCATTTTATTTCCCGAAAGGCGATGAATATCGATGGACTTGGAAGCGAAACGGTGGAGCAAATGGTCGATGCCGGGATGGTTATAAACATGGCCAACCTTTATCAACTCGATAAGGCCGCCCTGCTGCGTATGGATCGCATGGCCGAAAAATCGGCTAATAACTTGCTATCGGGTTTAGAAGCTTCCAAATCGGTGGCTTTTGAACGTGTCCTTTTTGCACTGGGTATTCGCTTCGTGGGTGAAACGGTAGCTAAAAAATTGGCGCGTCATTTCCGTGCTGTCGATTCATTGGCGTCGGCCACTTTGGAAGAATTGATCGCTGTAGATGAAATCGGTGAGCGCATTGCCCAATCTATTTTGGCTTATTTCGCCGATTCGGCCAATCGCGCTATTGTTTCCGACCTTCGGGCTGCCGGATTGCAATTTGCCGTCGAGGAAGCGGCTCAGCCGGTTGGAACAGCCTTAGCGGGTAAATCATTCGTTATTTCGGGCGTATTTGCGACCCTCTCACGCGATGAATTAAAAGTACTGATCGAGCAAAATGGCGGAAAAGTTTTGAGTGCGGTGTCAGGAAATGCGAACTTTGTAGTAGCAGGCGAAGGCATGGGCCCCAGCAAGCGAGAAAAAGCCGAAAAATTTGGAATAACCATCCTTTCGGAAAATGAGTTTTTGGAAATGCTGAAAAGCGAGTCAACATGAAATTTATAGCAGACATTGGTCGGTTTTTCGGCCTGCGCCAATTGAGAAGTGAAGTGCAAGCGGCGCGAAAAGCTCGCGTCAGTAATTTTGGCTCAGCCAAAAGTGTGGCACTCCTTTACCAAGAAAAGGGCGAGAGTTTTTTCATACTCGTGAAGCAATATGTCGAATACCTTAAATCGGAGCACGGCATACGCGAAGTGATGGCTTTTGCATATATCGACGATAAAAAAGCAGTGCCGCATTGGCAAGTACACAAGCTCAAGTACGACTATTTTACCAAAGGAGAAACTACATGGCGGCAAGAGCCATCGGGCGATGCCTTCAAATTATTTGTCGATAAGCCCTACGATATTCTCATCGATTTAGAACGGCAACCTGCCTTGCCACTGCAATTCTGCATGGCGCGGAGCAAAGCCACATTTAAAGTGGGTCACTACCATACTGAGCGGGAAGAACTCTACGATCTGATGTTTAAGACCGACGAACGCGATACCTTTGATGCCTATATTTCTCAACTTAATCACTATTTAAAACGAATCAATACCCATGACGCGCGCGCTTAAAGGACTCGGAGTAGCAATGGTGACGCCATTCGACACCGAAGGAAAAATCGATTACCCAGCTCTCCAAAGGTTGGTAAAACATTTGCACACAGGTGCCGATTTTTTAGTGGTAATGGGTACTACAGGCGAAGTAGCAACTTTAAATCCGACGGAGCAGATGGCCGTGCTCGATGCCGTGATCGATTACAATGCCGAAAAATTACCCATAGTGTTTGGTATCGGTGGCAACAACACGGCCAACGTATGCGAGGAGATGGCCCGCTTCGATCGCGCCGGTGTTACCGCTTTTTTATCGGCGAGTCCGGCCTATAACAAGCCCACTCAGGAAGGTATTTATCGCCATTATATGGCGCTTAGTGAAGCGTCGAACTTACCGATTATATTGTACAATGTACCCGGGCGAACAGCCAGCAATGTGCTTCCAGCCACGGTGAAGCGCATCGCTCAAGCAGCCGATAAGGTGCTCGGAATTAAAGAAGCAGCCGGCAATATGGAGCAGGTCATGGAGCTTTCGCGCATCTTACCCGAATCGTTTTTATTGCTCTCCGGCGACGATGCACTAGCGCTCCCGCACATGGTATGCGGCGGACATGGCATTATATCAGTTATCGGCAATGCCTATCCCAAGCTCTTTGGCGATGCGGTGCGGTCGGCCCTTGCCCGCGACTTCAAAATTGCCCGCGATAAGCACTTTTCTCTTTTACCCATGATGCAGCTTATTTTTGCAGAAGGGAATCCCGGTGGGGTGAAAGAAGTGCTGAAGTATATGGGTATTTGTGGCAATGATATGCGGTTGCCGCTTTATCCTGTTAGCGACGTATTGAGTAGGATTATTAAAGCGGAAGTGGAAACATTGAGTTCCCGTTAAACTACAAGGTGGGAACATTTCATTGATTCGCTTCTACCATTAATTATTTGACAGGTTATGTTTATTCTATTTTTAGATTTCCCCTATGGTTTAGCTGTATTTGCAATAATCATTATCGGGATTCAAGTTTACCGACATATGCGGAATCGCGAGCAGAAATCGGAGATTGATGCCTATAACGATAGGGTTAGAAAAGACGAACTTCAGCGGATTCTTGAAACGCGCGAAGAGCGAACAGAGTTTGAAAACTTTCCCGAGGCGAAATTTTGGAGCCTTATTGACGAAGCGACGCAACGGGCAAAAAAGGGCTATTCCTTTCAGTTAGGAATATTACGAGATATCTTCTCCCGGCTTACGCCAAACGAATTGATTCAACTCGATAACTTATATCATTCTTTGGTTGCCGATAATTTTAGCCACGATATATCGGCAGCTTCTGCTATCATATTTAAATCGACAGCTCCCGATGCTATCGAAGTCCTAATCAATATTTTTATCCTTCGCGGAGAAATCTTTTTCCGCAATGCCTGCCATAATCCTGATTTAATTATTGGTAAGGAAGTAAACAGTTTGAACGGCGTAACCATAAGTTCCATTATTGGAGACTTATATTTCCGTAAGGCGGGCAATTTAATCCCTATGTATGCGGGGAAAATGAATCCCGATGAAATCTCTGGAGAAACTTGGGAAGAGAGAGATCTTCCTACCAGATATCGGCAATTATGGGAAGCGTTCGCTTAAATTATAGCCGATCAGGATAATTTCGCTCTTCTTGGTTGGGGTTCTCAAACCAAATAATCCAAATCGCCCCGCACCTCTACGAGTACCCCGTCCCGAGTATTTCGCGAATCCTTATCTACGCGCTGAATTTCTGTGATTAGCTGTTTTCCAGCATCCATAAGGTGCGCCAGAACTTTATTCTCGCATCGCGGCAAGTAACCGATTTTGAAGCTTCCATGCCATACTTCTATGGCGTACATGTCATACATATTAGCTGGATCGCGCTTCAGCGTGAGTTTGTCCTTTTTGCACATCAAGGGGTGTATGAGTTGGTACTCGTAATATGCCAGGCCTTGCACACTTCCGCGGTAGAGTCTAATTGACCCTTTTTGATCTGTACCTTCGGGGCCAAACTGCGTGTCCACCAATCGACTCAAAAAGGGGAAGGTTCTTAAGGTGGTCAGAAATTGCAAAACAGTGCTGCGGTGTATGATTTTCATAAATCAAAATTCTGAACCCACATCGTAAGGTATTTACGTTGTGAAAGTTTTATTTTCGAACTTATCAATCGCCTCTTACTTAAACTTTTTGATCGGCTTTAACTTATCATAACCATGTCTTGGCACCGAATAAAAGATGAGATACTTCTTCCCATTCCGCTCGCAGAAGCCTGGGATTTTTTTACTAATCCCCTGAATTTGGCAAAAATTACGCCGACGGAAATGAATTTCCGACACGTATTTCCGCCTGACGCAGAGCGGGTTTATCCGGGTATGTATCTTATTTACAAAGTGAGTCCTGTGGCGGGTATTCCGCTTAGTTGGGTTACGGAAATCACCGAAGTGCGACCGATGGAACGCTTCGTCGACGATCAAATCACGGGGCCATTTGGAGCCTGGCATCACATACACGAGTTTGAAGCACGGGGCAATCAAACGCTTGCACGCGATGTGCTGTATTACCGTATGCCTTTTGGGTTGCTTGGCTCCGTCGCACATTCGCTATTTGCGAGGAAGCAGATCGAAGGCATATTCGAATACCGGAAAGTGCGAATGAAGGAGCTGTTCGGTAGCTGAATTCCGAATGTAAATTGGAAACTCATGTTTTGCTTTCGTTCTGTTGGCAAGCGCATTTCATTCTTATTTTTGTCCAGACTCGGAATAAATTTTGATATTTATGCCCGTCTAAATCGAAGATAAGCAACCATGAAAAAGTCTATTCTGCTTCTCTTGTTACCCATATTATTCGCTTCCTGTGCTATCCATTCGGGTATGATGACGGGCAACGCTTCGCTTGGCGACAATAATTTTGAAATGATTGGCGTAGCGGTAGGTCAAGCCAGAGCTTCGTATGTATTTGGAATTGGAGGGCTGAGTCAAAGAGCTATTGTGCTGCGGGCAAAGCGAAATTTGTACAGCTCATTTCCCTTAAAAAAGGGGCAAGCGTATGCGAATGTTAGCGTTGATTTTCGTTTGTTAAATTTACTCGTATTCATGCGAAATACCTGCACCATTACCGCCGATATAGTGGACTATTCCAATGCGAATCAGGGCGATGGCAATCAAATTATATTTGGTGATATGCAGTCGCTTCCTGCCGATTCGCTTATTGACTCCGGTCGCTTTCCTTTTTCACGAAACCAAACCGTGAACCTTTTAGCAAAGAATATGAAGTTCAGGCCGGGAAAGGTGGTAGAAATTTGGGCTTTTGATCAAAACATTACCTATGTACTTCTCTTTGCCGATGGGAAAGAACCGCAGTATCTGGAAGCGAAAGAGCGTGACATTTTTCTCACAGGCCAAAATGATTCATTACCATCGCATAATTTGCAACCCGGAAATGTAGTTGAAGGCAATCTAAAAGTTCCAATTGCTCATACGGGTATTATCATAGCCATAGGAACTGAGTACATTATTGTACAACCTGCGGCGCGCGCTGGATTGCAGAAAATACGGCCGATTGACGTCTTATTGGCGAAATGAAGGAAGAGCCTAAGGCTAGCGGTGATTGCTTTTTGTGCAAATGTTTTGTCGACGTTCGATTCCTTAGATCTCCTGGATTCGGAAGTTATAGAATGCATGCTCATTATGCGCAACGCTTCACGGGTAACGCTCACTTAATGTTTTGATAACAATTTGGTAACATTGCGCGCTTTCTTTCTTTCTTTCTTTCGCCCGCTCAGCAGATCGCTAAGGACGTTCGGCTTATCGGTTTATAGGCCAAAAAGTTCAAGACCATGCTACAAAAATTTCTTTTCTTTTTGCTACTCGCCTTTTGCACCCAAGGTGCAATTGCGCAACCATCGACGAAAGTTGCGAGTAAATCTCCTTGTAACGCCATCGTAGAAGTAACTTTTTTTAATCAAAGTGTCATTCCTGCTTACCAATCATTTCAAGTTGCAGTTCCTGCATTTGGGGTGGTTGGTGTTAGTTGTCCCACTTGTACTGGTCCTGAATGGTCTGTATGTAGTGCCAATGTTCAATTTACAACCGGTGCTTCTATCTTCATCCTAACTGGTCTTGCTTCTGGCTGCATGGGTACGAATGCCCAAAACATGCCCGGTCAATGCTTCACATCCGGCTTGTATGGCTTTTCGAATAATACTTTTTTCTACGCAATCCAATAAAATAGATCACATTCGTTCGTCATTAACACATAGATATGTATGAGCCAGAATTTTAAAAAAGAGATTTTATCCATGTTGATAAGTCTGGGAATGGCCTGCGCTTACGCCCAGCCTCTGAGTCTGCTTCATACTTCTATGCATTCATCCTTCAACACAGGCTTCTGCAAATTAGATGTATTAAAATCAGATAAAATTATTTATGGCTGCGATGCTGGGGATTTAGATGCAAACCCTTTTCAATATGGTCTTTGGGATGATCAATTTGCTACAGATGAACTGGTTGAAGATCGAAGCAGCACCATAGCTTTTTTGAATGAAAACTGGACAAGCCAAGGATTTATCGAATTCTCTAGTTCCATTATACTTAGTGGCTCGAGTTATTTTGGCTCCAATTGGATGGGTGTCGCGGGAAATATTTATGTTGGTACATTAGGTCTGATGCTAACTCCGTTTTTCAATTTACCTTACAACGTAATAGGAAATCCATTAATTACGGAGCAAGAGCCTAGCCTGAGTATAGTAGCCTATCACCCCTCAACCCAAACACTGCGCCCACTCATAGCTTTTCAACAACAAGATGGAGACCTTATTAATGGCATTCCCAGTTACATCCGAAGAGCAACATCAACCTCCTTGCATCAACTTCCTACGCGGCATCGAGGTACATCGATCAACGGTACTGATGTGATTACTTACCTGGACCGGGCTGGTTGGCAATTTCTTAATGGCAATCTTCAACCGCAAGCTCCCGATCCGGGTTATTATTTAATTAAAGCCAATGCCGAAACGGGCGAACTAGTTACCCAAGAGATTACTAACCCAGGAGGAATCGTCTTGATGCACGGAATTTTTAAGTCTGGCCCATTGAATACTTACTATGCGGTTAAAACTATTCGAGGCGGTAATGCCAATTATGATGCATCTGGGCAGAGTTTTGGCGACATACCTTCGGATAGCAGCTATGTAACTATTTTTACCAAAGAGAATAGCGATGGAACTGCCCTTTGGGCTACAAGACTATATGACTATAACAATACCTTTGACGATACGCAGTTTGAAGCGTTAGCTCTCTTAAGAGCTCCGGCCAACGCCGTAGCTATAGGTCAATCTGTATATTATGCAGAATACACCGACGTTACTATAGCCGACGGCGATGTGATGACTTATCGGGATGTGTTTGAGAATAGTGTTCAAGTGACGGAACAAGACCTTTTTTTAACTTTAGTTTCTGGTTTCCCAGCTCTTAGGATGGGATTTAGCCAATCGAAAGTCTATCAGCTTCATGCGGAGACAGGGGTGGCAAATGCTCAAATTGCCTTGGTAGGAAAACATTATGTGAGATCAAATGCATTGCTATATTTGCTTCAACCTACCCCGCTTGTATCCTTCCAAGAACCCTACATTTTTCAAGTAGGCGACAGTCTAGCATGGGTGCATAATATTTTTGCTCAATCAGATAGCGTTGTGGAATTTAAGCGCACCAATGCCGCTGGAGTCATTACCAATTACAACGTAGCAGTGGAGCCAGGGCATAATCTTATCATTGCCTGGCTCAATGCCGATTTGCAATTGACCAGCCATTGGTTGATTCCTGCGCAAAGCGCAAACCCGGGTGTTTCTTCAGCCGTGTCCATTACTTCCATATCTTCATTTATGAACAACACCGTGCTGCTGGCTGCCAATATAGACCGCACAATGTCCACTTCGATGGATCCATTTGGAGTAGAGCCGGTGGTGAACTATCCCAATCAGCGCACCAGCTTTTTGGGCGTTTATGGAGTAGATACATCGATCGGCATCTTAGAATCGCCGCAGGCTAATGAATCTTTCGCACTCTATCCCAATCCAAGCAGCGGGTCGGTCGATATGGTTCCGCCACCGGGTTTTGGAGCAAGCCATTATATACTTTTCGACGCCGTGGGCAGGATTGTTACTTCTGGAAATTTTACAGCGACCACGAGTACTACACATCTCGATTTTCAAGGACTTCGGGCAGGCGCTTATGTGCTTACCATCCGGGACGGAGATCGCTTGGCCAGGCAGAAACTTATTATCCAATAGCTACGGAGTCACTAAAATTTCTGAGCTAGACCAATGCGAATCGTCGCATTGCAAATTACCCGAATCCTTTCCCTTTCCTTTTTAGGAGCGGCTCTCTTAGGCTTCCAAGAATAACCTTCCAGATATATGAATCATTACCCTGCTCTGCATTATCTTGCGGCTTAATAAATCCTTGATTTAAACCGTTTGAAAATGAAATCATTTATTGCAAAGGCTCACTTTGCGGCTTTCATAGTATTCTGCGCCGCATCTACTTTTCTATCTGCCCAAACCAACCAATACCTCCAATACGACGGTGTGAACGACTATACCGAGTTCCCGGCGGCGGCTCAATACCTTACCGGGCTAAACACCGTATCGATGACGGGCTGGTTTAAAACCGACGCCCTCACTTACGGCCAAGGGATGATGAGTATACGTGGCGGCGGCACTGGTCAGGGCGAAATGTACCTAATTCAGCTTAATAATGGAACCATCGAATGCCGTGTAATTACCAATACCGGCCTGCACCAGGTTGTAGCGCCAGCGGGTACTGTGGTGGCTGGAGAATGGCAGCACTACGCCTGGGTGTTCAATCAAAATACGATTCAGCTTTACGTAGATGGGGTACTAATTGGAAGCAGTTCTGCCTCCGGTACGTTTCAATCGGCCAACCGCCCGTTTACGGTGGGTATTACGTTGCAATCGGGTTTTAATTTTGTTTTTAAAGGCGGCGCCGATGAAGTGAGCTTATGGGCCAAAGCATTGATGCAAAGCGAAGTGCAGGCCATGATGGTGAATGAACTGAGCGGAGATGAAACAGATTTGGTGACGTACTATAAGTTTAATCAAGGCACGCCAGGTGGAAATAATCTGGGCATATCTCAATTGATTTCGGAAGTGGGAATGGGCGATCGAAATTCCAATTTTGTCAACTTCGCGCTTACGGGAACTGCTTCTAATTTTGTAGGTGAGTTGGCGTCAGGATTCCAAGCTATCAGCTTCCCGCCGATTGGGAATAAGCTCATTACCGACGTCCCTTTTGCGCTCAGTGCCGAAGCTAATTCGGGGCTTCCCATCGCATTCGAAATTTTATCAGGCCCTGCATCCCTTTCGGGAAATACCTTGACGCTCGATGGGGTAGAAGGGGAAGTGTTGGTGAAAGCCAGCCAAGAGGGAAATGCTATTTTCGATCCCGCTTCCGACATCTTCGTGAGCTTTAATGTACTCGACCCGGCAACTACCCTTCCAGAAATTGCGCTCTTGCATCCCTTGGTCGGAGATGTTTATTTGCCCCTGCTTCGCCCGATTCAAATAGCGGTTAAAAGCACCATACCTTATCCTGATCTTTTTGAAGTGGGCGCGGTAACCGTCAGCATTGGGGGCGAAGAAGTCGTCCTCGATTCTTGGAACAACGGATTTTATACCGGTTGGTACACCCCGCAATCGTTTGGACAGCTGGATATTGCCGTGAACGCTTCCAATAATTTCGGGAGCAGCGCCAATCTCACTGGCTCGCTTAATCTTACGTCCAACTTTACTGACATCACTGCTAATGCTACAGACGAAGCTTGGGTAAACGTGAACGTATCGAGCGTAACGGTAGAAGCCGACCTTCCGAGTTATGTGGGTGCTTTCGATGAGATTATCGGCAACTTGAGCATTACTTGTCCGCCGGGCGGTTGCGACCCTTGGGATCGGGTATCGTCGGTAGAAGTTCAGGGCAAAAACGGGGAGTGGTATGAGATCATCCGCTACCTTACACCTTACGGGGTGGCGTGCAACCACGAAATTGATCTCACCGATTTTATGTCGCTGCTTAGCGGACGAACCGCTTTTCGCGTCAATTTGGTGACCTTTGCCAATGGCTTCGAATACACGCTCGATTTGGATTATCAAGCCGGAGAGCCGGAGCAGCCTTATTCTCAAATTCAAAAGCTTTGGTATGAAACTTATCCCTTTGGCGATTTTGCCAACCTCCAACCTGCCGGCGATCGCACAGTGACCATTCCCGAGAATACTTCGACGGCGGTTTTAAAATTAGTTTCTACCGGTCATGGCTGGGGCGTAGATGAAAACTCCGATACCGAAAACACAAACAATGCCGCGGAATTCAGCAACAATACCCACCATATCTGGGTGAATGGCGCGCAGACTTTTTCGCAGAACAATTGGAATGATTGCAATCCCAATCCTGACAGTTGCAGCCCACAGGCGGGTACCTGGCAATTTGATCGCGCGGGCTGGTGCCCGGGAAGTATTGCACAGTTTTTTGATTACGATCTATCCGCTTATGTGGCTGCCGATGAGATGAATTTGAACTATATTTTCGATGCAAATTACGTGGACTTATGCCACCCCAATCATCCCAATTGTGTGAGCGGGGTAACGTGCGATAATTGCGGCGGAGGGTTCAATCCGCATCTCATTGTGAGTTCGTATTTCATTTCCAAGGGGAATTCTCCGTTGGGCGTTGCGCTGGGTTTGACCGATCGTGGCGACCGGCAAACGGATTTCAGCATTTTCCCGAATCCAGCAATTCAGCGTTTTTTCGTCGGTTTGAATGCGCCAACATCAAAGGTCGATATAGTGGTGTATGACCGCACAGGTCGATCGGTAGCCAAGATAAACCAAGGGTATCCCGGCGATCAAATCGAAGTGAATCTTGCTCACTTGAGTACGGGGGTTTATTATGTGCAGGTTTCCACAGACGGTGGGGTAGGCACGAAGGCGGTGTTTTTAGGAAATAGGTAGGGATTAATAGACTTTACAGACGTTTGGAGAAGTAGGATTGCACGTTTTTTCTCACAGACTTCACAGATTTTCACAGAATTAGTTGGTATCCTGGATCGTACAATTCTAAGGACTTTTGAGGGGCGGAAGTTAACCTGTGCTCCTTTTCTTTACACCCTTTCATTTCCCGACCAAATAAACCCCGCTCACAATTAAGGCACCTGCAATGAACGCATCGGCTGTGAGTACATCTTTAGCCAGTATCAAGGCCAAAAATGTAGTAAACAAGGGTTGCAAATAAATATAAGTACTCACTTCGGCACTGCTCAAGGTCTTAAGGGCAAATACATTGAGCAGATAAGCCATAAACGTTGTGCAAATCACCACAAAGCCTACTGCAAGAATAACCGATGGGGTCCAAATACTCCATTGAACTGCCGATACTTGCTGAAATCCGATGGGAATAACAATAAGCATCCCAGCGGCAAAAACCCAACGAATGACTAAGAGTGGTTCGTATTTCCGCAACAGGGGTTTCACAATTACCAGATAAATGGCATAGCTCGAAGCATTGAGAAAGATCAATAGATTGCCCAAGCCATTCGATTGATCCAAGCTACCGCCGCCGGCGTTCATGATGAGATACAGGGCTCCCGCACCGCCGAGTAAAACGCCAATGATTTTGATTGCCGTTAATCTCTCCTTGAGTAGAATGGCGCTCATAACGAGAACCAGTACTGGGTTGGAAGTCATAATTACTGCCGCATTGATCGGTGATGTAAGGCTGAGCCCTTCGAAAAACAAGAGCTGATTTCCGGCAATTCCGAAAATACCGCAGAGCGCAACCCGAAGCCAATCCTTCCGCTCAATCTGCTGCTTCGCCTTCACGAATATTGCCAAAAGAAAAAACATGGCAGTAGCACCCACTACCCTTAGAAAAATAAAACCACGTGGTCCGATAAATTCGGGCATCACATCTTTAGCAATCACATAGTTTGCGCTGTAGATCAAGGCTACAGCCAAAAGGGCCAGGTGGGCGGCTATCCGCGAATTCATTTGCTCTTGAAAAAGAGTGCAAAGATGGGTGAAATATTTAGGGTGGGTTCTCGGTTCCACTCCAACACATCAGATTCTTCGCTGTTCTCGACTCCGCTCCAACACCGTCGCTCGAACACCTTGAATTTTAAGTTTGGACTTACTCTTCTTCCAAATCCTTTTTTAGATCGAGGTTCCGCAGATTCGGCACCAAGGCACCCGTGCCTACTACGGTCAGAATAGTTAATACACCACCCAGCACTACTGCTTGCACGGTGCCAAATAGCTTGGCAGTGAGTCCGCTTTCAAATGCACCAAGTTCGTTGGATGAACCTACGAACATAGAGTTTACCGATGCTACTCTGCCGCGCATATGATCGGGAGTTTTGAGTTGGAGAATGGTTTGGCGAATGACCACGCTTATACCATCGAGCACTCCGCTGAAAAAGAGCGCAATCAAGGACACCCAAAAAATGGTAGATAAACCGAAAATGATAATACAAACTCCAAATCCAAAAATGGAGCCTAAGAGTTTCCAACCAGCACGGCTATTGAGCGGGAAGTAGGCCACCGCAAGCATCGTAAGCAGGGAGCCCACAGCCGGCGCTGCCCTTAGAAATCCAAAACCAACCGAACCAACTTTCAGAATATCCTGTGCGAAAATCGGCAATAGGGCCACCGCGCCGCCAAAGAGCACCGCAAACATATCGAGCGTAATGGCACCTAATACCACCTTGGTTCGAAATACAAACCGGATTCCTTGTTTCAAACTTTGTAGAATTGGCTCTCCGATCGCAGTATTCAAAATGGGCTTCGGTGGTATCTGCGACAGAAAGAATAGGCCCAGAAAAGCTACAAAAACAATCAATAGCATGCTCCAATGCACGCCAGCTATTCCGATGGCAAGTCCACCCACCGCGGGACCGAGCATTGCGCCCAGCTGCCAAACTCCGCTGCTCCATGTGGCTCCGTTGGGGTAGGATTTTTTGGGAATAACTAAGGCGAAAAGTGAAAATATGGTAGGGCTCATAAAAGCGCGAACAGCACCGCCTAAAAATACCAGCCCGTAGATACTGCGCACCACGGTGTTTTTTTCCAATTGATCGGTAAATACCGGCCAGGTGAGCAGGAAAAGACCAGTGCTGATTACTAAAAATCCGAAAAGACATTGGAAGAGTAATTTCCGTTTTTCCAATTGATCTACATAATGCCCGGCTAAAAGACCGAGCGACAGGGCAGGAATCACCTCCATAAGCCCGATTAATCCGAGCGACCAGGGATCTTTGGTAAGCCGGTAAATCTCCCATTCGATTACTACAAACTGCATGGCCCAGGCAAAGACAAGCGCGAAGCGCAGAACCAAAAAAGTCCGGAACTCGGGGTACTGTAAAGCTTCGTAGGGGTTCTGCTTCGCCATGGCGTTGCAATGATAAGTTAATAACAGGAAAGGCGTATCTGCGCAGAGGCCGTTCGGCATATCTTCGCTTCTTCATGGGCGAAAATACTGGATGCCGATGCGTAAGTTTTTAAAAAAACGTCTTACTGTTTTTTTTTATTTGAATTGCTTTAACAGAAAATTTTTAAACTGCGGCGATTCGCTGGAAATGTGCGTTCATATTTGAATGCGTCTGATGACTTGCGCCGGCAGGTAACACCAAGGATTCGCCATGCGGGATAATCGGAAACGGTACTTTCATATTACCAAATTGTTAAATCTACCTTGTAAGCCTAACGTCTATCCCTGAAGTATTTATAGCATGCTGCGTTGCAGAGCGCATTGAATTCCCTTGCAATCCCAAACCTATTTTGGGTGATTAAACGTGGACTTTAGGGTGTTTTCACGTTGGAAATCGGAAAGTGAAGCATTACTTTTAGGTCAACCTTAAAAAACATCCATTATGAAATCAATTCTCCGTTCTCCGTTCTCCGTTCTCCGTTCTCCGTTCTCCGTTCTCCGTTCTCCGTTCTCCGTTCTCCGTTCTTTTAATACTACTGTTCACTAGCCTTATGAACGCCCGCGCCCAAACCGTGTTTGAAGATTGGGTGGCCACCAAGGGCTTTCAAGACATGTACCTTTACGGCAGGGCCGTAACCGATGGTGCGGGTAACGTCTATCAAGCCGGCGCAACACTAAATGACACGGGCAATTACGACGCCTTGGTGACCAAGTACGACCGCAACGGAGTGGAATTGTGGAGTCAATTGATCTCTACCACGGGCGACGAAACCTTTACCGACATAGTACTCGGTGCC
>JBBQFC010000003.1:0-93490 GCA_038321615.1 Flavobacteriales bacterium | reverse complement strand
CGCCACTCTCAGCAGCTTCTCGAATGATCGAAAGTTTTTCTTCTTTGGTGAACTTCTTAGTTCCTTTTTCAGTGATTTGCACAGTCATAATTACGAATTTAATTCCGTAATCATGTCCGATTAATTAGGGAGGCGGAACAGTTTTTGCATGATGCAAGAATAGTTAGCCATAGGAATAAGAGAAAATAGTTTTTGAGTTTATTCATGGCTCTATTATTTGAACTAATGTAAATGATTTTGTTTCGGAAATTAAAAAGTGCGTTACGAAAAGAAAATACACACAGCTTGAAAAGGATGAAAATAGTCAGGAATACTGATTACATCACCAAAAATTGGGTACTTTGAATCGAAAGGCTCCATCGGTTATGTAAACCGTTGAATCATGGTTTGCGTCAGAAACCGCGAATTCGAAAGTTTCCTCAATTTTGCTTAAAGCGCCATTAACTGATAATCGAGGGCAAAAACTTGTCAAAGTCATTTCACCAGACAACAAATTCTCATAGTATACTACTTCCGAATCAGTTATAAGATATGACGATCTATAGATTGGGAAGCAAGTGTCGGCGAAAGTAGGTTCTAAAAAGTTTAGTATTCCGACCCGTGGCATAATGCCTTCAAATCTCAGCGTTCTTACTTCGCCTGTTGGTCAATCTCTACCATAGATAACCAGAGAATTTGCAGGTAGACCAGCAGTCTCCGCAGGGTAAAAGGAAAAATTCCTATTGATACAATAAAAGGTAGCGTCTGGAGAAAACTCAACCCCGTTTACCTTACAGGTAAAGTGTTCGGAAAAATTTTCATCTTCACTCGGTTTAATGTCATAATTTTTATTGCAGGAAGACAATGAGAGAGTAAGTGCAATAAGCGCAATTAAAAAATGATTATTTGTCTTCATTGATTTTCAATTTTACTTTGCACATTATTGAAATCGAGCTTTTTAAATTGAAGCTTGATTTTGAGCAATTTTCACTTTTGCAAGACACGCATTACCCCCCCTGCCATTTTCAATGTTACCAAATTGTTAAGGATAGAAAATGAGAAGTTAACCTATGGACATCATTCCATCAAAATTCAGTTTTGCCCACCAGTTTCCTGCCTTTTTTTGTCATTTGCCGCGTTGAAGATTTGGGTGGAATGCCAAGGCACGTTAATTTAGAATCGGTTTTTTTACACCTTTTAGCACTTTTAATGTGAACACATACAAGGCCATAAATGGCAAAAATTGACTTTAAGAAGTCAGAAATTCCCTTCAAGGATTACAATAAATTGAAGTATCACAGAGCCGAATTGGAAGATATCAAGCTCGCGATGCCGCGAAAAAAGGGAAGCAAGAATTTATAGACGCCGAACTGGCCTTTGAAGAGATTGAGAAAGCCAGCGAGGCCAATAAGTTTTAAGATCCAAGCAGCGACAAGGACAACCATAAACTCCAATCGCTCTCCAAACCCCCGTTTCACCTCTCCCCGGTTAATAACTCCATCCACCCATTTGAACTAATCTCAGATAGTCTGTATCTTTGCCGCGGACATTATCCAGTACATGAAGATAATAATAGCGGGAGCAGGCGAAGTTGGTTTCCACCTTGCCAAGCTCCTAAGCATGGAAGGCCACAACATTACCATCATTGACAAAGATGCCGAGCAGCTTCGTAATATTTCCAATCAAATTGATCTTGAAGTAATTAACGGAAGCTCCACTTCTATAAGCACACTTATTTCGGCGGGCGTGCAGCGTGCCGAACTGGTGATCGGAGTTACCAACAGCGAAGACGTAAACCTTACCACCTGCATCATCGCCAAGCACCTTGGCGCCAAAAAAACGGTGGCGCGGATTTCGAATGTGGAGTTTTTACTCAATCGCGAAAAGCTCGACCTCTGCAACATAGGGATCGATGAGCTTATTTCGCCTGCAAGCCTGGCCGCTCGCGAGATTAAACGGCTTTGTAAAGAGTCGGCTCTTACTGATTATATCGAATTTGATAAAGGCAAACTCTCCCTGATAGGCATCAAGGTGGAAGCAGAAAGCACCATTCAAAACACTACTGTTGAAGAATTGAATAAACGCGACCCGGAGCGTAAGTTTAATCCCGTGGCCATACTCCGCAACAACGAAACGATTGTTCCGGAAGGAAAAACCACCTTCGTAGCCGGCGATCACGCTTATTTTATAACCACTCCCGATGGGATGGACGCTGTAATAAAAGCTTTTGGCAAGGAACGCAGGGAAATAAAGAACCTGATGATTCTAGGCGGCAGCTCCGTGGGCTATCACGCCGCCAAAAGTCTCAGCAAGAAGTACCGCGTGAAAATTGTCGAACCCGATAAGGAACGCTGCCTCTGGCTGGCCGAGATGCTGCCCGACACCTTGGTTATTAACGCCGACGGACGGAATGTAACAGCCCTCGAAGAAGAAAATCTCTCGGAAATGGACGCTTTTATTGCCGTGACCAGCAATAGTGAAACGAACATTATCACTAGCCTGGTGGCTAAAAATCACAATGTACATAAGACCATTGCGCTCGTAGAAAACATTGATTATATTCACCTTTCGCAAAGTATAGGGGTCGATACCCTGATAAATAAAAAGCTGATCGCAGCGAACTTCATTTTCCGCTACATACGCAAAGGCGAAGTGGTATCGTTGACCAGTCTGCACGGTGCCGACGTGGAAGTGCTCGAGTTTGAAGTAACCGCCAATGCGAAGATCAATGGAAAAAGGCTCGCTGATCTCAGCCTTCCCAAAAGTTCGTTGATAGGCGGAATAGTGCGCAATGATGTGGGTTATATCCCCCACGAACAATTCGAGTTCAAAGAGCGCGATCACGTTATTGTACTGTCGAAAATGGAATGCATACATAAGGTAGAGTCCCTCTTCCGGTGAGACTGAATTACTTCGGCATCCTTAATATTCTTAGCACGCTGCTATTCATCAACGCTGCGCTCATGTTTCTCTGCATCCCAATGGCCTTGGTGTACAGCGATGGAACGGTGCGCAGTTGGTTGGCATCCATCCTTATCTCGGTGGTACTGGGTTTTGGATTCTGGATAGCTACGTACAAAAATGCAAAGCGACGCGATATTCGCAAGCGCGATGGCTACATCATCGTAAGCTTTAGCTGGGTTATTATGGCGCTCTCGGGAGCCATTCCCTATATGCTCACAGGCTCGATTCCCAATTTTACGAACGCCTTTTTTGAGAGTATTTCCGGTTTTACTACCACGGGGGCTTCTATTCTCGATGATATCGAAAGCCTGCCCAGAAGTATTCTTTTTTGGCGCAGCTTAACGCAGTGGATTGGAGGACTCGGATTTATAGTACTGGTTATCAGCATTCTTCCATCGCTTGGTATCGGTGGGATGCAGCTCTTTTTAGCGGAAGCTCCCGGTATTACTGCCGATAAACTGCAGCCGCGAATACAGGATACAGGAAAGCGCTTATGGTTTCTCTACATAAGCCTTACGCTTCTGCAAACCGTGCTGCTCTTATTTGGAGATATGAGTTTTTACGATGCGCTAAACCACAGCCTTACCACCATGAGCACCGGTGGCTTTTCTACAAAGCAGGCCAGCATTGCCTTTTTCGACTCGGCTTATATCGAGTATGTCACCACGATTTTCATGTTTATGGGCGGGGTAAGTTTCGTGCTACTCTACCTTGCTATGAAGGGTAAGGTCAAAAAACTCTGGTACAACGAAGAATTTCGCTGGTACTTGTTTATCACCCTCGCGGCCACTGCCGGAGTAATGGCCATGCTTATGGTGAATCAGGGTTTTGCAGCGGAATTTGCCTTTCGGAAATCGATCTTTCAAGTAGTAGCTGTCCTCACCACTACGGGGTTTGCGAGTGCCGATTTCACTACCTGGGGCGGAACCGTAATATTGATTTTCTTCACCTTGATGTTTATAGGCGGCTGCGCTGGCTCTACCGCAGGTGGGGTCAAAATCGTGCGGCACATCATTATCGCCAAGAATTCAATCATTGAGTTTAAGCGTCAGCTCCATCTTTCTGCCATCATTCCTGTGCGTTTTAACGGAGGTGCTGTAGCACACGAAATGACCCGAAATATTTTGGCCTTCGTTATCATTTACCTCACCATTTTCGGTATCTCGTCCGTGGTATTAACTATTCTGGGCATGGATGCAATTACAGCGATGGGGTCCGTGGCCACTTCGCTCGGCAATATTGGCCCGGGGCTTAATGCTACCGGTCCGGCCTATTCCTTTTCGGCTATTCCGGCTGCCGCCAAATGGATTCTCGGCAGTTTGATGATTATTGGTCGCTTGGAGATATTTACCGTATTGATCATATTCACCCGCTATTTCTGGAGAGGCACGTGATACAAGCCGTGCTTTTCGATATGGATGGCTTGCTCATTAACTCCGAGCCGCTTTGGCGAAAGGCCGAAATCGCTGTTTTTGCCGAAGTGGGTTTAGCACTCACCGAAGATGATTGCAAAAAGATGATGGGCTTCCGCCTAAACGAAGTAGTAGCTTATTGGTACCTGCAACAGCCCTGGAGCACACCATCAACAGAAGCCATTGAAGCCCTAATTCTCACCAAAGTGAGCCAACTCATTGCCGATGAAGGCACAGCTTTACCGGGAGTTTACCATGCGCTGGCTTTGTGCAGAGCCCTCAGCATGAAATGCGCAATAGCCTCTTCATCGCCGATGATCTTGATCGATGCCGTAGTTGAAAAACTCCAAATCAAAAGCTATTTTAGCGTGCGGCATTCGGCTCAATTCGAACGTTTGGGAAAACCCGACCCTGCCGTATTCCTGTCGGCGGCAAAAATGCTCGAAGTTCCTGCTTCCGGTTGCTTGGTCTTAGAAGACTCGTACCACGGTATGACCGCCGGACTAGCTGCCTCTATGCGGGTGGTAATGGTACCCGCTCCCGACGATTACAGCGATCCGCGATTAAACGTGGCTTTCGATAAGCTTTCTTCGCTAAGCGAACTGAGAAAGAAGCACTTCGCATAAGGCAAACATTTTCTCAAAAAGCTGCGTAGAACCCCACATGCGCGTAGCTCTCATTATTTCCTTATTCAGCTTTCTAACCTGTCCAAACGTAGGATTGGCACAAGGCGATTTGGCCAAGGCTCAGTTGCTTTACCAGGAGAGCAAATATCCCGAAGCACTCGCGCTAATTGAAGATGCTCTTTCTGCCGGACAAGAAAGCCAACTGGCCTGGCGCATAAAAGGCGATTGCCTGCAAAAAGAAGAAAAGTACGTCGCTGCTATTCAAGCCTACGAGAAAGCGGGCAAATTTGCCGAAGAAAGCGCTCTCCTGGAAGCCAATTGGGGTGCCGCGTACATCAATCTCGGTCAGACAGCAGAAGCGGAGAAAAAATTAAAAAAAGCACTCAAATTTGACAATTCCCTCCCCGAAGCGCATTATTTCATGGGCAATTTGCTGTATGCAGATTTCAATACCGCGGCTGCCTGGAAATCTTATAACGAAGCTGTGAAACTCCGCGCCGACTATCGCGATGCCATTTTTATGCGGGCTGCCGCAGCTTCCGAACGCGAAAAATATGGCGAGGCGCTTGCTGATTATCAGCGCGTGCTGGAGATTGACCCAAACTTAGTGGCCGCCCGATTTAATATGGCGGTAATACGCGTAGAAAACGAGCTCTATTCGGAAGCCATTGCCGACTTGGAAGCCATTAAACCCCACGATTTAGATGCTCCCGTAGATTACCATTTTTACATGGGCGAAGCGCTTTATTTCTCCGGAAGGAAGGAAGACGCCTGCGGTCAATACCAATTGGCCTTTAAGTACGGCGATGCCGAATCGGGCGATATCTATCAACGCTATTGCTTGAACAAGGAAGAGCGCAAAGCCGCTGCTGCCAAGCGCACCATTCGAATGTCGTTCTAGTTTTGAGCCTGTAGCTCCAGGAGGCATTGCTCCATGCGAAGCCGCATCAGATTGCCCTCCACATCAAAATTATTGGCAATAAGCACCACCCTCAATTCCTTCCCCGATTTACAAGTGAGATAACCCGCATAGGCTTGCACTTTGTCCATAGAACCCGATTTCCCTCTGAATTTTCCCGAAAGGGGTGTGCCCGCTCCAAAACGCTTCAACGTACCCGACTGGGCAGCAACCGGTAAGTTCTTGACTACGCCTTCGTTTAGTAAGGATTTCGATTTCATATACCCCAATAATTGCGCTGTCTGCACAGCTGAAACGGCAGTATAGCGCGAAAGTCCACTTCCATCGTAGGCGAATATCGCGCCTATTGCCGGTATCGCCGCTTCGAGATGGGCGCAAAGCGCTTGGACACCCCCTTCGGGAGTAGCTTTATTTGCTTGAAGGCCCAGCGCCAAAAGCAAGCCTTCGGCAAATAAATTATTGCTGGAGCGATTTGTTTCAGCAGCAATTTCCTGTAAAGTGGGAGAAAGATGCTCCCCAAGCACTTGAAAAGCAATGGGCTCGCGGGGAGGAATATATTCAGCTTGGTAGCCCTGCGAACCAATTCCATTAGCTTTAAGCGCCAGCATTAGGTGGTAGGCTCCGAATAGCGGTGGGTTGGGTATGCTTCCTTTGATTTCAAACCCGCTGCTACCAGCAGGCAACGTACCCCGCACGGTGCGGATGCTCTCCTGCGGGCTTCCGAATATATACGCTTGATCGCCCTTGGCAGTGCTGCTCTGCACTTCCGAATTAATTACCAGATCCGGGACTTCGGGAAATACCCCTTGTAGCGTAGCCAATTCGCCGACCTTTGGAGAAACGTCATAGCGAAGCGAATAGCTATTGTCGGCAATATTGAAGGCAAAAGCGGAAGTGCCGTAATAGTTACCCATATCTTCCCAGGTTCGGGTTCCGGGCAATCCATCGCCGTTAAAAAGCGCGGCATTCACAATCACATTTCCGGCAATGCTATCGATGCCAGCGGCTTTGATATCCGCCGCCCAGCGATTGAAAATATCGTAGTAAGGCGACTTAAAATACTTCGAGCCAAAAGTTGGATCTCCACTTCCCATCACCATTATCGAGCCTTGCAAAACGCCCTTTTCGATCGGCCCGGTGCGCACCAGCGTTGTGCGAAATTTGTAATTGGCACCCAGCTTTTCAATGGCCGTAGAGGTGGTGTAGAGCTTCCATACCGATGCCGGGCAAAGTTTTTGATCGGGTAGATAGCTATCGATCACAATCCCATCGGCATCTAAGGCCACCAGTGAAAGGGCCGCGCCGGAGAGAGATGGATCATTGGCAAACTTCTCCATCGGCGATTGCGCAGTAAGCAACAAACTGACTAAACCAGAAAGAATCAAAAGTTGAAATCGGAGGGCATTCATACTTGCAAAGGTGCATTTCCTATGCCATACTAAATCAATTACCCTATTTTCGAGCAAAATTTAAACAGGTGTGCGGAATCAGCGGAATATGGTCGGTGAACGGTGGTCTTCAAGATGCCCGGTCCGATCAATTAACGCGCATGATTGCGGCGATTGCGCGGCGCGGACCCGACGCTCAGGGAGCTTTTGGCAATGCCGATATTCTACTCGGCCATACCCGCCTATCGATCATCGATTTGAGCGCGGAAGCCAACCAACCCATGCCCGATTCATCGGGTAGATTTACCCTTGTCTTCAATGGAGAAATTTACAATCATCACGAATTACGAAGGAAATTAAAAGCCGAGCACGGCCTGGAATTTCGCACCCAAAGCGATACAGAAGTACTACTCTATGGATTGATTATAAAGGGTATAGATTTCCTGGATGATTGCAATGGCTTCTTCGCCTTTTGCTTTTACGACAGTGAAAAACATTCCTTCATATTGGCGAGAGATCGCTTCGGTATCAAGCCGCTTTACTATCATTTCGACGAAGGGGTACTTGCTTTTGCAAGTAATCTCAAAGCTATTCAGGCGGCCTTGCAAGCCCCGAAGCTCGACATGCGAAGCCTCGCTACTTATTTGCAGTTCAGCTATATCATGGCTCCACACACCATTTATGAAGGCGTCCGAAAATTACTACCCGGCCATTACCTCACAGTGGAAAATGGTACGATTAAAGACACGTGTTATTATAAGCCTTATGATTACCGCGCGCAAAACCAGTCTTCCGACCTCCCTCCTGCCGATGAGTTAAAAGCAAGGCTCGGAGATTCTGTAAAACTTCGCTTGGCAGCCGATGTGCCTGTTGGCACTTTTCTGAGTGGAGGCATGGATTCCTCCATTATCTCCCTTGTAGCTTCGCAGCTCCGACCTGAAATCGACGCATTTACGCTTGGTTTTCCCGATTCACCCTTTTATGATGAAAGCGGACAGGCTGCCATTACGGCAAAATTTCTGGGTCTTAATCACCACGTACTTCCGCTCGGCGATTCAGAAGTTGCAGCCGCTTTAGAAGGTTTTTTGGAAGCCATTGATGAGCCGTTCGCTGACTCTTCGGCGGTGTTGGTGTACCTCCTTTCCAAATTTGCCCGCTCAGAGGTAAAAGTTGTACTCAGCGGCGATGGTGCCGACGAAATTCTCGGCGGCTACCACAAGCATCGCGCCCTGCTTCGATCGATGGAAGACCGTGCCGAAAATCGGCTAATCCGCGCCGCAGCCCCCTTTCTTGAAGCACTTCCAGAAGCACGCGACAATAAGCAGCTCAATAAGTTGCGGCGATTGAAGCGCTACTCCGATGGATTAAAATATCCGCTCAGCGAGCGATATGAGCGTTGGGCAAGCTGGACACAAAAGGAAGAAGTGGCCAACTTACTTGTGCATGAATCGAAGCCACATACCCTTGATTTGGCAATCGATGAATCTGATTTCAATTCGATTCTTCAAGCCGATGTAAAATTGGTACTTCCCAACGATATGCTCTACAAGGTAGATAGCATGAGTATGCACCACGGCTTGGAGGTACGGGTTCCCTTTTTGGACCATAATTTGGTGGAGTGGATTGCCTCGCAGCCGGCCGAGCTCAAATTAAACAAGAAGAGTGGAAAACGCTTATTGCGCCGAGCTTTCGCCAGTGATTTCCCGAGCGATTTTTTTCAAGGTAGCAAGAAGGGTTTTGAAGCGCCCCTGCGCAATTGGTTTCTTGGGCCGCTCGCTAATTGGCGGAAACGGCTGCTCGACCCCGAGCGTATCAAAGCTCAGGGCATATTCGATCCATCGGCGCTCCTAGCTTTAGAGAAGAAAGCACTCCACCCCCACTCGGCTGGCTCGCCCCAAACACTTTGGGCTGTGCTTATTTTTCAGCATTGGTACCAAGGGCAAGCCCCCGTCGATTAGATAAAATTGGGGTACCATCTCCGACAATCAAAAGAACTAACTTCGCGCCAGAATTTCTTCCGCATTGCCCAAGGTATTACGCATCATCAATCGGTTTAATCTAGGAGGCCCTACCTACAATGCGGCCTACCTTACAAAGTACCTTCCCGAGCAATTCGAGACCCTTTTGCTCGGGGGAATGAAAGATTCGAGCGAAGATAGCTCCCAGTTCATTGTCGAAAATCTTGGAATTACGCCCGGCCTTTTGCCCGAAATGAAGCGATCGATCAATCCTTGGCTCGACTATGAAGCCTATCGGAAAATCAAAGCGATCATCGCCGATTTCAAACCCGACATTGTACATACCCATGCCTCCAAACCCGGAGCCCTCGGCCGATTGGCAGCTCACCATATGAAGGTGCCCGTAATTGTACACACTTATCACGGACACGTTTTCCACTCCTATTTCAACCCCCTAACTACCAGTTTTTACAAGCGGTTGGAGCGATACCTGGCGAGCATTAGCACCCAAATTATCGCCATCAGTGAAGTGCAAAAAAAAGAATTGGTTGACTTACATCGTATTTGCCCATCCGAAAAGGTATCGGTCATACCGCTGGGTTTTGATTTATTGCGGTTTCAGGAAGAAATAGAAGATAAACGCGAAGTATTTCGAGAAGAGTATAAATTGGGTCATTCTGACGTTGCGGTGGCGATCGTAGGTCGGCTGGTTCCAATCAAGAACCACGAGCTATTTGTGAAGGCTATGAGCTTTGTAAAGCAGCATACAACCCGCCGCGTAAAGGGTTTCATCATCGGTGATGGACAGTCGAGGGGCGATATTGAGCGATATTGCACGGAATATGGACTTGCACATAGCACCGATTCCGACGATGACGTAGATATTTACTTCACATCGTGGGTCAAAAAGGTAGACTATGTGAACGCTGGAGCAGACATCATAGCCCTTACATCTAAAAACGAAGGGACGCCAGTGAGTTTAATCGAAGCGCAGGCTAGCGGGCGCCCCATCGTAAGCACACGCGTGGGAGGTATAGAGGACGTGGTGATACCCAACGAAACTGCCCTGCTAAGCAAAGTGGATGATGAGGCGGCCTTCTGTGCAAACCTGCTTCAACTCGTAGAAAACGAACCTATGCGAAAGGAATTCGGTGAGAAAGGCTGGCCCTTTGTGAAGAACAAATTCCATTACGAGCGGCTTACCTTGGATGTGGCAAATCTATACAACCGGCTATTGGCATAATTTTAATACTTTCGACACGGATTTGAACCACACTTATCGCATGAGGCAAATGCTGTTTTGGCTGGCTGCATTGCTGTTTTTCACAAGCTGCACAGTCAATAAAGATATTCTCTTTAAAACTCCGAATGATTACGCTTACGACAGTTTGCCGAATTCTTTAGAGACCGACGCGCGAATAACGCCCAACAACATTGTGGCCATGAACTTTTTTACCGGTGATGGTCATGTTTTGATTGAAAATAGCATCGGAGGCGGCATTCTGACAGGAGGCAATCAGCAAAACAACAATAACTTAGTTAGAAATCAGGTTACCTATCTGGTAGATAAGGACGGCACCGTCAAGCTTCCGGTATTGGGTCGGGTGAGAGTTGCCGGGCTCAGCATTCGCGAAGCGGAAGGCAAATTAGAAGATTTGTATTCGGCCTATTACAACGAGCCTTTTGTGCTCCTCACCGTTACCAACAACCGGGTAATTGTTAGTCCCGGAAGTGGCGGCGAAGCGCGTGTGATCACTTTGATAAATGCCAACACTACCCTCCTGGAAGCCATTGCTCTTGCCGGTGGCGTAACAGACCGCGGCATAGCGAGCAAGGTGAAACTCATACGCTACGACCGGGAAGTGAAAAAGCGCGATGTTTACAAAATCGACCTTTCCACCGTTGAAGGGCTCGCCTTTGCAGATATCATCGTACAGCCCAATGATATCATTTACATTGAGCCACTGCCGCTTATCGCTAGTGAATTGGTACGCGAAATTAGCCCTTTTATAACGCTCCTTACCACCACCATTTTGATCATAGCCTTGATTAATCGATAACGGCCGATGTATCGCGAGGACATATCAAATATCAACTCAAATTTCGAGAGCTACCGAGAGCGGCTCACGAATTTCAGCAATGAATTTGAACTCGGCCTTTTCCTTCACATTCTACGAAAGAACTTCTACCTTCTCATTATAATCATTATCGCAGCAGTGGCAGCCAGCACTCTATACCTGCGCTATACTGCGCCGACCTACATGGCGAGCACGGTCATTCAACTGAGCAATAGCGATAACGCCAAGCGGATCTTGAATGTGAATCAATTTTACGAAGACAATACCCTCCTAGCCGAGATAGAATTGATGAAATCGCGGCTGCTCGTAACCCGCGTGGTTAAAAAGCTCCCTCTGCAGATTACCTATTTCGAAAAAGGCGAAATCCTAAGCGACCAACGCTATCCGAGTTCTTCCTTTGTCATTGAAATGATCGAAATGCCAGATTCGTCCATTATGGATATGCCCATTTTTGTTCGCTTCGGGGAAAACAATTCCTACCAATTAGAACTCGGCGGGAATCCCTTGGGCGACCAGGAGCGAATAGGCAGAGTAGCATCAAATAAGTATTTCACCTTCAAGCTTATTGTGGTCGATGCCAACCATTTCACCCGGGTCGAAAAAGATGAAATAGCATTCTATTTCGTTTTGAATAAAACGGGGACGCTGGTCAGCAAATTTTTAGGTCAATTGGGCATAAAAATCCTGAACAATACGGCTCAAACTATCGAGATCAGTATGAAGGACAACAATCCCGGCATTGCCCGCGATTTTGTAATGGCGCATGCAGAAGAGTATATCGATTTCGATCTTGAAAACAGGGAACAGAGTTCTAAAAGCATTCTGAAATTCATCGACAGCCAGCTCGATACGGTTTATCAAAACCTGCGTAATTCGGAGCTCCAACTGAATAATTATAAAAAGGAAAACCGCATATCAAATTTAGATAATCTATCGACCGTATATTTTGATTACTTCCGCCAATTTGAAGAAGAGCTGGTAGAGGTTGAGCTCGAACAAAATGTGCTCAATCAAGTGGTAACAACTATGTCGAGAGCCGATTTGGAGATGGACGTTTACGCCATTATACCACTACTCACCGGAACGCGGTACGAAGGCTCCATTGCAAAAATGCTCGACCAATTGCGGAACTTATTGGTTCAGCGGGAGGAGATTCAATTTGATTTGAAAGAATCGAGCAGCCGAATAAAAGCGATGGATTACTCCATCGAAATTCAGAAAAATCTCATTCTCGAAAGCATCAAATCGGCTGTGGAGAAGCTCAAAATTCGCGAAAGCTATCTCCGGGATAAAATTGCCGAATACGAAGAAGACTTTGGGAGCTTGCCAAAGAAAGAGCTCGAATTTGCCCGCCTAAAGCGAATATTCGACATCAATGAGAAGTACTACACTATGCTTCTCGAAAAGAAAACACAGTACAGCATTTCGGAAGCCGGATTCGTAACCGAAAATCGGATTCTTGAGCGGGTTATCAGCTCAAACGAGCCAATCGCACCCAAGAGGAACCTTATTACCACAGGCGCCATTGTTGGAGCTATATTGCTCAGCTTGATTATAATAGTGATTAAATACCTGATGCACGATAAAGTTACTTCGCTGAGTGAAATCACGAAGCTATCGAATGCATCCATCACCATATTGGGGATGGTTCCCAAATATAAAAAGGACATTCCGACGTCCCAGTTACTCATCGATAAGAGCCCAAAATCAATGATCTCCGAAGCCTTTCGGAGCATCCGCACCAATCTCCAATTCACGGGGTTGCCGGCCAAGTCGGACCAGGCAAAGGTGGTGGCCATTACTTCCACCACATCGGGTGAAGGAAAGACCTTTGTGGCCATTAATTTGGCTGGGATTATCGCCTATTCTGGTCAGCGGGTAATCGTAATTGACCTCGACATGCGGAAGCCAAAAATTCACCTCGGCTTCAATGTTGAAAATGTGAAGGGCATGAGCACCATATTGATTGGAAAAACAACTATTCAAGATTGCGTTCAAACCAGTAAGGTCGATAACCTCGACTTTATTACCGCTGGACCTATTCCGCCCAATCCGGCCGAGCTGATCATAAGCACGAAGATGCAGGAAGTACTTGCAGAGTTGAAGCGCGATTACGACGTGATTATTGTTGACAATCCGCCCGTGGGCTTGGTTACCGATGGCATCCAGATGATCAAACAAGCCGATCACCCTATCTACATATTCAGAGCCGATTTCTCGAAAAAACAATACGTACAAATGGTCGATAGGTTGATCAACGAGAACAATCTGCACAAATTATCGGTGGTACTCAACTGTGTGGACGTGGATCGCAATAAGTATGGTTATAGTTACGGCTATGGCTACGGGTATGGCTACGGGTACGGGTATGGCTATGGTTATGGCTATTACGACGATCAAAAACAGCGCAAATCAAATAGCTGGTGGCGCCGCATATTTAACAATAGATGAAGATTACCAAGCTTTCGATCCCTGATTTACTCCTAATAGAACCGGCTGTTTTTGAAGATGATCGGGGATATTTCATGGAGTCCTACAACGAAGCAAAATTTGCAGAAGCCACCGGAATCCAAGTACAGTGGATTCAGGATAATGAGTCGCAGTCGAATAAAAATGTGTTGCGTGGGTTGCATTTACAAAAGGAGCCTTATGCACAGGCCAAGTTAGTGCGGGTAATCCGAGGAAGCGTTTTAGATGTAGCGGTGGATCTGCGATCCGGGTCAAAAACTTTTGGCCATCACGTCTCTGCGGTCTTAAGCGGTGAGAATAGGCATCAGCTTTATATACCCGAAGGTTTTGCCCACGGATTCTTGGTACTCGAAGACCATACCGTTTTCGCTTACAAATGCTCGGGTTACTATCACAAGGCAAGCGAAGTTTGTGTGCAATGGAATGATGAGGATATCGGTATAAATTGGGGGATAACTTCTCCTATCCTCTCGGAAAAAGATGAAAAATTCGCCCTTAATTTGAGTGCTTTAATCCAATAATTGCCCTTCTCCATGTTCAGCGACCCTGCACATCTTTTTCTTCTTATTTTCTTTTTTTTGGGAATGTTGGCCTTCGCCTTGCTCATCAATAGAGTATTGCTGCGGTTTGTGACAACGCTCGGTACAAAAAATCAACCGGGTGCCCTGAAACGGTGGAGCGCCGAGACAAAGCCAGCCATCGGGGGTTTGGGGTTTTTTATCGTATTCCTTATCAGCTTTTGGGTGTATTCCATTCTATTTGACCCCAATCAGGTATTTGGCAACACTCCTATCCTCGGTTTATTGATCGCCGCCACCATGGCTTTCGTAATGGGCCTGACCGACGACGCTTACAACACGCGGCCTGTGCTAAAATTCAGCGTACAAGTAATGTGCGGCGTAATATTGGTGATCTCCGACACCCAAATTCAGATTTTCGAAAATCCCGTGATCGATCAAATTCTCACTGTATTGTGGGTTATTGGGATGATGAATTCCATCAATATGCTCGATAATATGGACGGTATAGCAGGTAGCGTATCGGCTTTCATTATTCTGGCAGGCATCTCAAACCTTATCATCAGCGGTCGTTCGTTTGAAGTAGATATGATATTGCTTCTTGCGGTATTAGCCGCCATTTGCGGTTTTCTTTACTACAATTGGCACCCAAGTAAAATCTACATGGGCGACACTGGAAGCCAATTTCTTGGGGTAATCCTTGCCTATGTGGGCATAAAATACTGCTGGAATTTAAACCCTCTGGGGGCAGATGCCAGCCCGCTTACCGGTGTATCTGCCGTGCTGTTAGTCTTTCTTCTACCGATTATCGACACTACTGTTGTAACAATCAACCGCATGAGATTGGGTCAATCGCCCTTTATTGGTGGCCGCGACCATACCACGCATAACTTGAGCTACTTTGGTATTAGCGATGGGAAGATTGGCTGGATTTTTACTATCAAGGCATGCATTATGTTTGCGCTCTACAGCCTTATGGTTTTGTTCGGCGCAGGCCACATTCTCACTATTTGCGTGCTTTCTGCCATCTATTTTTTAACTGTACTTTTGCTCATGATGGGGATCACCGTTTACAACGCCCGACGAACCGATAGTCGGAGTTGGTATGGTTCTTCATCGCGAGCAGATTCTTAATCCCTACATATTTGATCTCCTTTCTCAAAAAATTAGTCCTTGCTGTATTGCTTGTTTTTGGTCTTTGCGGCCTATGGGTGCTGCTTTCGTTCAGCGCGGAGAAGCCCGAGCCCGATCACTCCTACCAAAAATACTTCAACGAGCATTACCGTATTTTCTCGCTCAATGTACCCACGCAAATGGAATTTGCCGGAGAGTCCGTCCCGCTGCACATCCTGGACGTTCGCGAAAAACTCGACCGCGAGCTCTTGATCAATACCTATTGGCAATCGCAGTCGCTGCTGTTTTATAAACGCGCTAATCGCTGGTTTCCAGTTATTGAATCCATTTTGCAGAGTCAAGGTGTTCCCGACGATTTTAAATACCTCGCTTTAATAGAGAGCGGTTTAACCAATGCTGTTTCGCCGGCAGGCGCCACCGGGTTTTGGCAGATTCTAAAAGAGACCGGGAGAGAATATGGCTTGGAAATAAACGACGAAGTTGACGAACGCTATCACGTAGAAAAATCTACGCTCGCCGCATGTAAATACCTGAAAGAAGCCTACCGAAAGTATGGGAACTGGACTACAGCTGCCGCCTCTTATAACATGGGTATGAACGGTTTGGCTCGTCAAACCACGCGCCAGCAAGCCAATAATTACTACGACCTTTTGCTCAATGAAGAAACCGGCAGATACGTGTACCGTATTTTGGCCGTAAAAGAATTAATCAGCAAACCTGCCCAGTATGGCTTTCATTTCCGTCCGCAGGACCTTTATCCGGCCTACCGGGTTCGATCGCTGAAAGTAGATACCGCCGTAACCGATCTTGCGATTTTCTCGATCGAAAAAGGCTATAATTATAAGATTTTGAAAATCTTAAACCCTTGGCTGCGCGAGTCTTTTCTCACAAATCCAACCAACAAATCCTACGTTTTTCATTTACCCCTCGATACCGCCCAGGGCTTGATACCTTACGAATTGGAAGTTAAACAATTACCCCCGCTCGACACGTTATCTCAGGGTTCCATCCTAGTTGAATAATCTTGCAAACAGAAGTAGTTATTGCCGAAGACACCCAGCTCATAGTACAAGGAGCGCGGGTGCACAACCTTAAAAATATTGATATCTCCATTCCGCGCGATGAGCTGGTGGTGATAACAGGGCTGAGCGGCAGCGGTAAATCTTCACTCGCATTCGATACCATTTATGCGGAAGGCCAGCGGCGGTATATGGAAACCTTCTCGGCTTACGCGCGCCAGTTTATGGGCAATTTGGAGCGTCCCGATGTGGATCATATCTCCGGACTGAGCCCCGTAATAAGCATTGAGCAGAAAACAATAAGCCGAAGCCCGCGCTCTACCGTAGGCACTATCACCGAGATTTACGACTTCCTCCGCTTGCTGTACGCCCGTGTGGGCGACGCATACAGCTACGCCACTGGCGAGCGCATGGTGCAGTACAGCGAAGATCAAATCGTAGAACTCGTCCTGCAGCGCAATGAAGGCAAGAGAATCGCTATTTTAGCTCCGCTCATCCGCGGACGAAAAGGGCATTACCGCGAGCTTTTTGACCAGGTGATGAAGCAGGGCTTTGTACGCGCCCGTATTGACGGCGTTTTCGAAGAATTGCGCGCAGGAATGAAGCTCGATCGCTATAAAATTCACGATATCGAATTGGTGATTGATCGAATGGAAGTGCGGCGCAATGATATGGAGCGCTTGCGCAACAGTCTTACCAGCGCCATGAACATGGGGAAAGGCGCCATTATGGTAGCCGATCTCGATAGCGATGAAGTGAAGCATTACAGCCGCGACTTAATGTGCCCCACTACGGGCATTGCATATCCGCAACCCGAACCCAATTTATTCTCCTTCAACTCGCCTTACGGAGTTTGCTCGAAGTGCAATGGCATAGGCACTATTACTGAAATAGACCGAGATAAACTCTTACCCGACGAGAAGAAAAGCATTCGGAAAGGTGCGCTCGTCCCCTTGGGAACGTACAAGAATACGTGGATCTTTCGAAAGATTGAAGCCCTGCTCTCGAAGTACGACTTCTCGCTCGACACGCCCGTAAGCGAAATTGACGATGAACTTATCGATAAGCTACTCAACGGTACCGACGAAACGGTTCGGGTATCGAGCGCCGAAGGCCAAAGCGAGTATAGCGCTCAATTTGAAGGAATAGCTGCATTTATCGAACGCCAAGCGGATGAAAATGCCAGTGTGCCGATACAGCGATGGGCGCGCAGCTTCATGAATCAAGTAGTTTGCACCAAGTGCAATGGAGCACGACTTCGTCAAGAAGCCTTGTACTTTCGTATCGACGGCAAAAATATAGCCGAAGCATCTGAGCTGGGTATCGATAAGTTTGCAGCGTGGGCGGGACAATTAGAATCAAAATTTACCAAACGCCAACTCCAAATAGGGCGCGATATTCTGAAAGAAATTCGCAGCAGAGCCTTCTTTTTACGCGATGTGGGCTTGGATTATCTCAGCCTAAATCGCAGCGCAAAAACGCTCTCGGGAGGCGAAGCGCAGCGCATAAGGCTCGCCACACAGATCGGCGCTCAGTTGGTAGGCGTGCTTTATATACTCGATGAGCCAAGTATTGGCTTGCACCAGCGCGATAATCACAAGCTCATTAATTCGCTGAAAGCCCTGCGCGACATCGGAAACTCCGTAATAGTGGTGGAGCATGATAAAGACATGATACTCGCCGCCGATTATGTAATAGATATTGGCCCTGGAGCAGGGGCGCATGGAGGCGAAATAGTTAGCGAAGGCAAACCCGACGAGCTGCTGGAGTTAAATTCTATGACCGCTCAATACCTTTCGGGCACAAGGCAAATAGCAGTTCCTAAAAAACGCAGAAAGGGAAATGGGAAAAAGCTCAGCCTTTCCGGGGCTTCGGGCAACAATCTTAAAAATGTAAAAATTCAAATTCCGCTTGGCACTTTTACCTGCGTGTCCGGAGTTTCGGGAAGTGGAAAATCAACGTTGATTCACCACACGCTCTACCCCATTCTCAATGCCCACGTGTACGACGGCGTGGTGAAGCCGATGCCTTATGAAAAAGTAACCGGACTCGAGCATATCGATAAGGTCATCCAGATCGACCAGGCACCGATAGGCCGCACACCGCGCAGCAATCCAGCCACTTATACGGGCGTTTTCACCGATATCCGCACCATCTTTGCCGAGTTGCCGGAAGCAAAAATAAGAGCATACCAAGTCGGTCGTTTTTCGTTCAACACATCAGGCGGTCGCTGCGAAACCTGCAAAGGAGCTGGTTTGAAGGTAATTGAAATGAACTTTTTACCCGATGTTTACGTGGAGTGCGAAACCTGCCAAGGCAAACGCTATAACCGCGAAACACTCGAAGTACGTCTCAAAGGCAACTCCATCAGCGATGTGCTCAATATGACCATTGAGCGATCGCTCGAATTCTTCAACGATTACCCGAGAATTGCCCAGAAACTCCGAACCTTGGCAGATGTTGGTCTCGGCTATATCACCCTCGGGCAACCTTCTACCACCTTGTCGGGTGGGGAGGCACAGCGCGTTAAACTCGCTACAGAGCTATCGAAAAGAGATACTGGAAATACCTTTTACATTCTCGACGAACCTACTACAGGTCTCCATTTCGAAGATGTACGAATCCTTATTGAAGTACTCAATAAACTAGTCGATGCTGGCAATACCGTTTTGGTAGTAGAGCACAACATGGACGTAATAAAAGTAGCCGATTATCTTATAGACATGGGGCCCGAAGGCGGCGGCGGCGGCGGCCACGTAGTAGCGCAAGGCACTCCCGAAAAAGTAGTAGCTTCGGGTAAAGGTTATACGGCAATCTATTTAAAAGACGAATTGAAATGATCGAAAACGAAGACGAAAAGCGCATTGAACGTGCTTTTAAGCCAAAACGTTGGAACGAAACCAAGACCAACGACAGCTGGGCGATATTTAAAATCATGTCAGAATTTGTAGAAGGTTTTGAAAAATTGAGTCGCATCAAGCCCTGTGTTTCCATATTTGGATCGGCTCGTTTCTTACCCGAGCACCCTTCCTATATCGCTGCAGAGGAGATCGCCTATCGGCTAAGCCAAGTAGGCTATGGCGTAATAACCGGAGGCGGCCCTGGCATAATGGAAGCCGCCAATAGAGGCGCCAATCGGGGGGGCGGTATAAGCGTAGGTCTGAACATTGATCTGCCATTCGAGCAGAAGGGGAACCCATTTATCGACCACGACAAGTTGATCGAATTTGACTATTTCTTCGTGAGGAAAGTCATGTTCGTGAAGTATTCGCAAGGCTTTATTGTAATGCCGGGCGGATTTGGAACGCTCGACGAACTATTCGAATCGCTCACTTTGATCCAAACAGGGAAGATCGGTCGCTTTCCAATTATTCTTTACGGAAGGGCCTATTGGTCGGGGCTGCTCGATTGGGTGAAAAGCACGCTTTTAGAGCAATACAGCTCCATAAACGCGGAAGACTTGAACCTATTCAGACTCGTCGACACCCCCGAAGAAGCGGTGGAGCACATCGACCGTTTCTACGGAAAATATATGCTGAAGCCCAATTTCTAGGGATTTCAATCGGGCCACATCGCAGATTTTCAACATTTTTCTGTTTGCAAATAGGGTAGACAGCTTCCTTTACTGATAGGCTTATCAATAGATTTGTTTGGCGGGTAATCTATTTAATCCGGATAAAGAGCTATGATCAAATCTATCATCGTTGCTATAAATATACTGGCGGTATTCCTGTTTGCGTTTTTTCAAAAAAGCGAAGTCAGCATAACCCACGATACGCCCCAAGCGCTGAAACCCGGCGAAGAGCAGGTAGTCACAGTCCAAATCGATAAATCGTCGATTGTTGGTTTTGCCAAGTTTCAGGTTACCGTAGAACCTGGCCTGAGTATTGAAGCCATCGAAACCGCCGGAGCGTCTTTCACCTTCAACGATCAAAAGGCGAAATTCATTTGGATGGCTTTGCCAGCGGTTAAAAAATTTGAATTGAAGTACCGCCTGGTGGCATCTCCCACTGCTTCGGCACCGTCCAAATTGGAGAATCGGTTTTCGTACGTTTCCGAAAATGAGCGAAAAAACTATGATTTACCCACCCATTTTGTCTCCTTTGGCAGCGGAGTTGAAGCGCCCGTTGCCGCCGCTCCCGATATCGAAAAATCCGTCCCATTCTCTGTATCGGGTAAGCGCACGATAACCAACGCCGGCATTAACCAATGGAGGGTGGACGTGAGCATCGCCAAATCGGGACTGGAAGGCTTTGCAAAATTGGAAGAAGAAATCCCGAACGGTTATACCGCTATCGATCTGAAGTCGAGCAATGCGGTGTTCTCGGTCGAAGACAACAGTGTAAAGTATATATGGTATGATTTTCCCGACAAGGAAACAGTAGTGGTATCTTACAAATTGCTCCCCGTAATGGCTATGGATGGCGCCCAGCCAAGTATTGATGGAGCATTTGCCTACCTCAACGATGGTAAAACCGCTACCCTCAAAATAGGCGAAAGTTATGCTGAACCTGCTTTAGCGCTGCGCGATACCGTGGAAGCACTTACCGCCGATCAACCCGAAAGTATCATTGCGGAAGCGCTGGAAGAGAGCGAAGCAATAGCCGAAGAGATCGCAATGGAAGAATCCGTGGTGGAAGAAACCATCGAAGCTCCGCTGGTTATAATGCCCATCGCGCCGAAACCAAAGCCGAGCACTACTCCAATAGCAACGCCTAAAGCTGACGAAACTCCCAGGCAAAGCGTAGCGCCAACTGCAGCTCCAACTGTAGTTCCAAAACCAGAGCCGAAGCCCAAGCCAGTTGTAACTCCAAAACCAACCCCCGCCCCTACTCCAAAAGTAGTGCCGATTGCAGCCGCCGCACCGGTAGATGCTACTGCTTCGGTTAAAGCAAACACCGATGGCAACATTGTGAATGTACCCCAACCCGAAAAAGGAGTATTTTATCGTGTTCAAATTGCCGCGGGGCCAAATAATCTAAATCGCGATCAGTTTGCTAAACTCTATTTTTTCAGCGAAGACCTGAAGCTTGAAACCCAAAGTGGATTGCTGAAATACACCACCGGTTATCACCAGGTGTACAAATCAGCGCGCGACGCTCGCGTGCGCATTACTGAGAAATATGCCAAGTTCAAAGGCCCTTTTGTTACCGCTTACAACGATGGCGAGCGGATTACGGTGCAAGAAGCTTTGATGGTTACCAATCAGAAATGGTTTCAATAAAAAACACAAGCCCCGAAAGGCCTGCAACATAAAGGCCTGAGCGACCGTAAACCACGCACGTGAAAACTCCAAACTACAGTCGCTCATTTGTTTTATCCTTGGCTTTGCTGTGTTCTGTATCGACCGAACTATTGGCGCAAGCCCCGCAAGACTCTACTGTAATTTCTAGTTCGCTCCTACCCCGACCGCGATTGGAATTGGGTTTAGGAGCGCTGTCTTTTTACGGGGATATCGGTATGCTTCCCAATGGAATTGGCCAAAGTGCCGAGCTCAGTTGGGGTTACCGCGCGGCTTTAATCAACCCCATCTCAAAATCTTTTGATCTAAACATCTTCGCCCTTTTCGGCACCATCCGAGCAAATGAGCGCGTCGTGGGCGATGAAGCAAATCTTCAAAATTCGGTACGAATGGGTGGATTATCCCTTTCATACAACTTCAATGCATTGCTACCCGTACAGCGCAACATCACCCCTTACTTGAGTTTAGGGGTTTCTACCTTTGAATTCAATCCGAAAGGCGATCATTACGACGCGGAAGGTCGAAGGTATAATTACTGGAACGATGGCTCGATACGCAGCCTACCAGAAAGCGATCCCAATGCCGCTGATGCTATCATGTTGCGGAGAGATTATACCTTCGAAACCGACCTTCGATTAGAAAGTGACCGTGAGCGCGACTATGCACTCCGATCTTTCAGCGTACCACTAGGTATAGGAGCAAATTTGGCCATCAGCCCATCTTTTACAGTTCGGATGGGTGCAGAATACCATTTCACCTTCACCGACAATATTGACAACATCGCCCTTCCCGGCGATGAAGGTAGAAAGGGGAATGACCACCTTCTATTTTCGAGTATCGGATTATCGTACAATTTGCAGCACGCTAAACGCAAAAAGACAGAAACGGACGAATTATCGAACGAGGATTTGTTGGCACTTGACTATGCCGACGAAGACGCCGATGGCGTGGCCGATATTATTGACCAATGCCCGTTCACCCCAGCCGGAGTGCCGATTGGCAAATATGGATGCCCCCTTGACAGCGACGGCGACGGTGTAGCCGATTACCAGGACAAGGAAATAAATACGCCCGCAGGTGCACCCGTAAACTTCGAAGGAGTAGCCCTAACCGAAGCAGACATTGAAGCACAATACGCGCTCTACATGAGTGGCGGTAAAATGAATTTCGACAAATCATCCTTGTCCACAGCCGACGTTGCGCGGAAACGAAGAGGTGAAGCGGAAGGCCAAAAAGGCTATATTATTGAGATCCTCGAAACGGGCAATTTACAAGCATCCGACGTAAGCCGCATATTGTCCATTAAGGACATAAGAGCGGTAGAGAAAGACGGGGAGATGGTATATTTTGTAGGTACGATCGCAGATCTAAACGATGCCGTAAACCGCGATGCCCAGCTAAAAGAACTTGGGCTTCAAACCAAAATGATCTATACCGAATTTGGCAATCAGCAGGACGTTAATGCGGCCACATTAGCGGAAGCAGAGCGCAATCGGACGAACACCGTAACCGATGCAAACGAAGTTACTTTCCGGGTTCAAATAGGTGCTTACCGTTATCGCCTCTCTCAAAATGTGTTTAGCGAAGTGCCCGATCTTTTGATCGTAGAAGGGAATGATGGCGTAACGCGCTATGTGTCGGGTTCATTCGGCGATATTCAATCGGCTGCGGAGCATAAAATTGATCTATTACTCAAAGGATCAGAAGGGGCATTCGTCACGGCCTATCGCGGCGGCCAGCGCATTAAATTGAGCGAAGCAGGGGCGCGTGTTACCGGCGCCGATGAATCGCTGAAAGCCACGGAACCTGGAGCTATTGATAAGAGTTTGGTGAAGTTTTCCATACAAGTTGGTTCTTTCCAAGGCAGAGTTCCGGCAGATGTTTTGGGCAAATACCTAACCCTTGGCAGCGTGCGACCCGTGCGCGGCGAAGGTGGAACGACTCGGTATATTTCGGGTAGTTATAACTCGACATCCGAAGCCAATACCGCCTTGGCGAATCTCCGCAACAGTGGGTTTATTGACGCCTTTGTGGTTGGCGAATTCAACGGACAAGTTATCTCCGCGGAAGAGGCTCAGAAAATTAAGCAATAAGCACTAATCCAAGCGTATTGCGCCTTGGGCACTCATGTCCCAAGCTGTTAATTCGCTTGACTCGATAACTGCATCCCACTTCAGGCGTTTGTAATATTTCAAGTTGGGTTCAAGCACAAGTGTGACATCTAATTCTTCAAAGCTGTTAGTTTCATTTCCAACCAAGGCGAATATTTGAGCGCGATTTTGATATTCGGGAAGCATTGCGGCATTCTGATCCAGCACTACCACCGATTTGCGCGAATAAATGATTTCTTCCGTGCGGAGCCATCCATTCGGTTGCCGCGTATGGAGCGATTGATATGCAACGCTTCGCACCTGATTGACTCTGAAGAACCCCGATATACTGCGGTTTACTCCCACATCTGTTAGAAACACCGAATCGCGCAACGCAACAAAGGCATGAGAGCCATCGAGCATTATAGGCACGGCTCCTTTTGGCGTGGCCAATAGCCAGGTTTCCATCCGTTGATGCCTCATAACACTTCGGGAGCAAGTGATGATCACCACCACTAGAAAACTGATTTCGGCCAATCGCAGATAGCGCTTTCGAGGCCAGGCAAAAGCTGCGATCAACGCAATGATAAGGACATAAAGCAGGATAACCATCGTTTTGTCGAGGTAAAGATCCGTAATGCGCGAACCGGGTAAAACAGTGGTTTGAGCAACGAAGAAAAGCAGCGTTTTCAATAACACAGCGAAAACCCAAGCCAGAGCTGCGCTGAGAAAGGGTATCCAGTGCAGGAGTAATAAGGTGAGCCCCACATACAAAATTCCGGTGGCCACAGGTATCACAACCAGATTGGCAAGTAAAAAATACGTAGGAAATTGGCCAAAATAATAGGTGGTAAGTGGAAAAGTGGCCAGTTGTGCAGTAAAGCTCACCACCAAGAGCGACCAAGCCTTATCGAGCAACCAAGGCCGAAAAGAGCACAAGCTATAAATGGGTTTGTGAAGAACCAATATTCCCAAAACGGCCAAATACGATAATTGGAAACCCACTTCTACCAATAGATTGGGCTCGATAATCACCAATATCATTGCGCTGGCGGCCATCATATTGTAGATGCTGGTAGAAGAACCTCGGGTGCGGCCAATAGCGATAAACGAAAACATGGTGGCTGCGCGCAATACCGATGGTGAAAAACCCGTAATCCCTGCGTAAATCCACAAAAAAGAAATAGCCAACAACGCTCGAATCAATGCCCGGCGATCTTGGGGTAAAACGCGCTGAATTATCCAGCTGATCACCACAAACAACAAGCCCACATGTAGGCCACTCACTGCCAGAATATGCACTACTCCCGCTTCCGAAAAGGCATCGCGGACTTGCGATTCGAGAAGATTGCGCTCGCCTAATATCAATGCCGAAGCTACGCCTAGCTCATCACCCGAAATTCCTAAATCTCGAAAGATGGCTATGGCGCCTTGTTGAATGCTTTTGAACCAATATTTAGGATTCTCCCTTTCGGAACCGCTCGTTCGGGAGTAGCCATTGCCCAGATAAATGGTGGCTGAAATACCTTGCTTTTTCAAGTAAGCGCCGTAATCGAAAGAACCTGGATTGAGGGCAGGGTCGGGTTCTTGCAACCTTCCGGAAAATAGCAGGGTGTCGCCGGTTTCGATAAGCGCCGTAAGAGAGTCGGGCGGTATATAAGCCAGCACGCCGATGCGATGTACTGAAGTCTGAGATTCCCCAATTCGGCAATTGCACAGATTCAACCGGAAAGCCACTGTTTTCGTTTTGCGCATAGCAGGCGATTCGACAGTTGCTTCGTAGGTATCGCAATAGGGCAATTGCACCCCGTCAGTCTCTGCGTCGAATATGGTTTGGGCCGTAATACAAAACCCGAAACAAGTAAAACCAATAGAAATAAGAAACCCGAAAATCGGCGCATAACGCGGATATTTCCATTTTTTTCGGAAAACGAAGATAACGAGCAGAATCAAGGAGATCGTTGCGCCACTCACGAACACCCAAGGCAGCGATAAGGCGATAATACTTTCAGCAAATCCCCACGCCATAGCAGCCCCAAGCAAAAAAGGGATGGTAAGCCGAACGAGCGGTGCGCGATGCCAATCTATACTCAAAGTGAAACCAGTTAAAGGTGAGCACTATGGATAAAGATAGATTGAAATAGAAACAATCGAAACCAATTGGCACTAAATTGTCGGGAGCAAAAGCCAAATAGTTGGAGTCAGCCCCTTAAACAAGCCGTCAAGAGATTCTGCGAGATTCTGCTTTTTATCGCGCTGCATTTGTAATGCTCACGCTTCGCTGCATTTGTAATGCTGCGGAAAGCTCCTCTGCATTTGTAATGCCGCGGAAAGCTCCGCTGCATTTGTAATGCTGCGGAAAGCTCCGCTGCATTTGTAATGCTCACGCTTCGCTGCATTTGTAATGCCGCGGAAAGCTCCGCTGCATTTGTAACGCTCACACTTCGCTGCATTTGTAATGCCGCGGAAAGCTCCGCTGCATTTGTAACGCTCACGCTTCGCTGCATTTGCAATGCTGCGGAACTTCTTCGAATCCACCTCTCCGCAGGGTATCAACTCACGCTCCGCTGCATTTGCAATGCTGCGGAACTTCTTCGAATCCACCTCTCCGCAAGGTACCAACCCTGCGAGTTATGTGGCCTAAACCGAAATCAATCTCAATGAAAATCATTTTTCGAGATTGATGCCAAAGAAAGAAATCGTTCTTTTCTACCAGAACAGAAGTGATTTGGTGGGTTAGTGCTATTTTAAGCCATCAGTCGAAAGTAAAGAATGATGTCGCAGGGTTGGTATCCTTCGTAGCGGAAATGAAGGTCAAACACAGCAGGAAAAACAAGCAAAAAGCCCTTTGGCGAACACTCACCGGAGCGCAAGACAAAAGGCTTTTTGCGATAGCTGTCAAGGCTGGCCCCGTTTTTAAGAGGAAGCTTGTATAGCCTTGCAGCCATGCCCTTTCCTGTGGGGTTTCGGACAAGCCGAAGCACCTTTCTTCCTGTGTTCTTAAAGTTTTACGCTAATATTCAGGGTACCACCAAGTCCAACTTCGACGACCCGTCTTAAAGTAGAGATTCTTACATCGCCCACGGCTCTTTCAAGCTTGGAGATATAAGAACGCTTCACATTCAGCTTATCAGCAAGTTGCTGCTGTGTTATTTTGGCTTCTTTGCGCTTATCTCTGATCAACTCAGCAATAATATACAGTTCTGCATTCTGCTCAAAGTTAGCTCTGCTCTTTGTTCCCGCTAAACCATACTTTTTATCAAGATGCTCGTTGATGGTTTTTGGGTTTGTTTTGTTATTCATCCTTGTGTTCATAATATTCTCTTCTTAGTTGAACGGCTCTATCTATTTCCTTTCGGGGGAGCTTTTGAGATTTCTTCGTGAAGCCGTGCAACAATATCACCAACTTGCCTTCATCAAAAAAGCTGAAGATTCGGTAGATATCACTTCCTGACTTGATTCGGATCTCATAAATCCCGTCTTCTATATGCTTGAAGAACTTTAGTGGAATCATTTCCACAGTGATCACAAGGTGCAGGACGTAATCTATTTTCGTCTGTACCGATTGCGATTGTACATTGTAAAAATCCCAGTAATAGTCTTTAAAAGGTTGTAACGTTCTCATATCATAACGTCAAAGGTAACTCATTGGTTTCTTTATCGCGACACTGATTGGTTACTATTCTTGATATCAAAACGGATAAAACGCATCAATATCCGCCTGCAGATTTTCTATGTGATTGACCCGATAGGCCCGCTCCGCAAGGTATCAACCCGGCGGCTCCTACTTCAAAATAAAGTTCTCCGCTCCCCCGCTCCACTGCATTTGTAATGCTGCGGAAAGCTCCGCTGCATATGTAACGCTCACGCTCCGCTGCATTTGCAATGCTGCGGAAAGCTCCGCTGCATTTGTAATGCTGCGGAAAGCTCCGCTGCATTTGTAATGCCGCGGAAAGCTCCGCTGCATTTGTAATGCTGCGGAAAGCTCCTCTGCATTTGTAATGCTGCGGAAAGCTCCGCTGCATTTGTAATGCTCACGCTTCGCTGCATTTGTAATGCCGCGGAAAGCTCCACTGCATTTGTAACGCTCACGCTCCGCTGCATTTGCAATGCTGCGGAACTTCTTCGAAACCACCTCTCCGCAGGCTATCAACCCTACAAGTTATGTGGCCTAAACCGTAAACAATCTCAATAAAAATCATTTTTCGAGATTGATGCCAAAGAAAGAAATCGTTCTTTTCTACCAGAACAGAAGTGATTTGGTGGGTTAGTGCCATTTTAAGCCATCAGTCGAAAGTAAAGAATGATGCTGCAGGGTTGGTACCCTGCGTAGCGGGGTCGTAGCTGAATACCACTTCGGGCTGCGGACTGCTCCCCAACCGAACAATAGAACGAATCTTACCATCGCTCCGCCAGTCTATATTCCCTATCTCTTCTTGCCCATCGTACACCAATTGACCCGATTCGTCGTACTTGTAATTGCCGTAATCCACCATGCTCACTCCCGCCACTGGTGGCTCCATATTGTCAATATCGTCGGGATAAACACCCGCATTTACAGCGTCGTTCACATGGTAGAGCCTGTTGCGCTTCCGGCCATAAACACCATCATCGTACCTGTACTTCAGGCTGTCTATCACATCGCCCATTTCGTCCTTCCGCCATTGCTTTTCAATATTGCTGTTTGCATCATAAGCAAAAGTATTCTCAAACATGCCCACATACGTGCTACCCCAATCCCATACATTGGTGGTGGTATTGATGCTGGTAAAGGTTCAAGAACTATTGATGCGATGTAATTGGTCTTAACCACAGGCATTGCCCAAGGTTATGGCACTCTGATTCGTCGGGTCGGTAATGATATTGACCATATGACCTATATTGCCATTGTACAAATTGAACCGCTGAACTTCCAAATCGCTCGATCCGGTGGCGGCTTCAAAGCGGTCGGTCGGGGTATCCCAAACGTTCAGGCCATTGGGGAGATAACCCCCATAGAAATAATTCAACCCCACAAAAAAAGCGGGACTCACGCCCCGCCTTTTACCACCTACTGAAAAAAAATTGTTCTGGGTTATCCCATAATCCGCGCCACGAGTTCTGCCGTGCGGGTAGAGTAACCGTATTCATTGTCGTACCAGGCTATCACCTTTACAAGGTTGCCGTTGGTACTGGTAAGGTCTGGATCGAAAATACAGCTATGTGTATTGCCAATGACGTCGGCCGATACGATGGGGTCTATGCAATACTCCATAATGCCCTTGAGTTCCGACTCGGCAGCTTTTTTCATTTCGGCATTTACTTCTTCGATCGTTACTTCGCGCTTGAGCACCGCAACCAGATCGGTCATAGAACCGGTGGCGGTTGGAACACGGGTGGCGAGGCCATCGAGGCGTCCTTTGAGTTGGGGAAGAACGAGACCTACTGCTTTCGCGGCTCCTGTGGTGGTAGGGATAATCGAAAGTGCTGCTGCCCGGGCACGACGCAAATCGCGGTGGGGAGCATCTTGCAGGCGCTGATCGGCCGTGTAAGCGTGAATGGTATTGATGAATCCTTTTTCTATTCCAAAAGCTCTGTCCAATATCATCGCCATTGGCGCAAGGCAATTGGTGGTGCAACTGGCGTTCGATACGATGTGATCGTCGGGGGTGAGCGTTTTATCGTTCACACCTATCACTACGGTCTTCACATCGCCTTTGGCAGGTGAAGAGATAATTACTTTTTTGGCTCCGGCGGTAAGGTGCTTTCCAGCTCCTTCGGCATCAACGAAGATACCGGTGCATTCGGCCACAACGTCAACCCCCAATTCTTCCCAAGGGAGATTCAAAGGGTCGCGCTCGGCGTAAAGTTGGTAGGTTTTACCGTTTACGATTAGCTTGTCCTTTCCTTCTGATTTTACTTCGCCCGCAAAACGGCCTTGGGTAGAATCGTATTTGAAGAGATGTGCCAATGTCTCGGCATCTGTGAGGTCATTTATGGCTACGACTTGAATATTGTCGTTCTTTAAAAGCTCCCGGAAGGTGAGCCTCCCGATGCGTCCAAAACCGTTAATTGCGACTTTTATCATAATTCTGTAAGTGTCAATCGAACACAAAGATAGCATTCGAAAATTAATTTATGTAAAGGAATCAATAATTTAATATTCAAAATTTTACGGCTGCTATGCCAAAAATTTAGAGTAAGCTTTTTACCAATTGTTCGATACCCATTCCTTCGGCCTCTGCTTGGTAATTGCGCACAATACGGTGGCGCAAAATAGGTAAAGCCACTGCTTTCACGTCTTCAATATCGGGCGAAAACTTACCGCGGAGTACCGCATAGCACTTAGCGCCAATAATCAAGAACTGCGATGCGCGAGGCCCCGCACCCCAGCTGATGTATTGGTTGGTTTCTTTCGATGCAAGAGCCGTATTTGGTCGGGTTTTCGAAGCGAGATTTACAGCGTACTCCACCACATTGTCGGCTACCGGAACTTTCCGAATGAGTTTCTGAAATTGCAGAATCTCGTCGGAAGAAATAACCTGATTAATCGTCTGACTGGAATCAGCGGTGGTCTGCTTTACCACATTTACCTCTTCTGCAAAGGATGGATAGTCCACCCAGATATTAAACATAAAACGGTCGAGCTGGGCTTCGGGAAGCGGATAGGTTCCTTCTTGCTCAATGGGGTTTTGGGTAGCCAAAACGAAAAACGGCTCCGACAACTTATAGGTATGCCCTGCAGCGGTTACCGACTTTTCTTGCATCGCTTCGAGCAATGCGGCTTGGGTTTTCGGAGGGGTTCGGTTAATCTCATCGGCGAGTACAACATTCGCGAACAGCGGGCCTTTTACAAACTTGAAATTGCGGCTCTCGTCCAAAATTTCGGATCCGATGATATCGCTCGGCATCAAATCGGGGGTAAACTGAATGCGGCTGAAAGTCAACCCCATGCTTTGAGCCACGGAATTTACTAAAAGGGTCTTGGCAAGGCCTGGCACCCCGACCAACAGGCTGTGTCCACGCGAGAATATGGAGATAATCAATTCTTCCACCACCGCATCTTGGCCGATTATTGCTTTTGAAATTTCGGTGCGCATAGCGCGGTAGCGCTCATTTAGAAGTTTTACTGCTTCAACGTCGTTCATAATAGTTTTTGGTCATTTTAATTTTTCGCCTGCTCCTTCTCCTTTATCCATTCATAGGTGAACGCGCAATCGGCAAATCGTTTATTGATTTTTACGTAGGTTTCTCCGACTCGTCGGCGCATCCACTTGTCGAGCACTTCCGAACTCAATTTTTGAGACGCCATATTTTGAAGGTTTTGATAATCGTCCACCAAATTGGCTCTGTGCGGAGCCGTGCGGGTTTTGAGTTTTACAATACGGTATCCGCGCTCGCGGCCTTGTCCTTGGAAATAAAATGACTGCGTAACCTCGCCAACTTCCAAGGTATCAATGGCTAAAAAAACGGTTGGATCGAGTTCATCCATTTCGAATATCGTACTTCCATTTGCAGGATTTACCATAGCTCCATTTTGATTTTTCGACCGCTCATCGCTCGAAAATTTAACTGCCGCAAAAGCAAACGACAAGGAGTCGCGGAGTAGCAAAGTGCGCACAGAGTCCAGCTCTGCTTTCGCTCCATTGAGCTCCGTGGACGTTACTTTCGGAATAAGGAGAATATGATTTGCATTGTATAGCTCGCCTCGGCGCTCGACCATTTGCATAATGTGAAATCCATAATCGGTTTTAAAAGGTGACGAAATTTGGCCTTCCTTCAAATTAAAAGCCACCGCGTCGAATTCAGGCACCCAGGTGCCACGTGGCTTCAAGCCCAAAGCTCCACCCTTCGACGATGAGCCGGGGTCTTCGCTGTAAAGCGCTGCAAGGGTTTCAAAATCTTCCTTCCCGCTTTCGCAACTCGTTTTGAACTCTCGGAGCTTAGTGCGCACGCGCTCCACTTCGGTAACACTGGGCAATGGATAAATCGCAATTTGCCCCAATTCTACAGATGCATTGATAAATGGTAAACTATCTACGGGAATGCTTTTGTAGAAATTTTCTACGTCTCCGGGGGTCACATTGGCCGCAGCAGTGATCTCCGACTCCATGCGCTGCACCAAAATTTGATCTTTCAATACTTCCGCAAATTCGTCGCGAATCTCGTTCATCGACTTTCCATAGTACTTCTCCAGCTCTTCTTCCGAGCCAATTTGCCGAACGAATACAGCCAGCCGCTTGTTGAGCTCGCCTTGCACCATATCATCGGTCACTTCAATAGAGTCAACCTTGGCTTGGTTGAGCATTATTTTTTCAAAGAGAATGTCTTCCAGCACCCTGCACTCCTCGATTGCTCCGGTATAACCTTGCGCCTTGAGCTGATTAATTTGAATCTGCACATCGCTGTACAGCACGATCTCATCGCCTACCACGGCCACAATCTCATCGATGAGCTTTTGAGCCCTTGCGGGCAATACTGAGAGGGCAAGGGCGCATGCTATTAAGAGTATATTTTTCAATTTTTCGATATTTCCACGAGCTGATTTTGATAGGCTTTACGCACTACATCATCGCGCATTTGATTAATCAATTCTACTTTGCGTCTATTTAAAATCAAATCGCGAATGCGGCCTCTTTCAAAAGAAAGCGGCGACGTATCGTCTTTTAGCTTGTAAGCAAAGAAACGCACAAGGTAAGTAAACGCCCCCGACTCCATCTTGTAATACGAGTTCTGACGGAGAAAATTGTCCCACTCGCTGCTCGGCATCGGCACTTCTTTCATCAGGTCTTCGAGGTAGAGCCAATCTTCGTCCTTGAAATAATAGTTCTCGGCGTACTTGGTGCAATATTCAAAAAGCTTTTCAAAGTCTTTCTCATCATCGCTCTGAAACCATTTTTCAACCTTATCTTGTTTCGGAGCGTCGGAACTGATCTTGATAAACCGTGCTTTTACGATATAGCTCTGCAACTTAAAATTGCTCACATTACTTTCGTAGTAGGTGCGTATTTCGCTATCGCCCACCAGCGTATCGAGCTTTTGATTGATCAATTCGCGCTCGTAGGCATAGATTACCAGGCTATTGCGATAGTCCGTAAGTTGCTTCGAAAAGTCCTTTTGTTCTTCAGTTAGATTGCTCTCGGCATAATCGAGCAAGGCTACGTCGCGCACCCAATTGGCTATAATTGCTTGGGCGACTTCCGCCGAATCTTCCGCAAAATAATTGGCTGGCATTCGCTCTAACACTTCGGTCCTGGTCAAGACTTTGTCTTTCAATCGCGCCGAAACTTCGTCGCCCGTATCTTCGCTTTTGTATTGGCATGCCGTAAGAGCAAGGAGCATGGCACTACCTAATACAAAAGCCTTCATTTTCATACTATTGAATATCGTAAAGCACTTCTTTATACAGCTTTACTTCATGAGACGAACGAAGGAACGAAATCCATTCTTGCTCGAGGTAATTTTGATATGCGGCGGTGATAATGCCTCGCGCTTCATTAAAATCTTTGGGCTGCGGTGCTTTGATCTCTTTAATTTTTATCACCTGTAGTTGGCCATCCATATCTATAGGTCCATAAGTTCCCGCCGCCCAAGCTACCTGCCCGGCATAAGGGAAAAACTCTTTCTCATTGATTCCGCTCTCCGCTTTTACCGCCAATGCCGATTTTGCATTGAGCTTTTCTAAGATATAGTCTTGCGATTTCCCCTTTTTCAGGAATTTGAGTAGAGCTGTGGCAGTGGCTTCATCTTGCACGGTATACGTATCGTACTGCGCGCGTTCTTTCCACATAAAGTCGGTTTGATGCGCTGTGTAATAATCCGCAAGGCCGGCACTGTCTTTCACGGCTTTCGACCACACCTTTTGGTCGGTGAGATCAAAGAGCAAAATACCATCGCGGTACTCCCCAATAAGGGCTTTGAATTCCGGATATTTCTCTTCTAAGTGAGCATCTTCATAATCCATAATCGACTGATCGACATAGGCAGCGTAGCTTTCATCAACAAGGGAAGCAATAGGTATGATCTTGCGCGTAGGGCGCATGCGGCTCTGCATAAACCGGAGAAAGTCTTGCTGGGTGTACTTGGTATCAGCAATGTTGAACAAGGTGCCGTTCAACTTAGTCAACTTTTCGTTTGGCTCCCAGGCGCCTTTAAAATAAGTAGTATCGATAGCCGTGTAAAAAGGCTTCAACATCTTGACATCTTCTTTGTAAGCGTACTCTTCCTTGCGCTTTTGGATAAAGGAATCCTTACTCAAATTACTGCGCGAATCCTTTGAAATTTTGGTCTGCAATTCCTTTTGCACAGCCTCGTATGGCTGCAGGGGAACGCGTTCGATAAGCTTAATAATGTGCCAGCCATAAGGCGATTTGATCGGGCCTGCAATTTCGCCTGTGTTTTCGATCGAAAAGGCTGCATTTTCAAATTCGGCTACCATCTTATTGCTTCCGAACGCAGGCAATTCACCGCCCTTGGCGGCGGATGAGCGATCGTCGGAATATTTCTTGGCCAGCGATTCGAATGATTCGCCAGCGCTTAATTTCTGATAAACTTCATCGGCTCGGGCTCTCATAGCGGTTTGAATAGATGCAGAGTCCGACTCTTCCACGCGGATCATGATGTGTGCCACGCGCACTTCTCCGCGGGCTGGCCTGCGATCGTCAACCTTTACCAGGTGGTATCCGAACTGTGTGCGCACAGGCCCTACAATGTCCCCTTTTTTAGCATTGTACACCGCCGATTCGAAAGGGTAAACCATCTGCATACCCGTAAAATAACCGAGATCTCCTTCGTTGGTCTTCGCGCTTGGGTCTTCGCTCATCGTACGAGCCAGTTCACCAAACTTGTCGGGGTTCGTTTTCAACTGACTCTTCAGACCTGTAATCTTTTTAAAGGCCTTAAGGGTGTCTTCCGGGCTTGGATCGGGCGGGATTCGGATTAGAATGTGTGCTGCTCGCACTTCCATTTTCATGCGCTCATACGCTTCTTCCACGAGTCGCTCGGTGGTAGATCGATCTACCAAATAGGGTGCTGCCAACTGATCGCGGTAGCCCTTAAGTTCGCGCTGAAAATCGGGCATAGTATCCATACCCATTTCTTCAGCTGCTGCTACTTTCAGTTTAAAATTGATAAACAACTCGGCGTACTCGTCGAGATCAGCCTTGGTAATAGCACTGTCGCGGTTGTTCTTCTTGAAAATATTCTCAAACTCCGATTTGCTGATTGTCTTCTTATCGATTTCGAGCAATACCGGGTCTTGCGCGTGCAGATTGGCTGCGGCCAATAGCACAACGAAGAGTGAAATAAGGTGATGTGGTGTTTTCATAAAGGTGATTGATTAAACTTACTTAATGCTGTAATTTGGTGCTTCGCGGGTTATTTGAACATCGTGTGGGTGGCTTTCGCGAATGCCGGAGCTTGTAATGCGTATAAAGCGGGCATCGGCGAGGGCTTCAATATGGGATGCACCGCAATAACCCATTCCGGCGCGAAGTCCGCCGATGAGTTGGTACATTACTTCGGCCAAGGAGCCTTTAAATGGCACTCTGCCCGAAATACCTTCGGGAACGAGTTTATTCAATTCTTCCTGGGAGTCTTGAAAATAGCGATCGCTGCTCCCTTTCTGCATAGCTTCTATAGAACCCATGCCGCGGTAAGATTTAAACTTCCGGCCTTCGTAAATAATCATTTCTCCGGGCGATTCTTCAACGCCTGCGAAAAGCGAACCGATCATGATAGAGCTCGCTCCGCCGGCCAGTGCTTTTACCAAATCGCCGGAATAGCGCACGCCTCCATCGGCAATGATTGGAATTTTTCGTCCGGCTATAGCCGCCGCCGATTCTACCACTGCGGTAAATTGCGGCATACCCACTCCCGCTACTACGCGGGTGGTGCAGATAGACCCGGGACCGATACCTACTTTAATAGCGTCGGCACCGGCATCGGCAAGATAAATAGCTGCATCGCCTGTAGCGATATTGCCCACCACAACATCGATTTGTGGGTGGTTCGATTTTACCAGCTCCAGGGTGCGCACCACGCCACGGGTATGTCCGTGAGCCGTATCTATTACAATGGCATCGACACCAGCTTGCACCAGAGCTGTAGCGCGTTCGAGCGCATCGCCGGTAACGCCGATAGCCGCAGCCACGCGGAGCCTTCCAAATTGATCTTTGCAGCTATTTGGGTGCTTTTTAAGATTAATTATATCGCGGTAAGTGATGAGACCAATCAAACGATTCTCCTTATCGATTACCGGAAGTTTTTCGATTTTAAATTCCTGAAGGATAATCTCTGCTTGTTGCAGCGTGGTGCCTTCATGAGCCGTAATGAGGTTGGAGCGTGTCATCACTTCGCTCACGGGCTTGCTCATTTCCTTTTGGAAACGCAGGTCACGATTTGTAACGATTCCCACCAACTTGCGATTTGTATCGATCACGGGAATCCCGCCGATGCTGTGCTCCAACATAATATGAAGCGCATCGCCTACGGTGGCTCCCGCCATCATGGTGATGGGGTCTTGGATCATCCCGCTCTCCGATCGCTTCACCTTTCGAACCGCTCTAGCTTGAGCGTCGATCGACATATTCTTGTGAATCACCCCGATGCCCCCTTGCTGCGCGATTGCAATAGCCAGTTCGCTGCCTGTTACAGTATCCATGGCGGCGGAAACGATTGGCGCGTTAAGGGTAATATTGCGGCTGAACTGCGTGCGGATATCTACTTCCTTTGGAAGCACTTCGGAGTAGCCAGGTACCAGTAAGATATCGTCATACGTTAGACCTTCACCAAGAATTTTCATAGCATTTAAAGACATACGCGATATCGTTTGAAGGGTATCAATAAATTCCGGCAAAAGTATGAATTATTTAAGTGGGTTGAGCCGTTAAATTAAGCAAATCGGGCGGCCTAAATTCGATCATTCTCGATCGTGAAGCACCACCACCGCACCTTGCCGAATGTAGAGTTGGCCGGCTCCATCGCGGTAGCGAATAATGTATTGATATTGATCCTCGCGAACCCGTTTGCCATCGAAGGTTCCGTTCCAGCCATCGTCGATCGAATTGCTCTGAAACAAGATTTGACCCCACCTGCTGCGCACTTCCATATCGTACGATTCGAAATCGATAAAACCAGCTACAGGCTTGAAGATTGTATTGAAGCCGTTGATGACTATGGCATTCGGTATCCACATTAAAGGTGGCAGACTCACACATTCCGGGTTAGATTGAGCGGTGGAACTGAAACCAAAACTATTTTCCACTTCGCTGGCCACGATTTTATAGCAGAAATAGCCTTCGTCTTCAATAAATGACTCTACATCATCAACAAACGTAAAGGATTGTGGGCCAAGCACTGCGAAGAGTTCAAAATCGCCATCAAGACCCAACCTGCGCTGCACTTCATATTCCGTCACACCATTTTCCCAAGTCAGGTAGCTTCCCCACTCCAATACATTCACCGCGGCTTCGCTTCCGCCGGCCGCGCTGAGCAGGATATTGCGTCCGGAGTTCGACTCAAATATTTCTTGGCCACATCCATCGAACACCCGCCACTTGTAAGTGTACTGCTCATCCGAACTCGCCACATCGGTATCGATAAAGGAAATAAATGGTTCGGTACTTTGCTCCAAGGTGGCAGTCTTCTGAAAATCGGCACCCTCCCGCGATCGGAAGAGTTCGTAACGCGTTCCTACACCTTCAATATCCTGATGCATACGTATTTCAATCGAGCCGTTGTCGAGGGTACTTACGCTGCTGAGGTAGGCAAAATCGACCACGTTGGGGTAGGCAGTAGCTATACAGGCGGCATTGGAAGTGGAAGGTCGCTGTGTGCCGAGTGAAAGGGCCTCGATATAGAAGCAATACTCGGAATTGGGCATAACATCGAAAGAAAAGCTATTGGTAGTCGCCGGTATTTGGGCTACAATTTCATAGGGGGCCCCATCTATTTGGGCGTAAAGATTGTAGCGGTCTATTCCTTCGGTCCAGCCTTGGTAGGCATTCCAGGTGATATCGGCGATTTGCCCACAACTGGTGTAATTTGCTTTCAAGAACATGGTCGTGAAAATGCCCAGATAACTGTTGTCATTACCACAGGAGTCGAATGCGATCACCACCAGGTTGCTGCTATTCAATAAAGATGCTTCCTGATAAATATACGTAGTGGACAAACCCGCTTGTACGCTCCCAATATTTAAGGACACTTGGCCACCGGGCTCCTGAATAATAGACTGAACAATGTATTTTTCGAGATCGGGGGCTTGGCTGGGATACCAGTAAATTTCAGCATCGCCAGTGGTAGGATTTATAAGCACCGTTTCGACTTGGGGTGGCGCTGGCCCCAAAAGATCCTGAAATTCTCCGCCTGCAATTGTCGATATGGAAGTGCACTCAGCCAATTCGGCTCGCACGCGATAATCTACTTGAATAGGGTCTTCATTGGGAGCTACGCAGAGCCCGTGTAGAGTATCGGAATAGGAAGTAACCGATTGTGGCTGGGAGCCAATGGTTTCCCAGGCACCCATAGCTATTCTGCGCTCTATCTGATACAAGCCAACGAAGGGTATAGATGAGGCGGCATTCCAATTTACCAAGGCTATGGAACTGAGATTTAAAGGCGTAACCTGCACAAAGAGTGTCGAAACTGCGTTGCTCGGCAGCGACTCGTTGTCGAAGTCGGTTGTAACGTAATAGGTCACCGCTCCCAAATTGGCATTGACCAGGCCGTCGAAGTATCCTGTGGAATTTGAAGGACCAACCACATTGACAAATTGAAAACCTGCGCCGGTATCTCTGTACACGCGGTAAGTGGTGGCAGGGTTTACACCCGCTACGGGGGTCCAAGTAAGTTGTACAGTGCCATCGGGATTTACACTCGCACAGTGCAGCGCAGGCGGGGCATACTGAGCTTTAGCGCTAAGCGCCAAGAACAAAGTAAAACCAATCAATATGTACCTGAGCGCATTTGAATTCATAGCCTGTGGGCAAGCGCAGGTTCCGAGACTTACCTGGCTTAAAGACGTACAAAAGTGCGAAATGTTGTGCAATGCGTTTTTCAGCCTACCGCTGCGACTCACCGATGCCCAACAAAACGATTTTGTACGATTCTTTGCCAAAGCAAATGAACGAAAATGATACACAGTTTTCAAAGGGTAGATAAGTCCATCGGCAATTTTTAGCATGAGCGGCAATGCCTATGCCAAACTAAATATAAACTCAGCACGATTTACCCCCGTTATTCATATTTGGTATCACCTATCGCAGGCATTGCTGCTACCACTCGCCCACTACAGCCAGGCTGAACCGCTTTTCGTTAAAAAATTCGGCCGACACTGCTGTGATTTCTTCTGCTGTGATGTGTGGAATACGCTGGGCAAATCGCGAAAAATAACCGCCATCTAATCTGTGATTGATCATAAGTTTTAAGCGATCGGCGGTAGCGAAGGGGCCATCGAAACTTTCTACCAGGTTGCCCAAAATATACCGTTTGATTCGCTGCAGCTCGGCAGCATCGATCGCGGCGGTCTGCATTCGTTGGAGTTCAAATCGGATCTCGTGGAGCGTTGCCTCGGTAACTTCTGCTCCCACTTGGGTGGAAATGAGCAAATAGGCGGCATCTTCGAGTACGTTTATCGATGAGCCTATTCCGTAAGTATAGCCTTTGTCTTCGCGAATATTTTGCATAAGCCGCGAACCGAAATACCCACCCAAGGCCATATTAGCAAGATAAAGCAGCGGATAATCGGGATGGTTTCTGGAAAGCGCCGGAGCGCCCATTCGTATGGCACTTTGGAGTGCATCGGCTTTTCGCGATCGTTTCTCCGAAGGAGAATACTGCCAATTTGCAGCTGAGGTATCGCGCAGTGACGATGCCTGCGCTTTCCATTTAGCCGAGAGTGCCGCGGCAAGCGCATCTTTAGCAGTTGCGGTGCCTCTACCCGAAATTAGCACATAGGCATCGTTCAGTGAAAAATGATTGGAATGGAAAGCCCGGAGCATATCGGTGGTGAGCGCGTCATAGGCCGAAACCGAAACCTGCTCGCGGTAAGGATGGCCGGAAAACATCAATTCGCTCAGGAGGAGCCGGCAATTAAATTCGACTTTCTCCAGATTTACCGAAAGTTGGCTTTTCGATCGCTTCACGTATTGCGCAAATTCCTTTTCGGGAAAGACGGGCAAGAGCAACACATCGGTAAATACATCTAAGAGTGATACCAGGTGTTTGCCTTGGGTTACCAGCGTTATCTCTGCCCGATCGTACGAGATATCGGTTTGAATCTGAGAACCGAAGAAATCGACCGTTTCGGCAATCTCACGGCCCGTGAAATTAGCCGTCCCTTCTTTGATGTTGCCAAGTGTGGTATTCGCCAGCAGCGGATAGGAATCATATAGGGTACCGGCCTTAAAAACAACATCAATTTTGAGTACATCTTCGCTCCCACCTTCCAGGGTGTAGCAGGATAGATTTTCGAGAATGGTTTCGGGCAATATCGGTAATTCGGGTATGGCCTTTGGGAAGGCCAACAAGGGGGCAATGGTTCGGTTTGGCATGTTACACGTGGGTAGATTGGATGCGGAGTTCGCTTAAATTTTCGTCTTGGAATATCTGCCCGGCCAACCGATGAATGTCTTCGGCTTCCACGGCAGCATAATGGGCGGTGAGGGTATTTGCCAATTCAGCATCACCCAGAAGCTCAAAGAACGCAGCGTTCATAGCCTTGTTGAGCACACCGAGTTGCGAAAACACATAATTGGACTCGAATTGATTTTTAACCTTTTGTAACTCTTTTGGAGATGCAGCAGTTTGTCGCACATTCGCGAGAATCTCCATCACCGCCGCGCGGGCTGTCTCAAAATCGGTTTGTGGGTCGAGCATACCCGAAATGACAAGTAAACCCAGGTCGATACTGCCGGTAACGTAGCAGGAAATAGAGGTAAAAAGGGCCTGGTTTTTCACCAATGCTTCATAGAGTCTCGACGCTTTTCCCTGACCGAGTAAATCGCTCAGCAGATCGCATGCCGGGTAATCTGGATGCATTCGCTCGGGCATCGACCAAGCCATGTAAAGGGCATTTTGCGGGACGTTGCGCAGCAGGGTTTTAAGTTCATACCCCTTGTTGGGCTGCTCCGCTGGTAAGTTTCTACGCGGTTTGACTTTGGCCGGGATATCTGCGTACCAGTGCTCCACCTGTTGGAAAATACGCTCCGGATCGACATTGCCTGCAATGCTCAAAATGGCGTTCGCCGGATTGTAATGTGCAGCAAAAAATGCCTTTACATCTTCGAGCGTAGCGTCTTCTATATGCGCGATGCTTTGGCCAATGGTCGCCCAGCGGTAAGGGTGGGTCTTGTACGCCATAGGCCGGAGTTCGAGCCACACATCGCCGTAAGGCTGATTGAGGTAGCGCTGTTTAAATTCTTCAATTACCACCTTACGCTGCACTTCCAAACTCTCTGGGCTGAAAGCCAGATTGAGCATCCGATCCGACTCCAACCACAGCGCGGTTTCGACGTTTTCGACGGGTAGCGTTACATAGTAATTTGTGATATCGTTGCTCGTAAAAGCATTGTTATTTCCTCCAGCTTCTTGCAGAGGGGTGTCAAATTGAGGAATATGGATGCTTCCCCCGAACATTAAGTGCTCGAATAAATGGGCAAACCCTGTTTTATCCGGCGTTTCATCGCGCGCTCCTACATCGTATAGCGTATTGATGGCCACGATGGGGGTACTCTCATCTACATGCACCAGGATGCGCAATCCATTCGGCAAGGTGTACTTGTGAAAATGTATCATTGTTCAAAAGCTATTTCAGCCATTACAGCCTTGGTTTTTTCAAAATCTTCAACTATTTCGGCAACGATGGCTTTGACGGGCTCGATATGGTCGATTAAAGCCGAAACTTGACCTATTTCGAGTTCGCCTTCTGCCAGGTCGCCTTCAAAAATACCGCGTTTCGCGCGAGCGCGTCCAAGTATTGCGGCTAGTTCTGCCGCCGAAGCTCCGCGCAAATATGCCGCTTGTACCTGCTCGTAAAAGGCATTTTTAATCAAGCGCACCGGAGCTAATTCCTTCAAGGTTAAGACTGTATCTCCTTCTACTGCATCGACCACCCTTTGCTTATAAGCTTCGTGCGCAGAGCTTTCAGAAGCTACGGCAAAGCGGCTCCCAATTTGAACTCCATCAGCTCCAAGCGCCATGGCAGCGTACATGGCTTGGCCCGTGGCAATGCCTCCAGCCGCCACCAGGGGCAAATCTACGGCTTTTCGCACTTGCGGCACCAAGCATAGGGTGGTAGTCTCTTCCCTGCCGTTATGCCCGCCAGCTTCAAATCCTTCGCAGATTATGGCATCTACGCCAGCATTGGCGGCCTTTTCGGCAAATTTTGCCGAGCTCACCACATGGAGCAGCGTGCATCCTGCCGACTTGAATACTCCGGCATATTTTGCTGGATTTCCAGCCGAGGTAATAACAACGGGGACTTTACCTGCTAGAATTATTTCGATCAATTCATCCATCTCAGGATAGAGCAGCGGGACATTTACAGCGAAAGGTCGATCGGTAGCAGCATGCATTTTTTCAATGTGCTCGCGCAATACATTTGGGTACATCGAGCCGGCACCCAATACGCCAAGAATACCATTATTGGAGCAAGCCGAGGCCAAGCGCCACCCACTGCACCATACCATACCGGCTTGAATGATAGGGTAACGTATTTGTAAGAGCTCGGTGATTCTATTGGGCATACAAAAAGGAATATTTGGGACTGCGAAGAAACAAAATCCAAAGGCTTCACAGCCACGTCGAGCTCTTTCGTACTCACCAGAAAGGAAGATCTTATGGACTCCGACAGAATCAGCCATAAATACTATATTTGCGGCAATGCGTAAAAACCATTCTTTAATTATCTTCTTCTGTCTTCTGGGCATCTCGACTGTGAACGCCCAGTATCGATGGGATTTCGGAGCAAATATCGGTGTGGCAAATTACCTCGGCGAAATTGGCGGAAAGGAAGAAACCCGTCGTGATTTCTTGTTTGACATGAAACTCAACCGCACCCAGTTGAGCGTTGGGGCTTTTGGCCGCTATAAATTTTCGCAGCAGATGGCGGTGAACGTTGGTTTCAACTACGGCCACATAAAAGGCAATGATTACAATTCGTTGAATCCGGCCAGGGTAGCGCGAAATTTAAGTTTTTCTAACAATATTTATGAACTCACAACCCGCATGGAGCTTACGCTTTTCTACGATAGCGATGTCGGCGGGCGCGGGTACTATAATCCCGATTTTAAACTTTATGCCTTTCTGGGCACTGGTATAGCTCGCCACAATCCAAAAACGACCTATTACGGCGATTTGGAAGAGTTCAATGGCCAGAATATAGAATTGCAACCGCTCCAAACGGAAGGTGAAGAATACAGCCTTTGGCAATTTAGCCTTCCAGCGGGTCTTGGTCTGTATTTCACCCACAAGAAGCAACACCGTTTTGGATGGGAAATCGGCTATCGCACCACTTTTACTGATTACCTCGACGATGTGAGCACCAGTTACGCCAGCCCAAGCGAAGTATCGCAGGATAACAATGCCCTTGCCTACCAACTGTCCAACCGGACAGACGAATTATCTCTTCAAACTGCGAGCGATTTGGCTATAGCCCAGGGAGTTGACATACCAAATGGCGGGAGTTTTGCTCCGGGAGAAAAACGGGGTGACCCTACGAATAACGATGGCTATCTCTTCACCCAACTCAGCTACTCTTACGTAATTAAAGGGCGAAGCAGCTTTTATAAGCGGCGCTATAGTTGGATAAAAAGTAAGAAACGCACGCGTAGAAAGTCCCGGGCGAAGTTCTAACGGGTTCGAAACTGCTTCAACTTGCGCAAGGGCTTTAGGAAACTGGCCAAAAATCCACCGTTCAATCCGTTCAATCGCCACGCTTTTCGGTCTTCGGCATTGGCTCTGAGCCTATTATTGAGACTCAAATTGCTCTGACCACCCGCTTTCATTTGCACAAGAACCTCCGGCAGATATACCGTGGAAACGCCTTTCTTGTAAAGCATTCGAAGCATGAGCTCGTAATCTGCGCTTGTGCGCAAAATGGTTTCGAAAGAGCCATACTCCAGATACAGCTCCCGCTTTAGGAAAAATGCGGGATGGGGCGGCATCCATCCAAATCGAAAGTTTTCGATATTGTAGACGCCCGAAATCCATCGGCGGAGCACCTTGTCGGTTCGCACCCGATCGACATATTCCAAATCGCCATAGCAACTATCGGCATCGCTCACTTCCATATAGGAAGCCACTTTTGAGAGTACCGACCGGTGAGCGAATGTATCGTCGGCGTTGATGATGGCGATGATTTCGCCGGTAGCCTGAGCCAGGCCTTTATTCATAGCAAAGTAAACCCCACCGTCCTTTCCGCTCCGCCAAGTGATTCGCTGATCGCGATAAGAGGCTACAATCGCGGGCGTGGCGTCGGTAGAAGCGCCGTCGATTATCAGGTATTCAAAGTCGCATAAATCCTGGTGTAATACAGAGTCTATGGTCGCAGCGATGGTTTCGGCTGCGTTGAAGCACACAGTTATGACCGAGCATTTCATCCGATGGTTCTTTGTCGCTTTGCCACAGCTGGATTGCCAGCATACACTGTATACGCATCCAGGTGGGTGGTGGCTATGCTACCAACTGCGAGTACAGCATGCGACTTAACGGTAATTCCAGGACAAACTATGGCCTTCGCTCCTATCCATGCGCCCTCTTCGATAGTTATGGGTGCTTCGCGCAGGTCGAATGTAGCCGATGAGTAATCGTGGTTGCCCGTTAGAAGCATGGCGCCTTGCGAAAGACATACATTTTTGCCAATGGAAACAAGGGTGAGATTATCAATCCAAACCCCTTCGCCAATCCACGAATGATCGCCGATTTCGAGAAACCAGGGGTATTTAATCGAAACCTTGATTTTAACGACCACTCCACGACCAATTTTTGCTCCGAAAGCCCGAAGCAGACCCGCTTTTAATCCTGTAAATGGAAAGATGCTCGATTCAAAAATAACGGCATTCAATACGAGCCATATCGCGCGTTTCCAAATGGATCCGGGGCGAAAATGGTCGTTGTTATACGCAGATAAATCGACCTTATTCATGGAAAAGCCTGGAATAATTTTCAATCATATCTGGTCTATCCATTAAAGTGGCTGCTGTGGAAGCTATGTGGCTATAAGTGCCGCAATAATCCGCTTCATTCATATTGGCCAAATTACAAATGAAATTCACAAACCCTACTTTATCTTCTAATGCTATGTCGGCTCCTACCTGCAAACCCTGTAGATCGCGCCAAGGTGTGCGGTCGCTGATGAGCACCGGGCATCCGTGAAGGAGTGCGTCGATGATGGCATGGCCATAATTTTCGCCGAGGGAAGGGAGAAAGAAGAGATCAAAATGGCCATACAGTTTTTCTATTTCCACCGGTGTGGCGCTTCCAGCAAACTCCACTCGTAAATGGCCCGGCAGGGCCGCAGCTTCAATCTTACACATTTCGAAATACGATTGATCGTAAACGGGTCCCACCAGTTTGAATTCCACTTCGACTTCCGGAGGAATGTCTCGAAGGATTTGGATGGCAAATAGATTGTTTTTCTCGGGTGCGATCCGGGCAACTTGAAGTATTCGAAGCCTCTTCGCACGCTTTGGAGCTCTTACAGTAGCAACCGGACTTCCCGGTATATTAGGAATCAGAGAAACGCGTGCCGAATCAATTCCCAAAACGGTTTGAATTGACCGTACTTCTTCCGCCGAAGTAGCGTGAAATTCTGCCTTTCGATACCATCCTAAACGCTTCAGAGCAGCGAGAAAAAGTTTCTTCTTGGTGCCTTTTAATGCCAATGCACTGGGAGCTAACATGCCGCGCGGCGAAATAATATGTCGCCGTTTTAAAGCTAAAGCTGCTTTAATGGGAAAAACCGAAAACACCGGAGAAAACATTCCATTTACATGCACAGGTGTTTCAGTAGGAAAAGCGGCCAAAATCGACTTTATCGTCGAATAATTTTGATGCTTTTGATCGAGATACATCACCCGCGCTTCTGGTCGGTGCACCCATTCATTGGCCGGTGTGTTGGGGTATGGATTTGTGGAAAGATAATCGCGGTCGCGGCAGACAATAGAAATATCAAAGTGCCCGGCCAAGTCAATGGCCAAGTTGGCGATAGACCGCACCGGGCCGCCCGCCTGATAGCCGGGGAGGTACCAATCTGTGAAAATTAAAAGTTTCGGTTTATCGGATTCCATTGGTTTCGAGCCAGGCTTCGAGGGTACAGAGATACCAAATTCTAGCCCAATTCACTGAGCGGTTACCTGCTAAGAATGACTTCCATCGTGCATCGATCACTTTTGCATGAAAACCTTCCCGATGACCTAAAGCATGTAAACGATCGGCACAAAAGTCCTTCAATTCATTGCGCATCCACGAGTCCCAGGGAAAGGTGAATCCCATTTTTGGACGTTGAGAGATGGAGCGCGGAAGTAGTAAATCGCCCATAGCATCGACTAGCAGCGGTTTTGGGGAATTTGAAAGCTTTAGGCGATCATCTACTGCAAGAACCAATTCCCAAAGCTGATGATCGAGAAATGGCACCCGCACTTCTAGCGCATGCGCCATACTCATTTGATCAGTATCGCGAAGCAGGATGGATTGTAAGTAGGTGGTCAATTCGGCAAGACTCACTTTTGAAAGGCGGGGTAAATTGAAACCAGGGCTGCCAAACCCCAGCGATTCTTGTAGATAATTGTGGATGAAATTGGCTCCCGAAGAGCCATGCTCCGCCAGTTGCCGATTGTAAGAGACAGGAGCCAGTTCTCTGCTAAAAGGATAAATATATTCCAGGTCAAAATAATCTTGCTGGAGCACACTTGCCGTTTTATCGCTTGCGGCACCGGGGCGATACCCTTTTAAAAAAGCACCTGCCACAGACCGTGCGAACTTTGGAAAACTCAGCAACCAAGCTTTCGACTTGAGCGCCTGGAATTGTTGGAAAATGGGGTAACCCGCAAAGAGTTCATCGCCGCCTAAGCCCGATAAAACCACGGTGACACCAGCTTCCTTAGCGGCCTTAGAAACTACGAAGGTGTTGATACCGTCGCCGGTGGGATGATCCATGGCCGCTAACGCCGCAGGCAATTGAGCGATCAAATCAGCAGGCGATAAGTTAATTTCCGTGTGCTTTGTATCAAATTGGTCAGCGATTGTTTTGGCGTAAGCCGCTTCCGAAAATTCGCGATCTTCGAACGAAATGGTAAAGGTGCTCACTCTGTTGCTCGCTCCTTCGGCTGCCAAGCCCACCATAGCACTCGAATCGATACCGCCAGAGAGAAAAACGCCTAAAGGAACATCTGCCACCATGCGCAAGTTAACCGCCCTTTGGAGAGCAGCTCGAACTTCCGTTTTCAAATCTGAATAGGAAAGATCGCGAGCCGACCACGAAACGGAGTCAATGCTATTATAATAAGCCTTCAATTGTAGCTCATTCTCTTCGGAAGTCAGAAAATGTCCCGGCGGCAAGCAATAAACGCCTTCCACGAGGGTACGCTCCCCATGCACCGTTTGATAGCGTAGATAATCGCCCAGCACCGATCTATTCAGGGTTTTGGCTATTAATTGGGATTCCAGGAGCGCTCTGATTTCGCTTGAGAATAAGAGATTTTCGCCCACTCGGGCATAGTAGAGCGGCTTGATACCCATTCTATCGCGGGCGAGGATTAATCGGCCACGGTCTTGATCCCAAAAAGCGAAGCTAAACATGCCATTGCATTTCGATAGAAAGTCAACTCCGTGTGCCACCAGTCCGTAAAGCAGCACTTCTGTATCGCTGTCGGTCTTCCAATCTTGAAAGCCGAACTCTTTGCGGAGTTCGCGGAAATTGTAGATTTCGCCATTAAAAACCAGCGTATATCGCCCCGATGCATCGCTCATGGGTTGATTGGCTTCGGCTCGAAGATCGATGATGCTCAGGCGGCGATGGCCGAGTGCAATACCATCGGCGATATGCACGCCTTCAGCATCGGGGCCGCGGTGAGCCAAGCTCGCGTTCATACGCTTCATAATGCCGGTGGCTTCATCGCGCGGCCGGAGCCCTGTAAGCCCGTTAATTCCGCACATTATCCGAGAATATACGAAGTGTTCTGCAGGACTTTTTGAATTCCTTCACGAAGCGGCAAGAGCTCCCTACCCAAAATACCCATCATTTTTGAGTTATCGGGAAGGCGGCGGGTCATATCGCCTTCGGGCAATGGTGGCAAATGAACAATCGGAGATTGTGAACCCGTAATTTCGATGATCAATTCGGCTAGTTCCAATATGCTGATCTCGATATTGCTGCCCACATTCATTACGTCGTTTAGTACTTCATTGCGGTAAAATGCGCTTACACATGCTTCCACATTATCGTCGATGTAGCAAAAGGTGCGGGTTTGTTGGCCATCCCCAAAAATATTTATGGGCTCATTGCGTAAAGCGGAACTGATAAATTTGGTGATCACAAAATCTGGGCTTTGCTTCGGGCCATAGGTATTGAAGAATCGGAAAATGGTGTAATTAAGGCCGTATTCGAAATGGTAGGAACGCAAGAAAGCTTCACCAATATTCTTGACGATGGCGTAAGGAAGTTTGGAATTTAGCGGCGTGGTTGTTTCATTTTGCGGTATTTCCACAGGTTCGCCATAGACTTCACTGCTGCTCGAGAAGAACACCCGTAGGACTCCCGTATTTTTACTGAGATCGAGCACATTTCGGATGCCGTTTATATCGTCGAGTACCCGCACCGGGTTGGCCAGCGTGCGCTGCACCCCAACTGTGGCGGCAAAGTGGAATACATAGTCGAATTGATGCGCGAAGAAAACGGCGGCGATATCATTGTATAGATTCACATCGCACTTAATGAAGCGCACATTACCGTGCGGACCATCCGGAATTTTGGTTGAATTTCCGGTTTGAAAATTGTCCACGACAACCACAAAATTATCTGCTTCTTGAGCGAGAAGTTCAGCGAGATCGCTGGCTATAAAACCGGCTCCGCCGGTAACTAATATTTTACGCATATCTTGGTTTCAAAAGTTCGAGTGCGGTTTCTACCCAATCATTCACAGTAACTTGAGCTGCTAATTTTCTACTTTTCGCCCCCATCTCCCAAAGATCTTCACTCGGTGTTGCAATAATGCGTTCCAGCACACTACGGATGGAATCTACACTGTTCGGCTTGAAAGTGAATCCGTTCTCACCTTCTTCCAAAAAGGCCGAAGCACTGCCCACGGCTGCCGAGCAAAGCAGCGGATAACCCACAGCGGCAAACTCGTGCACCACTACTCCCCATGGCTCGCGGCGACTCGGTAAAACAAACACCCCGCCCTGTTGGGCAAAAGTACCAAAATCGACAGGCTGTACAAAGCCGACATGGTGTATGCCTTCGGCGAGGCTCCGATCTTCGTAAAGCGGCCCTGTGCCTGCACAGTAGAGCTCCCAACCACAGCGATCGACCTTAGCGAATGCTTCCCATAGCTCGCGAATACCTTTGAAATCTACATAACGACCCGTAAACACGAAGCGTTTGGGAAAAGCAGCCTCTGCGCTTTCCCAATTTATTGCCGAGAGATGAACCACATCTGCGGTGTAAAATCCATCATAAATCTTATCGGGGTCGAAGCCCATTATTTTTGCAAATTTCACTTGTGGCATACCGGGCACCCAAGCGGAGTGAAAGGCATTTTTAAACAGCAATCTCGCCCTGAGAATAGACAGATTAGTCTTCATGTTGGAGGCGTACGGATTGTCAATCAGTACCGTTTGCCGAAAAGATGGCTTAAAAGTGCGCGCAAGTTTTACATAGGTGGAATCGATCCAGCCACTTACCACCATGGCCTGCGGGTCAATAGCTCGTATAAGCGCTTCGAGTGTTTTAAAGGTGTGCTCGGATCGATCGTAGAATTTGCATTTGGATGCTGCAAAATTGAATTGAAATGGAGCTTCGATATTCACGGGATAAGCCACTACATGAACGTCCACACCAACGTGCGAAAGGCGTTCGAAGCAGCGCAGAATATAGCCGGCCAACTCGGTGTAGAGAAACACTATGCGGCGTTCGCTCTTCATGGTCTGCCCAAAATTTCTTGAAGGTAGGGTTCTAACTGTAAGGCAAGTTTAGCTTGTCCTGAAGCTTGGAGATGAATCTCATCGCGAAAATCTTCGGGTTGAAAATCGCCTTCGATACCAGAAATAGTTAGCACGCCGATGGATCGGAGATGCGTTTCCAGAGCGAGGCCATCTTGATTATAAGTATTGTTGAATTGTTCAGAAGCGCTGGCGTGATGGTAAACCAAAAATGTAATGTCTTTTTGAGTGCAGTATTGGGCAAATTGGTCCCAACCGGCATTGTGATCTGGAGAATCTTTACGGGTGGCAGTAGCCTCGACGGCGCGCCAGTCTATTTTCTCAAAATATCGGCTATAAATCCAATTTACCGCACCGGCTATGGCAAATGGGGGCTGCTGGTCGGGGTAGTATTTAAGAACCCCAACCACTTTCTGAAAATTCATATGATCTTGCCAATCGTGGCTGCTAAAGACGAGAATGATGACTTTTGCGTCGAAATCGCCATTGGCTTGCATCCATGCAAAGGCATTATCGGGGCCCCAGCTACCGGCAGATACCTGTATTACCCTGGCTTTGGGATCAGACTCCTTTAAGCGCCCATTGAGTATTTCGGAAGCTAATTCGGATTGATCGGTTGCCGCACCCCCGTTAATCACAGAGTCGCCAAATTTAAGTATGCGCCATTCACCTTCTTCCAATTTTGAAGCCCGCATCCCTTGCGCATTGACTGAAAAATGCTTTCCAAACCGCGTAAAGTTCTGATTTGGTTTCAAGGCATATTCGTACAGCGGAGAATCGTAATACATGGCCATATGTCCGAAACCCACTAGTCTCAGGGTAAACTCCAGCAAGAGCAACACGAATATTATAATTCCAAGTCTAAGCCAGCGCTTTTGCATCCATATCGATTAATTGGTCAACTCGTTCAGCAGAACTTTCTGATTGAAATACGGGCTCATTTAGCAAGCACAACATAACTACAAAAATTATTGTGTACGGATTGAGAGATGCGGCGAGCCAAGGCTCCAATGTTATTCCAAAAAGCACCATAAAAAGAATCGGGAAAGCCAACCGATTATTCTTCGCACCCCGAATAAAATTTAACAAGATTGCGCGTAAGAAAAGAACTAATCCAACGAGCCCGGTATTTAGCCAAATGATAAGATAAGTATTGTGTACGCCGCCTTGATGGCCAAGATCGTTGAGAAGGTCTTGATTTGTGCTCATTAACCATTCATCGAAGGAGAAACCCCGCCCGAACCAATAATTTTCCTGTATAGCATCCCATGCAAACTGCCAAGCTATGTAGCGGCCCGCGCCATCGTCAATGGTTTCGGCACGGAGGTAATCGGATAGACCCATGGATTGAATAATCGACACGAAGTTAGCTGAGACGATCTCGGCTCCAATCCCGATTGAAATAAACAGCACCACGCCGATAATCGGCGAAATTCGAAAAGAAAAAGAGAAAAAGTAGAGCAGCGATATCGATATTATGGCAGTACGCGACCCAGACAGCAAGGTGGCTATTACCAAGGTTGCCAGAATCCACCGGAGATCAGATTTTGATAGTAATCTTGGAAAATAAGAACGCACCAGCAAGAAGAGAGCAAAGAGCAAGGATGTAAAAACTCCAAGCCCATTTGGGTTACCGAGCACAGCTCTGAATCGACCTCCGTGAGACATGGCGACGCCAGGATCGACGTACCGCAGCAAAAAACCAACGAGAATAAGCGCTATGCCGAGAAAAATCAAATCCTTAAAGATGCGGTCTCCTTCTGTACGGAATGAAATGAGTAAAAGCTGAGGCACCGAAAAAATAAGGAGAATATAGGAGAGCGTTTTCTGAGCACCGGTAAAGACAACCGGCGAAAAAACCAATCCAACAGTGGCAATGGCAATAAACGGTAGATAGGGCTTGAAAATTTCGCTGATCCCTTCGATTTTTCTTCGCTCAAATATGGCTATCGCAGCAATGAAAAGGGTGTAAATATTCTTGAAGCTCTTAGCAAAATCGGTAGCAGGACGCAGATTATCGCTGAGAATGAGAATAAAGAAATACCCTAAGAGTATCTCAAAAAATAGCTGCCTGCGCCAAAGTAGTATGATGCTCAATATACCTAAGGGAATAAAAGCTATAGGACTCAGAGAGCCTACTACGTACCAAAGCCCCAGCAGTAAGAGTATAGATTTATTTCGAACGAGAAATTCCTTCACGGGGCGTGCGCTGACGTGCAAAAGTGCAAATTTCTGCAATCATCGAGTCGAGAAGCTCAATTTTTGGATGATCTCGAGCGTCTGACGTGCCACCGACTCCCAGGTAAACCGCTCGATAACATCATTTATGTTTTGCCGTTTAATCGATTCCAGCTGTGTTTTCGGCATTTTCGCGAATTCTTTAATGGCTTCTGCCAATTCCGTTGGGTTGCGAGGCGCTACCAAACGTCCGTTTTTGTTGCTCACCAATTCTGACACCGCACCAACTGGAGTAGCGATAATCGCCAATCCACGTGCCATAGCCTCCAAAACAACATTTGGCATACCTTCCGCATGGCTTGGAGCCACCAGCACATCGCAATCGCTCAGAATACCGCGCAACTCTGCAGCGTCTTTGATTTCGCCATGCCTTATTTCACCCTTTCCAATAAATCTTTGAGGTATGGCTCCCACCCAATGCATTTCGACCAAACCGGCGGGTAGCTCATCGATTGCCGCTCGTAAATCGCGAATCCCCTTTCGCCTTTCATATCTCCCAACAAAAACGAATTTTCGTGGCTCGTTGGTCTTCGATATCTCAGGCGCAATCCAATCGGAATCTACTGCCGAAGTGACTTCTGCAATTCGTTCCGGTTTAACGCCAATGCGCTTAATTATGGCAGTAATTTCGCCTCCGTAAGAAAAAACCACATTGGCATTTCTGGAATTAAAAATCACCGCGGGTTTAAAAATTTGCTGTTCGAGCCGTGTCCGAATGTTTTTCGTTTTTTGGAACATTTCGTAGCCGTGAAATTTCACCCCAATAGGCGGCGTGTGAAGACCGCGACGTTTGCGCTCAAGCAGGTTCCAGGCGGTGAATCCTTTGGCGTAGATAAAATCAAAATCGGCAAGCATGGGGAGCAATGCTTCGGCCACGGCGGTGCTATAACCGTAAGACTCGCGTACGTAGTGGCCTGGAAAAGCCTTCAATTGCGGAAAGGGAATAGAAAGCACCTTTAATTGGCCTTTATATTCGCCAAACGCTCGTTTTACCTCATCATCTGCAGGCAATGCATCGGCGTGAGGCACGGTGTGCACCAAGGTGATATCGATGCCAAGAAGCAAGAGATGGCGCACCAAATGGAAAGTGTGACGCTGCATACCACCCGTAACATAAGGCGTAATACCATCGGAAATAACAGCTATGTGCATAAGTCGAGCACTTTTTGAGCAGCATGGGCCCAGGTATAATTACTTAGCACTTTTCGATTCCAATGAAGGCCGAGCTCTTCCCGAAGCGCTTTATTTTGAAGCAGTTCGCTGAGTTTTTTGGCAATATCTTCTACGTCGGGTTCGCAAAATTTGCCATCAGATTCGGTCATTACATCGCGCACGGGCGCTACATTTGGAGCAAGTATGGCTTTTGCCAAGAGTCCGTATTCAAAAATTTTAACGGGTGAACCATACCAATTGCTCTTCGTCATGCAGCATATATCCATAGCATCAATGTAGTGATACACATCGGCGTGCGGCACCGAACCGGTGAAATGTACTTTTTTGGCTATTCCTAATTGCGCTGCCATTCGGCGCAATTCGGGCAATATTGCCCCATCGCCAACAATAAGTAGAGTAGCGGGATATTGGGATTCAATTTTCGCAAATCCTTTGATCAATAGATCGACCCCATGATAGGCAAAAACACTTCCCACGAAACCGATAACTATGTGATTGGCAACGTTCAAATCGGCGCGAATAGCTTTGCCATTCAATCGGTTGGGAAGACCGTCGGGATCAATTGCATTGGGAATTACGCTTATTTTGCCTTCCACTTGGGTCGCTACCCGCAGAGCGTATCGCCGCAAGGCTTCGCTCACCGTGCTCATGGCGTTGGTTTGGGTAAATATTTCGCGCTCTATTTTTCGGCTTAAGCCAATAAGCAAGGACTTCCCCGAGAAGTAATGGCGCTCTTCGGGGAAAGGCGCATTGACTTCAGCAAAATGGAATATGCCTACTTTCCGGCACGTGCGCACGCCAGAAGCTTGCAAATAAGCCACGCGCTCATAGACCATATCGGGTTTGAATTCGGCGATCTTGAGCGCCAACCTGGCACCCATTCTTCGATCAAAACGCAGCAAGGCCAAGTCACGAGCAGATTGCCACGCCAGCGGTGGAATCATTTTGCGCGAAGCATTCTTCTTGACCGAAGCCGGTTTTGAATTGGCCATGACCCGATCGCCCCCACCGATAAGGAGATCCACTTCGTGGCCTGCTTCGCGAAAAGCAGCCACCATTTCGCGCATGTGCCGCCCGTAGCCAGTAGGAGCGTGAAAGTTAAGCTCGGGATGAGGGCTGTAATAGAGGATTCGCATCAGAAACCCTGATCAAAAAAAAGTGAAATGCGCTCAAGCACGCGCCTTGTGGCAAATCCATCCCAAAGTGGTGGAATTAATCCCTTTTTAAAGCGTCTGGAACGAATAGAAACTACCAGTTTCTCGATACTCGGTATGTCAAACGGCAAGAGCACATTGCTCCCCATTTCTATGGTCACCGGCCGCTCTGTATTAGGGCGAAGCGTAAGGCAAGGCTTTTGTAGAAAAGTGGTTTCCTCTTGAATTCCACCCGAATCTGTAAGCACAAAAGCACTGTGATAAATAAGTTTTTGAAAATCGAAATAACCCAAAGGTGGGCTTGTATGTACTTTCGCCATGGAAGAAAGCCGGTCTTCGATCCCAAAATCTTTCATTCGAGCCCGCGTTCGCGGATGCACGGGAAAGGCAACATTTACATATCTCGCGAGCATTTCGAGTACATCGAGCGTTTGCGAGAGCGCCTCCACACTATCTACATTCGACGGGCGGTGCAGGGTAACAAGTGCGTATTCTTTTTCACCGATTTGCAGATCGTCCAAAATGGTCGAAGTTTCGATTTGCTTCCGGAAGGCTACAAGGGTATCGATCATGGTATTGCCCACCATTGCCAGGCCGCGCTCCGCAGCGTGCTCACTTCGCAAATTTACCAAGCCTGCATCTTCGGTAATAAAGTGAAGCTGCGCTAAGGTATCGGCCACTTTGCGGTTGTGCTCTTCGGGCATGGTTGGGTCGTTGCTGCGTAGCCCGCTCTCAAGATGAGCGACGGGAATGCCACATTTATTTGCGGCGATTGCTGCTGCAAGTGTGCTGTTTACATCTCCCACCGCTATCACCATATCTGGCTTATTTTCAAGAAACAGCTCAACCAAAGCGGCTATTGTCTCGGCGATTTGCAACCCCGGGTGGCCGGGCTTTACGTGCAAATTATAATCGGGCTGAATACCAAACTGATCGAAGAAAACCTCGGCCATTTGCGCGTCGTAATGTTGACCGGTGTGGATGATCTTAACCGATAAATTCGGAAAATCTTTGACCTGCGACTTGAATTGGGTGACTTTAATAAAATTTGGACGCGTCCCCACCACAATCCAAATTTCCAAAGGTTTCAACATCATTTGCTTCGCGTTTCAGCAATGCATTCTAACAGGCGAGCCGTTACCTTGTCGAACCGGTATGCTTCGAGTTGTGCTTTATCCATTGCAGGGGCGAAATTAGAAAATAGAATTTTGGAGAGATCGGCCTCGCTTTCGGCGAATAAACCAAGCTTATTTCGAAGCACGAAATCGCTCAAATCTCCCCGATGGCCAAGCATTACGATGGGTTTGCCAAGGGCTGCATACTCCAGCACCTTCGTAGGCACGCCATTAACCGCATGGGGAGGGATAATCAGAACGAGCCAATCTGATTGAGCGGCTTCCGCAAAAAATACTTGGGACGCCAGCGGGGCTTTTACTTCGGAGCCGGAAAAATGCACGAGCCAATTTGGCGCAGGTTGGGCATAAATTTGCCAGACTACCCTGCCGGATGATCCGGAAACGAATCGCGCCAAGAATTCAAAATGTTCGCGGGAATGCTTATAGATGGTTCCCCCATAAATAATCCGAACAGTGTCGCTTTGTCCTTGCATCGCACGTGAATTGCTAGGAGGTAGATCATTCAGATCGAATGCATGTGGAAGTTGCGAAAATTTATGCGCTTGCGAGGGATATTTTTCGGAAAGAGTTGTAATTATTTCGCTCCACGGACTCCATATTCCATCGAAGACCTGTACAACATTTTGCTCCATCTTCTGCTCATGCCGCAGTCTTTTCGGGTTGAGCTGGTTATAACCGAATGCTTCGCCCCAGGTCCACGGATCGCGGAAATCAGCAAAAAATTTTATTTCCGGATACTCCAGCCTTAATTCTGCGGTGAAGCTCAATATTCTGAACGGAGCCCCTGTAGCGATAATTACTTCGGGGTTAAACCGAGCTATCTCTTGCCGAATAGTTTGCTTATAATTCTCGCGGTCTAGTAGCGCCCGATCATATGGGGTACCCTTGCCGAGCCAGCGCATGCGCAGCAGTTGTAATCGATACCACAGTCGATCGAATACCGATTTCGGGGTACCCGTCAAAATGATGGGATAACGACTTATAAAACGGGTCTGATTAATTCCAACTACGTCGTTCGCCCAAGGGCTATTGTTATCGGTTCCTGCAGCAGCCACCATCGTTACTTCTGCCCCAGCTCGCTGGAGATATTTGGCAAACTTAGCCCATCTGCGTCCCCCGATGCCACTCGACGGGGGAAAGGTATAACAGGCTATTAGGATTCGCATTGGCACCTCAGGCCAAATTTTTTATTTGAGTGCCGATACGGAGAAGAACGGAGCTAGTGCTGTAGCCGTGGCTTCTATCTAGGTAGTGTATGGTGCGGATGGCTTCTGGAGCGGTGATAGGTTTACCACGGTAATCATCACCCAAAAAACGGATTGCGTAATTGCCATTTTCCATAAGGAAAGTTAGTTCGCTTTCAGAATCATAAAAGATCACTTCATCCACATACTTTACGGATCGCAGCACTTTGGCGCGCTCTTCGGCAGTGAAAATGGGCGCACGCTTATTGGGATTTATTTTAGGCTCGAATGCCGACGCACGGTTCACAGCAACGGTAAGATGGTCGCAGTGTGCGCTGCATTCGGCCAGCATAAGCACATGGCCGGGATGATAGAGATCAAATACCCCACATGCAAAGCCCCTAATCATAGCCTTGCTCCTTGTATATATGCCGTGAGGCTATGCGTCGGGCGCCATCCCAATATTTCACCGGCCTTCCGATTGTCGGCGTAGGTTATTTCAGCTTCTCCATCGCGTTTCGGAATAAACTCGAGATCGTCAGATATCATTTTCGCTAATTCCAGCACCGAAATAGTAGTTGATTGGCCGATATTAAAGGATGTGTTAAGTTTATTGGGATGAATGGCTGCCATATAATTAGCACGAGCTAAATCGCCCACGTGAATGAAATCGCGCTGCTGACTGCCATCGCCGGTGATGTGTAGCGGCAAACCTTCGCTCGCCCTGTAAAGAAAGATTCCAACTACGCTGCTATACGCGTTAAACGTATTGTCGGGGTTATAGCTTCTATCGCCATACGGATTGAAATAGCGCAGATTCACGTAATCGAGCGGATATCGCGTAGCCAGCAATTCGAGGTATTTCTCTGCTTCATACTTTTGAAAAGCATATGGGCTCAAGCAGTCCACACGATCTTCTTCGGGTGTGGGCATCAGCGTGGGCGTGCCGTAGATAGCGCTCGACGAACTATTCACCAATCGCGGAAAGTGTTTTTGTTTGATCATCACCTCGATCAGGTGGGTCGAAGTCATTAAATTCTGCCGGATATGATCGTTGATAAGCTCAAAACTGGGCTGAATACGTGGAAGTGCCGCTAAGTGAAATACCACTTGGTAGGGCTTCAAATCAGTGAGCTGAAGTAGGTCACCTTCTACAAAAGTGAAACGCGGATTATCCAGTTGACCAGCGATATTCGAACGCCTACCGGTGCTGAAATTATCGATACCTGTTACTTGCCAATCGGTTTCCGAAAGGAGAAAATCGAGTAAATTGCTCCCGATAAATCCAGCGACACCTGTTATTAAAACGCTATTTACCGTCATGCTAACTCGTCTAAGATAGCGTGAAGAATCACTTGATGAAAACATTCGACGATACCATAATTGCGCTCTGGAACTTGAAAGTTAATGTCGCCCAATTTTGAAAGTCGGTTATCCATATCAAAACCCGAAAGGGAAATTATTTTGCCGCCCCGTTTTTGATGCGTTTCCGCTGCGTTTAGAATATTTTTTGACTCGCCCGATGAGCTAATGGCTACCAAGATATCGCCATCTTGAAATTGAAAATCGATCCACCGCGACAAGGCATTCTCGTATCCATAATCGTTAGCAAAGCAAGTAATCAAGGCTGGATCGCTAAAGCTTAGCGTTTGCTTTCCAGCTATTTTCATAAAATCTTCCATCATATGGCTGGCGATAGCATTGCTCCCACCATTGCCAATAAACAATATTCGTTTGGCCGAATCGAGCAGGGTTACTGCGCGCTGAATATCTATGCGCAGTATTTCCTGACCAAAGTAATGGGCAAAAGAGTTTTTATATAAATCGATTTGCATGGGCAATCAGTTTTTCGCGCGTTACGGCATCTTCGTTGCAAAGCCAGGTACACGATAGGCTGGCTGCCAATGCCGGCACGAGCATCACGTGGTTTATGTCGGCAAAGTTAATCACTGCGCTGAGTGCAGCAAAAGCGTAGAATGTATCGCCAGCACCGATGGTATCTACCACAGGCCCAGCAAAAACGGGTTGATGAACGTATTGATCGCCGTCAAAATAAACCGAACCCTTGCGACCAAGGGTCAAAAAAAGCTTTTCAGCATTGATTTCATACCCGAATATTTCGCGAATGGCGTCTCGCCCGCTGAAATCTGTTTTCCGATTTACCTGCAAGCTCGCTTCCCGCAAATCTAAACAGGCACTGTGTTTTCGATTCTTTTTCCATTTTGAAAGGCGGTTGTATCCAAAATTGTTGGAGTTGGTTTGGGTCATAAAATGGTAGTGACCCGATACAGTCAGACCGTCGCAAAAACCGTGGCCAAAATCGGCTACAATCACTACATCGTATTTTGAATCATCGATTTCAATAGGTCCAAATTTACGCGCGTCAAATTTGTTAATCTCCACATGTTTTTTCTGATCATCGCGATCGATAAGCCTGGTTTTCACAATTTCGCCTTCAGTATTGGACACTAAATCGACCGATTTTACAAAATCGCGCAAGTGATTGGCTATAGCTGCTGCTCCGCCCATTTGCCGTTGCGGCGCGGTATCGTCGTTCGCGTACCGGAAAACCGGACAAAAGGATTTCATGCTCTGACCTTCGTAGCTCACTTCAACAAACTCATCGATTATAGTTTCGCCAATAACGCAAACGCGCAGATCTCTAACTTGCTCTATGAAAGCTTCAATGCTATAAAGGAGTGAAGGCATGTTAATTTGAAGAAAAATTACGAATGCGTGAAAGAAGGCTTTTTTTCGGAAGTAGCAAAGGAGCAATTGATCGATCGTTTTTTACCCTGATCGCCCGCAATTTTGCGGTATTGGAAAAACATGCTCCGTATTTACGGACGCTCCGCGCCCATTCAAGATCGTAAGGTGAGTCATTGCGACCGACAACAATATCAAACCCGGTCTTGAACGCTTCATCGAATACCGCAGGATTAATGAAATCGTCATCGTCGGGCCTTCCCGCATATTTCGCAAGAGATGGTGGCGTAGCTCCGCACTGTCTTTTAATTTCAAACAGCCTATTTCCCTTTGATTGTCCAGCCGGTTTGTGCCGTTCAGAAGGCGGCCGTTTATCGAGCGATGGCGTAAGTGGATTGGTGAAAAGATAATCGAACATTAGCTGTTCAAACGCTTTACGTAATCAATAACTTCTAATTCTGACAAAGCATAATGCAATGGTCTCGATGTCAGGTTTTTTCGAAAACGCAACGTGTCCACCAAGCCTTTAACAGGCTTTTCGCCTTTAAAGACAACGAGTACCGGAGTATCTACATAAGCCCCAAGATGCACCGCTCCCGAGTGTTGAGTAATAATTAACTGCGCCGACGCGCAGTGCTTTAAGGTGTCGATATTGTCGGCCGAAGTGCACACTCTGAAACTTTCGCTCGCCTGCACCTCCGCGCTCATGGAAGGATGACCCACCAGTAGTACTTCGTCAAAATAAGGCGCCACTGCATTTGCCATAGCGTTGTAGTCCCAAGGTTCCCCATTATTTGTAGTAGAAGGCGCTCCCTTCTTCCGGGGAAAGATGACACATTGCGATCGTTTTCCTTGGCTGTAAATTGGCTGAAGATTGTATATATTTTGACGCCCATTTAGCTGCCAATTTCTAAAAACAAACCAATACCTGTCATTTTTCGAGATATCTAAAAAAGGGAATCCCGAGCGTTGCGCCAAGCGTTTGAATTGATCGACTTCGCGCTCTACGTCGGGAGGGAGTAGGGTTTCGTTTGCATTCGGCCGCACTTCATTAAAAAAATCGCGCAAGGGATACCACCGTGCGATAATCGAATTGCCTGCTTCATCGACCAGAAAAGGCTTGTGCAGTTCCATACCGCAATAATGCAGAGCAACCCCTTGCTGGTGTAAATGGACAAGAAAAGGTAGATTGTGAAGCAAGAAATGGCCAAATTCTCCTTTGAACGGCCCGTAGTAAAGAACCTTGGTTCGGATGGCGGCACGATAAATGCTTCGCAATTCGCGCGCAAATTTCCAAGTGAGAAATCTATATTTCGCCCTGCCCTTCCAATTAAGCCCTCGCATACCATATGCTACGGTGGTGGCTCCAAGCGGATCGATCAGTTCCCGCTCAATTGGCCTATATTCCAGCTCTACATTACGCATTATTCTCAAATAAAACTTGAGTTACAGCATCAGGCCCATATCTTGAAGCCACACTGGCAACAATTTCCGATGGATCGTAGCGCGCATAATTTGCTCTCATCTCGAGCATGGCGCGCGCCATCGCTTCTGCATCATTTGGTTGACATAGTATACCATTTTTACGGGTTACAATTTCTCTCGGCCCATCAATATCTGTAGAGATAGCAGGAATTCCGCGCGACATAGCTTCAATAAGCACTACCCCAAATGTCTCCGCATGTGAACTCAGCACAAAGCAATGCACCCTGTCCAGCAATTGCTTGATACCTTCCCGATCTACGTAACCAATTATCTCGACTTGGTCGACCACTCCGAGCTTATCGACTACCGCTTGGAGCTTTGCTTTCAGCGGGCCGTCGCCAGCAATGTACAGTTTGGCGCTTTGATCGCCCTTAAAACTTTTCGCAAATGCTTCGATCAACATTTGTTGGTTTTTCCGCGGGTCGAGAATAGCAACATTAGCAAAATGAAATACATTTCCTCTCCGGGAAATTTCTTCCGGATTTGCAAAGAAATCATCAGTAATTACATTGGGGCAATACTCAAATGGAATTCCAAATATGGCAGTCATGCGTTTTACGTGGGCGTCGGTAACGGCAAACCTACGTTCGGACTCCTTTGCAAAACTCTTCAAATTGGCCTTCGTGTCAAATGGATTGGCGCAGGGAATTTTCTCAGCAGACATATTTGGCGAATGTTCCATGTACCAAACCGGAATCTCGAAAAATTCGCTCAAATAAGTAGTGAGGTAGACATAATCGAATACACCGTGGTGAAAAATAAAATCGGGTTTGCCATGCCCAGCGATGTAGGCCGAAAGCTTGAGGTTCGATGCTTTTAAAATATTCCTTTTTCGATATTCCATCGGCCTTTTTGCCCAGCGCAGAGGCCTTTTATGAACGGTAAGATTATCGATAAAATGGATCGCCCTATTCCTTCTAAACCGGTTGAAAGTTCTGCTCCGAAATCCAGATGCGATGAAATTCCCCAAAGTTATCTCGCCCGATAAAAGCAAGGCGCATTTACACCCGCGCGATTGAAGCGCGAGTAAGTGGAGCTCAACGAAGGTGCCTTCAGAAGTATGGATTGTGGGCCACCATGATGATATAAAAAGGATATGCGCTTTATTGTTCATCTGGCTGAAATACCACCTGGCAGCAAGTTTTGCTGGGGACGAAGATAAGGCTTCCCAAACGGCGGAGAAAAAAAGCTTCCAATCGGTCGCGGAGGAAAGGGCTGTAATTAAAGAGCAATTGATGCTTAAAAAGAATGTATAGCTTACTTAGGCGATAGTCTGTCTTTGTCACTAGTCCCAATTCTTGGGCTGGCTTCCAATATTCGAGTGCTTTGGCTAGCGCTTCAGACTTACCCAACTCCACTTGATGCCAGCGCATCATTTGCGCAAGAGCTAATAGTGATGAAGCAATAATTAGGTCGGTATCAGAAGTGTTCAAGCTCGCTTTTAAAAGAAGCTCGTGCTGGCGGCGCAACATGGCAAAGCGCGCTTTGAAGTGTTCAACTGACTGGGAATTTAATCGTGCTTCAGATACCACGTTTCTGCGGTAGAATGTATCGGGGGCTAGATGAAAATATCGGTAAGGTAGCCCAGCAATGAGCGCCCGCACGTGTAAATCTAAATCCTGCTGACTCTGTAAATTTAAATCGAAGCCTCCTAACTGTTTGAAAGCAGCATACTTCCAGGTAGGTCCCGTGATTAACCAAAGCAGATCGCGTTTTAAAAAACGATTCAAATCGGGCTCGGACGTAGGAATATTGGTTATGAGATCAGAATCGCCTATCCGATCGTTAAATAGCCCCATTGGAAGGGCAAAATATGCCAGATCGGAATATTTTTCAGCGAGTTCGCTCCTCAGTTGAAGGCTGGTGGGCAGCATGAGATCATCGCTATCAAGAAAAATAATGTATTGACCTCGCGCACGCTCAAAACCTAAGTTGCGCGCGGCATTGGCACCCTTTCTACCCGTAGTATTGACCAGAAAAGTACAGCGATCATCCTTATCTATCATTTGCTGCGCTAAGCGATCGCTCCCGTCAGTAGAATGATCATCGACAAAGAGTATCTCCCAATTAAGAAAATTCTGATTTTTAACCGATTCTATGCATTCGGCAACGAAATTACCCTTATTGAAATTGGGGATAACAATCGAGAAGAATGGCTCTTCGAGAGCGTTCATTTCCATAGAAAGCGAAGTTCAGACAAAAACTACTAATTGTCATCCCGGCCATAGCCAGCGGTGTAATAACCGTAGGAACCACTATAGGAATATTTACCATAGTAGTAGCGCCAGCGCTTCAGTTGCACATTATTCAATATGAGAGATGTATGATTCAAATGGTTCATCTCGATTAATTCTTCCAGGTGTCGCACTCCTTGCCGTGTAGCCTTTTCGGTATTCAGCACAAACATGCTCACGTCTGCCTTTCGGATCAAGACCATACTATCTGAAATAAGCATTATGGGTGGCGTGTCGACAATAATATAATCGTATTGTTTTCGCACACTTTCGAAAAGTTCATCGACACGGCTACTCAATATTAACTCGGAAGCATTCGGCGGGATAGGGCCGGCGGTAATAACGTCTAACCCAGGAAGCACCGTCTCTTGAATTACTGCTGCGAGATTATCTCTACCTCCAATGTATGTAGAAAGACCTTTAAGATTGGCCAATTCGAGTGACTCGTGGACTTTGGGCTTATGCATATCAAAATCGAGCAGAAGCACTTTTTTTCCCGCACTTGCTATAATGGCACCTGTGTTTATAGAACAAAACGTTTTTCCTTCTCCCGGATGAAGGGAGGTAAGTAGAATGACTTTCGACCCGGGCTTTTCATTAAAGTATTGCAAGTTCGTGCGGATGCCTCGGAAAGCTTCGGCAATGTTGGAACGGGCGTTTTTCACCACCACGAGCCTATCTTGTTCGATCTTTGGGTTGCCGGGTACAGTACCAATAACGGGGATATTTGTGATTTGCTTCAGCTCTCTTGTGGTCTGTATTCTATCAAAAAAGGCGGTGCGGATGAAGGCGATAATAAGAGCTATAATGAGCCCGGCAGCGAGAAAATAATACACTATTTTCAACTTCTCCGGCCCTACAACTCCTACTACCCGCGCCACTTCGATTACGCTTACTTCGGGCACGATAGCTGCCCGGGCTATTATAGTATTTGCTTTTTTCTCGAGCAAGTACACATACATCTTCTCATTTACGTCCAGGTTGCGCTGAATGTTGAGCATCTCGCGCTGCGATTGCGGAAGCACACGAAGCTTCGATTCGTAGAAAGCTATCTCGCGCGATACATCGCCGGTGCGGTCGTTGATGGCTTTTCGCAAATTATTGATATAAACAATAATGTTTGAACGGAGCGACTGGATGGTTCGATCGATACGCTCCGATCCGGGGCTATTCTCTTTGACATCAAATGCGGCCTGACCGCGCTGCACTTCCAGGTTGTAAAGCTCCGTGAGCGACGATTTTAGAAAGGCATCATCGGTAATGTAGAGAGCAGGAGGTAAGAGCCGCTCATCGGTCTTTTTTAACAGGTAAGTTTCAAGCGATGCCAAGGTTTCTATCTTCAATCGGAGCGTGCGCCTTTCGCTTTCAAATGACAAGAGCTTTTCGAAAAATTCGGACTGTTCTCGATTAAGGTCGAGAATGTCTTTGGCATCTTTGAAATTCTCTAAGGTTGTTTCTATAGAATCGAGAATGAAAGTAACGCCCTTGAGCTGAGAATCAATATAATCGAGCGTATTCTCATTAAGCTTGATCTGCGACTCTATGGTGTAATCTATATACGATGCTGAGAGGGAATCCAGGAAGTTCTTGGCATTGGAGCCGAGGTAATCCTTAATACTGATTTCGAGAATACTCGTTTTCTCTTCATTGCGAATAGTAAGGCCTTTCCGATAGGTATTAATCAAATGCTGCTTACTGTTCACCACAAAGCGGTAATCATTACCGCGAAGCCTCTTAAAAGTCTCCTTGCTGAGGTAATCATTGCGCTGTAGCCGCAAAAGGTATTCTCCTTCTACAATGTCGGTGTTGAATGCATGCCGACGTGGCGGAACGCTCTCATCGCCTTTTTGGAATCTGAGCTGGAAGGTGTCGCGATCGATAACTTTTACATCGAAAAGAACGCCGTACAATTGTTCGCCGCCCGATTCTACAAGTTGGATTTGCACATCAAATGCATCGATTTGCGGAATTTGGGTGGTTTTCACCCTTCCTACTATGTAGTAAGAAGTTTGAAAATTTAGCTTGTCGAGCGCTTTCGAAATTAAATCGTGCGATTGAAGAACACGGATCTGATTGGTGATTTGACTCACGCCACCTCCGCCATAGCCCGTCAGGTTTCGATAAATCTGGCTTTGGTATTCATATCCCGATCCACTTCCGAGAAGGATCTCGGTTTTGGCTCCATACTCATCGGGTAAGCGGTGGACATAAATATATGCCGCTCCGGCGAATAGCGCGGGCAGCAACAATAAAAGCAAACCATTTTTGGAAATGAATTTCCAGGTTACCAGCAGATCATCGGCGTCGATAATGCTACTTCGTTTTTCGGCCATAGGCAAAAGTAGGAAACCACAAAGGTAAAATCATTCTTGTGGTGGCAAGAGTTCTCTTATTCCTTGATAAATTTTCCCGTTCCTGTATATCCATTCTCGTCCCGGAGTTGCAGCACATAGATACCCCGGTGTAGATCGCTGATATCCATTTGAAATGTTTGTGCGCCTTGAAGCTGAAACTGGCGAACAAGGCGACCTTGGGCGTCGAATATCTGGACACTTGAACGTGGGCTAAGGGAGCTTGCTACTTCTATCCACAAGAGATCGCTAGATGGATTTGGACTCAGTTCAAATTTAATTTGATCGCGATCCCGCACGCTGCTCGCCAAGCGACCTTCGAATGAGCCTCCTTCCAGAAATACATAGCTTGGCAAGGCTCCGTCGTTGGCATTGCATATCGCTAACTTCATGTGGTAGGTTGCTCCAAAGACAACATTGATAAGAGCTTCAAGATTTACAGTATGACCAATAAAAGATGGATAATTTGATGTTCCGTTAAAAAAATCAATTTGATTATTCATAAAATAAATGCTGTCATTCTGCCAATTCGGGTTGGCTGCATCGCAATTACCAGAACCTGAGAATCCTGAAACAGAACCACTATTCAGGGTATTTATACCTACAGGAGTTTCTGAATTTGGAATGGTGGCAATGTTGACCGCATTATTAGAAAAAGAGCCATTAATACCAGGGCCACTTACAAAGAATCCAAATCCATCGTTGAAAACGGAGCACGTAAAGGCTTGATATTCTGTAGAACCAAAAACATAATTGAAGGCTAATGCGTCGGCATCTACAGTAACGTCAAACTCCAAAATCGCACAGGATTGGGCAAGTGCGTTCATTAGTATCTCCATATCTGAATCGTTATTGAGAAAAATAAGGTTAGGATCTTGAGAGGAATCCGTAAAAAACGAAGTAAGGGGTGAATTGGAAATTACCAAGCCCGAATCTATTGGTAAACCAGTGCTGAAACCTTCTGAAAATAGCCCAATTTGTGTATTCAGACTATCTGCCGAAATACCATTAAATGTGACATTCGAAATGGAAACAAGGACGCCAGAATTGAAAAAATCGTTTACCAATTCGGCTGGTGTGTAGCTCAGATTGCCGTTGAGCTGGGCCTTGGAAAATTGTGGGTCGACAAAGAAGGCAGTTAATAAACTGATGCTAAATAATATTCGAAATTTCATAAGGTTGGATTTTTGATTGGCGGTAGTCGAAAGTAATCAGAATAATCGACGCTACAAAGTGATGGAAGTTGTCTTATTGCAAAGCAATATGGCAATGCGCGGTTCAGCAATAACTACACTTCCACAGTTTTCGCCCTATTCCAATATACATCCATCTCGGCAAGGGTCATTTCGCCCAGAACCTTTCCATCTTTAGCGCTTTCGGTTTCTAAAAATTGGAAACGACGGATGAATTTGCGGTTAGTTTGCTCCAAGGCATCGTCGGGGTTGATGTCGAGAAATCGCGCATAATTAATCATTGAGAAAAGCAAATCGCCAAACTCAGACGCTATGCGGTCGCTGCCCTGCTCCACTTCGTGGCGCAGTTCGCGCATTTCTTCCTCTACTTTTTCCCATACCTGCTCGGCATTGTCCCAATCGAACCCCACACCGCGAGCCTTGTCTTGAATGCGCGAAGCTTTTACCAAAGCTGGCAGCGACCTGGGAACGCCTTCGAGTACCGATTTCTTCCCTTCCTTGAGCTTGATTTTTTCCCAATTAGACTTTACTTCTTCTTCGTCGGCCACTGTTACAGCGCCGTAAACATGCGGATGCCGATTTATGAGTTTATCACAAATACCATTTAAAACATCGGCCACATCGAAGGCTCCACTCTCACTTCCGATCTTGCTGTAAAACACCAAGTGCAGCATCAAATCGCCAATTTCGTTCTTGATCTCATCCATGTCGCCGTCGATAATGGCCTCCGACAATTCGTAGGTCTCTTCAATGGTTAAATGGCGCAGCGACTCCATAGTCTGCTTGCGATCCCAAGGGCATTGAGCCCGCAGCTCGTCCATAATAGTGAGCAGACGTTCGAAAGCAGCCAATTTTTCCTTCATAACTTGTTTTTTTCAAAAGTAGGCAATCCGCAATGGAATTGGCCGCGGGTAACTAAGTTTGCACTCGATGCAGCGCAGCACCACCTTTCTCCTTTGCGGACTCTTATCGCTTTGCTATCCGTGCTTATTGCAGGCACAAACCACGTTGGGAAGCGATAGCATTGCCGAAAATCTGAGCGAATGGAGTGTGGGTGGCTACGGTGGCTATCTCCTTGCCCATCACCCCGATCTTCAATTTCTTTCCGATGGCCACAGCATTGGCGGAGGGGTATCTTGGGCACATCGAACGAATGGCTCCAAAGATTGGCATCACTTCTTCAATTTCCCTGCCTGGGGTGTGGAATTAGATGGCTATGGCTTAGGCTCCGATTATTTGGGCGGTGCTGGTGCGGTGAGAATCTTTTGGGACATACCGCTCAATGCATCAAAGTCCATCCATTGGAAAATGGGAATAGGCCCTGGATATATTTCGAAGCCCTTTGACCCGGACGAAAATCTTCAAAATTCTGCAATTGGCTCACATATCAATACCGCATTTGCTTTGGAATGCTACTTTCGAGTAAAGCTTTCACAGAAAGTTGAACTAAAGCCTGGGCTTGCGCTCCATCACTATTCAAACGGCGCGTTACAAATGCCAAACAGCGGCCTAAACTATCTTATGCTGCATACCGTAGTGGCTTTCGCGCCAAAAGGCTTTAGAGACCCCACCCGGCTATCGCCCCCTTTTCCGAAAGGAGATCAGCACTGGCGCCTGGGCATCTCGGCCGGGATGAAACAAGGAGATGAAATTCAAAGTCCTTATTATGGCGTGGTCAATGGATTTGGTATTTGGGATATTCGGGTGAGCCCAAAGTCGCTGCTCGGAGCAGAAGTGGGATTGAATTACAACGCCACGCTCTCCACAAGGGTCGAAGGCCAAGACGATCCGTCGTTCAATTATCGCGCTTATGTAGCTGGTCTCTATCAACTTTGCTTTGGCGATCTCGGAATACGATTCTCGGCGGGAGCTTATATTGCGCCAAAATTCACCGAGGATGGTGCCGTGTTCTTGCGCTATCATATCCTCTATAATTTTAATCGGATTCAAATTTTTGCTGGATTAAAATCGCATTATGCGAAGGCTGATAATATTGAAATTGGGACAGCAATTCGGATAAAATGAAAAAGATTTTCATCGGTTTATGCATAACCCTATTGTTTTCGGCCTGCGACGAAGATGCTGGCTGGGATTGCCTGAAGTCTTACGGGGACGACACTACGGAAATCCGCTTCACCGCTGCCTTTTCGGAAGTAAACATCGAAGATAATCTGCGCATTACTTATCACCGCGACAGTGCTTACCGTGTAGAAGTGCGGTTTGGCGACCACCTCATCGATAAGGTCGAAACGGAGGTGCGTGAGGGGGTGCTCTACCTTTCAAATACAGCTCGATGCAATTGGGTACGAGATCTGAGCCAAAAACCCGAAATCGCTATTTACGCACCGAGCCTAAGCGGGATCACCAATTACGGTTCCGGCATTTTGGCATGCGCGGACACGATCCGAACCGGCATATTTACTTACAATCAATGGGATACAAATGGCATAGTAAACCTATTGATCGACTGCAATCAGGCGAATATTTTCGCACACCAAGGTTTTGTCGACCTTTCGGTGGCTGGAAGATGCAGCGAAGCCAACCTTTACAGTAAGTCCAATGGTAGTTTCCGCGCCGCAGGGCTCCAATCGGAAACCGTATTCATACGCCAGGAAACTTTTCAGGACATGCTGTGCTTCGCTTCAGTGGCTATTTATGGCGAAATTTTCAGAGCGGGCAATATCCGGTTTGGGGGCGATCCGGCTACCGTAGAAGTAGCTCGAATGGGAATTGGAGCAGCGATTCCACTCTGAAGTTTGGCATTCAGACCCACGACCCTTACCTTTGTGGTTTACCTTTACAATATGTTTCAACTCATCCTTATTACCGTAGCACTTTTAGCTCTGGCTTTCGCTGGGATCGCTATTAAAATTCTCGTTAAGAAGGATGGGGAATTTGCCGGTACCTGCGCGAGCAACAACCCGATCTTGGCTGGCGATGGTGCATCTTGCGGGGTATGCGGTGCCAGACCCGAAGAGCAGTGTAAGAAGGAGTAGTAGGAGCATCGTAAATCGCCCTGTTTTTGAGTGACGAGCATCATTTCGTCTTCACCTGTTGGGCTAATCAATTCTTGCCAAACCTTGGAATCCCACTGTCGTCTCCGTTTTATAACCTCCTTTCCCGTCGCCTAGCAGCAGGTAAGCTTCCAATCTTAATTCCGGGTGTGCGGCGATAAAATCCTTCGTTTTGGCCGGTCCCATCACCATAAAAGCGGTGGCAAAGGCATCGGCGTTGGTACAATTGCCGGCTTGCACGGTAACGCTGATTAAATTGTGATCAACTGGCCTACCTGATACCGGGTCGATGGTATGCGAATACCGTTTGCCGTCCTTTTCGTAAAACTTGCGGTAGCTTCCCGATGTGGCCATCGATCGGTCGGTGAATGACACCACCGCGTCGAGCTCTCGGGGTTTTTCAGGATCTACCGGCTTATCCACTCCAATTCGCCAAAGCTTGCCTTCCGCGTTTCGGCCGCTGGCACGCACTTCGCCCCCAATTTCCACCAAATAATTTCGAATTCCCTTGGCCTCCAGCACTCCCGACACCACATCTACGGAGTAGCCTTGGGCTATTCCATTAACATCGAGCACTTGGGCAGGTAGCTTCAGAAAGCTTAGGCCTCCATCTAAATTGGCGGTATCAGCCGGATAAAATTGCACCGGAGTGTGCACCAATTCCAATAGACTATCGATCGAAAAATCCCCTTTAGGATTGGCCCCTTCTGGCCCGAAACCCCAAGCTTGGACCAAGGGACCTATGAAGGGCTGAAAGCTTCCGTCGGTAATGGTCGAAATTTCGGCTCCACGAAAATAAACGGTGATGAAATGCTCATCGGTTACCACATTGGTATCGCGCCTGTTAAATTCGGAAATTACCGAATTGGGCTTCCACGCCGAGAGCGAAGCGTCGATCCGATCTAAAATCGAATCGGCGGTAAGTTTTGTGAAGCGGCCGTCCGCACTATCCACGTATTGAATGAGGTAGGTAGTACCTTGGGCTTCCCCTAGGATTTTAATCTGCCGTTTTTGATTTTCATCGGCGCCAGAGCCGCAGCTCCAAAATAAGAAAAGGAAGGGGAAAAAATATCTGATCATGTGTGCTTGAATCGTGAAGGATTGCTAAATTCTTTGTTCATTCGAACTTTGGGAAGGCGAAAATAAATAAACTCGCGTCAGGTTTTAACATTTGGCACTCCATCCTGTTTTAGCCTAGAGCGAAAAGCCCGAAATCTATGAAACAAACTTCAAATTTGCCCGAAACTCTTGGTGCCCTCCGAGCATCGGGTTATCATTCCAAATCCGTAAAAGATGAACTCCGCGATAATCTAATTGTCAAACTTCGAAAGGGTGAGCCCGTATTTACAGGAATTTTGGGATATGAAAATAGCGTTTTTCCGGAAGTGGAGCGCGCTTTGCTCTCGCGGCACAACATCAATTTTCTCGGTCTTCGGGGGCAAGCAAAAACCCGAATGGCACGACAGATGGTCGACTTACTCGACGAGTTCATTCCTGCCGTTGCTGGATCTCCGATCAACGACGACCCCCTTCTACCCATTTCGCAATTTGCCAAAGATTTAATCCAAACGCACGGCGACGACACCCCCATCGCGTGGATTCACCGCAGCGACCGGTACACCGAAAAATTAGCAACCCCAGACGTCACCGTTGCCGACCTTATCGGTGATGCAGACCCTATTAAAGCAGCTAATCTAAAACTCGATTATGCGGATGAAAGGGTAATCCATTTCGGGCTTATCCCCCGCGGGCACCGCGGCATATTTGTGATCAATGAAATTCCCGATCTCCAGCCGCGGATACAGGTAGCGCTCTTCAACATTTTGCAAGAAGGCGACATTCAAATTCGTGGATTTAAGCTCCGACTTCCGCTCGACTTGATGTTCGTTTTTACCGCTAATCCGGAAGATTACACCAATCGGGGAGCTATCATAACCCCGCTTAAGGATCGTATTCAAAGTCAGATTTTAACGCATTATCCGCGCAACACCGAAATCTCGGGCGCCATTACCCGCCAAGAAGCCAGACTCCCCGAGGCGCAGCGCCAGCGCGTGGAAATTCCAGCGCTTGTGGCCGATTTAATTGAACAGTTGGCGGTAGAAGCTCGCCAAAGCGAATACATCGATCAAAAAAGTGGTGTATCAGCTCGGCTAACCATTACGGCTTACGAAAATTTGGCGAGCACCGTGGAGCGACGTATGCTTATAAACGACGAAAAGCAGGGTCGGGCGCGCGTAGGCGATTTGATAGGTGTACTGCCCTCGCTTACAGGCAAAGTCGAACTGGTGTACGAAGGGGAGCAAGAAGGCTCGAAAGGCGTGGCGCTTGGCCTGATGGGAAAAGCTATCAGAACGCGCTATGCCCAGTATTTTCCTGATCCTGAACTGTCCAAACGCCGAAAGAACGAACCAAATCCATATGCCGAAATCATCGCCTGGTTCTCCGAAAATGAACTGGAGCTGATAAGCGATCTCGATGAAAAAAATTACCGCAAATTGCTCGATTCGGTGCCAGGGTTGCGAGGTGTTGCTGAGAAATACTCGGGCAAACAGCCTGACGGAGACCGCTACATGATGATGGAATTTGTGCTTCATGGCTTGGCCGAATACTCCATGCTGAGCAAGAACGTTTTGGAAGACGGATTGGCTTTTGGCGACCTATTCAATTCGGTGTTTTCGGCCAAGGATGCCGATGACGAGCGATGATGAAAAATAGATTAATAGGGCTTGGGGTGGCCACCTTAATCGGTTTCCCCTTTATGGGTCTGTTAATCTTGTGGCTCGCCAATCGCGATTTGGCACTACTTTTTCGAAGCGTCGATAACCTGGCTTCTCAATTACTGGTTGGTTCTGTGGTGGGCATTGCCTTCGGATGGTTGGCTTCCAAATTATTGGGTATGCGCTTCATGCAACCCGCCGTTCATAAGTACATACCGCTCATAGCGCAGATGCGGCTCTCGACAATCGGTGTGGTACTACTCTCGATTTGCGCAGGCTTCGGCGAAGAGCTTTTTTTTCGCGGAAGCCTTCAATTATTTATGGGCATTTGGCCAACCGCCATCCTATTTGTGGCCATTCACGGTTACCTAAATCCGATGAACTGGCGAATTTCCATCTATGGTATTTTCATGACTGTTGCTATTGCAGCCTTGGGCTACCTTACGGAAGAAATGGGCATCTTTACCGCGTGTGCTGCTCATACTTTCATCGACATTGTCTTATTCCGATACCTTATTCAACTATCGCGCGGCTCCCTTCAAAAACAAACCTTCGCTTATGAAAACGAATAAAATACTGGTCATATTCTTTGCGACTTTGAGTTTGACTTCTTGTGAGGCCCAGACCGAAAAGATTGAAAAAACCCCCACTGTCGATACCTATCAGAATAGCCACCCCGAGCAATTTCAAAAGTATTGGTATGCCGGTTTAGCGGAGGTCAGCAGGTACACACTCGACCAAGCTCGATATGGCTCGCAGCACCCCGGCGAAGCTATTCTTATCTACGTCACCGAAGACTTTCTACCCGAAAAACAGGTTAAAAAGGAGTTTGGCGATGAGAAAGGAATCTCTGTGTTAAAACTTAATATGGTCGAAAAATTTGTGACGGGCATCTACGATTATGCCTTAATGACTTCCATTTTTACCCCTATTGACTACCGGAAAAATGCCGCCACCATGAAAGTAAGTTTCAGCTCTCAAGACTGGTGTGGACAATCTTTTGCCCAAATGAACGCGCGCGAAGGCAAGCTCAACTATCAAATCAGGAGTTATTTCCAAGGCGAAGGCGATGAGAATATAAGCCTTCCGGCTACGTACATGGAAGAAGATATTTGGACGCGAATTCGGTTGGAGCCACAAATGCTTCCTCTTGGGAAAATTGAAATGGTTCCTTCTCAGAAATACCTTCGATTGCTCCATAAAGAGCTCAAAGCGTACAGCGCAGAAGCCACACTTGTGCTACAAGTATATGACTCGAAGGAGAAAGCAGAAACGTACATCTACACCTTGAAGTACCCAGAGCTCAACAGGGAACTAAAAATTTGTACGGAGAGCAAATTCCCTTTTAAAATCCTTTGGTGGGAAGAGAAGGTAGGCCCAAACCAGGTGACCAAGGCAACACTCGACACCACCATCATGGAGCCTTATTGGGAAAAAAACAATCCCCAAGACCAAGGCCTTAGGGATAGTTTAAATATGCAATACCAGATAAGGTAGTTTACTCAACTCGGAAACCCAGGCGGAGCTTATCCCAGGCCATTGTTACCATGCCGCTGTTCTCCACTGTGAACTTCAATTCTTCTTGCACGTCATCGGCCATTTTTGGCGTGGCAGTAAAACGCACCACATCTTTGCCTTTGTCGTAATTATAGGCTCCCCACTGATCCCAAACGGAGTTGATCACCACCGTCCACTCGCTCTTACCAGGAATGGTGAACAGGCCGTACTTCCCTGCTTTGACCGTTTGTCCATCGATTTTCACGTCTTTTTCAAAGGTGATCGTGGTAGCTTCATTGGCTCCCGTGCGCCATACCTTGTCGTAGGGTACGAGATCGCCCCAAAGGGCGCGCCCTTTAACGAGCGGAGCGGAATAATTAATGAGGACTTCTCCTTCATTTACTTCGGCACTTGCCGATCGCATGGGGCTCGCCCGCTCCGATTTTTCTTGTGCACTGAGTATTCCCGTATTCAGCATAAGTAGGGCGAATAGTGCAAAAGCAGTTCTTTTCATTTTGATTTTCATAGTCTATTTTTTACTGATTTTATGTACATCGTTGTGATCGCGTTCGATTTCATCTTTTGCTTGTTCGATTCGCTTTGCCAACATCGCAAATTCCCGATGCTGGTTTTTCAATAGCCATTCAAACGCTTTTTGATCTCCATCGCCCGCCATAGCCACATTAGCCAGTACATCAAAATTATGTTTTAAAAGCCATTCCACGGCAGATTTTTTTCCTTCGGCTCCATAAACGGCTGCCGAGAGATGCGGGAAACCGTTATCCACAAGCCATTTATGAGCTTGATCGCTTAATTGAATGGCGTGCTCAAACATCCCCAGCTCGGGATAACCATTCTTCATAAGCCAATCGCGAATGGTTTTATTACCGCCGACAGCTTCGGCCCAAGCCAAGATTATTTTTGCAGAATAGGCAAGTTTCATTGGGAATGATACTTTTGGAATTGGATTAATAAAGACAACATGCAATACACTGAATCGATGCTTAAAGATAACGCCTTTGCGGGAAAAACTATTGTGGTAACTGGCGGCGGCACTGGTTTGGGAAAATCAATGGCCACTGAATACGCACGATTGGGTGCCAATGTGGTGATAACCAGCCGAAAAATGGATGTTTTGGAAAGAACAGCCGCAGAAATAACCGAACTTACCGGGGCTCGAGTATTGCCCGTGTCATGCGATGTAAGAAAGGAAGACGAAATACAGGCATTGCTTCAGCAAACGCTCGATAAATTTGGAAAATTAGATGGCCTTCTGAATAATGCCGCCGGAAACTTCATAAGCCCTACCGAACGCTTAGGGCCTAAAGCATTCGGAATAATCATTGACATTGTACTGAAAGGCACGGTGAATATGACCTTGGTTTTCGGAAAACATTGGATCGAAAGCAAACAGCCCGGAACCGTCCTAAACATCGTTACCACATACGCCAGCACAGGTTCCGGCTACGTAGTGCCATCGGCCTGCGCCAAAGCCGGCGTGCTAGCCATGACGCGCAGCTTGGCGGTGGAATGGGCGAAGTACAAAATTCGGTTTAACGCAATTGCTCCGGGGCCTTTCCCAACCAAAGGTGCGTGGGAGCGTCTTCTACCCGAACCGTTGAAAAATAAAATATCGATGGAAGGCCGCATACCACTTAAGCGCACCGGCGAGCATCAAGAGCTGGCAAATCTTTCGGCTTACCTCATGAGCGATTTCTCCGCATACATTAATGGTGAAGTAGTGACAATAGACGGTGGAGAGTGGCTGCAAGGCGCAGGGCAGTTCAACCAGCTAGAAGCTGTACCGGGAGCTATGTGGGATGAAATCGAACGGGCAATTCGAGGCACCAAAGGATCGGAGTAGGCCCAAAAAACTGGTCTTTGGTTCTAAATAAATACCATTTAGAATCTCAGCTCAACGTAACCAAAACGCCTTCGCGCAAGTAAAAAGTCTTGATTTAGACTATTTGACGCGACGACGATGAAAATAATTTTCACTTGCATTCTTGCTTCCCTGCATGCCCTAATTTTTGCTCAAAACCCATCGGCTCACCAGCATTTTGGTTCGGCCTATGGTCTCGAGAATACCCGTGATCATGAGCAGTGTGCGCATACCGCCATCCATGACCGGATGATGACAAACAATGCCGCGTACCGATTGGAACAAGAAGCTCGCGAAGCCTCGCTTGAACACTTAGTGCGGCAATACCAACAGGGTCTTATTCCGAAAAACGAAGCTATTTTAACTATTCCAGTAGTGGTACATATCATCCACGACGGCGATGCCTATGGCACCGGTTCCAATATCTCGGACGAGCAAATTTATTCTGCGGTAAACGGCCTGAATGAAGATTTCCGAAAAATGACCGGAACAAATGGCGATGGAGACGGTGCGGATGTAGAAGTAGAATTTTGTTTGGCCGTGCGCGATCCCGATGGCAATGCCCACAGCGGTATTAATCGTGTGGATGGTTGCACGGTAACAAATTATTGTACGCAAGGAATTACAGCTGGTAATGGCCAAGGAGCTGGAGAACTGGCTATTAAAAATCTTTCCCGCTGGCCAAATCAGCAGTATTACAATATTTGGGTAGTTACTGAAATCGAGAATAATAATGGTGGGAGCGGTATTCAAGGCTATGCTTATTTTCCGACTACATCGGCAGTAGATGGCACGGTGGTGCTCTTCAACGCATTCGGTACTACCGGAAATTTGAAGTCGTACACCAACATGAATCGCACGATAACCCATGAGATGGGGCACGCTTTTGCCCTTTTTCACTCTTTTCAAGGGGGCACCTGCACGGAGACAAACTGCGTAAGCCAAGGCGACCGTGTATGCGATACGCCCCCTACGACTCAAAACTCGAACTGCGCCTTACCAGCCTGCGGCGGCACGCAACAAGTAAGAAATTACATGGATTACACCTCACAAACGTGTAAGGACATGTTTACAGAAGGGCAAAAAACCCGTATGCGCTTAGCGCTAAACAATTCGCGCACGAATTTATTGGCATCAAATGCCTGTGTACCTGTAACGCCCATTCTGGCAGATGCTGGAATCTCAGAAATACGTCAACCCACCGGCAATCAATGTTCGAATATGATTCAATCGCAGGTTCGCCTTCAAAACTTTGGTAGCTCTCCCGTATCGTCGGTCACTATTGAATACCGCACAACTGGAGCTTGGCAAAGCTTTGCCTGGACCGGACTATTGGGACAAGGCCAAAACACCTTGATAACGCTGCCCAATTACAACGGTGGCTGGGGTGCCCAAACACTCGAAGCGCGCACAGCATCGCCCAATGGCAATACGGACATAAACACTTCAAATAATTCCGCTACGGGCAGTTATTACGCTGTTCAAAATGGCCACCAGGCAAATATTCAAATCACTGTCGATATACTTGGAGCACAGACCACGTGGCAAATGAGAAATTCGAGCAACCAGGTAATCGCATCGGGTGGACCCTACGCCAATTTTCAAAACGAAACAGTACATAATGCTGTGGTTTGCGTAGAAAACGGCTGCTATGATTTCGTAATCATGGATTCGGGCGGGAATGGCATATGCTGCGAAAGCGGAAATGGTTCTTACTCCGTAACGAATCAAGGCGGAGTCATTCTTGCTTCCGGAGGAGATTTCAGCACGCAGGAAACCACCAATATCTGCTTCAGCAATGGTGTGCCAGTGCCTGTGGCAAACTTCACAGGAACCCCGACTACGGTATGCCAAGGTGGTACTGCAAGTTTCACCAATACCACAACCGGTCCTGTAACCAGCTACGAATGGAAATTTTTTGGTGGTACACCTTTTACGGTAACTACGGCTAGTCCGGGAAACATCACCTACAACACTCCCGGTACTTACAATGTGCGCCTTCAAGCTACCAATGCATCGGGAAGTGACGTGGAAATCAAGACGAACTACATTACGGTGTTGGCCATTCAAACTTGGTATATTGATGCCGACGACGATGGCCATGGACACCCTACCAATAGCGTACAAGCTTGTACTCAACCGGCGGGCTATGTGAGCTCAAACAATGATTGTAACGACAATAATGCCAGCGATTGGAACAGCTGTGTTGATTGCGCTGGCGTGTTCAATGGAACAGCAACTACAGACAATTGTGGAGTTTGCGACAGCAACCCTAACAACAATTGCGTGCAAGACTGCGCAGGCAACTGGGGCGGCACTGCCGTGGCGGACAATTGTGGAGTTTGCGACAGCAACCCAAACAACAATTGCGTGCAAGACTGCGCGGGAACCTGGGGTGGAACTGCCGTAGCGGATAATTGTGGAGTTTGCGACAGCAACCCAAACAACAATTGCGTGCAAGACTGCGCGGGAACCTGGGGCGGAACTGCCGTAGCGGATAATTGCGGAGTTTGCGACAGCAACCCAAACAACAATTGCGTGCAAGACTGCGCGGGAACCTGGGGTGGAACAGCCCAATTCGACGACTGCGGAACCTGCGATAGCGATCTATCAAATGATTGCATACCCTGCGAGGACTTGAGCGTGAGCTTGGTAAGCATATCGCATGCCCTATGTTTTGGTGCAAGCGATGGGTCACTCAGCATATCAGTAACTTCAGGCACAGGAACACACACGATACTCTGGTCGAATGGAGCCAACACAGCTTCCATTTCTGGCCTAAGCGCAGGAAATTATGGGGTGAATGTTTCCGAAGGGGAATGTACCGTGTTCGCACAATTCGTAGTCTCTCAACCAGAAGCTATTGTACTAAGCATAGGTGAAATCATTGAGCCTACCTGTGAAAGCGACCAGCTTGGAGGCACCACCATATCCATATCCGGCGGCAATGCGCCCTTTGCAAGCACATTGAATGGCGTCGAAACACAAGCACTGAGTTGGAACAATTTACCAGCTGGCACTTACATGTTCACCACCACCGATGCGCAGGGATGCAGCAGCAATACTTCGTTTCAACTTCAGTCCGTGCTTTGCGATTCCTTATCGGCAACGGCTATCATTGATGAAATATGTGCTGCAGACAGCCTGGGCTTTTTAGAGCCAATAGTCTGCACAACTGTGCAGGGTGCGACAAATTATTTATGGGAATTTCGTTTAAATGAGAGCCCCACTTTCACTATCAACACATCGATACCCACGCTGCTGCCGGCAGAGCACCCGGCCATCATTCCAAATGTGCTATATGAAATAGCCGTACGTGGGGTGAGGTCAAACGCAGCAAGTACCTGGGGTGCTGCATGCGCCCTGATGTTTAAAATTGGGAATACGCAACTAATTGAAGAATGGTGCAACAACCCAAATACGTATATGCAAGATGCCATCGAAACCTTCGCAGTAGCAAATGCATCGCAATACGAATTCCGCTTTGAAAACGCCGCCACCTCTGAGCAAACCTTCTACAATGCAGTCGGCTCGCCGATATGTGGATTAGAAAATGTGGGCGGATTAGAAGAAAACGCAGAATACCAAGTGCTCGTTCGTGCCCGATACCGGGGCGTTTGGGGTGAATTTGGAAATGCCTGCACCATTACTATTCAACCCGTAACTGTTACAACTTCCTTGGATTCAGAGTGGTGCGAAAATCTTTTCATAAACAGCGAAAATGACACCCTCACACTGCAACCTATCGAAGGAGCGGGCGTATACCAAATCAAAGTGAACGGCGGGAATTTAGCTAACGAGCTAAGGATCGAACAACCGGGAGTGTCTTTTGCTCCAGACCTGTTTGAAAGCCTTTTGCAAAGTGTGATTTACAACGTAAGGGCGAGAGCTTTGGTAAATGGAATTTGGACCGCTTGGGGACCTGTTTGTCAGATTTCCTTTAGCCTTCCGGAAGTGTATCAATTGAATATGGAACTTTATCCAAACCCTATCAGAAGCGCGAGTGAACTCTCCATGCGGATGAAAGGAAACTGGCAAAACGTTTCGATAGAAGTTCGAGATATGCGCGGAGTAACCCTTCGAAAAATCACCCGAAACTTTGCCGACAATGTACCAAATACGGAGAGCCTACCACGATTGAACCCAGGCATGTACTTCTTATTTATGGAGCACGGAAAGCAAACATTGACGAAAAAATTAATTGTTCAATAAATATTTAAACGCATAGTTTAAGGGGAGAAGTCGCTGCATGGTTCTAGGACCGGCAGCGACTTTGTCCTTTTCAGCAATTTCTGAAATTCGCTTAAAGGATATTTCACGCATTTTCTTGTAATATTGGCGGAGATAATTTTCCTATGACCTATCCATTGACCAACGATGCCGTAAATCTGGGCATCTTGATCGTCATTCTGGCCTTGATCTTCAAATCGCAAGCCTGGCCTTCCATGCAGAAGTTTTATCGGTATGTACCGGCATTATTGCTCTGTTATTTTATCCCCGCCATTCTTAATTCTCTGCACGTTATAGACCACGACTCGGGCGACCGTTTATACTACATGGCTTCGCGGTTTTTGCTGCCGGCCAGTTTGGTGTTGCTCTGCCTGAATATTGATCTGAAGGGAGTGCTGCGTCTTGGCCCAAAGGCATTGATTATGTTTTTTACAGCCACCATCGGTATTGTGCTTGGGGCGCCAATCGCTTTATGGATTGTAGGGCAATTTGAACCGACCCTTTTGGCAAATGGGGGCGGCGAAGCTATATGGCGCGGTCTAACCACTATTGCCGGAAGTTGGATAGGAGGCGGTGCCAATCAAACCGCTATGAAAGAGATCTACGGCCCCAGCGATGCCCTTTTTTCGGCAATGATAGTGGTGGACGTGGTAGTGGCCAACCTTTGGATGGCATTCTTGCTTTTTGGTGCCGGGATTTCCGATAAACTCGACGCCAAGCTGAAAGCGGACAACACGGCAATAACCACTTTGAAGCATAAAATCGAACTTCAAACAGCTATGAATTCGCGTATAGCCAGTTTTACTGACATAATGGTAATTCTCGGTATCGGTTTTGGTGCAGTTGCGCTGTCGCATTTTCTCAGCGATCTTATAGCTCCGCCCATAGCCTCATCATTAGAAGCAATGCTCGTTGCCAATCCCGATTCCGCAGCGCGGTTTTTCACTTCCTTCGGCAGCGGATTTCTGTGGCTTGTAGTCTTTGCAACCCTGGCAGGTGTGTTCTTATCTTCAACTAAGCTACGCCAATACGAGTATGCGGGTGCTTCCAAAATGGGGAGCGCTTTTCTCTACGTCCTTGTGGCCACTATTGGCTTACACATGGATATCGGCCAGCTCATCCGCGAGTGGGCGATATTCAAGTATGTACTTTCCATTGGTGTAGTATGGATTTTAATACATATTACGATCCTTTTGCTCGTTGGTAAATTGATCAGAGCTCCGTTCTTCTTTATCGCCATCGGAAGCCAGGCAAATATTGGTGGAGCCGCTTCAGCGCCGGTAGTAGCTTCGGCCTTTAGCCCGGCCTTAGCCCCGGTTGGTGTGCTTTTGGCAGTGCTCGGCTACGCAGTTGGCACCTTCGGAGCTATCCTGAGTGCCATATTGATGCAGCTTATTCTCACCTAAAGCAGCAGCGCCTTGTTTAAAATTGCCTGGTCGCCCGATTACGCACACCCCTTGCCGGAAGGCCACCGCTTCCCCATGGAGAAGTATGTGCTGCTTCCGCAACAGCTAAAACTTGAAGGCATTGCCAGCGACCACGATTTCTTCGAGCCATTCCTTGCCACGGAGCAGCAAGTTTTGGCGGTACACCAACTTGAATATTACCACCGACTTCGCAATCTCAAACTGACGAAGGCCGAAATCCGCGCGAGCGGTTTTCCATTGAGCAAGGAATTGGTTGATCGGGAGCTTTGTATTGCGGGCGGCACGGTGCAATGCGTCGATTTTGCCTTGAGCGACGGTGTAGCGGGCAACATTGCCGGTGGCACCCACCATGCATTCCGCGATCGAGGAGAAGGTTTCTGCCTGCTAAACGATGCGGCCGTTGCAGCGCGATATGCACTGGACACGGGAAAGGCTCAAAAAATTCTGATCGTAGACCTCGACGTGCACCAAGGCAATGGCACTGCGGCCATATTTGAGCAGGAGCCCAATGTTTTCACTTTCAGTATGCATGGGGCCAAAAATTACCCAATGCATAAAGAGAAGTCTGACCTTGATGTAGCCTTACCCGATGGGACAGGCGATAAGGTCTACCTTGCATTGCTCGAAGAAAAACTAGAAGAAATCTTCCGTCTTTTCAACCCCGATCTCGTTTTCTTCCAATCGGGTGTAGACGTATTGGAAAGCGATAAACTTGGCCGAATTAATTTGAGCATGGAAGGTTGTTACAAAAGGGATCAACTGGTATTCAACTGGATGCGAAACCGCAATTTGCCCGTAGTCTTCAATATGGGTGGATCTTATTCCACCGATCTGAATACCATCATTAAAGCCCATACCAATACTTTTCGCGCGGCCAGGGATGCCTATTTCTAGGCGTATCAGGAAACCGTAAGCAAACGTCTGGTCTCCTTGCGAAGGTATTTCAACGCGACTTCGCTCGGTAAATTCTCCACGCGTGAAGCTGCTTCAAATATGCGTTGACTAAGATCAATCCCCGATTGTCGATCAGTCATATTTGACCCGGCAGCGCTGATAAATTTGATCATTTCGTCCTTGGCATTGCGAATGAGTTCCCATGAAGGTTCTGAAATATAAACTTGCTGCGATAAGTTATGATCGAACTCTTCGCGGATATTGCGCAACATCTCCGTTTGGAGCATTTTGGCACTCATCCCGTTTTGATGAAGCCGCATCACCAATCGATCTGGCGCTATGCGCTCGAGGTAAAGCACGAAGCGTTCGGCGGCTTGAAGTTCGAGATTAATCACCACATCGCTGGTAGCCCGGCGGCTCAAATCGCTTGCCAGATCAGCGTTTCGCTGGTACTCGCGTCGCACCTTGTCGCGCTCGCGTAGAAAACTAAGCCCTTCATGAAAAATGTAAATGGACACGAAGGAAAGGATGAGAATAGGAGCTATCTCGCGTAAAATTTGAAGGAAATCCTGCATAATAGCGTTTTTGAGGGGTACGAATGGAACGTTAAATGGTTCGGCTTATTAGGGATAGATTAAATATTTAGCGCGAACGATCTTAAAATCAGCGATGTCTTTTTGCCAAGAAACCGCGATTTCGTTTAATGACTGACCCGCGATGATGGAAATTCGCAATTCTTCGGTACCGGCCAATTTTTCGAAAAAGCCCGATGGCAGGAAAAAATTCTTTTTATCTGGACTCTCGGAATACATGCGGAGCAACCACGAGAAATCGAGCGAAGGCAAAGGGTCGCCGCGATCAACGTTATCTTTGAGATTATACCCCTTACAGACCGCTCCCAAATGGGGTGGACTGCTCGATATCCCTGGTTTTACTTCTGGTTTGAATTGATAATCGCCGTCGGTATTTCCCGGAGCGCCTATCACCGTAAAGGGTGCGTCTGTACCGCGGCCCACGCTTACGTTTGTTCCTTCAAAAAGACAAAGGCTCGGATAGAGCAAGATCGCTTCGGGCGATGAGAGATTGGGCGAAGGGTTCAGCTCCGGAAAATAAGGCTTCGAGCGGTCGTAATTTGCACAGGGCACAATGCGGAGTGTAAGCTTATCGGCTTGAGCAATCCAAGCTTCGCCTTTGATCATTTGGGCGTATTCGCCGATTGTCATTCCATAAACGATTGGCACGGGATGAAGGCCCACAAAAGATTTGAATTCAGGCTTCAGCACGGGGCCATCCACATAAAATCCATTGGGGTTCGGTCGATCGAGCACCCAGAAGGCTATCCCGCTTTCAGCGGCCGCTTCCATGGCGTAATGGAGGGTAGATAGAAAGGTGAAAAATCGCGCTCCGACATCCTGTATGTCGAAAATCACGACATCTACATCCCTTAACGCATCCGTAGATGGCTTCTTTTTTGAGCCGTAGAGCGACTGAATGGGAACACCCGATTTTTCGTCGACTGTAGAGCTCACCTTACTCCCATCGGGATGATCGCCGCGAAAACCATGCTCCGGCGCAAAAACTACGCGCACGTCCAAACCCAAAGAAAGGAGGGTGTCGAGTAAATGTGTTCGGCCTATTACCGAGCTGTGATTGGCCACCAAAGCGATCGTTTTTCCGGCAAGGTCTACCTTCCAGGCAGCTATGCTGTAGATTCCGGGAAGGACGGGTTTACCGGGTTGCGCTGCCAATATCTCCCCTGCCGCAGGCGCTTCCGACCGCACTGAAGTGTGCCCATTCTGGCAAGAGAGCGTGGCTTGCAACAAGATGAACGCGCATATTAAATGGGATTTCTTCATTTTATTCCTAAACTTCGCGGTGAATTTTCTCGGCCATTGAATACGCCCTTCTTTATTGCCAAACGTTTAATACGCACCAAAAGTACCGATAAGGAGCTTTCGGGACCCATTGTGCGCATTGCCACCGCCGGTATAGCCCTCGGGGTGATGGTGATGATACTCACAGTGAGCATCGTAACGGGTTTTCAAAAAGAAATACGCGATAAAGTAATCGGTTTTGGCGCCCATATTCAGATCAATGCATTTGGCAATTCCAAGCGTTTTGAAAAGCCGAAGTTAGAAATTCAACAAGATTTTTATCCCAATATCGATACGGTGTCAGGCGTAAGCCACATCCAAATTTATGCCATCAAGGAAGGCGTAATCGAAACCAGCGAACAGATACAAGGCATACTCGCCAAGGGCGTATCGACCGATTACGACTGGACGTTTATGAATCGACATTTAAAAGAAGGGAGGCTTCTTTCTTTGACGGACTCGGCGGCAAAATCAGAAATTCTGATTTCCACTTTTTTGGCCGGTCGACTTCAAATTCAGCTCGGAGATAAGGTTCCTATCTATTTTCAAAATGAGCAAGGAGGAATGAGCCAGCGAAATTTTTCGGCGGTGGGCTTCTTCGAAACTGGGCTGAGTGAACTCGACGAAGAGATTGTGCTTATCGATATAGCGCATATTCGCAAACTCAATCAATGGGGTGTTGAAGCTCAAATCAATGTATTGGGTTGCAGCGACGACCGTATTCTGCTCGAAGCAAAAGCCTTCGGTAGCGACCCGCAGATGCGGCTGCAATGGAGTGTGGATTCCCTTTCGGGAGAAGGCCCGTACGCGTTTTGCCTTTCAGAAAATCAATCCTTGTATGTAGTAGCCGAGGGTAGTAGCACCCTTCCCGACACGGCTTTTTTGGATATTGAAACCCGCGGCCTACCTGCTTGTGGCTGCGACAGCACCCTTGTGGCCACCGTAAGAACCACCGGCGGCTCGGGAAAATATTATACCGAAGGTTTTGAAATTCAGCTCCAATCGTACGATGATCTAAATAGGATGGACGATTTCATTTACGATCACCTCAACTATAACCTACAGACCACCACCATTCGCCAGCGGCTCCCCGAAATATTCAACTGGCTCGAAATGCTCGATCTTAATACGTTCATAATAGTGGGTCTGATGATCTTGATATCGATAATAAATATGACGTCGGCATTGCTGATCCTCATTATGGAACGCACCCGGATGATCGGCACCTTGAAAGCCTTGGGAGCCAACTCTTGGTTTGTGCAGCGCATTTTCCTTACTCAGGCCGCTTACATCATATTAATAGGGCTTTTGGTTGGAAATGTTTTGGGCATTTCCATCGGACTTCTTCAGCAACATTTTGGGTTTTTTAAGCTCGATCCGAAAAACTATTATGTATCGGAAGTGCCCATTCTCCTAAAGACTTCTGTGATTCTCATCTTAAATTTGGCCACTTTGGTTATTTGTTTGGCAGCTCTGCTGCTACCTACCTTGGCTGTAACACAAATAAGACCATCGAAAGCCATCCGCTTCGATTAAAGCCCTAAATTTGCGGCAAAATTGCCCCACATGGCCTACCGCAAAGCTTACAATAACATTCTCGAAACCATCGGCGACACTCCGCTGGTGCGCTTGAATAAAATATGCCAACACATACCGGCTACGATCTACGCGAAAGTAGAATACTTCAATCCGGGGCATAGTACCAAAGATCGGATGGCGCTCCAAATGATCGAAGATGCTGAGCGCGAAGGAAAATTAAAACCCGGCGGCACGGTAATAGAATGTACGAGTGGCAATACCGGAATGGGATTAGCCTTGGCCTGTATCGTAAAAGGCTATAAACTCATTTGCACCCTGAGCGATAAGCAGAGTAAAGAAAAGATGGATATACTCCGGGCTATGGGTGCTGAGGTGTACGTATGCCCTACCAATGTTGCCCCGGACCACCCGGATAGCTACTACTCGGTGGCTTCGCGACTCAACAAAGAGATACCCAATTCGTATTACCCGTATCAATATGACAATCTCAGCAATCGCAAAGCACACTACCTCACCACCGGCCCTGAAATATGGGAACAGACCGAAGGAAAAATCACCCATTTTGTGGTGGGCGTTGGTACCGGAGGAACGGTATCGGGGGTAGCGAAATTTCTGAAGGAGAAAAACCCCAACATTAAAATTTGGGGAGCCGACACCTATGGAAGTGTTTTCAAGAAATACCATGAAACGGGTATATTTGACGAAAAAGAAATCTACTCTTACATCACCGAGGGGATAGGGGAAGACATTCTTCCAAAAAACGTAGACTTTGGTTTAATTGACCATTTCGAAAAAGTAACCGATAAAGACGGTGCGGTATATACCCGTGAATTAGCTCGGAAGGAAGGTCTTTTATTGGGCTATTCGGCCGGTTCTGCATATGCCGTGATAGAGCAAATGCGCCATGAACTAAAACCCGAAGATTTCGTGGTGGTGCTATTTAACGATCATGGTTCGCGTTATGTCGGAAAGGTATTCAACGACGATTGGATGCGCGACCGCGGCTTCTTAAACGAGCGCAATAAAACGGCCTTGGATCTGGTCAATCGGCATAATGGTACACCGCTAGTAACGGTAGGTAGCGAAGAATTAATGAGTGCGGCTATAGCCAAACTCAAGAAATTTGACATTTCGCAGATTCCCGTAGTAAGCGGCAATAAATTTGTAGGAGCTATCGACGAACGCCAAATTTTCAAATCGATGACCGATGGTCGCGACGTGGGTAATATGCGGGTAAGCGAACTCATGTCGGCTCCCTTCCCTATGGTAGATAGCGATGAAGACTTGCGCAAAGTGATGAAGCTCGTGGACAAAGAAGTATCGGCGGTATTGGTGAAAATCGATGAAGACAAACACCATATTATCACCCGCCACGATTTGATTGCAGCACTGCATTAAATGCTTCAAATCAACGACCAAATAGGGCGTTCCGTAGAGATTAGGCATAAGCCGGAGCGAATTGTTTGCCTCGTTCCATCGCTTACCGAATTGCTTTGCGATTTGGGTCTGGGTTATAAATTAGTTGGAGTCACCAAATATTGCGTCCATCCCGAAGAAATTCGAAATGAAACCGCTCAAATAGGAGGAACCAAAAAGCCTGAAATAGCGCATATTGAGCAGCTCAAACCCGATTTTATTCTGGCCAATAAGGAAGAGAATACCCGAGAAGCCATTCATAAACTCGAAAAAATTGCGCCCGTCTATGTGAGTGATATTTCCAATTTCCAAGAATTAGAAGCCTGTTTGCTGGCTATTGGAAAAATTTGCGGCATGGACTCCGGAGCTGCGGCCTTGCTCGGCCGACTTAAGCTCACGTACGGCCTGCTCCAAGCCGAATTTACTGCTTTGAAGCCCGTTTCTGCGCTCTATCTCATTTGGCAAAAGCCTTTTATGGCCGCCGGTACCGACACTTATATTTCGTGGATGCTCCGTTCCATCGGGATATCTAATGCGCTCGAGCAACTCGGAGATGAAGGGATGCGCTACCCCAGATTGGAACCTGAACAGATTGCAACGCTCAAACCGCAGGTTATTTTCTTGAGCACCGAGCCTTACCCTTTCACTCCAGAAATGGCCAAAGAAATGGAAGCTACTTTCAGCATACCGTGCATATGTGTAGATGGAGAAGCATTCTCCTGGTATGGCACGCGAATTTTTGAAACCGCACCCTACATCAGCCAAATAGCACAACAGGTAAGGGGCACTTACCGTTAACGTAGTATCTATCTTCGGGTAGAATGTAAATCTTAGTTTTGCGCCACTACTCCGCTATGTATTTAAAAAGCGTCTTACTCTGCCTACTCTTTGCACTAAGCCTCAACACGTTTGGGCAAAAAGTGGGTCTGGTATTGAGCGGTGGTGGTGCTTCTGGGCTGGCTCACCTGGGGGTTATAAAAGCGCTTGAAGAGCAGGGAATCCCTATCGACTACATCACAGGTACATCCATGGGCGCTTTGATTGGGGGCTTTTACAGCGCCGGTTACACGGTCGATGAAATGACCGCATTTTTCAATTCTGAAAATTTTCGATTGGCGTTGACCGGAAATTTGCCGGAGCGAGACACCTATTATTTTTCGCAGCGCAAACAAGACGCTTCGATGGTGAGGCTCAAAATTTCGCCGGAAAATATTCTTCAGACTTCGATACCAAGCAATGTGGTAACTCCAAACTTGATGGAGTACATGTTGCTCGATTTACTGAGTGGTGCCAGCGCTGCAGCCCACTACAACTTCGATAGTTTGTTCGTCCCTTTTCGTTGCGTAGCGTCCGATATTGCTAAAAAGGAGCAGGTAATTTTTGGAAGTGGCAACCTCAGTCTGGCTACGCGTGCTTCGAGCACCTATCCGTTCTATTTCAAACCTATTCGAATTGACGGGAAACTACTATTCGATGGGGGTTTGTACAATAATTTTCCCGCCGACGTAATGTACGATTCCTTCTTGCCCGACGTAATATTGGGTAGCAATGTAGCGTCCATAATAGAAGATCCGCTCGATAATGATTTGCTCTCGCAGGTGCGCAATATGATTATGGCGCAGAGCGATTACACCATAGCTTGCGATCACGGTTTGATCATTGAGCCCAAAAGCGAAGTGGGGGTTTTCGATTTTTCGGATATTAATTTTGAAATAGAGCTGGGATATCAGGCTACCTTGGAAAAAATAGACGAAATACGGTCCATGGTGGGGTCCCGCGTGGTGAGCGCTGAAGCACTTTACAATCGCAGATTGGCTTTCCGGGCCGAGTTTCCGGTTAAGCAAATCGACAGTTTGGAAGTAAAAGGAGAGCTTACAAAAAAACAACGGAAATATATTGAATCGGCTATTGGCCCAAGCCGAATGGATTCCACTTACACGTTCGATGATCTTCGTCCGCAATTCTTGCGTTTGGCGCAAGACCCAAATATTCGGCATATCCAACCCGAAACATTCTATTCCGAAGCCGACAGCGCTTTCAAACTCAACTTAAGCATTCAAAAAGAGAAAGATTTACTGCTCTCCTTTGGCGGAAACATTTCTTCGCGCCCCATCAATGTGGGTTTTGTAGGTATTGATTATTCCCTTTTTAGGCGCACCTCCATTACGCTGAGCAGCAATCTCTACTTCGGAAAATTTTATGGTTCGACCTACCTGGGCGCCTTAATCGATTTTGGCGGTAAAAAGCGAATGTCTTTAGCTCCGCATCTCGTACTAAATCGCTGGGATTATTTTCGGAGTTTTGCAACTTTCTTCGAAACTTCCCGCCCTTCATTTATCATAAAAAACGAAGCATTTGGAGCACTCACTTACAAGGCATCCTGGGGGAACAATACCGTTTTTAAAATCGATGCCAAGTACGGCGAAACCGAAGATACCTACTATCAAACCCAATCGTTTACAGCAGAAGACACGGCCGACGTAACCAATTTCGAGTTGGGTACCTTTGCCATTGGGATAGATCGAAATACCCTCGATAAGCGGCAATACGCCAGCCGAGGAACAAGGCTCCAGATACAAATTCGCGGGGTTACGGGTCTGGAAGAAACGAACTTCGGAAGCACTCGTGCAGATGCAGAAGTGGTTAGCGATTATCACAATTGGCTTGAGGCTCGTGTCAAGTACGAAAATTATTTTGGTAAGATTGGGCCTTTACACTTAGGCTTCGACTTGCAGGGTCAATATTCAAACAAACCCCTTTTCGAGAATTATACCGCTTCGCTTATCTCGGCACCCGCCTACCAGCCGATTCCCGAAAGCAATACCATATTTCTCAATGAGTTTCGCTCTACCGAATATGTGGCGTTGGGTTTGCGCACAGTGTTGGACATTCGCAAGAATGTGGAATTTCGGCTGGAAGCCTACGCTTTTCAACCTTTTGTCGAAATTGAGCGGGTCGACGACAACTTAGCTGTGCTGGATCGCACCCATCTTAAAGCCGCCTATATTGGTGCTTCGGCACTTGTATGGCACAGCCCGCTTGGGCCGGTGAGCTTGAATTTGAATTATTACGACAGCAGGGAAGAGCCGTGGAGCTTCTCCTTCAATTTTGGTTTCTTGATATTTAACCAAAGTATCTACGATCTTTAAGATTCTACGTGCACACGTGCAACCCGTATTAACCCATCGTTAAGAATTCCAAATTGGCACTATTTGCGAACTAAACCGCCTCGTAATGGTTAATTTTGGAGAAACTAAAATTCCCCACAAATGGCAAACTTACGCTTGGGCGATATCGCCCCCGATTTTACCGCAGCAACTTCCGAAGGCACTATACATTTTCACCAATGGCTCGGCGATAGCTGGGGAGTGCTCTTCTCGCACCCCGCCGATTATACGCCCGTATGTACCACGGAGCTGGGCACGGTGGCCAAGTACACCGATCAATTCAAAAGCCGTAATGTGAAGGTGGCAGCCCTGAGCGTTGATGGTCTAGAATCGCATAAAGGCTGGATAAAAGACATTAACGAAACCCAACACACTACGGTAAACTTCCCAATCATTGCCGACGAAGACCGCAAAGTAGCGGAGCTTTACGACATGATTCACCCCAACGCCGATAGCAAACACACCGTTCGATCCGTATTTATAGTCGACCCGAGCAAAAAAATTCAGCTAATGATTACCTATCCAGCGTCTACAGGTCGGAATTTTGATGAATTAATCCGGGTCATTGATTCGCTTCAGCTCACCGCTTACCACAAAGTGGCCACCCCAGCCAACTGGCAAAATGGAGATGACTGTGTGGTAGTACCGTCTATCGCTACAGCCGATATCCCGAAGCATTTTTCTAAGGGGTTTACCGAAATTAAGCCCTATTTGCGGATGACGCCGCAACCGAATATGAACTAAACGATTCGTTCTGATCGGAAAAAGGCATCTTGTAGATGCCTTTTTTTTTGCCTCAACTTCTCGACAATAGGGATAGTCAATAACCTTCCATTAACAGTAAATTTGAACAAAGCGATGGTATCATCGGTCAAGACAGATGCTTCCTTATTTGTTGTAAAACGCAGATTCATCGCGGCCCCTTAGTCTTAGTCGGGCGCGGCCAATAACGAGCCATTAGCAACCGGCCACTGTGGAGAATAAATAATTCACAGCGCATCAAAGCGAATCATCAAATTCGAAAATCATAAGAACTACTTTCGCAGCGCATGTATATTCCAAAAGAATTTCAGGAGAATGATTTCGAACGCGTGAAAGAGCTAATCGATGCCAATCCATTTGGAATGCTTTGCAACAGCAGCCAAAATGGAGTAGAAATTACTCATCTACCCTTTGTATGGAATGAAGGCGGCAAGGAACTTCTTTCGCATTTAGCGATTCTGAATACGCAATCGCAAATCGAAAATGGCAGTAAGGTAAAAGTGGTTTTTGCGGGCCCACATGCCTACATCAGTCCATCGCTTTATAATTCAGCACGCAGCGTTCCCACTTGGAATTACCTGGCCGCTCACATTTCCGGAACCATCGAATACCTCGATTCACCGGCCGATGTTCGCATGGTGATGGAAGCAATGATCCGATGTTTCGAACCGAGCTATATGCACGTTTGGGAAAATCTACCCGAGAAATATCTGTCAGGAATGTTCACCCAGCTCCGGGCTTTTCGCATACCTATAGAAAAAGTGGAAGCCGTTGCAAAATTGAGCCAAAATAAATCAGACGAAGAGCGCCACAGAATCGCTCAGCGTCTCCTGCAATCTGAACCCGGCCAAGTGCGGGACACAGGCTTTTGGATGCAAGCTTATCTCGATGGGCTGAACACTTAATTGGCTTTTTCCAGAAAATGATATTTTACCCAATTAGCTACCTTCGCGTGATGCGTTATTTACATTTGATCGGCATAATTCTGCTGGCCTTTAGAGCCCCAGCTCAAGTAAATTTCGAATCGGGATCCTTCCAGAATCTCATCGCCAAGGCAAGAGACGAAGGAAAATACGCTATGGTCGATGCCTATACCGAGTGGTGCGGCTGGTGCCGAACGATGGATACAGAAACCTTCGCCGACACTGCGGTCGGCACATTTTTCGACGGCCAATTGGTTGCAGCCAAATTTGATATGGAAACTGGATTTGGCGTTGACTTGGCAATGAAATATCGGGTTTCGGACTACCCACATTTCCTTTTTTTCGACGGCAATGGTCATTTAATTGGCCGGCTCAGTGGGTTTAAAAAGCCCGAAGATTTTATGGCCGCTGTGAGTCAGGTGCTGAAAAGCGAAAATTTTCTCCCACCCCTCCCCGACCCTTTAAATTTTGATGTCGGTTTCCCGGAGTTCCACCGCAAATCCTACCTAAAGCGAGCTGAACGCGAAAATCCCAATCCGGATAGTGTTATCACTTGGCTGCAATCCCGATCAGGTTTGCTCGACGAAGCAACTTGGGGAGTGGTGCATCGCTACGTGGGTGGAGGTGTTTACGCTGGCGAAGTGATCAAATTTCGTGAGCTGCTTATCGAGCGCTACGGTGCGGAAGAAGTCTATGACAAGCTCGCAAGCTTCGTATTCAGTGATGTAAAGCTGGCTATCAAAGAGCGCGATCAAAGTAAGATGACCCAAGCGATGCAACTTGCCGACGACATACTCGACGAGCGAGCGGCAGCGTATAAACTGCGGTATCGCATGTATTACTATCAAATGACGGAGGAATGGGACGCCTATGCGGCAATCGGCAGGGAAATATGGCTCGCTAAAGACACCAATAGCTACGAGCTGCTCGACTTTGTAGCTCATACCATGCTCAAACAAACTGCGCCGGAAAGCGCGCTGACTGAAGCTTACAACTGGATGCAAGGCCTTTGCCAATTGCAAAATCCCGGGTTTGAGCGGCTATACACCACAGCCCGGTTAGCGAGCAAGGTTGGTAAGCCTTCCGATCTCGAACATTATCTGCAGAAGGCGGGCGAAGTGGGTGATGAAAGTGAAATCGAAAAATTACGTACTTTCAAATAGCACTAATTCACTCCCGATGGAAAAACAATACCATACGTTCGAAGAATTTTACCCGTATTACAAAAGTGAACATCGGCAAACCGGAACCCGAATAAGCCATTTTATCGGAACCAGCCTTTTTTTCGGTTGGTTGATAGCAGGTATCGTTTATCGGGAGCCGATCTACCTTATTTACGCTGTAGTTTCCGCCTACGGA
>JBBQFC010000002.1:0-116204 GCA_038321615.1 Flavobacteriales bacterium | reverse complement strand
AAGGCCTGGAGCTCATTATCCCCAACATTATCTCCCCCAATGGCGATGGCCGCAACGATGCCCTCCGAGCTCAAATAGCCGGTGTAGCAGAGCTCCGCTGGCAGATCTTCAACCGCTGGGGGCAGGAAATGCACGCCGCCGGTAAAGCAGGGTTAGATGGGGAAGAAAACATCTTACTTTGGTCGCCAACTGATCTTTCGGCTGGGGTTTATTCGTTGATCATTCAAGCCATCGGCAGCAGTGGGCAGGTGGAACGGATGGAGGTGATGATAACGGTGGTGGAATAAGTTTGAATTCAAAATTCAGAATTCAGAATTCCCTCTATGGAATATTAGTAACCTTGGTAAGCCGTTACTTTGAATTCTGAATTCTTGACCTGGTATGATTGCTGAATTAATGATGGTAGCACAATACAGTTCTCAATTCTCGACATCACATAATCGCTAAATTAGATAAGGTAGGACAATCCAATTCAGAATTCTAACTCGCTCCAACTTTTCCCAATCTTGCTTCTACCGCAGCCGTATCTAGATTAATGTACTCGGCAAATTGAATGAGTGTATCAAAAAGTGCCTGCGGAATATCTGGCTGTACATGCTTGAGATGCGAAAAAATGACATCCTGAATAGCGTTCAATTCCGGGATTACCTTTACACGCTCGAGTAAGACCAACGATTGATGTATATTCTCAATCAGGTCGCCGCTTCGATCGGAGTGTCCATTCGTCAGCGTATCGAGCTCCAGGAGCATTTTATCGAGTTTGCCGGCGCAAATAAAGCTCACCTGATCGACATCGACTGTAAAATTCCATTTGCAAATTTCGTCGGTAACGGCTCGAAGCGACTCGATATTCACCTTGCCAAGTCCATTTGCAAAATGACTCCGCAGATCGATATTCAGCACCGTTTCCAGGTTTCGAACCAGTAGGGCAGGCGGCTCCAAATTCGTAGCGCGCATTACATTCAGCAGATTGTAATTGCGTTCATTGATCTTGCGGTAGGAACTGTTTGCCGAATCGATCCCGTAGGCCAGCACACCATTGAGCATCTTGATTTGTTCGTCTTTGAACATATCGAAAAAGGAGAAATCGCGCTGATCGGGATAGCGACGGAAAAGCTCGAAAATTTTCGAAATATTTGAGTCTTGGAAAGCGCGCACCACCTCATCGACAAATACGTGGTACTCTTCGAGCGGTATCTGCTCAAAAGCCTTCCCTATACAGTGATGTTGCCCGAGGTAAAGCACCACGTAGCTAAAGTGCTTTTCGCTGTTGGTAACCTGCGAACGCACGTGGGTACGCCCCAGTGCCAGTCGCTGATTGGCTTGAACCAGGCGCCTGAAATCGGTGGATTTACAGGTGTAATTAAATACCAAAATATCGTCGGGATTCTCTGCAAATAGCGACGTAACGGCGTAATGCATTCCTATTTGCGTAAGCGTAAGTCGCGAGGGAACCACGTACTTTTCATACACGTCGGCACCGGTTTCAAACTCGGGCATATTGCTTTTGGATACCGCCAATCGCTCTTTAAATTCGTCTTCGAGTAAAACGGAACTTTCACTTTCGGCCAATTGAATAGCTCGGGCGGCATATTGAAGAATTTGTACCGTCTCTATACCCGAAATCTCGTCAAAAAACCAGCCACAACTCGTAAACATAAGCAGTGAATGTCGCTGCATTTCGAGCAATCGCAGAATGTGGGTACGATCGCGATCGGAGACCTTACCGAAATGTTGGAGCAAGAACTTATCTATTTGGGCCTGGGTGTGATCGAGCACCACCTCGACGTATAAATTTCTGATCTTCCACGGGTCTTTTGCAAGCGCGCCGATTTGCTTCTCAAAAACGGCAGCCAATTGATCGCGCAGCCAATCTAAACTTGCACGCAGTGGCGCACGCCACTCCTGATTCCACCCGGGTTGGCCGCCGCTGTTGCAGCCGCAATTGGCCTTCCAGCGCTCCACGCCGTGCACGCAACTCCAAGAAGAATTTTCGTGAATTTCTACCAGATGTCTCGGCGGATTTAGCTCCAAATATTGACCGTAATTAGTGATCGTCGCCAAGTTATTGGTTTCTATCGATCGGATGCAAAATGCCAAAGCCATATCGCCGTGGTGGTGGTGGTGGCCATAGCTCTCACCATCGGTGGCAATGTGCACCAATTGAGATGAAGATCGATCGTCGAAGCCTCCCATCAGGTATTGGGCAAATTCCTTTCCGTCCTTAAGCAAACCCTTAAATGCCACAGCCTGTGACCGGTCGCCATCGTAGAAAAATAACTTGATTGAATTTCCACTTGGCAACTTACATAGGTAGGGCACTCGCGGATCGATCCCATTGGTCCAATTTTCTGCTCCCAATTCTTTAAATCGCTTGGCTTGACGCGGCGCAAGAATGGTATATTTTACGCCTTGCTCGGCAAGCACTTCGAGCGTTTCGGTATCTACGGCGGTCTCGGCAAGCCACATACCATCGGCATTGCGACCGAAGCGATTTTCAAAATCGCGCAGGCCCCAATACACTTGCGAATCTTTATCTCGGCGACTGGCTAGCGGCATAATGATGTGATTGTAAACTTGAGCAATCGCAGACCCATGGCCTCCAAATCGCTCTATGCTCCGCTTATCGGCGGCGAGTATGCGCTCGTAAGTTTTTGGGCGGTGCTCTTCGAGCCAACTTAAAAGCGTTGGACCGAAATTGAAACTCATGCGCGAGTAGTTGTTTACAATATCTACTATGCGCTTGTTCTCATCGAGTATCCGCGATACCGCATTGGGAGCGTAGCACTCCGCGGTAATCCGCTCATTCCAATCGTGGTAGGGAGCCGCTGAGTCCTGGTATTCTATTTCTTCCAACCAGGCATTTTCGCGCGGCGGTTGGTAAAAGTGTCCGTGGACACAAATGTATTTTTTGATCATGATTTATTCATTCGGTTTTGGCCGACGGCCGCGCTTCAAAGCGTACGGCACATCTTTCAAATCTTCCTTCACTTCAATTTTTGTAGTGCTCTTCGCTGTGGCGGCAGGACGCGTGGCTTTTGCTTTAGCGGTAGTTTTTTCGGTTGTTTTCGGCTTACTTGATTGGGCCTTTGCGGCAGGGGTGGGTTTAGCTGGTTTGATCTTAGTTTTAGGAGCTCCGCTCAATTTAGCTTTGGCCGGTTTAACGGACATTTTCTCCTTGGTTTTCACCACTTCAAATACCATAAAGGCCAGCGGCGCTATGCGAATGGTAAGCGTATGCGCCCGGCTGTGGCTGGGACGTTCCTCTGTTTTGAGTGGTTTGCTATTGCCAAAACCGTTTCCGCCGAAATCGGCATTATCGCTATTAAATATCTCGCGATAGTTGCCCGCATGGTCCACTCCGATATCATACACTTCGTGCGATCCTGGCAACATATTTCCGACTACTACCAAACCGTTTCCAGCCTTATCCTTTCGGTAAAAACTGAGAATGCAATTCTTCGTATCGTTGTAATCAATCCATTGGAAACCGTTGTAATCGAAGTTGAGCTCATGCAGCTCAGGGCGCGCTTTGTACATCGCATTGAGCGCACCTACCATACGAGCTATTCCTTTGTGAAAGTCAAATCGGTAGAGATTCCAGAGTAAGCTCTCATCGTGCTTCCATTCGGAAAACTGCCCAAATTCGTTACCCATAAAAAGCAATTTAGTGCCCGGGTGGGTGTACATCCACGAATAGAGTACCCGCATATTTGCAAAACGCTGCCATTCGTCGCCGGGCATACGGCTTAAGATCGATCCTTTGCCATGCACCACTTCATCGTGCGAAAGCGGAAGCATAAAGTTTTCGCTGAAGGCGTAAACCAAACTAAAGGTCAATTTATTCTGATGGTACCTTCTGTATAGCGGATCGACTTTGAAATATTCCAACACATCGTTCATCCACCCCATCATCCACTTCATTCCGAATCCAAGCCCGCCTTGAGAAGTGGGTCTCGATACCATAGGCCAGGAAGTCGATTCTTCGGCTATGCATTGCACATCGGGGAAGTTTGAATAGATCGCATCGTTGAGCTCGCGCAGGAGGGTAATGGCATCGAGATTTTCGCGACCGCCATACCGATTTGGCACCCACTGCCCGTGCTTTCGACTGTAATCTAAATAAAGCATGGAAGCCACCGCATCTACCCGCATTCCATCTATATGGAACTGCTCGAACCAGTAGATGGCGTTTGAAATTAAGAAAGCCCTGACTTCATTTCTACCGTAGTTGAATATAAAACTGTTCCAATCGGGGTGATAGCCCAAGCGGTAATCTTCGTGTTCGTACAGAGCGGTACCGTCAAACCGGAAAAGTCCGTGCGCATCGACCGGGAAGTGGCTTGGAACCCAATCGAGCAGTACGCCAATACCCGCGTTGTGGAAGGCATCTACAAGAAAGGCAAAATCTTCGGGGCTGCCAAAGCGGGAAGTCGGAGCAAAGTATCCGGTAATCTGATACCCCCAGGAGCCAAAGAAGGGGTGCTCCATAACGGGCATAAATTCTACGTGGGTGAAACCCAATTCTTTCACATACGGCACCAACTCATCGGCGAGCTCCCGATAAGTCAGCGAGCGATTGCCATCGTCGGCTTTTCGCCGCCAGGACCCTAAGTGAACTTCGTAAACGGAGCAAGGTTGATCGAGTGCATTGTGTCGGCCACGCTCCTTCATCCATTTTCCATCGGTCCATTGCGGCTTTGGCGCTTTTACTACCGATGCGGTGCTCGGCGGAATCTCCCATTGCCGCGCAAAAGGATCGCCTTTCTCCAGGTATTGACCGCCCACCGACGATCGAATGGCGTACTTATAGATGGCACCTTCGTGAATATTTGGAAAAAACCCTTCCCAAATTCCGCTGCCATCCCAACGGCTGGCGAGCGCATAGCCTTGGCTATTCCATTTGTTGAAGTTGCCAATTACCGATACCGACATGGCATTGGGCGCCCAAAGCGCAAAGTAAGTACCCTTAACTCCATCGACCTCTGCCAGATGAGAGCCCAGCTTTTCGTAGAGTTTAAAGTGTTTTCCGGCCTTGAACAAATTAATGTCGAAGTCGGTAAATAAGCTAAATGCGGTTTCGGTTGTAGCCATCGTTATTCATTTTTCAAAATTTGTATAATGCCCTTCAGCGGTATAATGACCCACTCGGGCCGGGCATGGAGCTCGTACCCCAATTCGTAAATTGCTTTTTCCAAAAGGTGATAGCGCAGCAAGAAATCAATTTCTTTAGAATATCCGATGTTCAAACCACCTTCCATCGCCGTTTTGACATAAGCTTCCAGGCTTACGCCAACGATCAGGCGGTAATACCTACCACCGGCTTCCATCAAGAAGTCCAAGGGTAAGTCGGACTTCATACGTTGAAATACGGTGGCAAATACGGCGTAATGATACGAACGAAATAGGCCAGCCAAATCTTTTACGGGCGGTTGTTTTACTTTTCGATCGCGAATGGTGCTCTCTGGTTCTCCTTCGAAATCGAGGATACAAAAATCGTCGCCAGTGAGCAAAACCTGCCCCAGGTGATAGTCGCCGTGGATACGAATGCGGCAGGAATTGAGCGATTGGTCATCAAAATTGAGCAGCCTATCCTTGATCAGATCTTTATTTTCCAGAAAAAATGTAGCGTATTCCAATGCCTCACCCTTCAGTTTATGAATATTCTGCTCCAAGAGGTTGAAACGAGCGTCGAACATATACATCACCCTATTGAGCAACCACACAGTATAATCGCTGGTGAAGCTTTCTGGCGAGAAGTGGCGATCTGTTTTTTCGGCAAAGAGCGCTATATGCATTTCTGCGGTGCGCGTGGCCAGGAGCTCCACCTTGCGCAGCATGGATTCACCGACCAGTTTTTGGTAGTAGTCAGGAACTTGCTCGCGGGCTATGGGTTTGTAGAGATCGATCTTTGGCAATTCATCGAGCGTGTAGCCCAATTCTTCAACCCGCTTAAAAAAGCCTTCAATCTCATCGAGCGTATCGTTCCAGGCTTCGCCTTGGTTCACCACTTTCTCCTGCATCAAGCCGAGCGAAACGTTGTAATAATCTGCACGCACCCACTCTACCGTTCCTGCAAAGTTTGGCGAATGCTGAAAGGCTGATTTCTCGGAAAAGTAGCGCGTAAGCTCCAAATCTGGATTGTTGTGTCGAAATAGCTTCCGGTAGATTTTAAGGTAAAATCGACCTCCGTACACAATGGTAGAATTGCTTTGCTCCAATCGCAATACTTCACTTTGCATATTGGTAAGCCCACTCTTTTTCTTGAGCACTTTACCCCGCGAGAAGCGCAGCTGACCGATGGATAAAGTAACCTTTTGATTTTGAACGATACCGTCGAACAAACTTTTGCGGTAGGCGCTTGTGTAAATTGCGTCAACTAAATAACCGATAGGCTTGCCACTGCTTCCAAGGAGTTTGGCCACGGTGCCTTGATCAGTTTCAGGCTTCTTTAAGTAGGTGAGCGGTAGGAAATAAGTTTCCGTATTCGACGATTGAAATACTACCTCTACAAAAAGCAAATAGACCCATACGTTTTCGGCTATTTCGTAGGCAAGCGAATACTCGGCTCCGTAGCGCTTGATACGAGAAGACTTTGCCCCAAACCAGCGCATTTCCTGCAAATAACCGGGTAAAATTTTTCCGAGAAACTGCGAATGTGCCTTCGATTCCGGATCAAAAATCTCCTTCCAATCACTGGCGATATCTAATGTTGCGGGTTCCAATTTCAAATGTTGATTTGAAAACAATGGAAGGGAAGCCCATTTGGATTAATCTCAACGTAATTGGTCGATCCATGCCACGTATACGACGCCTGGGTTAGCAAATCTTTCACTATGAATGGCTTATTTACATCTGGAAGAAATTTTTGAACGGGCACTTGCACCATACCGCGCTGTATATGGTAGGTATCGAGATTTACTACGCACAGCATCACATCGCTACCTGTTTGCTTTAAATAAGCAAAAAGGTAATCGTTATCGACCGGGCAATTCACCCAATTAAATGTATCTTGAAAAGCCGGATGGTGTTTCCTTAATTGATTCACAATCTTGATGACCTGCTTCAGCTTGCCCTGCGTGCTCCACACATGGTTTTGCACTTCGTATTTTTCCGAATCCCAATATTCTTCCTTTCCGGGCACGGCGCGGTAAGCCATATTTTCGTAGGCGGGGCCGTACATGCCGTAATTCGAACTGAGGGTGGCAGCCAGAAAATGGCGCATAATAAAAGTGGCTTCATTTGGCACTTGCAATTCGTAGGGTAAAATATCTGGCGTATTGGGCCAAAAGTTAGGTCGGAAATACTGCCGCGATGGATCTGTGCAGATTTCGTGCATATAGGCCACCAACTCCTCTTTCGAGTTGCGCCAGGTAAAATAGGTGTAGCTATGCGTAAAACCTACTTTGGCCAATTGGTGCATAATCTTCGGGCGGGTAAAAGCTTCGGAGAGGAAGATAACCTCTGAATCGCGTTTATGCACTTCGGCAATGAGCCATTTCCAAAAGCGGAACGGCTTGGTATGCGGATTATCGACCCGAAAGATTTTGATCCCAGCATCCATCCAAAAATAGAGAATACTCAAGAGCTCTTTCCAAAGATTTTCCCAATCGGCGGTTTCAAAAAATATGGGTAAAATGTCCTGGTACTTTTTCGGCGGGTTTTCGGCGTATTGCACGGTACCGTCGGGTCGCCATTTGAACCAGTCGGGGTGTTCCTTCACGTAGGGATGGTCGGGAGCACATTGAAGTGCATAATCCATAGCAACTTCGATTCCAAATTTTTTGGCTTCGGCGATAAAGGTTTTAAAGCTCTTTAGATCTCCCAAATCTGGGTTTGTGCTTTTATGCCCGCCCAGGCGGCTGCCTATCGCCCAAGGCGAGCCGACATCTCCTTCCGCCGCTTCCGCGGCATTATTTTTCCCTTTTCTATTCTTTTCCCCTATGGGATGGATTGGTGGGAAGTACACCACGTCGAAGCCCATTTCGGCTACGTAGGGCAATCGATCAATGGCATCGGTGAATGCGGAGTGCATTACATTTTCCTTGCTCGCGCTCCGCGGGAAAAATTCGTACCACGCGCTAAATCCAGCCTTTGGTCGATCGACCCAGATGCGCATTTCGGGCGAGCGGGTTACGAAAGTTTGAAATGGGAAAGCTTCAAATAACGCTTTTAGAACAGGCGATTGCGCCACCACAAGTGCTTCTTCGTACTTCGACGCTTGCTTAAACAGCGTTTTGCACTTCTTGATTATGGCCTTTTCTTCTGCCGTGGTGGGCTTAAGATGAGCGAGGTAATCGAGGCCATCGAGCAGCTCCACATCGACGTGGAGGCCGCCTTCGAGTTTTCGTTTTAGCTCGTGCTGCCAGTTGAGAGCGTAATCGGGCCAGGCTTCAATAAACCAAGCGTATCCACCTTGCTTCTCGAGCATTATTTCCGATGCCCAACGGTCGTTTCCGAGGGCTTTGAAAGCTTTGGTATGCCATTTTTTATCGCCGTCGGTGCGGTAGTGAACCCAAGCGTTTATGAGGTCGTGGCCGTCGCAAATAATATCTGCTTCGATACGTATCGTATCGCCTACAAGGCGCTTTACAGCATACTGACCATCTTCGATTTTCGGTGCGATTTGCTCGATCACCACGCGGTTGCGCATCTCATCCATAGTTATTGTAGTTCTTACACTTTCAACCGGCTAAAAATAGCAAATTGGAGGAATTCAAACAGCGCATTATCTGGAATGCTACGAAATAAGCGAATCATCCTGATTTCCGGACATCGGGCAAGGCGGTGTTCCTTCATATCTCTATTTTGTTTAGGCTGTTTTAATCCTTCGGCAATGCACAACTTCGCAAAGTTGAGAGAAAAACTACCGCTCCCTCCCCTTCATTCGATAACACCAATGGCCAAAAACTACTCATTAAAAAATCTTGGTAATAAATACCAAGAGGGGTTGCACTACGAGACAGCCATCGACCAAAATTGTGTAAAACCGATCTTTACGATCGGGGGTTGTCCTGCGAATGACCCGATGGGCAATGAATATTCCGAAAATCAAGGCCAAACTCGTGGGCAGCTCAATGGCTCCAATCGAACTGATGAGCACGACGCTTAGACCTGCTAAAACAAGACAGCTCCGCGCCAACGTTTTTGATCGTTCCACTCCGAGCCACATAGGCAGGGTGCGCTGTTGGGGGGAATCTACCCGCAGATCGCGGATATCGAAAGGTATGATTAACGCCATCAGAAAGGCGGATTGGCCAATGAGAAAAGCAGTAAAGGCTATTTTGGCATCGATGCCGCGAAAATCCCAAAACTCCAAAAGCGGAACCGCGATAACCACCAGCACCCAGACAATCCACACGGTCCAAATTTTGGTGTATGGATACTCGCGAAGGCTTAATTTCCGCCCGCTTCCCGGAATTACAGGCATTACATAAGTCACAGCCAAAATACCCGCTAGGCACATCGCAGCCAAAGGCAGCCAAGAAAGCCGGAATGCTAAAGCCAGGCACAGTAAGGGTACCAAGATCATGGCCAGGCCCTTAGCGCTTCGGAACGATCGGATAGCCCTATTCGCCGGCGACAGCTTCTGCCATGTATACGTAGACCAAACCCCTCCTGCTACAAGTATTGGAAACCATACGGGTATAGGCTGAGCAAAAACTAAAAAGGGCAGTATAGCGGCCACGGCTCCGCAAAGCGCGATATAGATATTGGTTTCCACCCCGAGCTTTTCGATTCTCTGCAGCACTTTTGGCGGTAGGGTCGGCATGTTAATCCAATAAATATCAATTATTGGCTTCCACCACGCTGTAGGTTAATAGACCGAGAAAGGCTCCGATGGCGCTGCCTTTAAGACCTTGGATAAAATATCGGCTTCGCGCCACACTCTCATAACCGGATGCGTAATCCATATCATCGCGGTACTGCGGATCAATTATCGCTTCGGGTTTTATCTTAACAATGGGAATCTTGGCTGCCAAGGCAAAAAGAGGTGGAATGGCCAATGTAAACACGCTGCCTTGTAAGGCGTACCCTCCGCCAAAACCCGCTGCCAGTCCGGCATAAAACCAGCCTCGGCCCCGCACCGCATAGCGCGCATCGCGTTCGCCCATTACAAAAGCTCGCATTTGGGGCTCGGTAAGGTAGTTGCCCAGAGGTTCGTCGTAGAAATAGTAAACTTTCTCTGGTCCGGAAGGCGGTGTAGCCGAGAAAATATCGGATCGTAGGGCGGTTCCATCCGTCCATAACACGGGGTATTCACCGCCGGCAGTGTACGATTGACCCGGCCTGTAGGGCTCACCTAATTTGCGCGCCGCCTTGATTTGGGCATTTTCACGCCGGTAAAAGTTCTTGTCAAATCGATAGGTAATGTCAACGCGGCTCGTATCGTCTAGACCAATGACGTCGAGGTATTTTCCATTCATAAGCAGCAGTCGCGCAGGCTCTTGAGCAAAAGCAGAAGGCCCGCTCAGAAAACAAATGGTAATAGTGGCCAAACCAATAGCCCATATATTATTGATATTAAAGCCCTTATATCGATTCAAATTTTATCTATTTTGATGCGTTTCATTCAGCTTCTGGCGCACATCACCAATGGTATTGTCATTATATTTGCACCGTCAAATTAACGAATTAAACCACCCACTTATGCCATTACGCAATTTTTCGAGCCGACACATCGGCCCACGTGAGCAAGATTTGAAGAGAATGTTGGAGACAATTGGTGTAGATAGCATCGATACTCTGATAGATGAGACCGTACCGGCAAAGATTCGCTTGAAAAAGCCGATAGATCTGAATTCGGCACGGAGCGAACATTTTTATTTGCGCGAGTTGGAAGGCTTGGCAAAGAAGAACAAGCTTTTTCGCAGTTATATAGGTATGGGCTATTATAATACCATTGTGCCACCGGCTATTCAGCGCAACGTGCTCGAAAACCCAGGTTGGTACACCGCCTACACCCCCTATCAAAGCGAGATAGCTCAAGGGCGCCTGCAAGCACTCTTGAACTTCCAGACCATGGTGACTGATCTAACCAAAATGGAGCTCGCCAATGCGTCCTTGCTCGATGAAGCCACTGCCGCAGCTGAGGCCATGTCGATGTTCTACGCCCTGCGCGAGCGCGATGCCGTTAATCGAAAAGCCAATAAGTTCTTTATATCGGCCGAGTGCTTTCCACAAACGATTGATGTACTCAAAACGCGAGCTTTACCAATGGGTATTGAGCTTATTGTTGGCGATCATGAGCAGTTCACCTTCAGCGATAAAATATTTGGCTGCCTGCTCCAATATCCCAATGCCAATGGCGGGGTAGTCGACTACCGCGAATTTGTAGATAAAGCGCATAAGCACGGTGCTTTGGTAGCCGTAGCAGCCGACTTAATGAGCCTAACGCTGCTCACCCCTCCGGGCGAGTGGAATGCGGACGCAGTGGTGGGCAACAGCCAACGATTTGGCGTGCCTATGGGTTTTGGCGGACCACATGCCGCCTTTTTCGCAACTCGAGAAGCTTATAAGCGTCATATCCCTGGCCGGATAGTCGGAGTCTCGACTGACCGTCATGGGGCGCCCGCCTATCGCCTTGCGCTTCAAACGCGGGAGCAACACATCAAGCGCGACCGAGCTACCTCTAATATTTGCACTGCTCAGTCGCTTTTGGCCACTATGGCTTCTATGTATGCGGTGTACCACGGTCCCGACGGATTGAAAGCCATTGCCAAAGAAATTCACAATCATACTAATAAGTTGGTTATAGCCCTCGAAAAATTGGGCTATACCATCGGTCCTAAGGTGTACTTCGACACGCTGCACATTCGCCTTCCGGAAAATGTGACCAAAGTAAAAATCCAAGAATTATCGGAGGCCAAGGATATGAATTTCCGATATTTCAACGACAATTTTATCAGCTTAAGCTTGGATGAGACCATAAGCCGTCATGATTTCAGCGATATCGTTGAAGTATTCGCAAAGGCCGTGGGCAAAACTGCCAAAATGGAGTTGCCTGAGTGGTGCGATTCACCCGTTGATGGATTCTTCGCCCGTACTTCCAGTTTTATGGAGCACCCCGTATTCAACAGCTACCACAGCGAAACGGAGTTGATGCGCTACATTAAGCGATTGGAAAACAAGGATATTAACCTTACGCATAGCATGATAGCGCTGGGGAGTTGTACGATGAAGCTCAATGCCGCAAGCGAGTTAATGCCGATTACCTGGCCGGAATGGGCAAATATTCACCCCTTCGCTCCACAAACACAGACGGCGGGCTACCGCGCTATGTTTGAAGAACTGAAACAAATGCTCTGCGCAGTAACCGGTTTCGCTGGTGTTTCGCTGCAGCCCAATAGTGGCGCTCAGGGCGAATACGCAGGCTTAATGGTGATACGCAATTACCACATAAGCCGTGGCCAAGGTCACCGAAATATTGCCCTAATTCCGAGCAGCGCCCACGGAACCAATCCTGCAAGCGCCGTAATGGCCGGTATGGATGTGGTGGTAATAAAATGCGACGAAGCCGGTAATATAGATGTGGCCGACTTAAAAGCCAAAGCCGAGCAGCATTCCAGCCAACTCTCTTGCTTGATGGTGACTTATCCTTCTACCCACGGGGTGTTTGAAGAGTCGATCATCGAGATCAACGAAGTAATTCATTCGCATGGCGGCCAGGTTTATATGGATGGCGCAAATATGAATGCGCAGGTAGGTTTGACTAATCCCGGTTTGATCGGTGCCGACGTATGCCATCTCAACTTGCATAAAACATTTGCCATACCCCACGGTGGTGGTGGCCCCGGCATGGGTCCCATAGGTGTGGCCAAGCACTTGGTGCCCTATTTACCCGGGCACAGCGTAGTGGAAACAGGAGGAATCAACAATATTTCTGCAGTTTCGGCAGCCCCTTGGGGTAGCGCACTTATATTGCTCATATCCTACGGTTACATTAAAATGCTGGGTCAGGAGGGTGTGACCGACGCTACGAAATATGCTATTTTAAATGCGAACTACATTAAAGCGCGCTTAGCCAAAGACTATGGCGTGCTTTACACCGCTAAGAATGGCACCGTGGCGCATGAAATGATTATCGACTGCCGACCATTTGTGAAGAGCGCAGGTGTGGAAGTTTCAGATATTGCTAAGCGATTGATCGATTACGGATTTCATGCGCCCACGGTATCTTGGCCGGTAGCTGGCACACTTATGATCGAACCCACAGAAAGCGAATCCATGCAGGAGCTCGACCGCTTTTGCGATGCGATGATACAGATCAAACGCGAGGTGGAAGAGATTGCACAAGATATCTACCCCCGCGAAGACAATGTATTGCACAATGCACCACACACTGCCGCCGAGGTTACCGCCGATGTTTGGAGCCATAGCTACTCACGCGAGAAAGCGGCTTATCCACTTGCCTTTACCCGCGATGCAAAGTATTGGTCGCCTGTAGGAAGGGTAGATAATGCATATGGCGATCGAAACTTGGTATGCGTATGCCCGCCGATGAGTGAGTATGAGCCGCGTACCACTGAAAAGTCGCTGGCTTAATACTGCCAGATGTACGACATTTATTCTTTTGAATCCAATAAGCCCGAAAAATCCGAACTGATTTTTCGGGCTTAATTCTTAACTTTGGCTTAAACAAAAATTAATTTTCCTATGAAAAAACATTTCTACCTTTTATTTGGTGGCCTATTTGCATTCGGAATTATAGCAAACGGTCAATCGTCAAAAAGCGTCAATTCCAATCACCGGGCTATTGACGTATCTGCTCCATTGAAAGCAAAACCACGCGCTGTTGCCAAAGATTTTGGAGACCCTATTTGGATTGATACCTTCGAAAATCTTGATAATTGGACGGTCTCGAATGAAAGCACCCCGTCAGTTGATTGGATTCGCACCACAAATGCGGGCATCATACCCGTTGCTGCTCTTAGCCCATTCGCCAGTACAACTGTTGCTAATGGCTTTGCTTTTGTCGATGGTGATGGCCAAGGTGAAGGATCGGTACAAAATTCAAATCTGACCTTAGCCAATTCTATAAATCTCACGGATTATCCAAACGTTTCCTTGGTGTTTGAACAGAATACCCGGAACTTTGCTTCTACCTATTACGTTCGTGTGAGTATTGACAATGGCTTTACTTGGAACGAAATACAAGTGAACACCGCCTTAGCCACCAACACTAACACAGACAACCCCGCGGTTACTGTAGTGAACATTTCTGCTCTTGCCGGCGGTCAAAGCCAAGTGAAAATTGAATTTAACTTCACGGCAAACTGGGGTTGGTATTGGGCCATAGATGATGTGGCTATAGTAGAAACACCTGCTGATGACCTTTCTCTTTTGAGCGTGTATTACGATGATTATATCAGCTACCTTCAGCTTACTGAGTTTTTAGACGTGGAGTACCTTAAAGAACTTGAATACAGCAGCTACAAAACTGGCCAAGTGCGTCCATTGACTTTCGGAGCAGTTGTTGAAAATCAAGGTCAAAATCCTTCTACGGGAGTGTTTTTAACAGCTACAGTAACAACTCCAAGTGGTGTTGAAACGTTCACATCTACTCCTACCACAGTTGCACCAGGCGACCAAGTATTAATCCAAACGGCGCCGCAAACTTTGGCTGCATTTGCTGGAGGCGGAGTTGTAGGTAATTATACTGTTTCTATTGCAGTAACAATGGATGCTGAAGACCAAGTACCAGAAAATAATGTGGCTCTTGCTAAATCATTCTCTGTAAACACGGATGAAATGGCCAACGATCTTGGAAACACCTGGACCACATTTTACCCTACGCTTGGCCAAGACGTAATTTGGGGCTCTCGGTATATGTTTGAGCAACAGACACCTATAAACTACATAAAATTTGCTGTTCTTAGCACTGCTCAGGCTCCAACACAGGCCGGTGAAATTATTTATTTGAACATGCGGACTGGTTCAGTTACTGAACCTGAGAGCGCGACTAATGTTATGAATCGCCTTTATGGAGAAGAGGAAATTGGTTATGTTCTCAATCAAGCGGACTTTACAACAAGCGGCGCCGCAGTGACATACATCACCATGATGCTTCCAGATCAGCTTAGTGCTTCGCCCAATGTTATTTATCAACCAGAAGTTGAAGTACTATTTGTAGGAGAAGATTATATGTGGATACCTTTCTCGAACCAGCAAGAAGATGTTGCCGGTGTTCTTTTCGAATACGGCGATGTTTCTGGCGGCGCGCAAGGATGGTGGACATTGGGTGGAAATAGCCCACACATTCGCATGGGCTTCAATGAATCGGTTGGTGTAGATGGCCCGTCTGACCTAGACTTCAAAATCGGTCAAAACTACCCTAACCCAACTACTGGCTCGACTCGTATTGACTGGGAGCTTTTGGAGCCCGCTGAAAATGTGCAGTTCCGGATTACCGATATTAGTGGGAAGACGGTGTTCAGCAAAGACCTCGGAAACCGTCCGGCAGGAGTTCAAGAATCTTTAGAATTAAATCTTAATCTAGCTGCAGGTAGTTACCAATATGGCCTTCAGATCGGAAACCACGTGATTGTTCGCAAAATGGTGATCACTAAATAAGCTAATCACCCATAATTTTGTTAAAAGCCTCCGAATTTTCGGGGGCTTTTTTTATTGTAGGACTTAAGATATCCCATAATTTGGTCTTCCCTTTTTGCTTGTTAATCTGCTAACAAAAACCATTCTTTGTACTTCGATAAAATTTTAAACCCCAGCGAATGAAGAAAAATTTTTACGCCCTCGCCCTAATAACTTTGGGTCTGCCTTATACTGGCCAAGGACAAATTAACGCTCCTACAACTTACGAGCCCCAGCAACGACTAACGGATGCGACAGAAGCGCAGAAAACTTCGCTGCCTGCCGCTACTCAAAAAGGCAACACTATAACCTACTTTAACGATGATTTCAGCAATGGCCTCGCCGGTATGGCTGGCAATGGAGCCTGGACTACGGCGGGTGCCCAGGGAAGCCTGTGGTTTCAAACCTTCCCCACGGGAACTCCAAATGGCTACAATCCTTCGACCCCAGTGGCAGGTTATGGAGATTTTATCGCCAATTATTATGGTACCATAGCTTCGGTAAACTCCCCTACCAATTCAAACGGCTTTATGTTCTTGGATGCGGATCGGTTTAATTCTACACGCACCATAACCTCCCAGCCGGTGGGACCAAATACTACGTCGAATACCTTGTTTGCCGAGTTGATCTCTCCTGTATTTAGCTTGGTAGGTGCTACGGGAGCAGTGTTACAATACAATCAATCGCTGCGGATTTGCTGCTCAGGTGCATCAACGGTTACTGCGGGTTTTTCAACAGATGGAGGTTTGAGTTATGTGTCCTTCGAAGTTTTTACGGGCTCTCAATTGGTAAACGAAACCCTGGACCGACAGGTGTACCTCTGTTTAAATGAAATTGTAGGCAATACTGCCAACCTCACGCAGTGTAGGGTTAAGTTTACCTGGGAAGGTCCTCAGTCGCATTACTTCTGGCAAATAGATGATGTACAAGTGGTTTCAAATCCAGAAAATGACGTTGAAATCGGTTCAACTTTTTACGACACCCACGCGGTGACATTCGCTGACCCTGCCACAACGTATCTCGATTATTACAAAACCCTCGAAATACAAAACACCCCAAACTATCTTTTAAAGCCGTTGCGAATCGGCGCTGTGGTTTCAGCAACCTGCTCATCAAACCCGCAAACAAACGTGGTAGTTTCAGCCACTGTAACGGCTCCAGGTGGTGCAACTCAAACAATCACTACCCCACCGATTAGCTTAGCGGCTGGCGCTACCGACACAATTTATGCAGAAGCTACTTTCATCGATGCTTTTCCAAATACAGGCGTTTACACCATAGATTATGTGGTGGGTCAAACGGAAACAGACAATAGACCATCGAACAACAATGGAATTCAACGCGGATTTACTGTAAGCGATGACCAAACCAATCAAGGCTTTGCCATTATGCAGAACGGTGGGATTTCGTACAATGGTACTTTTAACCAAGCTTTTTTTGCTTCCGACGCTATTATCAATACTCCGTTTACTTTTCCCGAACCGCAAATGGCCAACTCGGTAATTACCCATGTGGAAGCGGTATTCTTAAACGATGAAGGCTTTGCCGTATCAAATCCCGGAGACCCAGTTTATTTCAACGTGCGTTTGGGAGCAATCGGAGATGAAATAGCCAACGATCCATCTACTATCACTACGACTGTATTTGAGTCCGACAATCCATTGGAATATGAAGCAGCTGACTTGGAGTATATTATTACCGAAGAAGGGCGATGGAATCCAGACAACGGTTTCCCGCAGGTATGGGTAGGCATTGAACTTCCATCTCCGATCTTGATCGAACCCGATCAGATTTATGGAGCAGAAGTGCGGCTTCCCGTATCGAGTTTTCCAGTAGCGTACTTCCCTATTTCAAACAGTCGCGCTGAGGCTCAAACTATTTGGTTATTCAATTTTCAGGGAGACAATCCAGGTTGGGGTAGTTCAGCGGGTGGATCCACTCCGTCCATCCGTTTCCGCACGAGCTCGGCAAGCACTGTAAATGTTATTACTTATGAAGCGGGCATTAAATTGGTGCAAAACTATCCCAATCCCTTCAACGCCCAAACCAGCATTCAATATCAGCTGGATGAGAATTCGGTTGCACGCTTTGAAGTTTATGATCTGACTGGAAAAATGGTTTACCAGCGCAATTTGGGTACCATTCCTGCGCTCAGTGCCAATACAATTTCCTTCGACCGATCTGATTTGGCGGCCGGTACTTATACCTACAGCATCATTACCAACAAGGATCGGGTGACGCGTAAGATGACGATCGAATAAGCTTTATCACCCCCAACATATAAAACCCCTTTTGTGTATGCACGAAAGGGGTTTTTTAGTCTAGAGTGATGGTCGGATAGGTAAAATTCTTTAAAATTTCTCCCTGAGCGTCTTCATAAAATTCGATGCGTAAACGAAGTCGTTTAGCTCTTGATTATCGGATCGCAAAATGGCTTCCTTGGTGCCTTCCCACCACTTTTCACCTTCGTATATAAACATGATGTGATCGCCAATTTCCATTACTGAATTCATGTCGTGGGTAATAACCACGGTGGTAATATTCATCTCTTTGGTGAGCTCAGAGATTAAATTATCGATCACAATGGCAGTCTGAGGGTCGAGACCCGAATTTGGCTCATCGCAAAACAGGTAACCCGGTTTTACTGAAATGGCGCGTGCTATAGCTATGCGTTTTTGCATACCTCCACTCGTCTCCGCTGGGTAGAGTTTATTCGTTCCTTCCAGATTAACCCTTTCTAAACACTCATTGGTTCTGCGCAGCATGGCTTTTCGATCCATATCAGTAAACATAGTAAGCGGAAACATGATGTTTTCTTCTACGGTCATACTATCGAATAGCGCACTCGCTTGAAAAAGCATACCAAGGTTCTTTCGAATCTCCTTCTTATCCTCGAGCTCCATCGAAACGAAATCTTTTCCTTCATAAAGAATTTGCCCGCTGTCGGGTTTGTGCAGGCCAACCATGCATTTTGTAAGCACCGTTTTTCCGCTTCCGCTTTGGCCAATTATAATGTTGACTTTCCCTTGGAAACAAGAGAAAGATATATCCTTGAGCACTTCTTTATCGCCGAAAGACTTGTAGATATTTTTTATTTCGATCAAATCAGCAACAATTGAGTGAGTATATAATTGAGTATCAGGATAAGAATACTGCTGTAAACCACGGCATCGGTGCTGCTTTTGCCTACCTCCAGAGCGCTTCCTTTCGAATAATAACCGTGGTAGGACGAAACAGTAATCATCGCAAAAGCAAATACGATCGTTTTAATAAAGGCGTACACCACGTGAAAAGGCCGAAAATCATACTGGATACCATAAATATAATCAGCGCTAGACACTACACCAGTCGCAATGCATACAAACCACCCACCAAAAATACCGAGCACCATGCTAATGGCGATAAGAAAGGGAAAGATAAATACACCGCCAATAATTTTAGGTAAAATGAGATAAGAAGCCGAATTTACCCCCATAATTTCCAGGGCGTCGATCTGCTCGGTAACCTTCATGGTGCCGATTTCTGAAGCAATATTTGAGCCCACTTTGCCCACAAGAATGAGCACCAACATCGTAGGCGCGAATTCGAGAATAAACGACTGTCGCGCGGTGAAACCCACTGTATAATCGGGAATAAGCGGGGTATCGATATTCGTTGCCGTCTGGAGTGCGATAACAGCCCCCATAAAAACCGACATCAGCGCCACAATACCCAGGGAGCTAACACCGATTTTGTCGATCTCATCGATAATCGATCGCCAGTAAATCTTCCATTTTTCCGGCCGGGAAAACACCCGATTTATTAACATGAAATACCTTCCGGCATGAAAAAGTATCTTCACCTGTTCGTTTTAGATAAAAGTAGGGTGCTAAATTAAAGCAATAGATTTCAAATTGGCTTTTTTTCAACAGTTGTCCACCGATGGTATCTTAGCAAGGCTCAGGGATATGGGCATTAACCTTCCTGCCAATCAAAGCAAATGAAGGTTATACCAGCTTTTGAATTCGAAGCGCAGCGCAGAAAGGGCTGCATCTTATGATGGTGCTGCCATGTGGCGATCAAGAAACTGACCTTAGGCGCAGGCAATTGTTCATCTTTTCGGGAAATAACCCGCAGCGCACTTTCGCAGATTATTTACCTTCGCTTAGTTCAAAACACTAAGAAAATTTGAAACCAATTATTGCCATTATCGCCATCCTATTCTTAATCACACTCGCTGGCTGCACGGCTAATAAGAAGAAAAGATGTGACACTTGCCCGAAATGGACGAGCGAATTGCCCGAGTACTTGGACCTTACACGCGGGTAACGATGAACAGGGAAGCGGCGCTGGTAGCGTGGGAAGCAAAACTTCGGAGTAAAGTGCCCCTGGGTGCGGCTCCCGATTTGGCTCGGTGGATAGTTGATCTCCAAGTTGATTTTCGGATTACAGCCCCGCGTAATTCCAAATTGGGCGATTTCAGACCCGCTTTTCAAGGTAAACCTGCTCGAATTACCGTGAATCGCGACCTTAACCCTTACCACTTCCTTATCACCAGCATCCATGAATTTGCTCATCTAGGCTGCTATTTAAAGCACGACAACCGCGTAGCTCCGCATGGCAATGAGTGGAAGGCTCTTTATGTTAAACTACTTTCTCCGCTGCTAGAAGGATCAACAATTCCCGCTGACTTGAAAATAGCTTTGCGCAAACATTTAGCTCGACCGTCGGCATCAAGTTGCAGCTGTTCCGTTTTGGCAAACGCCCTCAGTGCTTACGACCAAAACCCCGGTGTGAGTCTCATCCAAATACCGCAAGGAAGTCAATTTATCTTCCGCGGGGAAGTTTACGAACTTGTGGGCAAAAGACGCACGCGATTTCTCTGCAAAAGACAAGCTGGCGGTGGCTTATTCCTCATTACAGGAAGAGCAAGAGTGGAAATGGCCCGTAGCGAAGCCTCTTAAGCTTTTCGTACCTTAGCAGCAACAATTTCTAATGATGAAGGATACCCCTACCTTAAGTGAACTGAATGCGGTGAGCGACCTGGCTTCTGAACTTAAAGGTTCGGAGATAATTAAACTAGCCGGAGAAATTCGGGAGAAGGTAGCTCTGGGAGCTCAAATACTCAATTATACTGTGGGAGATTTTGATCCGAAAATCTTTCCCATTCCCGAAATGCTCAAAGAGTACATCATCGACGCCTATCAAGAAGGCGAGACCAACTACCCGACATCAAACGGGATGGAATCACTCCGCGATGAGTTGTCGGTATACATTGAAAAACATCTTGGAATAGCATATACTTCCGACGAATATTTGGTAGCAGCTGGGGGCCGACCCCTGATATACGCGGCTTACCAAGCCTTATTAAATCCGGGCGAATCGGCTCTTTTTTCAGTTCCGAGCTGGAACAATAACCATTACACTACCCTCAGCCGTGGCAAACAGATAGCCATACCCACCAAAGCTGAGAACAAATTTATGCCAACGGCAGAAGAGCTGGCTCCGCACTTGAGCGAAGCTGGAATTATTGCGCTATGTTCGCCGCTCAACCCCACGGGTACTATTTTTACCAAAGAGGAGCTCGAAGCTATTTGTGCACTGATCGTGGAAGAAAACAAACGGCGAGAAGGAATCAGAAAACCTCTATACCTCCTTTACGACCAAATCTATTGGCAACTCACTATTAATGGAAAGACTCATTATCACCCTGTGGGAGTTAATCCAGAAATGAGACCCTACACCATTTACATTGACGGCATTAGCAAAGCTTTTGCTGCTACGGGCGTAAGAGTCGGGTGGGCTTTTGGCCCGAGACTGGTAATGGATAAAATGAAAGCTATTTTAGGTCATATCGGAGCGTGGTCGCCGAAGCCCGAACAACTTGGTACGGCTCGATTCTTAGCGAGCAGTGATGGTCCAGAAAAGTATATGGAAGCAATAAGGCATGAAATTGATCTGAGGCTCGATGGATTTTACAAATTGTTAATCGGGTTTAAGAATCAGGGCTTACCGGTGGATGTCGTCGCCCCTGAAGCAGCAATATATCTCACCGTAAAATTCGACTTGGTGGGCAAAACCACCGCCGACGGAACACCAATAGGCACCGTGGCCGATACCACTCGCTTTTTGATTGACGAAGCAGGCTTGGCATTGGTACCTTTCACCGCCTTTGGTGCCAAAGCCGATAACCCTTGGTACCGCTTGAGTGTAGGCACGAGCAAATTAGAAGACATAGCCAAAATGGGTGAAAAACTGGAAGCGGCGCTCAAACAACTGCAATAAGGATGAAGAAGAATCACAATTATTGCGTGATCATGGCTGGTGGCATTGGCAGCCGGTTTTGGCCAATGAGTCGGACCGCGCACCCCAAGCAATTTCACGACATACTGGGCACTGGTAGCACTTTGATTCAACAGACCTTCGAGCGCTGCCTTTCGATCTGTCCGATAGAGCATATTTATGTTGTGACAAGCGATATTTACGGTACGGAAGTCGAAAAGCAACTGGTGGGTATTCCTCAGGCCAATATCCTGTTGGAGCCGAGCCGCAAAAACACCGCCCCTTGTATTGCTTATGCCAGCCACGCCATTTACAAACGCGATAAAGATGCGGTGATGATGGTGGCGCCGAGCGACCACCTGGTAATGAAGGAAGGGGCTTTTCAAAAAACCATTGAAGAGGCTATTGCTGAAGCCAATGCATCGCATGAACTGGTAACCCTTGGCATCAAACCATCGAGACCCGACACAGGTTATGGTTACATTCAATGGGAAGATTTTGATGACCCAAAACCGACCATTAAGCATGTAAAAACTTTTACCGAAAAACCCAATTTAGAACTAGCTCGCGAGTTTGTAAAAAGTGGAGAGTTTTGCTGGAATTCAGGCATATTTATATGGCGAGCCGACAGCATCATCAAGGCTTTTTCCGAATACCTTCCAGAAATGAACGATTCCTTTATAGCCATCGCCCCGAAGTTCGGTACACCTGAAGAAAAGGAAGCGATCGAGAGAATCTATGCGCTCTGCGAGAGCATTTCGATCGACTATGGGATTATGGAGAAGGCCAAAAACGTGCGCGTCGTGTTAAGCGATTTTGGTTGGAGCGACTTAGGAACTTGGGGCTCTTTGTATTCAGAAGTAAAAAAAGACAAAGAGAACAACGCCGTGATCGGTAAAAACATTTTGCTTCTTCATAGCAGTGATAATATGGTGAAAATGCCCGAAAACAAGTTAGCGATCATACAGGGTCTGAACGATTTTATAGTGGTAGATACAGCAGATGTATTGCTCATATTTCCAAAAGCGGAAGAACAAAAAATTAAGCAGGTGGTAAATGACTTAAAAGTGAGTAAGCACGGTAAGTTTTTATAAGTCAGCCGGGCATCCATTTTTTCTCTGCCCGTAAATTTATTGTCCAGGTCGAATGCAAGAAGCAATATGCCGATTGGCGTATTTAATGCACTTTCTCTCCTACCTTTGCCCCCTGAAATTACCGTATGAACATTCTCTCTGCCGAAAACCTTAGCAAACGCTTCGGTCCGCGACTACTCTTTGAAAATTTCTCTTTTGGAATGGCTCAAGGCGAAAAAGTGGCCATTGTAGCTCCAAATGGATCGGGCAAAAGCACCTTACTGAAAGCCATTGCTGGCATAGAATCTGCCGACAGTGGCAATGTTGTATTCCGCGATGGCACCCGAATTGGATATCTATCGCAAGATCCCGATTTCCCAGAAGGGTTTTCGATTATGGAGGCGATACTCCGATCGGATAATGCTGTAAATCGAGCAATCAAAGGCTACGAATTAGCACTCGAAAATCCGGAAGAGAGCGAAGAACTCCAGCGTTGGTTTGATGAGATGGACCGGCAGAATGCATGGGATTACGAAGCCCGGATTCGCGAAGTGCTTGGCCAACTTGGAATCGAGCATCCCAACATGAAGCTCAAATCGGCCAGTGGGGGTCAACGCAAGCGTGCAGCTCTGGCGCGTGTAATGCTCGATGAACCCGATTTTTTGATTCTCGATGAGCCTACCAACCATTTAGATTTGGATACTATTGAATGGCTCGAAAACTGGCTGGCATCATCGAGCTTTACCCTACTCATGGTGACGCACGACCGGTACTTTCTCGATAGAGTGTGTACCGATATCTTAGAGATAGATCGTGGTGCTTTAGTGCGCTACGTGGGCAATTACAGCTACTTCATTGCTAAAAAAGCAGAGCGCCAGTCACAATTGGAATCAAGCGTAGAGAAGGCTAAAAATTTATTCAAGACAGAGCTCGAATGGATGCGCCGTATGCCCAAAGCCCGCACCACAAAATCGAAATCACGCATTGACGCCTTTGATGACGTAAAAACGCAGGCACACGTAAAAACCGACACAAAATCGATGGAGTTGGGTGTCCGCACAGAGCGGCTTGGTTCCAAAATAGTGGAATTCCACAAAGTTGGTAAAGCCTTTGATACCACCGTAATTACCAAAGGACTCGATTATATTTTTAAGCGGGGCGAAAAGCTCGGCGTGGTGGGTAAGAATGGAACGGGTAAAACGAGTTTTGTCAAACTCCTTCTTGGAAAAATGCAACCCGATAGCGGTAAAATTGTCCATGGCGAAACCGTTGTTTTCGGCCATTATGACCAAGATGGTTTGGTAAACGCAGACGATAAGCGTGTGATCGAAGTGATAAGCTCCATTGCCGAAGTCATTGAATTGAAAAAAGGCCATAAGCTGAGTGCCTCGCAAATGCTCGAGCGTTTTCTCTTCACACGCGATAAGCATTGGCAACTAGTTTCCACTCTAAGCGGCGGAGAAAAGCGAAGGTTATACCTGCTTAAAGTGCTTATGAAGAACCCCAATTTCTTAGTTCTCGATGAGCCTACCAACGACTTGGACATTGATACACTGCAGGTACTCGAAGATTATATTGCTACCTATGATGGTTGCCTTGTGGTGGTGAGCCACGACCGGTTTTTCATGGACAAAGTGGTCGATCATATCTTCGTTTTTGAAGGCGAAGGCGAGATACGCGACTATCCCGGCAACTATACCCAGTACCGCGAAAAAGCCGCTGATGAAGCCATAGAAGCATCCAAAGTGAGCGCAAAAGTGAAGGCTCAGGCCAAGGAATCTGCGCAGGTTGCTGAGAAAACCAAATTGACCTACGGAGAGCGACTCGAATTCGAAAAACTCGAAAAGAGTATTGCCGATTTAGAACATCGAAAAGACGAACTGGCCGATGCACTTTCACAATCTGAAAGCAATGAAGAGTTGCTCCGGATATCGGCGGAACTAGAAAAACTCGTTGCCCAGCTCGATGCGCAAACCGAGCGCTGGCTGGAGCTGGGAGAGTGGGTCTAAAAGTGGAAAGGGTCTCACAGACTTCACAGATTTGCACAGAATGAGTTCGCTTGCAGATTGCGCAGACTTGCGCTGGATAAATGGTCTCACAGACTTCACAGATTTGCACAGAATGAGTTCGTTCGCAGGTTGCGCAGACTTGTGCTGGATAAATGGCTTCGCACAGACATCTGGCAGATTCAATTTATAATGCGGAAAATGGACTCCTTATCGATGAGTGCAGGAGCATTAAAATTGACTAAGATACCGAGTCTTTTATCGGAAAGTCGAAGGTAAGTTAACAACTGCTTTTTATACACAGGGTGCAGCTTTTCGACAGATTTAATTTCTATAATCACTTCATTTTCAACAAGTATATCCAGTCGATAACCTAATTCCAACTGTACACCCTTGTATAATACAGGAAGGGCCAATTGTGTTTCGATCTTCAATCCCAATAAGCGCAGCTCATGAGCCAAAGCCGCCTCGTAAACATGCTCCAACAATCCCGGCCCAAGGTGTTTAAAAACGGAGAAAATAGCTCCGCGAATCTTAAAAGTTATGTCGTTTAATTCCACCGTTTTCAGATTCCAAGTTTAGCTTTCAATGCATCTCTACAAAGCGCTTAAACAGCCGTCGTTTATTTACAGTTCCAACCAAATCCATGATAGCAGCGAGATTATTAAAACCCGAATATTCCAACCGTCCGTCCAAATCTTAAAAATCCTTTTCCATGCAAGTCTGCGAAGTTTGTTAGCGAAAAGCCCGTTCCGTAAGTAAAAGTGTCTGCGGTCTGTGGGAGAATAATCATTACCCTACCATACAAGTTTACGAAACTCCGAGCGAAAACCCCACCCTAATCTGTGGAAGTCTGCGAAGTCTGTGAGAGAAAAAGCACCGTCCTACCATACAAGTTCACGAAACTCCGAGCGAAAACCCCGCCCTAATCTGTGGAAGTCTGTGAGAGAAAAATCATTACCCTACCATACAAGTTCACGAAACTCCCAGCGAAAACCCCGCCCTAATCTGTGGAAGTCTGCGAAGTCTGTGAGCGAAAAAGCACCGCCCTACCATACAAGTCTACGAATGTCCATGCAAGCTATGAAAGAAAAAACAACGAATCACGTGGCTTTATATAATCAGGATAGGGCCCAAAAACAAAGGAACCTTCCGCGTTCGGAAGGTTCCTTTATAATCCGAGGCTATGGTCCACCTCGTTAAGAGACTTTTATTTGAGTCGCACCTGGCAACTCGTCACATAGGTTTCCCCATTGTATATATCGATTACGTAGAGACCTTTTTTCATTCGCTCTTTCGGCTTATAGCTCATCTCCACACGCTTACTTACCTCCATTCCGAGTGCAATAGGCTCGACGCTCGCAAAGAGTTCATTCGGGCTGCTCTCTATTCCGTATGCCAACTCCGAGCAGGACTTATCGATCACTTTGCCTTCCGGAGTTTTAATTTTGAATTGTACATTTTCAGCTAGATTCACAGGTAGGTCGAAGCCCATGCTGAGGTTTTTAGTCTTGCGAGCCACTACTGTAAGCTTATCGTTCTTCTTGGTCGCGTCGATGCGGTAGTTATTGATGGCGAGCGTTTCCATGGCTTTTATCGAGCCAGCCAATTCCTTATTTTTTGCATTGGCTTCGGATAATTGGGCAGTAAGCTCGCTATTAGAAGATTCCAAAGAACGCATCTGGATATTCAGATCGGCCATCTGGCGCTCCAGATCCGTTTTGATGCGCTTCAGATCGGCCAATTCGCGATTATACTTTACGTTTGGACCTTTAGCCGCAATCTCTCTTTGCTTTTGCTCAAGTTGCTTGCGCGCGTTCGACAGCAACTGATCGAGGTCTTTGTTCTGGCCTTCTTGCGATGCAATTTGAGTTCTGAGATTATTGATCTCTTTGTCGTGAAGCAATTTTTCCGACAATAGTGATTCGCTTTTTAGTTTGCTTCCATCGAGCAATTCGGCTAGCGAGTTATTGCTGTCGTGAAGCGTGACTACTCCCGCGAGTGCAATAAAAAAGAGGCAAGTAAGAATTGCCGCTGCAATTTTGATTCTTTTTTCTGAAGTTGACATGGGGTGAAGTATTATTTGTTTCGTTTTGTGAAGCAAACATCCTCCTACCAGCTTAAAACGGCATGAAAGCCGGATTAAAATTCGATTAAAATTGATTTATCCCTTTAAAATTGCAGAAGGGAGAGCGATCCTAAATTCCGTATGCCCGGGTTGCCCACTTAGCAGCACCACTTGCCCGTTGTGTAATTCCACAATGCGCTTTACAAGCGACAATCCAATACCATGACCATCAGTGGTATGTGAATTTTGGCCGCGATGGAAGGGTTCAAAAATTTGTTTTTCATCGCCAGGCGCAATGCCGAAACCCTGATTCACAAAGTGCAGTTCGATACCCAATTCAAGGGTCTCAACTTGCACCAATACCTTGTGATTAATGCTGTATTTACAGCCATTGTCCATTAAATTAATAACCGCCGTTTTTAGCAATTGGTCGTTGCCAAGGAGCTCCAATTGCTCATCGGAGTCTATCAAGTCATTGAGACGGATTTCGATTTTATAATCCGGTTTGCGCTTCAACAGTTCGGTGCGCGCCTGCCAAACTATTTCGTCGATACGCACTTTGGCTAAGGATGATTTTGCCGTTTCCGAACTTGCCTGAGCCAGCAGTAAAAGCCTATTTGAAGTTCGATTGAGATCTTTCATATCGTCAAGAACGGACTGTAATCCTTTGCGATACGTTTCCTCGTCGCGGCTGCGCATAAGCAGTACTTCCAATTGACCCGTCATAGCGGTAAGTGGCGTGCGCATCTCATGCGAAGCATTGGCAATGAAATTCTTTTGAAGGGCAAATCCATTTTCCAGGCGGTCGAGCAAGCTATTAAAGGTTTCGGCCATAATGGTTATCTCATCTCTGGAGTTTCCGACGTCGAGACGCGCATCCAGGTTATTGATGCCAATTAGATTGACTTCGCCCACCACCTTTGAAATGGGAGCCAATGCCCTACCCGCGTAGAACCATCCTACCACCGTAGCTATAAGCACTCCCATGAAAAAAACCACCATCAAAATATTACGCAGGTTGCCCATTTTGCGCAAGCCGTAAAGGTCTATTGCGGCTACCACTACCACAAAGCGGTCGTAGGTATCGGCAAACATAAACCCTAGCACTTCATAATTTCCTCTCTCAAATCGCACCTCGTTTTTACCCAATCTAATTTCATCAAATAGCTCTTTTGTTAATCCAAGGGTGTTCAATGTATCGGTACTAAACAGCCATTCGTCCCGATAATTGATTACCGTGACCTTTTCTTCGTAAAGGCTCTGCGGATTATCAGCTTCGATACGCGCGAGCAGCTCCGCATCAATTTCTTCCACTTCTATCAGCAATTTGGCAGCGTTTCGGCCCTTATTGCGCATGCGGTTGTAGAAATCATCGTGGCGATAATCGGCTGAAAAATAATAGATTGAAATCGATGCGAGTAGCAAAATTACCGCTACAGACGAAACAAAGAGCAGGGTGAGTTTACTTCGGATATTCATAAGCCGTTAATTGCTCTCGCTTAACACGTAGCCCATTCCAATACGCGTTCGAATTAGCTTCAACTCGTGGTCGCGGTCTATCTTCTTTCGCAGAATATTTACATAAACGTCTACCACATTTGTACCCGTATCAAATGTTATTTCCCATACAGCTTCGGCAATTGCTGCCCTTGAAACAACTTTTTCCTTGTTGCGGATGAAATACTCCAGGAGCCCAAATTCTTTCGCAGTGAGTTCAATTTCTTTTCCTCCACGGTGCGCCAACTTTCGATCGAGATCGAGCTCCAAATCAGCAAATTTCAACCGGCTATGTCCCTGAGTTTGGGTATTCGAACGCTTCAACCACACATGAATTCTAGCCAGCAGCTCCTTAAATTCGAATGGTTTTACAACGTAATCGTCGGCTCCACTATCAAATCCGGTAAGTTTATCTTCGGTGGTACCGAGCGCGGTGACCATAATTACGGGCAATTGAGGCTTGGCTTCTTTGATTCGCTTGCAAAGTTCGCGCCCATTCATATAGGGAATGATCAAATCGAGTAAGACCAGATCTACATCCGATTGGGTAGCCAGCCGCAAACCCATTTCCCCATCGAAGGCCACTTCGACTTCATAGCCGTTTTCTTCCAGGCCTTGTCTCAAAAAGCCAGAAACTTTGGGTTCGTCTTCTACGACTAAAATGCGCATGTAGGAGTTGATTTTTGGCGAAAGGTAGCCGAAATATGCCCAAGGAACGAATACCTACTTCCCAAACTTCTTTAAGCCGCGGCGCAGCCAATCGTCAAAAAGTTCCACTTTGCCGTAATCCTGATAATTGGCGGCTTCAATTAGCTTTTCTTCATCATGATCGAGCAGCACGTAATAGGGCTGTGCGTTTATCCGGTATTTTATCTCCTGCATGGCCGCCCATTTATCGCCGGTGTATTTCATTTTGCGTTTTCGTCCACCCGGAAGCTCGATGGTGATTTGCTCATCTTTTGGCAGTAGAATTTTTTCGTCGACATAAAGCGAAATCAGTATTACATCTTCACTAAGCTTTCGTCGTATCTCCGGGTCAGACCAGACTTGTTGCTCCATTTTACGGCAATTTACACATGCCCAGCCTGTAAAATCAAGCATAGCGGGCTTGCCCGATTTTTTCGCAGCAGCCATTCCTTTTTCATAATCGTGATACACATAAATACCCTGCGGGCCGAGATGTTGTTCCTTGCCGTGTTCCGAAATAGCACCTCCATCGCCAATGAAGCCCACGCCCATCGGGCTCTCGCTGTACTGTAACGGGGGCGGAAAAGCCGAAATGAGCTTGAGAGGTGCTCCCCAAAGCCCAGGAATTAAATAAACAGTAAAAGTAGTGACCAGCAAGGCCATAAACAGGCGACCGACACCAATATGCTTCAATTCGCTGTCATGCGGCAGCTTTATTTTCCCGAAGAAATAAAGTGCCAACCCACCGAAAATAGCGATCCAAATAGCCAGGAATACTTCGCGCTCCAGCAAATGCCATTGGAGCACCATGTCGGCATTGCTTAGAAATTTGAAGGCGAAAGCCAATTCCAGAAAACCGAGAAATACCTTCACACTGTTGAGCCAACCCCCACTTTGGGGCAAACTATTCATCCATCCGGGAAAGGCGGCAAAAAGCGCAAAAGGTAAGGCGATGGCCAAGGAAAATCCAAACATTCCGATTACCGGCGCCAGACCGCCTTTGCTGGCCGCTTCCACAATTAGGCTCCCAACAATAGGACCTGTGCACGAAAATGAAACCAAGGCCAAGGTAAAAGCCATGAAGAAGATGCCAATCAAGCCGCCGCGATCTGCTTGGCGATCAGCCTTATTAATCCAGGAGCTGGGAAGGGTAATTTCGAAAGCACCTAAAAAGGAAATTGCAAAAACCACCAGCAATACAAAGAAAGCCAGGTTGAACCAAGGATCGGTAGAGAGCTCTGAAAGCACAGAAGCTCCAAAAATGGCCGTGACCACCACTCCGAGTACGACGTATATTACGATGATCGAAATCCCATAAATGATGGCGTTTCGAATGCCTGCCGCCCGCGTCTTGCTCTGCTTCGTAAAGAAGCTCACCGTCATAGGTATCATTGGGAATACGCAAGGCGTTAGTAAAGCCACAAAACCGCTCAAAAAGGCAACAATAAAAATTCCCCAATAGCTCCGCTCTTCTTCCGATTCGGTTTTCTTGAGTTCATCGCTCGGGGCATAAGTGGGATTTCCTTTGAGCTGGAAAGCAAAATCTACATTTTCAGGAATGGTGCATTTAGTGTCGTCGCAACTCATAAAGCGCACAAAACCGCGCACTTCAAAGTCAGCCTTCGATTTCTTGATGATCTTTTGGCGGAACGCCACTTTGCCTTCATAAAAAGGAAGCTCCATTTCAAAATTGGGATCGAAGAGCGTTTTCGGTTCAGGATATTCTAGCTCACCTTTTAGACCGAAAATGGAGTCAACGCCTGCAAACTCGAATTGGGTTGGCTCGGGACCGATCCCCGGTTCGAAGGTCGATGAATAGAGATGCCACCCTTCTTCAATAGCAGCTTCGGCCACTACAAAAGCCGTACTATCGGTTTCATCACTTATGCGAAAACTCCATGTTACTGGGATGTAGATCTGCGATTCACCCAAATTAACCAAGCTAGAAGCCGGTTGAAATCCAGCATTATTTTGGGTCTCTGCATTTGCCGCCTTTTCGGGCGATTTAGCTTTCTGCTCAGTTGGCGCAGCTTTTCCCGGCTTGAGTTGAAATTTGAAATCTTTATAATCGGGTGGCAGGCACATTTCTTCGTTGCACACCATGAAGGTCAACTCACCAGTAACATCAAAAGCTTCGGCCACCTTTCGGGAAACACGTTGCTTAAATACTGCCATCTTTTCAAAATAGGTGAGATCCATCAAAAAGTTTGGATCATAAGCCGATTTTGGTTTGCCTTCCTTCATGCTGCCAAGCAACTTGTAAGCAGCGCTCTCATTGAACTTAAACGAGGTGGGCAGTGGGCCTTCGTTGCTAGAAAGTGTCAGCGAATAGATATGCCAATCCGCTTCGATGGTTGCAATAAATTGAAGTTCAACTTCGGAAGCTGAAATTTCTTCGACTTGGTACGACCAGCTTACCGGATCGTAAATCTGCGATTGGATGGGGGCAGAACCGTAAAATAGAGCGATGAGCGAAAGGATAAACCTTCGAAAATGAGCCATGAAGATTGCTGAAGAATTAATTGTCAAAACTACGCAAATTCAAATGCGAAGGCTTGAAATCGAAAGCCAATTATTGCAATCTCAATCAAAAATCGGGTAGTTCTTCCCCTGCGCGTAGACCAAAACGCTTCTGAATGATACCAACGATTGCGTAAATAAAGATAGTATCGACCAATGCGCAAATTAGCTTGAAAAGCCAACCATCCCAGATATAGACGCCCATGGTACTCCAACTAAGCTGGCCAACGAAGAGAACCATCACTACCAAGGTAGTATCGACCAATTGCGATACGATTGTAGATGCATTGTTGCGAAGCCAAAGATGACGACCGTTTGTAAGTCCTTTCCAGAAATGGAAAAGCCGTACATCGACCAATTGTGCCAGTAAGTAAGCCACCATGCTCGAAAGAATGATGCGCCAGGTGTTTTTAAATACGGCATTATACGTTTCTCCATCTACCGGAGAATTAGGGGTGGCCGGGAAAAGAGATCCCAAATAAAGGATAAGCAGCACAAAGAGCGATGCCAAAAACCCAAAATAAACCACGTGATTTGTGCGGCGGCGGCCATAGATTTCAGAAAGCACATCGGTGATTAAAAAGGTGATGGGATAGGGCAATACTCCTGCCGAGATCACGAAAATTTTGAATCCCAAATCGACTTCAATGAATTTATTGGCAATGAGATTACAAGTGATGAGCGCTGTGACGAATAAGGTGGCCAGCGCCATGTAAAGCAAGAGTGCGCCCTTTGGCAATGGCCCGCTCGTAGCTAGCCCATTTACGTTTGTCATCCCTTCGGTCATTCGCTCCGCGTATTCGATTTAGGACTAATTAAAAATCGGTAGCCCACTTTTTGTTCGGGTTGACAAATATAACGGCGATCAACGCGATGGCCAGCCAACCAAACAATGACTCCTTCGCTCTCGAGCACGCAAACACTTTGCCGCTCTGCGTGAGCCACTTTGGCATCGGTGAGAAGATCGCTCACTTTTTTGCTTCCTTTCATCCCGACCGGATGAATACGATCGCCCGCACGCCAAGCGCGAAACAGGAGGGGAAACTTTACCTTTTCGGGATCCAGCCACACTTCATTTGGGTAAAAAACGGCCTTCTGAGAATGGTTAAAAGCTTCTAAACTCCAAGACAATTCCACCGGTGCAAGCACTCTACCAAGATCGCCATTTATCTCGATCTGTACTGAATCAAGGGCGCCCTTTGAACTGAATAAAATTCCTTTGCGCTCCCGAATGGCCCAATGGATAGATCCCTGAATGTATCGACCTACCTGACTTTGAAGTAAATCGGCAATCTGCGTTGTATCCGCAGGATTGAAACCCAGTCTTTGTAAAAGATAAAACCAAATCGGTTCGCGCTTTACAAGCTCATCTACCTTTTGGAAAGAAAGAAAAAAGCCACCATCGCTCGTTGATTTTTCAAGTAATTCATCCACCTCCCGTTCGAAAAAAGCATCGCCTTCGGCCAAATGAGCCATGGATCGCTGTACGGCGGCCATAGCATCGGGTTGCAAGGTGGAAAGCATGGGCAGAAGGTGGTGGCGAATGCGGTTGCGGAGGTAATCATCGCCTTCATTCGACTGATCTTCCCGCCATTTCAAACCTTCCTGATGCGCATAAGCCATGATTTCGGCTTTGGTTGCTCCGATAAGTGGACGCAAGATCCATCCGTTCTTATCGGGAATAGACTTTAAGCCTTTCGCACCGGCGCTGCGCAACAAATTGATAAAAAAAGTCTCCACCCGATCTTCCAAATGATGAGCGGTGAGCAAATAGTTGTACCCTTCCGATCGTTGAAGCTCCTCAAACCAGGCATAGCGCAAATGCCGCGCCTTCTGCTGAATATTGGCTTCAGGGAATTCTTCTCGAAAATTTAATTTCTTTACATGCACCGCAACACCCATCGACTCGCAAGCCCCGCGCACCAAAGCCTCATCACCGTCGCTCGCTGCGCCGCGCAAACCGTAGTTAACGTGGGCCACGCCAAGGTTCAAACCAGCTTTCTGAGCTAAAGCAAGCAGGGTCATAGAATCGATTCCGCCGCTCACGGCAATTAAATACTTAGCCGATTGAACGTCGGCGAGTCTCTTTATCTCGCGGCCGAAGAGATCATTGAGCCGCGACATGGCTTGCAGACTGTTGAAGGGTTTGCAACAGAGCCTCCGCCTTGAGTAGGCACTCTGCGTATTCTTTTTCGGGATCGGAGCCCAAGGTGATAGCACTTCCAACGGCCATAGCTATTTCGCCAGTTCGACTATCGTAAAATAGCGTTCGAATTAAAACGTTGAAATCAAAATCGCCCGAAGCACCCATCCAACCGAACGCTCCAGAATAGGGCCCGCGCTTAAAATTTTCGGCTTCTTCGATCAATTGCATTGCACGGATTTTGGGGGCTCCGGTCATCGAACCCATTGGAAAACAGGCCTTAATTCCGTCCCAAGCGTTGAAGCGATCGTCAATCCGACAAGAAATGGTGCTCACCAGGTGGTGCACCGTTTTGAAACTTTGAATTTCGAAAAGCCGGTCTACGATCACCGAGTTGCGCCGTGCTACGCGCGAAAGATCGTTTCGGACGAGATCAACGATCATCACATTTTCAGAGCGCTCTTTCTGATCGTCGAGAAGTTGTTGCGCCTCGTACAAATCGAGAACCTTATCGCCGCCTCGTCTCCGCGTACCTTTAATGGGCTGCGAGATCAATTTATCGCCCGATTTCTTTAAAAACCGCTCCGGCGAAGCCGAAAGAATGTAGCGGTGATCAAGTTTTACAAACACCGAAAAGGGGGCTTCGGTGATTTCTTGAAGCCTCATGAAGGAATTTAAAGGGTCGAATGATGGTGCCTGTCCCCGAAAAGGAATGCAATAGTTCACTTCGTAAATGTCGCCGCGATGAAGGTGACCTTTCAACTTTTGGACAGCCCGGAGATAATCCGCCTTGGCTAAATCGGGCCTGAGTCCAAATCCCTGTGAATGGGTCTCTGGTAAAGAAACATCGATCCATTCCTTTTTGATTTTATTCAGCGTCTCTGTGTCATCGCCTCGTAGCAGCATTTCACCCTTTTCAAACTTGACCCAAAAACGTGGAGCAAAAAACAGAGCTTCCGGAAAATCGATTAAGTCCTTATTGCGACTTTCGAGTGCTTCCAGATCATTTTTCAGGTCATAGCCCAAATAGCCGCAAATTTCACGACTGTGTTGGGTTTGAAAAGCCTGCAAGGTCTCAAAAGCTCCTTCAGAATGCTCGATTTCACAGATTTCCAAAGCGCCAATTCCCCCTTCAAACTGATCGATAGCTGTTACATAGAACGCAAAATAGGTTTCCCGTTCTGCCCATGCCGCCATTTGCCGAAAGGCGATAGTAGGACTAAGCTTGAAGGAGATTTGGAAATTCATACGATAAATGTACGATTTGACTTAAATCCTTGTGGAGATCAAATCTACACACGTATCCACCCAAAGGGGGTGATCGTTCAGACTTTCGACCAATTGCACTTCGTGGCCACCGTGCTCTTCGAATATTTCCTGGTATTCTGTGCCAATTTCAATGGTCGTTTCGAGACAATCGGCTATAAATGCCGGGCTGAAAATCAGGAGTTTCTTGGCTCCTTTTTTTCCCCATTCTTCCACCACCTTATCGGAAAAGGGTTCGAGCCATTTTTTGTCGAGCCTCGATTGGAATGACACCGTGTAATCGGTTTCCGCCAAGCCCAGTTTTTCCGCTACCAGGCGCGTGGTGGCGAAACAGGTGGCTTTGTAGCAAAAGCGGTTTAGATCATTGATTTCACTTTCGCAGGCATGGCCATCACAATTGCGGTCTTCGTACACCTTGTCAACTTGGCGCACAGGTAGGCCGTGGTAGGAGAAAATCACGTGGTCGTAATCGGCTATGGGGTATTGCTTGGCCCGTTCTACAACGGTATTGATATAGCCGGGATGATCATAATACTGGCTTATGATTTTAATTTCAGGAATGACATACCAGTCTTTAATCAGACGCATGGCTTTTTCCAATGCCGAGCCCGTACTTGCCGAAGCGTATTGCGGGAATAATGGGAAGACGATGATTTGGTCGTATCCGTCTTTCTCCATACGAGCGCATACGTCGTTGAGGCTGGGAGAGCCATAACGCATGGCGAGTTCAACAGTCACTTCTTCGGAGTCGAAGCGATCAGAAATAAGTCGGCGGAGCCTTTCGCCATAAACCAAGAGTGGTGAGCGACCTTGGTATTTTTCAAACAGCTCTTTGTAGATTTTGGCCGATTTGGGAGCGCGGAAGGGCACAATAATCAAGTTGACTAAAATGACCCGTAGTATGGCCGGGATATCGATAACCCGTGGGTCGTTGAGAAACTCGCTCAGGTATCGGCGTACGTCGCTCACTTTGGGGCTGTCGGGGGTGCCGAGGTTAATCAGGAGAATTCCTGTTTTTTTCTTCATTGGGATAATTGTCGGTGACTTAATCTGTTAACCAATATATGGGAAAAGGGTTTTACGGAATTTAGTTTTGTACGCGTCACTGTCCTAATTTACCGATATTACCCGGTGGTTGCACATCGACAGCTGACGACAAGAATAAGCAACAGTCGCACAGGTTTCTCCTAAACATGCATAGCCCTGTTGGCTGTAGCCGCTAAAGCTGCTTCTTTCATCGCTTCGGCGTACGTAGGATGAGCGTGGCTCATGCGGGCTATATCTTCGGCGCTGGCGCGGAATTCCATGGCTACTACAGCTTCGGCTATCAAGTCGGCTGCCCGGGCGCCAATGATGTGCACGCCTAGCACTTCGTCGGTATCTGCATCGGCGAGAATTTTCACAAGTCCATAAGTGTCACCGCTGGCGCGCGCGCGACCCAAAGCTCGCATAGGGAAAGATCCCGATTTGTAATTTACTCCCGCTGTTTTCAATTCTTCCTCGGTTTGCCCTACCCCTGCCACTTCGGGCCATGTGTAAACCACGTTGGGAATAAGGTTGTAATTGATGTGGGGCTTCTGACCTGCAATAATTTCGGCAACGAGCACCCCTTCTTCTTCGGCTTTGTGAGCAAGCATAGCTCCTTTTACCACATCGCCAATTGCATAAATACCAGCCACCTTCGTTTGCAAATGGCCGTCAGTTTCAACACGGCCACGCTCATCGGTACTCAATCCCGCGTTTTCGATCGCCAAACCGTCGGTATAAGGCTTCCGACCTACAGATACCAGGCAATAATCGGCTTCGAAGGACACTTCTTTGCCGTTCTTATCCAAGGCGGTAACTTTCACGCCTTTACCTGAGTTTTCTACTTTTTCAACTTTATGATTGAAGTGGAAAACAAAACCTTCTTTTTTCAGCACTTTCTGCAATTCCTTGCCCATCGTTTTGTCCATGATAGGAATAATGCCTTCTGTAAATTCCAGAACAGTAATTTGACTACCGAGCCTTCCGTAAACGCTACCTAGCTCCAAGCCGATTACGCCCCCACCCACAATTACCATGGTCTTGGGCACTTCTTTAAGCTCCAAGGCTTCCGTACTCGTAATGATCCGTTTCTTATCGGGCTCCATCCCAGGAAAATAATTGGGTTTTGAACCCGTGGCAATCACGATGTTCTTCCCTGAGATTTTCTCCGTCTTTTCAGCCGATTTGACCTCAACGGTCTTTGCATCTACAAACGATCCTATACCGTGGAATACGGTGATCTTATTCTTGTTCATCAGGAAATCGATTCCTTTTGTGGTGGCATCGACTACTTCGTTTTTGCGCTTTATCATCTGCGCCAGATTTACTTTCGGCGCATCTATATCAATTCCGTGTTCCTTGAAATTATGAACCGCATTAAAGTAGTGCTCGGAGCTGTCGAGTAAGGCTTTCGAAGGGATACAACCCACATTCAGACAAGTCCCGCCAAGGGTATCGTATTTTTCGATGATGGCGGTTTTTAACCCCAATTGAGCTGCGCGAATGGCACAAACATAGCCCCCGGGTCCGGAGCCGATTATTATTACATCAAATTGATCCATGAGGCATCGTATTTAGTCGGGTGCAAAAGTAATAAACATTGAAAGCGCGAGCGATTCGAAGCGATAGATTGAGGCTATCTTCTTATCTGGCAAACCACAGGGTTCAATTTGGGGAATATCCCCCAATAATGTATAGCATAGAAAGCGTGTATTCTAAATATGGTATTTCACAATGTACGTTTTCGCAGAATATCCTACGTTTAGAGCAACAAAGATCTCTGTTCTTGTATTCCAGAATAATCAAAAATGGAAGGGCTAATTGAAAATACCAGCGGTAACTGACCGAATTGAGCTTTGCTTCCGGGCGATCGGTATTGGATTTTCCCGGTACCGATCATAGACCACTCGGCATTCAAGAAGCACGTTATACCTGGACAATACCAACTTGGCTTTTCTATTTTTACCCCAGGTAGATAAAGAAGCCATCCGGGAGACTTTTTTTGCAAATGCGGCGGGATTCGAGCATCCGCTAAATTTTCATGATCAAGGAGACTTTATAGTAAATGAGAACCAGGCATTTGAGATAGGCGGGAACAATAAAACCCGCAAGCAATTGGGCAATAAGCCTGTTTTTTTTCCGGCGCTCGACGATATCGAATATAATTCCGGGAATACCATTCCGCTTTGGCTATTTGGGTTCTTATACTGAAAACACGTCGAGAGATTGAGCGAACTCTGAGCGCGCCGACAGGATTGCAACTTGTCAGACTTTTTCAGACAGACAAACCGATTCGAATAAATATTTTTAATTGAACCAAAACCACTACGCTATGAAGTTCCGATTTCTATTTCTTTTAGCGATATCCGCAATTTACGTGCATGGGCAACAAGCGGCCTGGTTTGATGTGGGTACTACCTGGACGTATAATTACAATTTAGCCTTTGACCCCAATCAAGATGATTTCACCACCGAATTCTTCGTTTCAGAGCAGCTACTATTCAATGGTAAAAACTGCAGCAAAATCGATGCTAATGGATCGGATGTCGCCTTAGGATGTTCGGCTATAGTGCCTCCTTACTACAGCTACGTCTCGGGTGATTCCGTGTTTTTCGCGACCGAACAATTTCCCGAATTTGAACTAGCCTACATCTTCCATGACAATTTAAGTGTCGAATACAGCTACTTCATAAATTCAAACACCTTGGAGCTTAGTCAAGGCTATATAGTGAATGCTCAACCTAGTTTTATGGTAGAAATTGAAGGGACAACCGTGCGAGCCCAGTTTCCAATTTTCGAGCCGATCGGCGATCCTATGATTGAAATGCCTTTAATAATGGAAATATTGGAATTCGCAGGTCACCAAAGAGATTTTATTTTCCCAATCGGTCGACTCGCGGCTTGCGATTTGCTGTCAAACGTGCGCCTGCGGTGCTACAACTCTCCCACCCTCGATTACATCGCCCCGACATTTCCGGGTTGTATTTTGAGCAATGCCGGCGACAATGAAAGATTTCAAATTAAGGTATACCCCAATCCCGCAGCAGACGAAATCCGATGGGATGCAGCCGTAGAAGGGCTAGAAATATTCGATTTGAATGGCAGAAATATTAGGTCAGCCCAAGGAGCTGAACTTCGAAGCATTGACATTTCTGACTTGGATGCTGGGATTTATTTCATTCAGTTCAAAATAGGCGATACTATTGGAAACCAGAAATTTGTGGTGGGCCGATAAGCACGGAGCACATTGCTTTACTTTTTCCGAATGAGGAAAAGCGACTTATAGCTTATTTCCCAATTCTTCGAACAGAATTTCGCCAAAGCGGAAACAATCCTGAAAACTATTGTACAACGGCACAGGCGCAATACGAATCACATTTGGATTTCGCCAATCTGCAATAACGCCCCTGGCAGCAATTGCATCAAATAAAGGCTTGCCGTAACCGTGAACTAATAAACTGAGTTGACAGCCCCGCTCATTGGGGTTCGAAGGCGTGATAACTTCGATATTGGCCTTACGCTCATGAGCTACAGCCAGGATCCATTCCTCCAAAAAAGCGGTAAGCGCCAAACTCTTGGCACGGAGATTTTCCATACCTACCTCCTCAAAAATGCGGAGCGATGCGAGGTGCGCCGCCATGCTGAGTATGGGCGCGTTGCTCAATTGCCAGCCCTCGGCGGTCGGTAAGGCATCGAAGCCCGGCTCCATTTGGAAGCGACTCTCCTTATTATGCCCCCACCAACCAGCAAAGCGAAGCAAATCTGGGTTAGACGCGTGGCGTTGGTGCACAAAAACTCCAGATACGCCCCCTGGACTGCTGTTCAAATATTTGTAAGTACACCAAGCGGCCCAGTCCACATTCCAATCGTGCAGTGCCAGAGGAACATTCCCAGCGGCGTGAGCCAGATCGAATCCTGCTACAGCCCCTGCGGCATGTGCCGCTCGGGTTATAGCTTCGATGTCAAAAAATTGACCGCTGTAATAATTCATTCCACCCCAGAAAACCATTGCCAATTGATCTCCACAATCTGCGATAGCCTTCAAAATATCTTCGTGGCGAATAACATGCTCCCCTACTCTTGGCGCTACTTCAATCAGCGCCTCGTCCAAACTTAACCCATGGAAGGCCAGCTGCGACTCGAGCATATATTGATCGCTTGGAAAGGCCTTGGCTTCACAAATTATTTTGAACCGCGATTCGGTAGGCTGGTAAAAGCTCACCATCATTAAATGAAGATTTACGGTAAGCCCGTTCATGTGTACTACTTCACCAAGCTTGGCGCCAACCACTTCGGCTCCAGATTGCATTAGCTGCTCATGATAGCTATACCAAGGTCGACGGCTGTGAAAATGACCCTCCACCCCGAATTCTGCCCAATCGTCGAGCTCTTCATTCACCAAGGCGCGCAAAGATTTGGGTTGAAGACCCAAGCTATTTCCGGTAAAATAGATCGAGTCTTTTCCTTGGAATTGCGGTATCAAAAATGCTGTGCGCCAAGATGCTAATTCATCGCGATCATCATATTGTGCGGCACGCGCCTGAAAAGAAGACCTCATTTAAAAGGGAGTGGTTAAATTTGTGCTCGAAAATAGGCATTTGTCCGCAGGGCACAAGCCACCGACAAACTACGCAGCCCATGAACCGTTCAGAATCACAGAGACTTTTTGAAAAATCGAGCACCCTCTTTCCAGGAGGTGTAAATAGCCCAGTGCGGGCTTTTAAGGCTGTGGGTGGCACTCCAATCTTTATGGATCGCGGCGAAGGACCTTATTTAATCGACGTAGATGGCAATCGATTTATCGATTTTTGCTGCTCCTTTGGCCCATTAATCCTGGGTCATGCCCCAGCCGAAGTGGTGAAGGCCATAACCGATACCGTCTCGCGTGGCACTACCTTTGGTGCACCAACACGCCAGGAAAATGAGTTGGCTGATCTCATTATCTCCAATCACCGGTATCTAGAAAAAATACGTTTTGTGAGTTCGGGTACTGAGGCTGCTATGTCGGCTATACGGCTAGCTCGTGGCTACACTGGAAGAAATAAAATCGTCAAGTTTGATGGTTGTTATCACGGACACGTCGATGCCCTGCTCGTAAATGCTGGAAGTGGATTAGCCACCCTTGGCACATCTTCGTCGGCCGGAATACCCGCGGCCTACGCCGCCGAAACCATTGTGGTTCCGCTCCATAACCGGGAAGCAATAGAGCTGGCGGTATCGCGCTACAAAGGAGAAATAGCCTGCATTGCTATCGAACCGATACCTGCAAATAATGGATTGCTCATTCAAGGCGGCGAATTTTTGCAATTCCTGCGCGATGTCTGCGACCGCGAAAACATTCCTCTGTTTTTTGATGAAGTTATTTCCGGTTTTCGCGTTGGCTTCGAAGGAGCTGCGGGTTACTATGGAGTCAAGCCCGATATTGTTGCCTTCGGAAAAATAATTGGTGGAGGCCTACCGGTAGGCGCTTATGGCGCCAGCAAAGAGATAATGAGCTTCGTAGCGCCTGAAGGGCCTGTATACCAAGCGGGTACCCTCAGCGGAAACCCGGTAGCTATGGCGGCTGGCAAAGCCCAAATTGAAGCCTGCCTGAAGCCTGGCTTTTACGAAGCACTCGAAGAAAAAACAAAATTGCTAGCCGATATCGTGAACGATTATGCGTCCAAAAAGGCCTACGCATTTCACATGTTCCACATCGGAAGTATTTTTTGGATAGCTTTTACAGATAAAGAAGAAATTGCTGCCAGCAGCGATATCGATCCGGCAAGTATGAATTTATTCAGCCGCTTCCATGGGGCACTCTGTGAGCGTGGTGTATATCTTGGACCATCGGGCTATGAGGTGGGTTTTGTATCGAGAGCCCATGAACGCACCCATCTGGAAATAGCCGCGAAAGCCATGTGCGAGAGTTTGGATGTGGTTTTTAACTAATTAGACAAGTATGGGATACTGGTTCAACACAATGGATATAAAACCAATTCAAACTACATTGGCCGGGTGAATCTTATAACTGGTGGAACAGGCATCGTAGGCGCCCGCGTGCTATTCGACCTTGCGCGCACAAACCAACCCTTGCGGGCGATACGTCGCCTCAATTCAGATTTAGATTTTGTCAAGACTGTTTTTAAATTTTTAGACCCCGCAGCAGGCGAATCCCTATTTCGGTCTCTAAATTGGGTAGAAGCTGAATTGCTTGATTTGGACAGTTTGGAGAGAGCCTTGGATAAAGTTGAAAAAGTTTACCACGCCGCGGCCATGGTATCATACCACCCTGCCGATGCCGACAAAATGCTAAAAGTGAACGGCGAGGGAACAGCAAATTTGGTCAACTTGTCCCTGTCGGCGGGCGTAAAAAAAATCTGCCATATTAGCTCCGTCGCTGCTTTAGGAAGCAATAAATCGGGAGCACCCATAACCGAGAAAAACGACTGGACACGCGATCAAAACCGCTCCACTTATGGGCTAAGCAAATTTAATGCGGAGCGCGAAGTATGGCGCGGCACCATGGAAGGTCTCCCTGCCATAATCTTGAATCCGAGCATCATCATTGGCCCTTCCAAACCCGATCAAAGCAGTGGTATGCTTTTCCAGACCTTGCGCGCTGGAGTATCCGCATTTCCCCAAGGCGCAGGCGGATTTGTAGATGTGAAGGATGTGAGCCAAGCAGCTATTTGGCTAATGAACAGCGATTTAGAAAATGAGCGATTTGTGGTAAATGGTGAAAATCTTACCTACCAGGAACTTCTAACACGAGCTGCCATTTTGTTTGGAAATAAGAAGCCTCGAAAGGAGTTGAAGCCTTGGATGTTAGAAATGGCGTGGAGGGTGTATGCAGTATTGGAAAAATTAGGCGGAGAAAAAGCTAAAGTGACCAAGGAAACGGCTCGGAGTGCGTCGCGCAAGCAAGTCTACGACAACTCTAAACTAAAAGCAATTTGGCCGGGGAAGTTCACCCCTATTTCAGAATCGCTCGAATACTATCGCTCATTCGGGGCGAATTGAAGGTAGTGGAATCAACCAACGTTCCTTCCAGAGAATCGACCTTTGCAGATTGGATATCAATAAACTCCTGCTTGATTTTGGGTTCTAAGGCATTAAGGCTATCAAGTACTTCTTCGTAGATAGGCTTCATCAAGTCGGGGCGAGATTGATAAAACCGAAAACTGCGTTGAAAAAGGGAATCATTAATCCCATACTTTTCAAAAATGAGCGCATAACCCGAGCGAAGCGATTCGGTTGACCATTCGCGCCGATGCGGATTTTGAGTTTTAGCAGCTTCTAGTAATTGCACGTCGACCATTACCCGGGCAAATAAAGGTCCATCCATCACATTGGCCGGACGGGGCTCTATTTCGGGAGTGCAAGCCGTAAATAAGATTATCGAGAACAGCATGGCGACTATGCGCATTACCGATTGAAGTTTAGTCGGGCACCGCGTAAATCGTCATTCACAATCCCGTCGCGGTAAGCCCATTGCCCATTTACCAGGGTATGTGTAACGCGCGACGAAAAAGTAGTTCCTTCGAAGGGGCTCCACCCGCATTTATAACGAACTTCTCCGCGTTTAACTTCCGTATGGCCATTTAGATCAACGAGAACGAGATCGGCAGCGTATCCTTTTCGGATAAAACCACGCTTATCGATTTGGAACATTTCAGCCACATTGTGACTCGTTTTTTGCACTATTTGTTCGAGTGAAAATACGCCCTGCTTAGCAATTTCCAGCAGAGCCAAAAGGCCGTGCTCTACCAATGGACCGCCAGATGGAGCCTTGGAGTATGTTGCATCCTTTTCTTGCAAGGTATGCGGAGCGTGGTCGGTAGCTATTACGTCAATCCTGCCGTCGATTACAGCTTTACGCACCGCTTCTCGATCGGCTGCCGACTTCACCGCAGGATTCCATTTAATGAGATTCCCTTTCGATTCATAATCTGCATCGGTAAACCAAAGGTGATGTATGCAAGCTTCGGCTGTGAGTCGCTTTTCGGAAAGCGGAACATCATTTCTGAAAAGAGAGGTTTCGCGTGCGGTGGAAATATGCAGAATATGCAGGCGGGTGTTGTGCCGCGTAGCAAGCTCAGCAGCCACAGAAGATGAGCGGTAACAAGCTTCCGCCGAACGGATAACGGGATGATATTTCACCGGAACTTCTTCGCCGTAGCGGGCACGATAATCGGCCATATTCTTTTGTATGGTTTGCTCATCTTCGCAGTGAGCAGCTATCAACAGCGGGCATTCCTTGAAAAGATTGTCCAACGTACTCGGACTGTCCACGAGCATATTGCCCGTAGAAGAACCCATGAAAACTTTCACGCCACAGACCCGCTTTCCATCGGTTTTCAATACTTCCGGGAGATTATCGTTTGATACGCCCATAAAGAAAGAGTAGTTGGCTACGCTGGTTTCAGCGGCGCGCTGATATTTGGCTTCCAACAATTCCTGGGTGAGGGTATTGGGCACCGTGTTTGGCATCTCCATAAAGCTAGTGATGCCTCCGGCTACCGCTGCGCGGCTCTCTGTAGTAAGATCGGCTTTGTGGGTAAGGCCAGGCTCGCGGAAGTGCACTTGATCGTCGATTAAACCGGGTAACAGGTGAAGTCCACTTCCATCTATAACTTCAGTGTGCGGCTTGATTGGAGGAAGCTCTGAGCTTACTTCGGCAATTACACCGTTTTCGATCTCGACATCGGCTTTGAAAACCTTGCCTTCATTTACAAGTGTGGCATTAAGTATCCGGATAATAGCCATCCTATTGAAATTTCATTTTGACAACTCCCCAAAAAGCTTCGGCAAATATCCCCATACTCATTTTGCTTTGACCCACTTTACGGTCTACGAAGGTAATAGGCACTTCCTCCAATTTAAAACCCTTCCGTATGGCAGCGTATTTCATTTCTATTTGGAAAGCATAACCGATAAACTCGATTTTATCGAGGTTGATCGCTTCCAGCACTTCCCGGCGGTAACAAACAAAACCTGCCGTACTGTCTTTCACACCAATCCAAAGGACCATGCGCACATAAAGCGATGCAAAATAAGAGATCATTCTGCGGGAAACTGGCCAATTACTCAGCTTACCACCTGATACATAGCGCGAACCCACGCTCATATCGGCTCCTGCCTCGCAGGCTTCGAGCAATCGCGGCAGATCGGTAGGTGAATGCGAAAAATCGGCATCCATCTCAAAAATGTGGGTGTATTCCCTATCTAGGGCGTATCGAAAACCTGAAATGTAGGCCGTTCCCAACCCTAATTTTCCCTTTCGGGAAAGAAGATGCACCCTTTCTGGAAACGCAGATATGAGCTCACGAACCAAGTCGGCTGTGCCATCGGGCGAGTTGTCATCGACTACTAAAACTTCAAATCTTTCAGCCAAATCCATTACCGCTCTAACGATACGCAGAATATTTCCTTTCTCGTTGTAGGTGGGGATAATTACGAGGCCGTGGTGCAAGTGAAAAGTTTTTGGGCGAATATACTTCAATTGATCGCAAACCTTTGACGGCTATCAGTCAAGATTTACTCTTAGAGATCGCCAAAAAAAGGTAAAAACAACAAGGGCCGACCATTGTCGACCCTTGTTGCCTTAATCACCAATTAAACCTTATTAATGAAATCCGATACCTATACGCCATGGGTTTTCAAGAGGTTACAAATTTTTTGAATAGGCGATTTAATCCATCGGGATCTTCGGCGTGAACCCAATGCCCGGTGGGTAATTGAGCGAATTTCGCTCGCGTAAATATTTTTTTGATGGACTCAAAATCAGACGGCAATACATAGTCTGAATTGCTGCCGTATATAAAAAGTACTTCGACATTTGACGTTTCAGGGGGGATGGCAGCTACAATATGCTCCATTTCGGCCTCCATGACTCCGAAATTCACGCGCCAGGCGTAGTTTCCGTCAGGCATGCGATAGAGATTTTTCAAGATAAATTGAGCCGTTCCCACATTTGGCAAGTGGGCTGCCACCATTGCTTCGGCATCGCTTCGAGCGCGCACTTTATAGAGATCGACAGCATGAAAAGCATCCAAAACATCCGAATGTTGGAGTGGATAGGCTTTTAAGCCCATATCGACCACCACCGCTTTCTCAACCTTTTCGGGATGAAGTTGTGAAAATCGGAGAACCGCTTTCCCACCCATCGAATGGCCTATTAGTGCGGCTTTCTCGATCTTTAAGTCCGAGTAGAGATCGAATAAATCGGCAGCTAGAAGGTCGTAATTAAAATTATCAGAACGGGGCGACCTGCCATGATTGCGCTGATCGACCAAGATAACCTGGAAGGACTCACTCCACAGTTTAGCCAGCGACTGCCAATTATCGCCCGAACCGAAGAGGCCATGAAGCACAATTAAAGGAGCTCCATCGCCCATAATACGCGTGGCTAATTTCACATCAAACACCTTTTATACATGGCAATAGAATTTTCTAAACCCAGGTAAAGTGCATTGCAAACCAGTGCATGGCCGATGGATACTTCCAATAAATTGGGGATTGACTGTTGAAAAAATCGGAGATTATCCAAATCGAGATCATGACCTGCATTAATGCCCAGTCCGTAGCTTGCTGCTGCTTTTGCTGTGGCTACATAAGGCGCAATGGCTTTATCGCGATCGTACTTGAAGCCCGTGGCGTATTGCTCGGTATAGAGTTCTATTCGATCGGCGCCTGTTTCAGCCGCAAAAGGAATTAATTCCGGGTCGGGATCTAGAAAGATACTCACTCTGGCTCCGTAAGATTTTAGTTGGGTCACCACCACTTTTAGGAAGTCGAGATGCGCCCGGGTATCCCAGCCGGCATTAGAAGTGAGCACGTGGGGACCATCGGGTACGAGAGTGGCTTGCTCGGGCTTGGTATCTGCTACGAGCTTCATGAATCGTTCGTCGGGATAGCCTTCTATATTGTACTCGGTAGTGATCAATGGTTTTAGATTGTACACATCTGCAGTGGTAATGTGGCGCTCATCGGGGCGCGGGTGAATAGTGATACCCTCGGCTCCGAAGCGTTGACAATCGGTAACGATTTGACTTAAATCGGGGTTGTTTCCGCCCCTTGCATTGCGAAGGGTTGCGAATTTGTTAATGTTCACGCTTAACTTTGCCATTCTATTTTACAGTATATTTCGCCAATTACAGGGGCAAAGTTAGGGGTTTAAGCCACCTATTTAGCTCATTAAAATCAAGCTATGCGCGCAGGAGATTTAATAAGTGATGAAATACCAACCCTCAACGGCAGCGACAATGCGCTTTTGGCGATGCAGCTGCTCGATGAGTATAAAATGAAACACCTACCCGTAGTGGAAAACAACCAATTTTTGGGTCTGCTTTCTGATACGCGGGTAATGGAAATTGAGAATTTCGAAGCTCCGCTTTCCACCATCGCCGATAGCCTTATGAAGGTGTATGTAAAGGAAGAGCAGCACGTGTATGACGTTGTGAATATCGCCGCCGAATTTCAGTTAAGCGCCATTCCCGTGCTCGATAAAGACTTGAAATACAGTGGCGTAATAAGCATTTATTGCCTGGTGCGCGAGTTATCGAAAATTGCCGCTATGAAGGAGCATGGTGGGATTTTAGTGCTCGAAATAAATCAGAACGACTATTCACTCAGCGAGATAGCGCAGATAGTGGAGAGCAACGACGCGCGCATCTTAAGCGCCAACGTCACTTCGGTGCCCGATAGCATGAAAATGGAAATTACCCTGAAGATCAACCGCAATAATATGGATGCTGTGCTCCAAACATTCGCCCGGTACGAGTATCAGGTGGCCGCATCTTTCCATCAATCTACATACGACGGTGTAATACAATCGCGGTTCGACGAGCTGATGCGGTATTTGAATATCTGATTGCCTTTGATGCGCCTGACGATCTTAGTATGCCTTCTTGCGGGCCTGCCCTTGGGGATTTTGGCCCAAAATCAGGTTGCTCAATTAAACACCGACACCATCGGACAGAAAGTGATCGCTGATGTAGTAATATCGGGCAATGACAAAACAAGGGAGCGAATCATCTTACGCGAAATGACTATCGCAGTGGGCGACACCTTGTACTGGGGCAATATTAAAGCGGCTCTGGAGCAATCGCGCAACAATATTATGAACTTGTCGCTCTTCAATTTTGTATCGGCCGAACCTATACAACTTGGAAATAATGACATACTCGTACTTATTACCGTACAGGAACGATGGTACATTTACCCATTGCCAATACTTGAACTGGCACAGCAAAATTTTAACACCTGGCTCAAGGATCCTGATCTGCGCTGGCTCAATTATGGTGTGTCGGTTAGCCATTCAAACGTATTGGGGCTGAATCAAAAACTCTCGCTTTTAGCGCGGTTTGGATACACCAAAAGATTCAGCATAGGGTATAATATTCCCAACTTGAACCGCGACCAAACACTTGGACTTAACCTAAGTGCTGGCTATTTCGAAAATGAGCAAATTACCTACAATACTTTCGAAAACGAACGTCTTTTTTACGAAAACCCGGAAGAAAAAGCCCAAAAATTCTATCAATATAAAGTAGGACTCACCTACCGCGAAAATATTTTTGTGAGGCACTTAATAGAGCTCTCCTATTTTGATGCTACCGTGCAGGACAGCGTGCCGATACTGCAACCCGCCTATTTTACCGGCGGTGGAAACAAATCGCAATTTTTGAGGGCTACCTACCTTCTATCCTACGATACCCGCGACTACCGCCGCTATCCGCTGAAGGGAGTTCTGCTTTATGCCCTGCTCCAACAAGATGGCTTGGGCTTGGTAAACAAGGAAGGCCTCGGGCTATTTACAACGGTGGCATCTTACCGGCATCATTACAAGTTAGCTCCCCGGCTCTATGCTGCACAAGCTATTACACTCAAAGCCAATTGGGATAATCCGCCTTATTATTTGCTGAATGGTCTGGATTTCAGCTCCTTCGTGCGGGGCTACGAACTTTATGTAATCGATGGCACCGCCTACGGCTTATTTCAGTCGAACATTAAGTATGAATTGATCAAATCGAAAGTGATCAAACTACCCTTTGTGAAAAACGAAAAATTCGGGAAAACCTTCGTGGCGCTCTACGGCAATTTTTTCTTCGATGCTGGCTATGTAGATGGCGACGATTTTCGAGCCAATAATTCATTGGTGAATGAATACCTTTATGGTCTTGGTTTTGGCCTAGATTTGGTAACCTACTACGATAAAGTAATGCGGATGGAAGTAAATCGAAATGGATTAAACGAATACGGATTTCGCTTAGCGTTTAAACAATCGTTCTGATGAAAATTGCCATCTACGGAAAGCCTTTTGAAAATGCGCTCAACAAAGAGGTGCCACAGCTCATGAAGACGCTTGCAGATCATGGCATCGAAATCGCGATCTATGAGCGATACGCGCAATTCCTTCGCGATAATGGGCTCCTTACTCTTCCATGCGCCACGTACACCCGCGAGGAGGTTGAGATAGCCAGTTTCACCTTTTTACTAAGTGTGGGTGGCGATGGAACCCTGCTCGATACGCTCACCATCGTAGGCAATAGCGGGATACCTGTTATCGGTCTTAACGCTGGTAGATTAGGGTTTATATCGAGCATTGCGATTACGGAGTTCGAAGCAATTCTGAAAAGTATAATGGATAATACCTATCACTCCGACCTCCGATCCCTACTCCAGGTGCACACCAGCAGCGGTCTTTTTGGAGCTTTTAATTATGCCCTCAACGAGGTAACCATCCACAAAAAAGATACGGCATCGATGATTCAAATCGAGACCTACCTCGACGATGAATTCCTGAACACCTACTGGGCCGATGGTCTCATAGTGGCCACTCCTACTGGTTCCACCGCTTACAGCCTCAGTTGTGGCGGGCCCATTATTGTACCTGGGTCCCAAAATTTAGTGATCACGCCCATCGCTCCGCATAATTTGAACGTGCGCCCTGTGGTAGTTTCAAATGCATCCAAGATCAGCCTGCGCATACGCGGGCGAAGCGACAACTTCCTAATTGCGCTCGACAGCCGATCGGAGTCAATTACCCCTGAAGAAGAAATAGTAATAACGAAGGCCGATTTCACCTTTAATTTACTTCAAGCACCCGGACAGACCTTTTTGAATAATATGCGGAACAAATTGGGCTGGGGGCTCGATAAGCGAAATAAGTAGGGACGTATTTTTTTGGCTTTGCCTTGGCAAGAAATGGAACAAACGGCAGTCTCACCGTTCTGACTCACGGCGATCAATCCATACTCCCAACAAAAATTTAATTTTGCAGCGGGCGAAATACAATAAATCAAGCTTTCGCTCGCTTATAACCCGATGAAGCAGATTGTTTTTGCGTGTGCATTCCTATTGTGTGGTGCGGTCTTCGGGCAATATCATGAAATTGGTGGCATGGTGGGTACGGCCTATTACGTCGGCGATCTAAATCCGCGCAGCCCCATACCGCAAAACTTCAACCTGGCTGGCGGCCTTATTTACCGCTATAATTTCACCGACCGACTTGCCTTTAAAGGCAATGTGTTATACGGCCGTATTTCCGCCGACGATGCTGACTCTGATGATGCCTGGCAGCAAAATCGCAATCTTTCTTTTCGCGCTGATATATTTGAATTCAGCGGCCAGCTCGAAATTAACTTCCTCACCTACGAAATTGGTGACGAACGCCGACCTTCCACTCCTTATCTCTTTTTTGGGCTTTCGGTATTTCGGTTTAATCCGCAGGCCGAGTTCAACGATCGCTGGGTGGACTTACAACCACTCGGCACCGAAGGACAGTCCATCGAAGGCTTCGAAGATCGATACGCCCTCACCCAAGTTAGTCTTCCGGTAGGTATCGGCTATAAATTTAATATTTGGAAAAGTTTGGGTGGAGCCGTTGAATGGGGTATACGGCGCACGTTTACAGACTATTTGGACGATGTGAGTGGAAATTATGCCGACAATAATTTGATAGCGGAAGAAAATGGTCCTTTGGCCGCCATCTTAGCCGATAGATCGCTCAGCCCGTTGGGCGATGATGGAACAAACAACGGTTACCAACGCGGAGAAAGTAATCGAAAAGATTGGTACATTTTCACCGGTTTTATGCTCACTTATAAGATCGGACAGCCCCGCATAAAGTGCCCGGGCGCATTTAATTGACTTACTTCTTAGAGTTTGTCTAAATTTTAGACCTTTGCACGCTTGTTTTTGCCATGACCTTAAAATCTCAAATTGACCCAAAGCGCTTGCCGCGACACGTAGCCATTATCATGGATGGCAACGGGCGATGGGCAAAAACGAAGGGTGAGATGCGCGTATTCGGGCACTTGAATGGTGTGAATGGAGTGCGGGAAGCCCTTACAGGAGCAAGCGAAATAGGTGTAGAATATTTGACGCTCTACGCATTCAGCACCGAAAATTGGGATCGACCAGCGGAAGAAGTGGCAGCCCTTATGGACTTGTTGGTGCAAACGATCTTAAAGGAAATCAGTGAGCTTCAAGAAAACCAAGTAAGACTACAAACCATTGGCGATCTCGATCTATTGCCCAAACAATGCCGCGAAGCATTGGCAGAAGCCGTAGACCAAACAAAAAATAATACACGCATCACCTTAGTTTTAGCCCTGAGCTATAGCGCCCGATGGGAGATAACCAAGGCGCTGAAACAAATGATGCGCGACGAAAAAGCGGGAATAATTGATGCAGAAAAAATTGATCAGCAATTAATAGCTAATTACTTAGAAACCCAACACATACCCGACCCGGAGTTACTCATCCGAACGAGCGGGGAAAAAAGAATCAGTAACTTTTTGCTGTGGCAAATCGCCTATAGTGAGTTGTACTTTACCGAAACCCTTTGGCCGGATTTCAAAAAAGAACATTTTTTTGAGGCTATTGTGGACTTTCAAAACCGAGAACGACGATTTGGAAAAATTAGTGAACAGCTTCCCGCGTAAATTCTACGTAGCTTTTGCCATAGTACTCGTATCATTGGGTGCACATGCCCAGGTGGGTATCGGCAATTTCAATGTCGATTACCGCAATCCGCGTGAATTCACCATAGGTGGAATTACGGTTTCGGGTGTCCGCAATTTCGACCAACAAGCCATTATCCTCTTTTCCGGCCTTTCCGTCGGACAGAAAATCACTGTCCCGGGTGATGAGACTTCTCGCGCTATCAAGAACCTTTGGAAACAAAAACTCTTTGACAATATATCGATCGAGATCACAGAAATCCGTGGGAACGAGATTTTCATTGATGTAAATTTAGTAGAAAGAGCTCGCCTTTCACGCTTTAAATTTGAAGGCCTTTCAAAGGGAGAAGCCGAAAGTATACGCGAGAAAATCAATTTGATTCGGGGCACCATCGTCAATGAGAATGCACTCAACAATACGAAGAACATCATTGAAAAGCACTTTCAAGAAAAGGGATTTCTCGACGCCAATGTAGAAATCAGCGAATTTCCAGATACGCTGGTGGCAAATAGCGCCTACCTGGTGATTGATGTAGATCGCAAGAACAAAATTAAGATCGGCAATATCAACTTCATTGGTGCATCGAGTCTGAGCGAGAAAAAACTTGCCCGGATGATGAAGAAAACCAAGGAAAAAAGCATCCTGCACGTCTTCAAACGTTCCAAATACCTCCCATCGCTCTATCAAGAAGACCTAAAAGGGGTTATCGATAAGTACAACTCGCTGGGGTATCGAAACGCTAAAATCGAAAACGATTCGGTTTATAGAAACCCCGATGGTACGGTGGGAATCGACATTTACCTCCGCGAAGGAAATCAATTCTATTTCGGCGATGTAGAATGGGTTGGGAATACGAAATACACCTCCGAAAAATTAAGTGAAGTGCTTGGAATTGTAAGAGGTGAGATTTATGACCGCACCAAATTTGATACACGCCTTTTTATGAACCCGAGTGGCGGAGATGTAAGCTCGCTGTATCTCGACGATGGATATTTGGCGTTTCAAGCTATCCCTGTCGAAAAGTCGGTGGTGAATGACACGATTGATCTTCAAATTCGTGTTTATGAAGGGCGGCAATATCGCATCAACCGCATCATTGTAAAGGGAAATACCAAAACGAACGACCACGTGGTACGGCGGGAAATCCGAACAAAACCGGGCGATCTTTTTAGTCGCTCGGAGATAATCCGAACCCAGCGGGAGTTGAGTCAACTGGGCTATTTCGATCCCGAAGCATTTGGCATTAACCCTGTTCAAAACGATCAGGACGGCACCGTAGACATCATCTACACCGTTGCCGAAAGGCCTTCGGATCAGGTAGAGCTTTCGGGCGGTTTTGGAGCGGGTACCATTGTTGGTACGCTTGGCTTGTCGTTCACCAATTTCTCGCTCCGCAATATGTTTACTCCCGGAGCCTGGTCGCCTTTACCCAGCGGCGATGGGCAGCGATTATCTCTTCGCGGTCAAACGAACGGGCGGTTCTTCCAATCGTATAATATGTCGTTTACCGAGCCTTGGCTGGGTGGCAAGAAACCCAACTCATTCACAGTAGGAATTCAGCGGTCGGTGCAGACTAATGGAGTTACAAAGAAAGATGCAGCAAACGGCACGGAACGGGAAGCGTTATTCATCACAGGTGGAAATATATCGCTCGGGCGACGGCTGCCATGGCCAGACGATTATTTCCAAATGCTCACGGGCATTAGCTACTTGTACTACGATATTCAAAACTATACCAGTCAAGCGCGAACCGGAACATTCGCCTTGACCGATGGAACTTCGAACAACTTGTCATTCATCTTCAATATTTCGAGAAACTCGATATTCGACCCGATTTTCCCAAGATACGGCTCGAATATCCGTCTCGACACCAAGATTACGCTCCCCTATTCGCTATGGAATGGCGTGGATTACGCAGGCGATATCACCGACCAAACGCGCTACCGCTCGGCAGAATATTACAAATGGAAGGTCGTAGCCGAGTGGTACAATGAGCTGGCGCCTAAATTTGTAATGATGGTGCGAAGCGGTTTCGGTTTTTTAGGAAGCTACAACCGCGACAAGGGTATCTCACCGTTCGAGCGATTCTATTTAGGTGGTTCCGCATTGAGCGGTTTCGCACTCGATGGGCGTGAGATTATTGGTTTGCGCGGTTACGATGACCTTTCGCTTTCGCCGCTCACTGGGTCGAATATTATAATCAAACAAACCATGGAATTCCGGTATCTGATCTCGCCAAATCCATCGGCCACCATATTTGCGCTTACCTTTTTGGAAGCTGGAAATACCTATGATGGTATTGAAAATTTTGACGCTTTCCGATTGTACCGAAGCGGTGGTGCTGGTCTCCGAATTTTCTTACCTATGTTTGGCCTACTCGGGCTCGATTACGGGTGGCGATTCGATGATGTGCCGGGTAGGGCAGCCATGCCCCGCGGCCAATTCCACTTTACCATTGGCATGAATCTTGGAGAACTCTGATAAAAATGGTAATTTCGCCACCCAGTTTTAAAAAGCCCATGAATCGTATTATTCTCATCCTTCTCTTCGTTTGTGCAGGCCTGTTGCAGGCCAACGCACAGCGCTACGCCTATGTGGATACAGAGTATATTCTAAAAAATCTTTCATCATACCAAGACGCTCAAAAAGAGCTCGATCGGATGTCGGAACAGTGGCAAAAAGAGATTGAAGCGCGCTACGAAGCGATCGATCGACTCTACAAAGCTTATCAGGCTGAAAAAGTGCTCCTCACCGAAGAGCTTCGCAAAGAAAGAGAAGACGAGATTGTTCGTCGCGAGCAGGAAGCAAAGGACTTGCAGCGGCAGCGATTTGGAGTAGATGGCGACTTGTTCAGCAAGCGCCAGGAGCTCATCCAGCCTATACAAGATCAAATATTTGAGGCCATTAAAGAAGTAGCTACTGGTGGCGGTTTTTCAGTAATTTTCGACAAAGCTGGCCAGTCCAACATATTATATGCCGATCCGCGTTACGACAAGAGCGACCGCGTATTGAGCAGACTCGGTATTAGTAGCCGCGATGGTGGAGACGACAGCGTCGAAGACAGTGGAAATGATACCGACACTCCGCCAGACAGCCGCACAACTGCACCGGGAGGATCTACCCGAACTCCCGATCAAAATACGCCAACCGAGCGCAAATAAATTTTAATTATCACTCACCAAACACATAACATGAAGAAGCTGATCATTTTAGCACTTTTGACCATTGGATTATCTCACTTGGCTTCCGCACAGAAGCTTGGCCACGCCAACTTTGAAGAAATTGTGGGCATGCTCCCAGAGCGCGCAGGAGCTGAAAAAGAAGTCCAAGATTTGCAAAAGAAACTTGAGACGCGTCTCAACACCATGGTTGAAACGTACCAGGCAAAAGCGGCTGAGTTCCAACAAGACACCACGCTCAGCACAGCAATGAAATCGAGTCTCCGCAGCGAAATTGCTGATATGGAAAAACGGATTCAAGAATTTCAACAAACGGCCTATTCCGAAATCGAAGTAAAGCAGAATGAATTGCTAAACGTAATGCTTGAAAAAGTGCGCAAAGCGGCGCAGGAAGTGGGTAAAACAAATGCATTTACGTACATTTTTGATTCCAGTAATGGCTCCCTGCTCTATGCCGGTGGCGATGATATAACCGGAATGATCAAGACCCAACTCGGCATCTAAGTTTAGCCATAGCGAAAAAATCGATGAAGCACCCCAATTTGGGGTGTTTTTTTTATCGGAAAAATCCTGCGAAACGTATCTTCGATGCCATAAGAAATGAGCGGCGATAAAAGACCCATAGGTATTTTCGATTCTGGAATAGGTGGCCTTACGGTTGCGGCGGCCATAGCGCGAGCCATGCCCCATGAAGACATTGTATATTTCGGCGATACCGCTCACTTGCCTTATGGTGAAAAATCGCCAGAAGCCATCCGATCTTTTTCGACGGGCATCGCTCGATTTCTTATCGATCAAAATTGCAAAGCGATTGTAATAGCTTGCAACACTGCTTCGGCAATAGCCGCCGCGAGCGTGAGGCAAGTTGCCGGAAAAATTATTCCAGTAATTAATGTCATCGACCCAACGGTATCCCACGTGGCCGAGCATTTCAAGAAAGGAAAAATCGGGGTGATTGCCACCAAAGCCACGGTCAACAGTCGCTCTTACGCCAAGCGGATCGCTAAGGAAAATCCAGCGCTACAAGTTACTATGTTGGCTACTCCCCTTTTGGTCGGCATGGTGGAAGAAGGGTTTTTCAGCAATAATATCTCGCAGGCCATTATAGACTCCTATTTGTCGAAACCAAATCTCAAAGAACTCGATGGTTTGATATTGGGCTGCACCCACTTTCCCCTTATCCGGAAGGAAGTGGAGCGATTTTACAAGAACAGTGTCGAAGTGATTGACTCCACCGAAATCGTGGCTCGCCATACCCACCATATTTTGGAAAGGCGAGGTATTCTCAATACCCAAGGTAGAGCTAGCCACCGCTTTTATGTGAGCGATCTCACGGCATCTTTTGCTGAAAGCACAGCCATCTTTTTCGGTAAAAAGATAAAGCTTGAGCGGAAGAATTTATGGGATTAAGACTTCAAATTTTTTACGCAATTCCGCGCTCCGCAGGGCATTTACCGTACGGTTATTTCGCAAATTATTCAGGTTAAGCGCAGCTCATTTTCAATGGGGCAATGTTAATCGCAGGCCTCATGACCAACGAAACGTTGATGGTGATCCCTAGACAATCGCAGAGTGAATACCCAACGAAGAGCTAGTTCTAACCAATACGGGCGAACATTCATCTATACAACTCCTTATATCCCACGTAGCTCGCCGACATTTCGCGCATCCGCTCGCGGGAAAGTGCGCTATCTAGCATTTTCACTTGTCTCGCCGGAATTCCCGCCCAAATGGTTCCTGCTAAAACGCGTGTGTTTTCCAAAATAACCGCGCCGGCGGCTACAATTGCTCCAGATTCTATATAGGCATTGTCGAGCACGATAGCACCCATTCCAATCAGGACTTCGTCTTCGATGGTGCAGCCATGAATAATCGCTCTATGACCCACTGTAACGCGATTGCCAATTACCGTGGCGCTTTTATCCCTGGTGGCATGTACCATTGCTCCATCCTGAATGTTGGTGTCATCGCCGATGCGAATCGGTGCGACGTCGGCGCGAAGTACGGCGTGGTACCAAATACTACAATTGGCGCCCAGATACACTTCGCCAACTACAACCGCACCGGGCGCTATCCACGTGTTCAATCCAATAATGGGCTCCTTGCCTTCTAAGCCGTGAACGACGGGCTTAGTCACAAACGCCCCCCGCCTTGCAACAACCGTGCAGCTTGTCGTAAGCTGCCTTGGTGGGCTTCATGTCGCCGGCTACATAACCCAAAGCGGTAATAGCTTCCTTCACTTCTTGTTCCGTAAGCTTTTCGGGGTTGTACTTTACCAAGATTTGATTCTCTTTCACATTTACTTTGGTCGACTTTATCCCTTTGGTATAAGCCATTCCCTGTTCGATAGTGTTTTTACACATGTCGCAGACCACGCTGCTACTTACTAATAGTTCGCCTGGAGTGCTTTCCTGCGCTGAGGCAAAAGTCGCTGTGAAAGCGAGTACTAAAATCATTGCTGCTGTTTTCATTTTTTCTTTATTTTAAGGTTGTATCGAAGGCCCGCATAAATCGTGCGGCCATTCAAAGGTGCGTAAATCATAGTAGCGTCAAAATTCGAGCCGAAAGGATTTTGGGCATCGATAATGGCGTTATCCTGGATAAAATTCGCTAAATTTTCCGAACCTACGTACAGTTCCAAATCTTTTATCACGAAAGTGGCTTGAGTGTTGAAAAGGAAATAGGAGTCCGCACGCTGCGCCAAGCGGAATTGTTCTGGGTTCGTGCTTGTATCGGGCAAGCGGGAGCTCCCGTAATAGTTGCCCGTAAAATCAAGGAACCATCGACCCGTCGGAGAAGTGTAACCAAGGTTCAACAAGGCGCGGTGATTTGGAATAAGCGGCTTCTCGAGGGAACCCGACAAATAATCTACCTCCACGAATTGATATTTATAAGATGCTTTAAATCCGAACCCCGCCCATAGCTCTGATTGGAAATCGGTTTGGACGCTATGTGCTGTCGAATTGCCACGTAGGTTGTAAAAAATCAATTGCCGGGTGTCAAAATCACGGTCGGCGATCCATTGATTTTCGAACGTCGTGAAATAATAGTCCACGTTCCATGTGGCTTCTTTTCCTTTCCAGAGGTTAAACTTATGAAGAAAGGAAGCTCCCATATTCCAGGAAATTTCGGCATCCGGAGTTTCGAGCACATTTGTACGGCGAGCGCTTGCGAAATACCCAAATTGATCGGCAATCATATTAGGGGCGCGGAAACCACGTCCGGCAACGCCGCGAACTACAGTAAGCGGTTTTAAATTATACTTCAGGTGCAAACGTGGGCTTATTTGCGTGCCATACAGATTATGAAAATCGCTGCGCAGCCCGATCATTGCGTCAAAACGGGGGCGCAGATATGCGTATTGGGCATAAATACCTGGCACCGATTCGTTTCGGGAAAAAGCGGAGTCTGCCAAAGCTTCTTCAAATTGATCGGCGAAATAATCGATTCCAACAGTGAGCGAATGATCGTCAAATTCACCGATATGCTTCTCCCCTTCTATCCCAAGTCTGTAAGAATTTTCAACCCCAATGTAATTTGTATTACCAAAAAAGGATTGAAGCTCCGTGCGATTGAAGGATGCCTTTCCGCGAAGGAAGGTTTTATCAAGCTGTGGCGGGACGTATTCTACGTCGGCAATCGCTTCGTATTGCTGCATTTCCAATCCAAAGCCGTAAGCATTCAAGGTTCCAAAGTCGTCGCCATAATTATAATTTTCCTGACCAGAAATACGCTCTTCTTCGCCATAGCGCAGAGCCAGATTTGCGGTGAGGTCAAGTCCTTTGTATCTTAACTGGTCCATAAAATTAAAGCCCTCACGGAGGGGCATATCCAGAAACCCATCATCGTTCATATCGAGTCGCATTTGTTGAATAAATCCATTGACAAACAGGACATTCGACCACTTTTCATTGATCGGCAGGGCATAAATAGCATTGCCTTCAAATCGCGATTGATTCGAGCCAAATGCATCGAGGTGCAAGGATTCTCCTTCCGAAGCATCGAGAAAAGCGAGATTGATTTGCCCTGTCATCGTTTCGTATCCCAAGGCTGCTGCACCAATTCCCTTCGTAAGGTCAATGCTATTGATCCACGGCCCTGGTATTTGGTCGAAACCCAATACATTGGACAAACCCCTCGAAAAAGGAACCGATTGAAAAAGATTTTGGACATAAATCCCTTCCAGTCCAAGCATTTGAATACGGCGTGTTCCGGTTATAGCATCGCTTAAAACTACATCGACGGTTGCGGACGTTTCGAAACTTTCCGAGAGGTTACAGCAGGCCGCTTTCCGCAAAATGCCGCGATTGATCGACTCGGTATTAAGCCGATTAGCAGCCGACATAGAAAAAACGCCCCGATCTCCTTCCACCTGAACGGTATTGAGCTCCAGGCTTGGATATAGCCTTATCGCTAAATTTGTATTCGGAGCGGCAATGATTAAGGTGTCGGCGGCATAGCCTACCATGCGTATGATCAGCCGTTGGGGATAAGGCTGCGGAATTTCCAAACGGAAGCGGCCGTTGGTGTCGGCAACAACTCCCATAGAAGTTCCTGACCAGAAAATATTGGCGCCAATTAAAGATTCGCCGGTGGAAGAATCGGTCACTGTGCCTTCGACAAATTGGGCGGAGGTGAGAAAAGGTATCGCCATAAAGGCGAAGAATAAAAGCTTTTTGTACATAATTTGCGATGATTAGAAACGTGATAATTACCTGAGGTAAATCACGATCATCACAAATTGAACCGGCAAATAAGGGAGAAAAAATTAGGGCGGGGTAAGGGCGGAGTCCGATCGAAAAATTTTACAGCATGATCGAAAAGCTTAGGGAATTTGAAGAAATCAACCCCACTGCGGAAGAAATGAATGACCGGAGCAACGATTTTAATTCCATCTACGGTTTGCGAAGCCGCCGAAAAAAGCTGCGCTTGCTGGGAATAATCACAGCAGCGACCTTGAAAAGTAGCAGCGGCTATAGGTTTTTCAGATGCACAACACGCATCGAAAACCCCTAAGGTAAGCATCTGCTTTCCGCTGGAATGACAAGTCATAATAGTAGCACTCACAGACTTGCATTGCACGATCATCGCAAACGCGAGAACGATTATTGACCATCTTTTAAAAGCTGTGATTTCCATTATTATTGCCGACAAACAAAGTGCTTATTGCATTGTACCTTTGCAAAGATAAAAATAATCCGACCGCCATGCATCCTACTACATTATACGCTGAGTTGACTCCCAATCCAAACACCATGAAATTTGTAGCCGATCGCCGTATTTTTGATGGAATTGATCCGGTAGAATACCACACCGCTCAGGCAGCAAAAGGCAGCTCCACGTTGGCGCAGGAGCTATTCAACTTCCCTTTCGTAAAGAGTGTTTTTATTTCAAATAACTATGTGACCCTCACAAAGATTGCCGATCTCAGTTGGGATTTAATAACATTCGAGCTCCGCGAATTTATCCGTGAACACCTACTTAAAAACGAAAAAGCCGTGGAAGCCGCGCCCGAAATTTCCACATCGGCAGAAAGCCTGGACCCTAACAGCACTCCGAAAGCACCTGTAGAGCCGAGCGAATATGACGAAATAATTATTACACTACTCGATCAATATGTGAAACCAGCGGTGGAAAGCGACGGAGGTGCTATTGATTTTGTCTCTTTCAAGGATGGCGTGGTTACGGTTCAGCTTCGGGGCTCTTGCGCGGGTTGTCCGTCATCCGTGGTTACTTTAAAAGATGGAATTCAGAATCTGTTGGTGGCTGAGCTTCCAGTGGTAAAGGAAGTGGTAGCCGAATCGGTTTAAAATTCCAGACCATATTTTTCCCGGAGTACCTCCATGTGATGGAGCGTGTGTCCTGAAATAATAAAGGCTATAGCTCGGGGGGAGAGCGGATTGGCATTGGCATTCCCGATGTTTGTCATGTCAGCGGCATTGAAACTCTGGAATAACGTCAGATTCAATTGACGCAACATTTCCCATTCCGCTTGCAATTCGCTAAGCGATCTCATGTCATGTAGTGTTTTTGCCGCGTAAGCTTCGTGGTCATAGCCAGGTAATTTGCCTTGATCACCCCGAGCAAGCATCAGCGCCCGGCAAGCAAAAATTCGCTCGGTATCCATACAGTGAATGATGGTTTGCTTCACCGTCCACTTACCCGGCGCGTAAGCGTATTCAGCTTTTTCGGCGCCGATGGATGCGAATAACCGGGCGACTTGATCCTGATCGGCTTTCAATACCACCTCAATCGATCCGGGCTTAACATGGCGAATATAATTGGACATGTAGGGGGCGTGTTCATTGGCTTCGGGAGCAGAAAGGAAAATAGGCATACGACAAAAGGTGGATTAACTTGCGAAGGCGAAAATAGACAAAGCGAACAATTTTGCTCACGTTGATAGCCCAAGAAAGACGAAAAAAGTACGCGCGTGCCGCACGTCCCGAAACGACCCAATTTCCTTTAAGTGCGACAACCTTAAGCTAGGCTCTAAAAAAGCACATCCAAGGCATTCCGAAAAAAGTGGCGTAGAAGTTTCCCACCTTTGTTGACCCTAATCGGCTGCCTCAAAACTGTCTGTAAAAACTTAATCAATGAAATTTCGCACCAAAGAAGCGCTCAGCATATCAATGATTTACATCATGTCGGTAATTTTCACGGGCTGCAATGCACAAACCAAATTGCCAGAAGCGAGTGCAGCATACGACAAAGAAACCACCGTTCAAACCGCTATTGGAGCACTCACACTTCCTTCGCCATACGCTGAAAAATCTCAAGTAAAATTGAGCAATATTCAGGGTTGGAAGGATGGTCAGACGCCAAGAGCCCCGGAAGGGTTTACTGTCACCCGATTTACAGAAGAGCTGAAACACCCACGATGGGCCTATGTGGGGCCGAACAACGATGTATTTGTGGCGGAATCGAATACTCGCTTTAGTGCCAACCAGATAACGATGCTTCGCGACATCGACGGTGATGGTAAACCAGAGACACAAGTCGTTTTTGCCGAAGGCCTCAATTGTCCTTTTGGAATGCTCATATTGAAAGGATATTTCTATGTGGCCAATACCGATGGGCTTTATAGATGGGCTTATACGCCAGGGCAGGAGAAACTAGAAGGTGGTGGTGAGAAAATTCTCGATTTACCGGCAGGTGGTTACAACAATCATTGGACCCGTAATCTGCTGCAAAATGCGGACGGATCAAAAATTTATATTTCCGTAGGTTCGGCCAGCAATGTGGGCGAGCATGGAATCGAAGAAGAGCTGCGCAGGGCGTGTATTCTGGAGATAAACCCCGATGGAAGCGGTGAGAAAATTTATGCTTCCGGTCTTCGCAATCCGGTAGGCATGGATTGGAACCCGGCCAACGGCGAATTGTGGACCGCTGTAAATGAGCGCGACAAACTGGGCGACAACCTCGTACCGGATTATCTCACCAGCGTAAAACAGGGTGGATTTTATGGTTGGCCATATTCCTACTTCGGTCAAATCAAAGACCCGCGGTGGAGTGATAGCCCTAATGACGACTCGGTGAAAAAGGCCTTGGTTCCCGACGTACCATTGGGCAGCCATACCGCATCGCTCGGCTTGGCATTCTACACGGGAGATTCCTTTCCTGAACGATACAAGAACGGCGCTTTCGTCGGCCAGCACGGTTCATGGAACAGGTCGAACTTTTCTGGATACAAGGTGGTCTTCGTACCATTCGAAAATGGAAAGCCACAGCCACCCCAAGATTTTCTCACGGGCTTTATAGCCGATGGTGATGGAAGCAAAGTTTTCGGACGACCTGTAGGCGTGACAGAGATGCCAGATGGTTCGCTCCTGGTTCTCGATGACGACAGCGGAATTGTGTGGCAGGTTTCTGCCCGTTAATAATGCCTTCGGTAAAATATGGACCGATTTTTATCGCTATCGTACTTGGTATTGGGGCGCGGGCGCAGGAATCTGAAAACCGAGACACCATCAGGCACATTGCAGAAGTAGTGGTTCGGGGTACACCAATGCGCGACACCTTGAGAAACATTCCAGCGGCGATAAATATTTTAGATCGAATTCAGCTCACCCAAGGCGACCAAACCATTCTCACCCCAATTCTCAATCAATTGCCGGGCGTATATATGCAGCAAGGCGCATTAAATACCAACCGCATCACTATTCGCGGAATGGGAGCGCGATCTCAATATGGCACAGATCGGGTGAAGGCCTACCTCGATGGCATACCAATTTCTTTTGCCAATGGCTCCACAGTAATTGAAGACATTGACATGAATGTAATCGAATCGGTGGAATTGATCAAAGGCCCGGTATCGAGCATTTACGGGTCAGGTCTTGGCGGAGTCATTCATCTCTTTCTAGTCGAACCGGAAGAGAGTCGTATTGCAATGGGTGCTACCGTCGGGAGTTTTGGTTTGCGCAAATCAACGGTAAATGGAAGCCTTAAACTTAAAAACACTTCCTTTCTGGTAGCTTACAACAACTTGCAGAGCGACGGATTTCGTGCGAACAGCAAATACGATAGGCAATCGTTGACTTTCAAGGCCGACCATCGTTTGAATGAAAAAAATGAAGTGCGTTTTTTCACTAACCTGACTCGTTTAAAGGCATATATTCCCAGTTCCATAAACGAAATCACCTGGCGCGAAAATCCGGAAAGAGCCGATGTGAACTGGTCTCGTGCCGAGGGATATGAATCATACGACCGCATAGTAACCGGTATATCGTTTACACATATTTTCACAAGCCGCCTGCGCAACACTACCGGCATTTTTACCCAGGCAAGGGATGCCTATGAACCCCGGCCTTTTAATATTCTCGACGAAAAAACCTGGAATGCAGGTGCCAGAACGGTTTTCAATTATGACTTCCGGATTTTTGACTTTCCCGCCGAAATCGCTTTGGGGTCGGAATATATCCGGGAATATTACCAAGGCACTACCCTCGAAAATCGATATCAGGACTTTCCCGACCAAGGCAGTGTGGCCGGTGCTAAAATCGCCCAACAAAAGCAAGTACGAGAGAACATTAATATTTTTGCCCAACAGCGTCTCCGGCTTTCAGAAAAAATCGGTCTGGAGGCGGGCGTGAATTTCAACAGTACTTTTTACGATCTCACAAGCATACTTTCACCGGGTGGTGTCGATCAGTCAGGCTCATACCGATATGCGCCACTGCTCTCTCCCCGATTGGGATTTACGTATCGGCTCAGCGCCTACAAAATGTTTTACGCCACTGCGAGCCATGGCTTTTCGGTGCCGGGGGTTGAAGATACGCTCACGCCCGATGGCTTAATCAATACAGATCTGAAGCCCGAAACGGGAATCAATTATGAAGCTGGCATAAAAGCCGAATGGCTCGATCGCAAGCTCTACACTGAGCTTGCCGTTTATTCCATTCAGGTTACCAATCTTTTGGTTGCCCAGCGCGTGGGCAACGATCAATATGTAGGCATAAATGCGGGCAGCACACGGCACAATGGCATCGAAATATTGACTCGGTATAACGCACTTGTAGCGGGAGGTTGGATAATTCGTCCCTTCGGGTCGCTCGCTCTTCAGCATTATATCTTTAAGGATTTTGTAGACGGCGATGTTGAATACTCCGGCAATAAACTCACCGGGGTGCCTGATAAGACAATTAATCTCGGGCTCGAAGTATTTAGTCCGCACGGATTGAGGCTGAGCTTAAATAGTTTCTCCGTGGGTAAGATTCCACTAAATGATGCCAATAACTCCTATTCCGAATCTTATAATCTACTCCATGCCAAGCTGGCTTATCAATTAAATATTTTTGATGGATTCGAGTTTCTTTTCCATGCGGGGATTAACAATATTTTAGACGCGAATTATGCCGGCAGTGTTTTGCCCAATGCCGTTGGGTTTGGTGGCAATGCACCGAGGTATTTCTACCCCGGTAATCCACGGAATTTTTACGGAGGATTAACCATTGGATATGCGTTTCGAAACGGATTGAATTAAGATCAAAATACGCCAGACATCCATGGCAACCTTTTTATTTCGAACCTTTGCATACATGCCGAATCTCCCTTTTCCATCCAACAATTGGATTGCTAATCTGGCTGATGCCTTCTGGCGCGAAGCCACTGTGGCGCAAATCGAGAAAGATTTTGCCTTGCAAGCCATTCCTTTGGTAATCAACACAATATTGGATAAAAGTGCTGATTTTCTGTCCTTTTTTGCTGAACAGATCGAAGCACTGAATTTGGTGCATCACCCCCGCTTTGTTTCTTTGCTTTACCAGCTCGATATGCCGGAAGAATCCATTTCAAAAAAGCTCCGGGAAGCGCTGCCAGATGATATCTATACGATTTTGGCGGAAGCCATCGCCCTGCAATGTTTTCGAAAAGTATGGTGGCGACAACGGATGAAGTAAGTTGTTTTACCCAGTATTTTCAAAAGGCCAATTCCAATAAACAAGCTCGTGTATGGCCTGCGAAAAATTGTACTTTTGCCAGTGAGATAGCATGCCTGAACTTATAACATGGATAATTTTTCTTTCCTCGGCAACACCTCTCCCGAATGGATAGAGGCACAGTACGAGCTTTACTGCATCGACCCTAAATCGATTGAAAACGATTGGGCACACTTCTTTGCAGGATTTGAATTTGCAAAAACTTCGTATGGCAATTCGGGTGCGATCCCCGAAAATGTCCAAAAAGAATTTCGGGTAGTGAGCCTCATCGAGGGTTATCGTTCCCGCGGCCATTTGTTCACGAAAACGAATCCTGTACGCGAGCGGCGCACGTACTCTCCCAATCTGGATATCGAAAATTTCGGTTTGGATAAATCCGATTTAAACACCGTATTTCAAGCAGGTGAAGAAGTCGGGATTGGTGCAACAACTTTGGCCGAAATTGTCGACCACCTTCAGCAAACGTATTGCCAGAGCATTGGTATAGAGTATAACTACATTCGCCAGCCGGACCGGCGAAATTGGATTCGCGATAAAATTGAGCTCAAGAACCGCCCGAAATTCACGACTGAAGAAAAGCGGATTATCTTCAATATGCTCAACCGCGCAACTTCCTTTGAGCAATATGTCCAAAAGAAGTTTGTCGGTCAAAAGCGATTTTCGGTAGAAGGCGGCGAATCGATCATTCCCGCCTTGCACGCCCTCATACAGCGATGCTCCAATTACGGTGTTAAAGAATTGGTAATCGGTATGGCTCACCGCGGCCGTCTCAACGTGCTCGGCAATATTTTCAAGAAAGATTTTAAGAATATTTTCACAGAGTTTGAAGGCAAGGAGTACGAAGACCGTGCTAGAGGTGAAGAGTTTGACGGCGATGTGAAATACCACCTCGGTTTTTCGAAAATAGTAACCGCCGAAAATGGTGAAAAGGTCCACCTTACCCTTTCGCCAAATCCGTCGCATTTGGAAACGGTCGATCCGATAGTGGAAGGAATTGCCCGTGCCAAAATTGATAATTACCTCAAGGACGAAAAGACGATAATTCCGGTACTGATACACGGCGACGCAGCCATAGCTGCTCAGGGTGTGGTGTACGAAGTGGTGCAGATGGAGCAACTCGACGGCTACCGAACCGGTGGTACTATTCACGTGGTGATCAATAATCAGGTAGGCTTCACCACCAATTACAAGGATGGCCGCTCATCGACCTATTGCACCGACGTGGCTAAAACCACGCTTTGCCCCGTATTCCATGTAAATGGCGACGACATTGAAGCGGTGGTACAAACCATGCTTATCGCATTCCAATACCGACAGGAGTTTTCGCGCGATGTATTTATCGATTTACTCTGCTACCGCAAATACGGCCATAATGAAGGCGACGAGCCAAAATTTACACAACCGAAGCTTTACGATATTATCGCAAATCACCCAAATCCACGAGAGATTTACTTAAAACAATTAATCAAAGAAGAGGTGATAACTCAGGCCGGTGCCGATGAAGTTATGGCCAACTTCGAAGAGCTTTTGGATAGACAGTACGATGCTTCGAAGGAAATACCCAATGTGTATGTCAAGCATTTTCTCGAAGAAACCTGGAAAGGTTTAACCCCGTCGAAGCCTTCCGATTTCGATCAATCGCCTGAAACAGGCTATCCCCTCGATAAACTGACCGCACTCGCGAAGAAACTTAACACCCTGCCCACCGACAAAAAATTCTTCCGCAAGCTTGGCAAGCTTATGGGCGACCGGCTTACGATGATAGAAGAAGACCGTTTAGACTGGGCACTTGGCGAGCAATTGGCTTATGCCACGCTCCTGAAAGAAGGTTTTAATGTCCGTATGTCGGGGCAAGACGTCGAGCGGGGCACTTTCTCTCACCGCCATGCTGTGCTACTTACTGAAGACGCTGAAGAAGAATACCTTCCGCTCAACAATTTAGGGGGAGATCAAGGGCCGTTTACCATTTACAATTCGCTGCTTTCCGAGTATGGAGTTTTGGGGTTTGACTATGGTTATGCCTTCGCAAATCCACACGGGCTTACGATTTGGGAGGCGCAATTCGGCGATTTCTTCAACGGAGCCCAAATAATAATCGATCAATTTCTGAGTGCTTCCGAAGACAAGTGGCGCTCCATGAACGGCATTGTCCTGCTTCTACCCCATGGTTACGAAGGCCAGGGATCGGAACACTCGAGCGCGCGCGTGGAGCGATTTCTCCAAAGTTGTGCAGAGTACAATATGCAGGTTTGCAATACCACAACACCCGCCAATTTCTACCACATGCTACGCCGGCAATTGCACCGCAACTTCCGGAAGCCGCTGGTGGTAATGACGCCCAAAAAATTACTCCGATACCCTAAAGCTGTTTCCACCATGGAAGAGCTGGCCACCGGAAGATTTCAAGAAGTGATGGACGATAAATCCGTGCAGAAAGAAGCTGTGGATACGGTGGTATTCTGCAGCGGCAAGATCTATTACGAAGTAATGGAAGAAAAGGAGCGCACGGAAAGCGGCGAAAATTTGGCCGTGGTTCGTGTAGAGCAGCTCTATCCTATGCCAACCAATCAGCTCGATTCCATCCTCGCCAAGTACCGCGAAGCTAAGAACGTAGTATGGCTACAGGAAGAACCCGAAAATATGGGTGCGTGGGCGTATATGGCGATGAATTACCGCAAGCCCAACTGGATTTGCATTTCTCAAAAAGCTAGTGCCAGCCCTGCAACCGGATCGAGTAAGGCATCGGAAATTAGACAAAAAGATATTATGCACCGGCTATTCGCTTACGCCAAACAACCTGTTAAATAAGACCTCCCCATGTTTGAAATGAAAGTGCCCAGCCCGGGCGAATCCATATCGGAAGTAGAAATTGCCACCTGGCTTGTAAAAGATGGCGACTACGTCGAAAAAGATCAAGCCATTGCCGAAGTAGATTCCGACAAAGCGACGCTGGAGCTGCCAGCCGAAGTGGCAGGTGTAATCACGCTTAAGGCAAAAGCAGGCGATACGGTAGAAGTGGGCGCAGTAGTTTGCTTAATAGATACAGATGCAGCTAAGCCCGCGAAAGCCGAGAAGGCTGCGGAGCCCGCAAAAGAAGTGGCAAAAGAGCATTCAAAACCAGCCGAAAAACCCACGGCACAAGCCGAAAAGAAACCCGAGCCTGTGGCAGCTACCGCCGAAAAAACGAGCTATGCCACTGGGCATCCTTCTGTGGCTGCAAAGAAGATTATGGACGAAAATGGTGTCTCGGCAAAACAAGTAAATGGCACAGGCCCCGGTGGCCGGATTATCAAGCAGGACGTAACAGCCGCTATGGCGGCCGGCTTCGATACCCAAGCTGCATCGGGCTGGGGAGGCACTCGCGACACCGAGCGCAAGAGAATGTCGGTACTTCGCCGAAAAATCGCGGAACGCTTAGTAAGTGTGAAGAACGAAACGGCCATGCTCACTACCTTCAATGAAGTGAATATGAAGCCCATCATGGACATCCGTGAGCAATACAAAGAAATTTTCAAAGAGAAGCACGGCGTGGGTCTCGGCTTTATGAGCTTTTTCACCAAGGCGGTAACCGAAGCCCTGAATCTCTTCCCAGCCGTAAATGCCCAGCTCGATGGAGAAGAATTGGTTTACCACAACTATGCCGATATAGGTATTGCAGTGAGTTCGCCGAAAGGCTTAATGGTGCCTGTGGTGCGCAATGCCGAACAAATGAGCTTGGCCGAAATTGAGTCTGCGATAAAAACGCTGGCCATTAAGGCGCGCGATGGGAAGATTGCCATCGACGAAATGCAGGGTGGCACCTTTACCATTACCAATGGAGGCGTATTTGGCTCGATGATGAGCACCCCGATTATCAATCCACCACAAGCCGCGATTTTAGGCATGCACAACATAGTGGAACGACCGATGGCAGTGAATGGCGAAGTGGTAATCTTGCCTATGATGTACGTGGCGCTCTCTTACGATCACCGCATAATCGACGGCAAGGAGTCGGTGAGTTTCTTGGTGAAAGTGAAAGAGATGCTCGAGCACCCCGAGCGGATGATTTTTGGGGCCAAGAGTCCAGCGGAAGTGCTGTTGGGGTTGTAAAAGTTTTAAAACATTCCTAACTCAAAGGGACGAATCGGGTCTTATTCGCTACGATAGATTCACTCCTTTCGACTTTTGCACGTATTTTGGAGTAGGAAGATTCACGTTAGTAATGTCTGGATTTCAGCCTTAGCTGGCGCAGGTTAATTTTTCGAAAAGCTGCTTTTGTCTTTTTCTATTGTCCCAATCGGGCAATATTTTAAAATTGCTCCCAGTATCTGCGTGATACGAGTAGTGACCGATGGCCTTTCGGGGAGTAGAAAATCAGTTGTTCACTGAAAGTCATATCCCCAAAACTCGCTATTTTGATCGGTGGTTGGCTCATTCCTTGTATTTTTGCGCCATGAAATGGATTTCAATCACTTACCGAGTAGCGCTGTGGGCGTTTACAGTCACCTTGGCTACATCCGCTTTCGGGCAAATAATTGACCCTGAAGAAGCGGCCAAGCAGAAAGCAGAAAATCGGGCAAACAATAAGATTGATAATACCATCGACAAAGGCTTCGATAAAGCCGAAGAAACTATTGGCAACCTTTTTAAGAAAAAAGACAAGGGCTCTTCGAAAGATTTGGAAGAGCAAGAAGATACTAATTCCGAAATTGACATGGATGAAAACGGCAACGCTGTGGCGGCTTCATCTGGACCGAAAGGATTGGTTGCTTACTCCAAGTTCGACTTTATACCAGGCGAAAAGGTAATAGCCTACGAAGATTTTTCGCAAGATGCGGTCGGCGATTTTCCGGCAAAATGGAATTCCAATACTTCGGGTGAAGTGGTGACCATCGATGGCTCAGAAGGCAAATGGCTGAATGTTTCGGAAAATGGTATCTTCTATCCAGAATTTATTAAAGACCTCCCGGAAAATTTTACGCTTGAGTTTGAGATGGGTTATGCAGGCGATATTTCTTTAAACGGCGCGGGAATACGACTGATTTTTGCCGATAAAATTGACAATCTCCTGCGCATTAATCCGTATAGCGATAGAAAAGTGGTGGCGGTAAGCGTACAGCCTGAGCATCAAAGCACCTCTATATATACCAACGACGCTGATGGAAGCAGAGTAGTAGAAAATAGCAATGGTCAAGAAATTTGGACCAAGGAAAATCCGCAAGTAAAAGTCTCAATTTGGCGGCAGAAAGGGCGAATCAGAATGTACCTTGACGAGAAAAAAGTTTGGGACATTCCACGTGCGTTCGATGCCTCTGCCAATTATCAATTGGTATTCGAGCGCGACTATTTTTATCCAGGTTCCTTTTATATGCGCAATGTCCGTTTGGCCGTGGGTGCTCCCGACACCCGCTCGAAGCTCATTACAGAGGGTAAATTAGTAACCCGTGGAATTACTTTCGACGTGAACTCTGCGAAAATTAAATCCGAGAGCTATCCGGTGCTAAAAGACATTGCTGCTGTGCTGACCGAAAATCCAACTGTAAAGGTTCGTATCGTAGGGCATACCGATAGCGATGGAAACGCCGCTGCAAATTTGGCTCTTTCAAAAAGCCGAGCGGTTTCTGTAGCCACCGCACTGGAAGATGAGTTTGGTATTACAGCCGACCGATTAGTGGCCGAAGGAAAAGGCGACACCGAACCATCTGAACCTAATACAACTCCGCAAGGAAAAGCGAATAATCGGAGGGTGGAGTTTGTGAAGCTTTGACTTGGTCAAAGTTTACGCAATATACACCACCATCCGATTTACAAATTCCATCATCCCATCGCGGGAGAGTTCGCGGCCGTAGCCCGAGTTTTTCTGACCGCCAAAAGGTAGCCGCGGGTCCGATTTTACAAGTGAATTGATAAACACCGCCCCGTCGGCTATGCGGTCGGTATAGGCCAGCGCCGCGTCTGGATCGCTGGTGAAAATACTTATCCCAAGCGCGTAATCGGTCGATTGTGAGAGCCCAATAGCTTCGTTGGCATCTTTAGCCCGGATAATAGCGGCCACCGGCCCAAAGGTTTCTTCGTCAAACACGGGCATGCCCTTTTTTACGTCTGCTAAAATGGTAGGTTCAAAATAAGCACCACGCTGTTTTCCACCCAAGATGAGCTTGGCACCTTTTCGGATCGATTTAGCAACTTGTTTCTGCACGATTTCGCCAAGATCCTGGCGCGCGAGCGTCCCGATCTGCGTATCATTCTCCAACGGATCGCCGGACTTAAGTTCAATAACGGCGTTGGTGTATTTATCAATAAAGGCATCGTAAACGGCGTCTTCGACAATAAACCGTTTCGAAGCAATACAACTCTGGCCCGTATTCATCATTCTTGCATTGACGCCTATTGAAACCGCCTCATCGAGATCGGCATCTGCAAAAACGACAAAGGCGTTGCTCCCGCCCAGCTCCAGCAAGGTTTTTTTAAGGTATTTACCCGCCAATCGCGCTATAGCTGATCCCGCGCCTTCGCTACCTGTAAGCGATACGGCTTGCACGGCGGGATGCGAAATGATATGTTCCGCCTTCTCATGCCCGATGAAGACATTCTGAAATAAGTGGTTGGGGAAACCCGCCTTTTCGAATACTTCGGCTATCGCTTCTGCGCAACCCAATACATTGCTGGCATGCTTCAAAATTGCAGAATTTCCTGCTGTAAGCGTGGGCGCGGCAAACCGAAATACTTGCCAAAACGGATAATTCCAAGGCATTACAGCGAAAACCGTTCCGATGGGTTGATGGCGCACGTAGCTTCTGCTTGCATCTGTTTTGATGATTTCATCGGCGAGAAATTTTTCTCCGTTCTCTGCATAGAACGCACATACCCAAGCGCATTTTTCCACTTCGGCTCGAGCCTCAGTAATGGGTTTGCCCATTTCGCTGCTGATGAGTTTGGCATAGCGATCTGTGTTCTTCAAGAGAACTTCGCCCGCTTTGGCCATTAACTTACAGCGATCGGAAACAGTTTCTTTTCGCCAATCGCGAAATGCATCTTGCGATTTATTGAGAATAGTTGAAAGTTGCTTGATGGAATGCTCCGAATAAGATGCGATTTCTTCACCTGTATAGGGATTGACACTTTTAAATTTCATAACCGGATAAGTCTGTGGCCGAATTTACAGAATCCTGAATAACCTCAAAAATGTGCCACGGTCTTTGCGCGAAAATGATTGATCTCTTGCTGAACTGCTCAGACTTCTCTCACCTTGAAATTCATAGCGAAAGCGCGACTCACAGAAATGGTTTCACCCGATTTTTCGATCTCCATCATGTCGTCATAAGCTTCTATTCCTTTTATTTTCACCACATCTCCGAGTGCAAAGCTCAGGCGCTGGGCATATCGGAGGAAAGTGCTAGAATCATCGTTTACAGCTACTAATTCGCAAACAGTCCCTATTTCCATATCCGACAATGTTCTTTCATCGCGCATTTTCAATCTACCATCCACACCGGGTATGGGCTCGCCATGCGGGTCAAACTGTGGATAGCCGAGAAACTGATCTAGGAGTTCGGTGAGTTTTGGTGAATTGACATGCTCGAGTTGCTCGGCTACTTCGTGCACTTCATCCCAAGTAAAACCCAATTTTTGATACAGAAAAGTTTCCCAAAGTCGATGCCGGCGAATAATGGCAACCGATTGCTTTTGACCTTGGCTTGTAAGTTGAATTTTTCCGTATTTTTCGTAGGCGATCAGCCCTTTCTCTTTGAGCTTTTTGAGCATGCTATTCACCGTAGCCGGTTTTACTTCGAGTTGAGCCGCAAGTTCATTGGTTCCTACCTGCGCTTCGCTGTGCTCCGAAGCGATTTTCAAAAGTGCTTTTAAATAATTCTCTTCGGTAGGCGAGAGCATACAGGACTCAGTTAATCAGGGATCGTAAAAGTATTTAAATCTTCGAAAGAAGCAGGGTAAATTAAGCCAAGTAGTCGACTCGATGCCAGAAAATTAAGACATAATTCAATATCCTAAAACTACAAAGTCGATTACAAAACGTACCTTTCAAATTCAAAACCCAATCTATGAAATCAATAATTTCAAATCTTTCCGCCATCGCCTGTTGCTTTGCGGCGCTCACATTTGCAGCCTGTGGAGGCAATGGAGGTAACAACAGTCACGACCATGAGCATATGCATGAAGACAGCTCCATGCATTCGCACGACCATGATACGCTCCACCACGAAGACGATCATAATCACGATCACACAGATGGTTCCACCCATGAGCACGACCATTAGGATGCTCATCACTAGTAAACTCAAGGTAGCGAAGTAGTGGAAAGCATTTAATCCGAAAATACATCGCTTTGATATCTCCGCGTGAACAAAAATCTGGGCTTACGAAGCGCCATTTACTTTGTTCGATTTCAGGAGCAACAACAAATATTCGAATAGGAAGAAGGGACCACAAACAGAAATTGGACAAAATTCCACTTCCTGAAACCACGTGCATTTAACAATAGCATTGACTCGAAGGCTCTCTTGCACATAATTGCAATCAGGTTTCTTCCGAACTTTTAAGCATGGCGTCCATTCGAATAGAAATCAGACCGCAAATACCTGGTTCTAATCCAAAAAAAAAGCCGCTCCAGGAATCTGGAGCGGCTTTTTTGAATGGATAATTTTATTAGAAATTGTAAGCCAATTTCAAACCTATATATCCCAAGTTTTGACCGTCTACAGTAACGTTAGTTGAGTTTCCAAAGGGGTCAGTAAAGGTCTCTTCAGTCTCACCTTGAAAAACCAATTGGTATCGAAGTGCAACCGATAAATTCTCGTTGATGAAATAACCCACTTGTGGAGCCGCACTGAAGTAAGCTTCCGTTTCGGAATCGCCTTCAATGGTAGTGCCTAATATTTCGATGTCCTCGGTAGAAACACCAAAAAGATGCATTCCAACCATAACCTCTGCGAATAAACCTTCCCGAGCTTCAGTCAAATAATAGCGACCACCAAGTTGGATTGGAACCAGGTAAGAGCTTTTAATGAAATCAGAAACATTGCTATTTAAGGAAAGGAATGTAATACCAACGTTCGCAGTAATCGCTAAATTATCGGAAAGTCCAAATTCATACCCTCCAGAACCTCCGACTCCTATACCATAGACGTCTTTGGCCCAATCTCCAACCGGAAGAGCAATCTCCAAGCCGGCATTTCCGAAACTTTCCTGAGCATTCGATACATTCGAAAAACTCATAAATAAACAAAGTGCAAAAGCAATTTTAAATACATTTTTCATTTTTGATTTTTTTAGGTTGGCCACGAAAGTAAAAATTTTATCGACGAAACAAGCTAAGAAATCGTTTTTATATCCAATTTGTTGTTCGTTTTTCATCGCGAATAAATTATCCGGAAACTCTCAGCTTCAATTTAAATGCTCAATCTATTTATTAATAGGGCTTTGGCATGGGAATTCCACTTACTGGGCAAAAATTTACGGCGAATCGACTGCCACTCGAAAAATCGCCCTTATCAACCAAGCCAATCCCTATTTCAACCCCTTAGCCGATGAGCTCGACTTTTACGGCAACATTCGAGAAATACAATTTGTAGATATTGGTGCCGCCGAAAGCGACTTTACCAGCGGGATAAACGGGCATGAGCTTATCAAATTCTCTCTTTTTACCAATCCTGCCAACAATCGATTTAGTATTGGATCAAATACGCGAATTCGATCGATTCGCGTTTTCGAGATTTCGGGAAAGCTGGCTCTGGGGACCTATCCAGGTTTGGAGAGACGCGCTGATATCAGTTGCGTCAGTTCTTCCGTTGGGCGTCTATTTGGTACAAATTAATACCGAAAACGGAAAAAGCGCGAAACGTTTAGGAATCGAATAATTTCAAACTCGGCATAGAAAGAAATCGTCGTAAGCTATTTTTTGGCCGGGTTGATTTAGATTTGTGTGGTATAAAATGGAGACTTACAAAAACATCCCCGCCGTCGAAGCCAGCTCCCAGAGCGCGTGGCGCTAATGGCTCGAAAAAACCATACATCCGAAAAATCCGTTTGGCTCATTATTTACAGCAAGGAGAGCGTGAAGCCAACGGCGTGTTATCCCTATGCCGTAAATGAAGCACTATGCTTTTGCTGGATAGACAGCGTTCCCCATAAGCGCGACGCAGAAAGTTATTATCAATATTTTGCGAAGCGCAGCCCAAAGAGCAATTGGAGCGCAGAGAATAAAGATAAAATTGCCCGATTGCACGAAGCGGGCAAGTTGGCCCCTGCTGGACTTGAAATGATAAACATAGCGTAGAAGAACGGCGCTTGGGCTGCACTCGATGTAGCATAAAAAGGAACGATCCCACCAGACTTGCAGCAGCTATTCGACAAAAACCCCGAAGCTTTTGCAAATTGGCAAAACTTCTCGTGCTCCCCGCAGCGGGCAATTCGGGAACGGATTCTCAACGCCACACCACCGGAAACCCGAGCGAAGAGAAGAACCGAAACGGTGGAATTAGCGGCTGAAAATATGAAAGCAAATCATTGAGCACAATCAGCTTTAATCCCGGGCTTATTTGCCAGAATATAATTCGCGAATCGCGCAAATTTGATTCAAATCAGCCCGATCGTTTTCTACGCTCTAAAATTTGAATTTATCCAAGTATTCGTCAAAGACCAATACACGATTACGGCTTTGACCCGTCATTTCTCTGAGTACGCTTGGGTGTACAAAATTGTCGATTACGTCGTTCCTCGCTTTAGAACTTAAACCTGGAAAAGTATGAGTTTGGTACACAGTAATCACAGGTTTTTTGAATAACTGTTGCAAAAGCAAATTTGCGCTCACGGCTCTTTTACGCCGCGTAAGCTATTCAGTACGTTTTTATGCGTTTGCTTAATGAGTCGGGATGAAATTGGCAGATTCTTGAATTCTCCGATAGGTGCGTTAAGAGCTTTGGTGTAATGATGAACATCCCACCAATCGTTTTTTCCTTCGGGAAAAATCTCGGTTTCTTCCATTAGCGCTTCGCCCGTTGATAGGTGTAGGATAGAAAGAAGTGTAACCTGATTGCTGTTTCTCAAACTTCCCCGCTTCATGGGTTTCAAGTCTCATCATAACAGTCATTTAAGATTCAAGGAGAACACAGAAAGTTCTTTATCTTACTTTTAGAAAACGAAGGTGATATAAAGAATTCTATATTCTACTTTCCGTGCTCTTGTTGTATCGGACTTTTGAAAATTTTTCGTCTTCAATCCATTAGAAACTGATCGGCAACACTTCAATCCCCCGTCATCTTCAAATCTATCGGAAACGGACGAATCTCTAACCCCCAAATCAACGGAAGGAGCAAATAAACGAGCAGGGTTAAAATCAGAATAGAAAGGAGATTGAGCCCAAATCCCGCACGAATCATATCGGTAATACTCACCTTTCCAGAACCGTAGACTATCGCATTTGGAGGGGTGGCTACGGGCAGCATAAAGGCGCAGGAAGCGGCGAGTCCGGCTCCCACCATCAGTACAAAAGGGTGCACATCGGCCACTACCGCGAGGGATCCAAGAATAGGTAAAATCATGGCCGTGGTGGCTAAGTTGGAAGTAATTTCCGTCAGAAAATTCACTGCCGCGATTACTACTAAAACAAGTAGAAAAATATGCAGGCTCTGCAGGTCATTGAATTGGTGGCCGATCCAGGTAGCGAGACCGCTGATCTCAAATCCATTGGCCAGTGCAATACCTCCGCCAAAAAGTAACAGCGCCGCCCATGGCAAGTAGAGCGTATCTTCCCAAACCAATATGCGCTCACCACTTTTGCCGGAAGGCAACACAAAGAGCAGAACAGCCGCGGAGATGGCAATAATGGTATCGTCGATAGCCGGAAGGAAGGGCTCCAGAATGTAAGAACGCAGCATCCATGCCAAGCCCGTTGTGATAAAAATAACGAGCACGGTCTTCTCCTGTCGGGAGATCTTACCCAGACTTTTCATTTGTTTTCGAAGCTCTGCTTTACCCCCAGGCAGCCTTGGCTCATTAAACCGAAAGGCAATATGCACGAGGTAATACCAGCACACAAACAGCATGAAAGCGGCAAAGGGTAAACCGATACTAAACCACTGAAAGAAAGAAATTTCCACCCCATAAGTGGTTTGGATAACGCCTGCCAAAATGAGATTTGGGGGCGTACCAATGAGCGTGGCAGTGCCCCCGATACTCGCGCTGTATGCGATGCCCAGCATCAGAGCTTTACCAAACGAAGGCTCTGCAAAACCGCTGGAATCCTTTCCGATTTGTGTGACTAGAGCCATGCCGATAGGTAGCATCATGGCGGCGGTGGCCGTATTCGAAATCCACATAGATAAAAAACCGGTGCCGATCATAAAACCGAGGATGATAAACTTCTTTTTATTGCCCACAAAGCTGAGAATGGATAGGGCAATGCGCCGGTGTAAATTCCATTTTTCGATGGCTATGGCCAAGATAAACCCACCGAGAAAAAGAAAAATAAAGGGATGGCTGTAGCCGGTAGCCGCTTGCTTTATATTAATGGCACCAGTAAGTGGGAAAAGCACCAAGGGGAGCAAGGCGGTAGCGGCAATGGGAATAGCTTCGGTGATCCACCAAGCGGCAATCCAAGCGGTGGATGCCAATACGGCTCGGCCTTCCGGCGAAAGACCAGCCAAAGGGAGAACAAACCAAACGAGCAAAAATAGTAAGGGACCCAAAAGTAGGCCGATGCGTTCCTTGGTAAGTGCTTTGCTCATTGGTGGAGCAAATTAATACAAGATATCCGCAGCGGCAAGGGCAGCAGCGTTATTGTCGTGGCTCACGTCGGGCAAAACCACCATGGACCAGTCAAAGGAAAGCCCTTGAGAACCGCCAGGATTTGACCTTCATCGAAGAAACACATAGCCCAATCAAGTCGATTGATGCCTGAGTCATCAATGGTTATGGCATGTTGCGACGTGAAATTAGAGCCTTGGTTTCTCTAGCCATCTCAAAGGGAATGCGTTGATCTTGCAAGCTCAAATTGCTTCAACTAATTATTCGAACGATACAAACTTGCTTGGACGAGCCTTGCTGGTGCAGCTGATTTTTTGAGGGGTAGGTAAGTTATTTCGTAGCCGCAGCTGGATTATTTCACCGGTTTATCATCAGCTAAACTTTGCGTAAGTCGCGCAATATGACCGTTCAGGATTTCTATTTCCCGATTGATGGAATCGCGCGTAGACTGCCAATTTTCACGGTTTACCTTTTCTAATTCACTCATTTGTGCCTGTATCGACGAACGCTCGGCTTTCAAGTTATCCGCCATATCATTTGCTGCACCCTGGGCACTCTCAGCTTCAATGCCTTTTATGCGATTCACATCTTGTTGAAGTGCTTTATCGCGCGTCTTCAAAGCCTTAATTATCGCGTCCCGGTGATCTTCGGAGTACTGTTCCTTCATATTGGCAAGTTCGATCATGGCTTCCTGCGCTGACTCTACTTCCCTGGTGGTTTTATCCACTTGGTTTTGCATGTCGGCAAGTGTAACGGCAGAGCTACAGCTCATCGTCGAGGCAATAATCGCGAGTAAAAAATAATTAGGGACGTTCATTTTCATAATTCTTTCAATTTACAAGAGTAATATTCAAGTTGCTTGCCAAGGCTCTTATCTCAGCGTTCGCGCGATCCGTAGGCACTAGTGAATTAGGTGATCGGGGAAAATATTCCACAATTGGGGTGGTTGATCTGGATTGATACAAAAACGGACTTTCGAATAATACGATCGAATTCCTTCCTTTACGCATCAACTTTTAATCATGGCGTTAAATCACAACCAACTGATTTATTGGGGCGGCGAGATAGGTCGCCGAGATTACCTCATCTGGGGGGCAATCCTATTTGCCGTAAAGCTCAATCTCGATCGGCTCACCGCATCTTTAATGGGGCGTTCGTGGGACATTACGAGCTACTATACCCAAGTAGATCATGTGGCGCTCAGCACCCTTACAGAAGCTGACCAAATATTTTTTGGAGTGATGATTCTAACTTCCATTCCATTTATCTGGGTGGGTACGCTCTTATGCTTAAAGCGATTGCGTGATGCGAAGTTTCCCAACTGGATGCTATTTCTATTCTTTTTACCCTTTATTAACCTTTTGATGTTCCTCCTATTAACGGCTATCCCAAGGCGTGATGAGCGAGCGAATCCGTCAACATTCATTACTTCTGGTTTGCTACCAAAATCGAAGTTTGGGAGCGCTGTATTCGCTGTTTCTCTTACTTGCCTATTTTCATTGCTGTTGTTCGCCTTATTCATTTCGATTTTAGGCGATTACGGTTGGAGCGTATTTATCGGAATTCCTTTTTTTCTTGGTTTTACCACCGTCGTTATTTACGGATCTTCGCATCCCGATCTTCGGCAATCTGAGGCCTTTGGAGTGGCATGCTTAAGCGTTTTAGTGCTCAATATATTAATGCTTGTTCTTGCGTTCGAAGGAATAATCTGCGTAATTATTGGCTTGCCAATTTTAATCGGGATTGGCGGTATTGGCGCAGCTTTGGGCTATTCCGTAGTGCGAAGGAGGGCAACTAGAGCACTTCACATGATCCTGATTCCGCTCCTAGCTATTCCGGCAATGGGTTTTATGGAAAATAGCGCTTCGTTAGCACCACCATTAATTGCTGTATCAACCGAAGTTGAAATCAACGCCAGTAAACAAGACGTTTGGAATGAACTGGTGGCTTTTAGCCAAATTGATGAGCCCACAGAGTGGCTTTTCAAAACGGGTATCGCTTATCCTACCCACGCCGAAATAGCAGGCCGAGGCGTCGGCGCAGTGAGGCACTGTCATTTCACCACCGGAAGCTTCATAGAGCCTATTACCGTTTGGAATGAGCCTCACACACTTTCCTTCAGCGTACTCGATCAGCCGGCACCGATGGTGGAATGGTCGCTATACCAATCGCTCGATATTCCGCATTTGGATGGTTCCTTTCAATCGGAACGAGGCGAGTTTCAGCTCGAAACCCTATCTGACGGGCGAACTCGCTTGCGCGGCACTACTTGGTACCGCCATGATATTTGGCCGGGAATTTATTGGCGACTTTGGTCTGACTTTATTCTTCATCGCATTCACCTGCGGGTGCTAAATCACATTGGGAAGGAGGCCGAAAAAAGGTAAGTCTCAAGATTCATTCATTTTGAGGAATAAGAAAACGAAAGTAATCGATAGAGAAATTTTCTAATCGATACTCCTGAGCTGTCAAATTTTTGAGAATACATTTTTTCAATTTATTTTCTTCACTTTCTTAGGGCATAAGAATTCAATAAGTCTAATTTTCGAGCGTTCTTCGGATGTGCAAGAAATTAGCAGCCCTAAATGGTTTGGTAATTTAATAATTTGCAAGCCCAGCTCAAGGCAATGAATAATCTATCTAAAACGTTTTCGGCACGACATTGGAAAGAACTGGTTCTAAAAAAAAAGAGCATGCATAAAATCATATTAGCCTTCCTTTCAATACTCTACATCGCAATTAGCTCCAGCCATTCGCTGGCTCAATCGCCAAAAGAGCGCTATTACGATACCGGAGAAATTGCTTGTCGCGAAACGCCTTCTGGATGGCCAGCTGATGCGTCTCGATTCCACGAAGAAAAAGTAGAGGTATTCAATCGATCGGGGGAGCTAGTCTACAATGGCACACGCCGCGACTATGCCGGACATTCGAGCGTAAATTTGTCGTTCTACCCAAATGGCGGGGTTCATAAAATCGAAACAAGTTCAGCTCCCGACGCTGGGATTCAATGGCATAAATCAAACTATGTCCTGGACGAAAATGGGAAAATTCTAAGCTTTTGGGAAGATAGTCATGATCGGTCGCCGATGACCACCCCTTCCTGGCCGCCACCATCGAAGCGCGATGAAATATCGCCACCAAAAGCGCCCAATGAATGCGCGACGCCCATGGCTACGCAGGTAGTGCTGCACAACCGCTCTAAAAAAATGATTCTTGCTCGAATCGAGCAAAAGTATCCATCAGATGAAGCGCGCAAATTGGTTAAGGTCGCTCCCGGAGACTCCTTGGTGTCGTCACTGGCTATAAACGCCGAATTTTTTGCCGTCCCGAATGATCGTTTCTCCTGCTTCATTCAGCCCGGCAAGCGAAGTAAGACCACTATGGTGGCATTCGATCAATTGCCATCGAAGAGTTACATCAGCGATCCACAGCGCAGAGTCTATCAATACTACTGGCTGGGAGATAACAATTAGCAAGGATCATAAGATGAATTTTATGGGCAAGAGAATCAGCGCTTTTTTTTGAAGTTCTCAATTTCAATCTCCTTCTCCCGAGCCTTTTTCAAACCGTTCACTTTCAATACTTTATCGCGAAGTTTTTCTGTTACTTCAAGTAAGAAATATCGCTTTTTATGCTACTTGAAGTAAATCTTTTGGCCTACTTTCAAATCTACTCCACTGTCTAAAAAAGGCGAAAGATTGGGGTTCATCACAGACCGGATTTCCAGATGGATTGACTTGGCTGAGCCATTGTGCAGCGAAAGGGTAACGCAGGCAAACTGAAGCAAATTAAAGATGCGATGGGAAGAAGGACGAATCGAACCATGGCAGTGAAATTAAGTTAGGAGAAAGATAGGATCAATACTTGGAAGAATAACCTGATTGAAGTTTATTGGGATTTGGAATGAAGGTCTCGGATGAAATGCGATATTTGAAACAATTCAAAACCACTTAATCAAAGTATTATGCCATCGCTCGATATTGTGTCGGAAGTAGATTTACAGAATACAGATAATGCTGTGAATGCAGCCAAAAAAGAAATTGAATCCCGCTACGATTTTAAGGGTACCCAAAGTGAGATTGATTTGGATAAAAAAAACTTGATATTGCACCTAACGGCGGAAAACGATTTCCGCATTGACCAAATCGAAAAAGTGCTGATCGGTCGATTTGTAAAGGCCAAAATCGATCCGCAAAGTCTCGATTTGAGTAAGACCATCTATGTTTCCGGAAAGGTGGTGAAGAAAGATATACCTGTGACGCAAGGAATCGACAGGGAGACTGCAAAAAAAATTGTAAAAGCCGTTAAGGACTCTAAGCTTAAAGTCGAAGCCCAAATTATGGACGATCAAGTGCGCATTAGCTCCAAGTCGATCGATAGCCTCCAGCAGGTCATGGCAATCTGCCGGCAGGGCGATTATGGGTTGCCACTGCAATTCACCAATATGAAATCATGATACACGGCAACACTTGCTTTTGAAGTTCTATCAAGTCTTACTTTACACCCATATCGCTGCCGGTATGGTATCATTTATTGTAGGTTTTGTGGCGAGCATATCAACCAAAGGCAGCAAGCGCCACAAGCAATACGGAAAGTATTTTGCAATTGCCTTAGGAATATCGGCGATAGTCGCCCTGATTTTAAGCAGCTTAAAACCAAATTCTTTCCTGTTTGTTATCGGCTGCTTTACACTCTACCTTATCGCATCGGGCTGGGTGTGGACTTGGAAAGCGCCGCTTTCGCGAAAAATAGGATTAGCAAAAGTAATCGGAATATTTGGAGTGCTCCTGGCAGTTACCATGCTATTTTTGGGCGTGTTGGCCATCCACGGCTCGGGAATTCTATTGTTGATATTTGGCGGAATCTTACTCAGTTTCGCCCTATTCGACATCAGCCGAGAGCCGAAAGGCTTGGCTATTTATGCCCGCCACGGAGGTAGAATGGGTGGCGCCTTTATCGCTTCCATTACCGCATTTGCCGTAACCAATGTACAGGCGTACACTGCTGCTTTCCTTCCAGAAATTACTTGGTGGTTATTGCCTACGATCATGGGTTCGCCCCTGATTTTGCTGTCAATACGCAAGTTTGAAGCAGGAAGGACTGCTGGATAACGCTTCTGGGTGATCAATTAAACTGCCGATGCGAGAATGTCTCGGTTTGTACTCCAAAAAATATTCGCGTCTTCAATCGAAACTGGGCAGGAATAGCTGGTTTCAGTTACACAGTACAAAGGCCACATGATTTGCTCATCATGCACTTCGCCAAATACGTTAAATTTACACAGCCACTTAAATCGTAAATTTTGAAAAATCGCTATCCTTTCAAATTACCGTTAGCATCCACAACACGCCTATTTGGGGGAGTATTGCTCCTTCTGATCGCGGCGTGCGCCGCCCCCTTAAATGCCCAAAATGTAGTGAGCCCGGCACGGGCTCAAGCCATGCAATACGTCCAACAAGCGGAGCTCAGCAAGCGCGGGGGCAATTTCAATAATGCCTACCAGGAATACACGAGCGCAATCACGATTGATCCCAACTATGTCGAAGCAATTATGAAGCGTGCACTCCTGCTGCAGCAAATGGGGAGATACCAAGAGTCGAAAGAAGACTACAGTCGAGCCATAGAACTCAATCCGTATTCCGAAGCTTTTTACGACCAGCGTGCTCGCCTCAGTCTTCTTCAAAACGACTACCGATCGGCGATCACCGACCTGGATCGGGCCCTGGAACTAAGTCCCTACACCGACTACTTGCTCGATGCCCGTGCCATTGCTCAACTCGAAGGCAAGGAGTACGACAAAGCTTTGGAAGACATCAACTTCTTGCTCAAAATCAATCCGCAAGACACTATGGCTCGGGTACTTAGAGCTATTGCCTATACGCAAACCGACGATTATCAACTCGCAAAGGCCGATATTGATACTGCGCTTCAAGTGGCTCCAAGTTCAGAATTGGTTTACGACGTGAAAGGACTATTTCATCTTCACTTTAATGAATACGACGCCGCATATGATGCCTTTACTAAAGCCATCGATTACAATCCAGGCTTCGCCATTGCATACTACAACCGCAGCGTGATAAGTCGAAAACGAAATAATATGGACGAGGCACTCCGCGATCTGAACATAGCGATAGCGCTTAATCAAAATTTCCCAAATGCTTACTTTAATCGCGCAGTAACCCACAAACAAATGGGCGATTTAGAATCTGCGAAATCCGACTATTCAAGGGCAATAGATGTCAAAAGCGATTTTACCGACGCACTCTTCAATAGAGGTTTCACACGGAGCATTCTGGGCGAATACGCTGCGAGCTTGCCCGATATCGACGAAGCCATAAGGCAAAATCCAGGTGATGCTACGTTGTATAACCTGCGTGGAAATGTGAATACCCTCTTCGGGAAATATTGGGACGCCCTCGAGGACTTCGACAGGGCTATCGACATTGACCCACGATATAGCGAAGCGGTATACAACCGCGGTATTACCCGAATTTTAAGTTATCAATCCATCGATGGTTGCAGAGATTTGGAAGAAAGCCTGCGTATGGGCTACCTGCCGGCAAGAGAAAAACTGGACTTCTTCTGCAACAAGATAAAATGAGATCGGCTGCGCAAGCGCAGCCGATCTCGTATAGATTCCCTCGGTATTTTGAATCATCAAAACCCGGGAAAGGGCTCCGTTTAGAAGCTACCTCGATTAGAGGCGAGCAAAACGAATGATTCAAAAACCTGTTTGGAACAATCAGACATTACACACCTCCTTTTTATTAATTGAACACTGCCGTTGATAGGTATCAAAAAAATTATGACCCTTTCCAAAAGCCACCAGCACCTTGCTGGATTTGTATGCCAATTTAACGCAAAAACGATGGAAAAGATGTGCGGACCTATTAATTTTTCCACACAAACAAGTGGCGAAAAAGGCTAAACAGCCGCAACTGATTGAAGCACAGACTGAAAGATTAAAGCTCCGTCGGTGTTGCTCAGCATCGGGTCGGCGGCGCGCTCTGGGTGCGGCATCATACCGAATACATTTTTACCTGCATTGCATACTCCGGCAATATTCTCAAGTGAACCGTTTGGATTTCCAGAACGATTGAATTGTCCGTCTTTATCGCAATACCGGAATATGACCTGTTCCTTCTCGTTCAATTGGCGGAGTACCTCATTGCTGGCGTAATATCTTCCTTCACCGTGTGCAATTGGGATTTTCAAAGCCTTATCAGAGTCGAGCGACGATGTAAGGATGGTGCTGCGCGTAGCTGGTTTAATAAACGTATTCTCGCAGATGAACTGATTTTGCGTGTTGTGCAAAAGTGTTCCAGGCAATAGTCCGGCTTCGCAAAGAATTTGAAAACCATTGCAAATGCCCAAGGCATAACCTCCAGCATTGCAATGAGCTGCAACGGCCTCCATAACGGGCGAAAAGCGTGCAATAGCTCCCGACCGCAAATAGTCGCCGTAAGAAAACCCACCTGGTACAAGTACGAAATCTGCTCCTTTCAAATCTTTATCCTTATGCCAAAGGCGCACCACTTCTTGCCCAAGAATGGTTTCGAAAGTGTAGATTAAGTCTTCGTCGCAGTTGGATCCCGGAAAAATTACAACGCCAAATTTCATAAGCTATTTTGAGGCAAATATACCCAAAATCGATGTTAGTCGAAGAAGACGCGCATAACAAAAACGACGATCAAAGCGAGCCATACGTGGTAGGAAATCACAGCAAGAAGCGGTCGCTCAGAATTCGAAAAGGTGTAGCCTCCAAAAATGGCGAATGGTAAAACTAAGAGAATCCCCAAGCCCTCGCGCGCTTCGCCTACCCAGTTGCTATATAGCCATGTAATTAGGCAAAGCGACGAAAAAACAATGATAACCCCCTTTGTGTTTTTCTTTTGCACCGTCGATGCGCTCATCTCGGCCACATAAGCCAAAAATCCAATAATTGAAATAGCCAGGCAGAGCACTGACAGCGATATCTCTATAAGTCCCATTCCAAAACCGATGTTATCCCATAGGTGAAGGTGAAAGGCCGTATAAGGCGTTAGATCAAAAGTTGATTCAAACCAAAAAAGATAGAAAAGGGTGAAGACAACTGGGGTGAGTACACCTGCAAATGGAATGAGAAACTCGCGCAATTGAAATGGTCGCAGCATGCTCAAGGCGATCCATAGAATCGGCACTACCAAGATAAAGGGCGGATAAATAAGAACTGCGATTCCCATGAAAAGCCCTCCATCATAAAGACGTGCAGTGATGCGCTCGGATCGAAATAGGGTGAGCACCCGCATCAAAGTGAGCACAAGAAACAAAAGCCCTAGAATAATTGGGTTAAAATAGAGCCAATAAAGATGGATCGAAATGAACAAGAAACTCAGCAAAGCCGCGAAGTAATTTTCCCTTCTATGGAGGTGGTGGGTATTGCAAAGTTGGGCTATCATTGCCGCGACCGCAAGAATTAACGCTGTACCGAGCCACAATCTACCGATGGGCCAATCATTGAACAGTCCATCTATGCGCTCAAACAAGCCTCCAGCCAAAGGAAAACTAATAGGGGCGGCGTACTTGCTTGCCATCCATGCCAGCCCAACTGCCGGTATCAAGAGAACTATTAATACAAGCGGCTTATTCGATCCAAAAGTGCCATACATGGAGGCGAATATACCGTTTTTGCCATGTTGGTAGAATGCTTACTTTTACCATCGAAAAATTGACTTATGCAGTACATTGTAGGCCCTATTGCCGCTATCATTAAATGGACTTTCGACAACCTGTTGGTTCCGATTGGAAACCTTCCAAACCTGGTAAATCCGAATACGATATTCATTGTAATTGGAATGGCCGGATTGGGATACTGGCTTTTTTGGCAAGGTAAATACAACGCCAAATCCCGCAAAGAAGGTGGGTTGAAGTAATAGACTAATCCCTATTGCTCTCCATCTTTAGGAGGTCTTGGCCTATATCTTTACGATAGTTAGCCCCTTCAAAACTTACTTTACCCACGGATGCATAAGCTTGCCGAAGCGCTTCTTGAGCGGTGGAACCCGTGCCAGTTACGGCCAATACGCGCCCGCCGGATGTAAGTATTTCGTCTTCCTTTTTAGTGGTTCCCGAATGAAAAATAAGTCCTTCATCCAAGCCTTCGGAAAAGTGTATCGCTCTGCCTTTACGATAATCGCCAGGGTATCCCTCACTAACTATTACTACCGTTGCCGATGCATTCCGAAGAAAATTCGGCTGCTTTCCGGCTAAGCTATCCTTAGCGCAAGCTTGCAATAGGTCGAGCAGATCGTCCTCTATTCGCGGCAGCACTGCTTCCGTTTCCGGATCGCCCATCCGCACATTGTATTCAATCACATACGGATCATCGCCAACTTTTATTAGTCCGAAAAATATAAACCCACGGTAAGAGATTCCATCTGCTTTGAGTCCGGCAATGGTCGGTTTTACGATTCGCCCTTCCACTTTGGCCATAAACGCTGAGTCCGCAAAAACCACAGGGCTTATGGCTCCCATTCCGCCGGTATTTAAACCCGTGTCTCCTTCGCCAATTCTTTTGTAGTCCTTGGCTTCGGGTAGCAATACGTAGTGCTCGCCGTCAGTAAGCGCAAACACGGAACATTCGATTCCGTCGAGAAATCCTTCGATTACCACGCGCTCCGACGCCAAGCCAAACTTGGCGCCTTCGAGCATCGATTTAATTTCACAGAGCGCCTCTTCTAAATTGGTGAGTATAACCACGCCTTTACCTGCGGCCAAACCGTCTGCCTTCAACACATATGGCGCTGGTATGGTTCTCAAATAGGCTTGGGCTTCGATCGTTTCTGTCTGTGAAAAAGTGCGATAAGGCGCTGTTGGAATTCCATGTCGCTGCATAAATTTCTTCGCAAAATCTTTACTGCCTTCCAATTGTGCTCCTAATTTTCCCGGGCCAACCAGGCCTACATCTTTCAGTTCGAAATCGCTTTCAAAGTAGTCGCGGATACCTTCTACTAGTGGAGCTTCCGGGCCGACTAGCACCAACTCTACACCTTCTGTTTTAACGAAATGACCGATTGCTGAAAAGTCTGTTATATCGAGCGCTACGTTGGTAGCCAAGCTCTGAGTTCCCCCGTTTCCGGGTGCAACGAAAATTTCGGGATTTTGGGCACTTTGGCTCAGTTTCCAAGCAAATGCATGCTCGCGGCCTCCGGAGCCCAGAATGAGTATTTTCATAAAGAATGTTAGAGCCTGCAAAGAAAGTCAAACCCTCACAAACAAAAAAAGGAGCCGAAGCCCCTTTAGAATCTGAATTAAACAGCAATTATACCTTAACTCGCTTAATGCTGCAACCGACTTGACGGGTTGAATTAGGTTCAATTGCTTTTCCGTTCGAATACGCTTCAATAGCGTTTTTCAAATAAGGCGTTTTCACGTCAGCGGGCGAGTCAACGGCATCGTCGATTGCACCTTTGTAAATAAGCTTCATATCCTTGTCGAATAGGAAAACATGTGGGGTGGTCATTGCACCGAAGGCATCTGCCAATTGGCTTTTCGCATCGAGCGCATAATAACCTTTTAAACCTTTTTCGGAGTAGCGTTTTTTCATATCGGCCATGGAGTCACCTCCAGCGCGCTTGGCTTCGTTCGAGTTAACCATCACTGTATTGATACCTTTGGCTTGCGCCATATCGGCAACTTCAGGGTAACGGCCTTCCCAACCGGCCGATTTTGAGCCGTTGCCCACTACAAATGGGCAAGTATTACAGCTAAAAATAACCAAGAGACCATTTTTACCAGCAGCAGATTGCAGGGTGATTTCCTTGCCGGAAACATCGGCCATTTTCAAATCTGTTTTAGGCGCTTTCGTGCCAATTTCGAGCATTTTCGGCTCTGATGTTTCGCTTGGGGCAATGGTAAAGGCTGCCAAGGCAAACGCGGCCGCTGCAGCTCCTACGTAAAGAATTTGCTTCATATTTTCCAATTTAATTGTTGTTGTAAAGATAAACTAGCTCCAAAGGCACGCTATCAGACAGCCGTTAAAACTTCCCAAAGAATTAACAAAACTCTTCGTAGGCCATTTTCAGATGGTCGGCAATGGCAGATGCGGGGCGACCTTCAATGTGGTGGCGCTCGATAAAATGAACCAATTTACCATCCTTGAACAGTGCAATGGCTGGAGACGATGGCGGGTATGGCAAAAAATATTGACGTGCCCGGTCGGTGGCTTCGGTATCGACGCCAGCGAAAACGGTAGTAAGGCGAGATGGTTTCTTACCCGCTTCAAGCGACATTTTGATAGCCGGGCGAGCCGCACCAGCTGCGCAACCGCACACAGAATTGACCACTACAAGGGTGGTTCCTTCTTTTTCGGTTAATACGCGATCTACATCGGCGGGCGATTGTAATTCTTCGAATCCAACCTCTGTGAGGTCAGCTTTCATGGGAGCAACGAGTTGCGGAGGATACATAGCTTTAATATTTTTTTACGTGACAAAGATAGGTCATCGATCGCCGTTTTATGGCGCTCAATACTCTATGGAGTATAGAAGAACGTTATACGCTCAGCGCTTCTGCTGAAAGAAGGTTTTCAATAGCTTGGCTGCTTCTTCGCCCAATATACCGCCTTTAGCTTCTGTCTTCGGGTGGAGTAATTTTCCAGCAATTGTGGTATAGCCTTTGCGCTCATCGTAGGCGCCAAAAACCAGTTTCCCTAATTGCGACCAACCCAATGCGGCTGCACACATAGCGCAGGGTTCCAAGCTAACGTATAGCGTGCATTGATCTAAATATTTCCCCCCAATATAATTGGCGGCGGCCGTTATAGCCTGCATCTCCGCATGGGCGGTAACGTCGTGCAATCGCTCCGTAAGGTTGTGGGCACGGGCTATAATCTTATCCTGGCATACCACCACAGCGCCAACCGGCACTTCATCGGCATCGAATGCGTACTGAGCTTCCAGCAAAGCCTGCCGCATATAATACTCATCGCCTTTCGCCAAAATATCCATCGCGCAAATATAAGGGCGATTTGAAGTAAGAAACCAAAGCATTGCAACCTTCAAAATTCTACTTTTGCCACGCTTATTTAAACGGTTATGCATAGAACTCATACTTGCGGCGAATTACGTCTCGATCATACATCTAAAACTGTAACACTCTCCGGCTGGGTGCAGCGCTCACGCGATTTAGGCGGTATGACATTCGTAGATCTACGCGACCGTTACGGCATCACGCAAGTGGTGTTTAACATGGAGCACAATGCAGATCTATGCGTTCAGGCCCGAAAGCTAGGTCGGGAATATGTTATAAAGGTATCGGGGAAAGTACACGAACGAAGCAGCAAAAATCCAAAAATGCCTACCGGCGATGTGGAGGTGATGGCCGAAGAGCTGCAAGTGTTAAATGTAAGTAAAACGCCGCCTTTTACTATAGATGACGATACCGATGGAGGCGATGAGCTGCGCATGCAATACCGTTATCTCGATTTACGGCGAAGCACCGTGCAATCAAAACTCATTCTTCGCCACCGAATGGCGCAGGCCACCCGTGCCTATTTGGACTCGCAGCGTTTTCTCGAAATAGAAACCCCCTACCTTATTAAATCGACCCCCGAAGGAGCGCGCGATTTTGTAGTGCCCAGCCGCATGAACCCCGGAGAATTTTACGCGTTGCCACAATCGCCTCAAACCTTCAAGCAATTGCTCATGGTTTCAGGCTTTGATCGCTACTTCCAGATCGTACGCTGCTTCCGCGACGAAGACTTACGAGCCGACCGGCAACCAGAATTTACGCAGATTGACTGCGAAATGGCTTTCGTTGAACAAGAAGATATTCTAAACACCTTCGAAGGACTTACCAAGCACCTTTTCAAGGAAATTTTGGGTTTGGACTTACCCGATTTTCAGCGTATGGACTACGCTACGGCTATGCGCATGTACGGCTCCGACAAACCAGATTTGAGATTCGGAATGCCGTTTAACGATCTTTCAGATTTGGCGAAAGGCAGTGGCTTCACGATTTTTGACCAAGCAGAAAAAGTGCTGGGCATCTGCGTTTCAGGCCAGGCAGAGATGAGCAGAAAGCAAATCGATGCCACGACCGAATGGGTAAAGCGGCCGCAAATAGGCGCAAAAGGACTCGTTTATGTTAAATATCAAGAAGAGGGAATTCTCAAATCTTCGGTGGAGAAATTCTATAGCAGCGACCAGCTCGAAGCCTGGTGCAAGGCTTGTGATGCAAAACCCGGCGATATGCTGTTCATCCTTTCAGGAAATGAAGCAGCTACCCAAAAACAATTGGGCGAGTTGCGCCTGCAAACGGGGCGGGAGCTAGGACTCCGCGACCCACAAGTATTTGCTCCGCTGTGGGTAGTCGATTTCCCTTTAATGGAGTGGTCGGAAGATGAGCAACGTTTCTTCGCCATGCACCACCCGTTTACATCGCCTAAACCCGAAGATATTCATTTGCTCGAAGACCACACATCGAAGGTAAGAGCCAATGCCTATGACCTTGTAATTAATGGGGTAGAAGTGGGTGGCGGCTCCATTCGAATTCACGATCGCGGGCTTCAATCAAAAATATTCGATCTCTTACGCTTCACGCGAGAAGAAGCACAAGCCCAGTTTGGATTTTTGATGAATGCCTTTGAATATGGCGCTCCTCCGCACGGTGGTATTGCCTTCGGCTTCGACCGCCTGGCATCGTTATTCGGTGGCTCCGAAACGATTCGCGACTACATAGCTTTCCCGAAGAATAATTCGGGTCGCGATGTGATGATAGACGCCCCTGCTGTGATTGATGAAAAGCAGCTTGAAGAGTTGCACATAGCGCTCCGAAATTCATCAAAAAAATAGGTTAGCTGTGTGTTGGGTGGCCCAAACAGATTCACCAACAATAGCGCATACTTAAGCCCAAACTTTCGCCTACAAACCAACGCACTCCCGTAAAGTGGAAGCTAGGCTTGTAGTCGATGCTGGCTTGAAAGGGTAAATTCGGAAACTCATATTCCAATCCACCGATTAAATCCGCTCCCGGATTTAAATAAATCGTTTTGTTGGTTCCTTCTGGGGGGTTGATAACGTTATTGCGTCCATGAAAACCCATGTGGAATCCGCCACCTGCGAACCAATGAAAATCTTCGTTGCCAAACGCCGGAAAGTACCGCTCATATAAACCAGTGATCTCCACCCCACCCCAGCGCACAGCTACTATCCCTTCGGCAGCACTTTTCGCATCTAGCTTGTGTTTGTAAGTAGCGAGTCCACCCCAAGACAGTCGAAGACCTGCGGATGATCGGAAATCTTGCGCCAGAGCCGGATTCGAAATTAGCAGGCCACCAACTAGGGCGAGAAGACGGCAATACATGGATTATAGCGTGCCGCGAAGCTCTTGCTCGCGCTCAATGGCTTCAAAAAGCGCTTTGAAATTGCCCTTTCCGAAACTTTGAGCGCCTTTGCGCTGGATGATCTCAAAAAACATGGTCGGCCGATCGAGCACCGGCTTCGTAAAAATTTGAAGCAAATAACCCTCGTCATCGCGATCGATCAAAATGCCCAGTTCGCTCAGCGGCTTCAAATCTTCATCTATCTGCCCAACGCGATCGAGCACTGTTTCGTAATAAGTAGCTGGTACACGGAGGAACTCTACACCTCGATCTCGCAAAGCAGTGACGGTTTCAATTATGTGATCGGTGGCCAGCGCGATATGCTGCACGCCGGCTCCATTGTAAAAATCGATATATTCTTCAATCTGCGATTTCTTCTTCCCTTCGGCTGGCTCGTTGATCGGAAATTTAATACGTCCGTTTCCATTGCTCATTACTTTGCTCATCAAAGCAGTATAATCTGTACTTATATCTTTATCGTCGAATGAAATAAGCTGCGCAAAGCCCATAACGCGGCCATAAAAATCTACCCACGTATTCATCTCATTCCAGCCCACGTTGCCCACCATGTGATCTACGTATTTCAATCCTACAGATGCTGGTTGATAATGAGACTCCCATTTCCTAAAACCAGGGAGGAAGGGCCCATTATATGCTTTTCGTTCTATAAAAATATGAATAGTCTCGCCGTAAGTGTGAATTCCAGATCGCATTATATGGCCATTCGAGTCCTCCACCCGCTCAGGTGCCATATAGGATTTAGCGCCACGCCTGGTAGTTTCTTCCCAAGACTTGGTGGCGTCGTCTACCCAGAGTGCAATAACTTTTACACCATCGCCGTGATCGGCAATGTGCTGGTTGATCGGGTGATCGCGGTGCAGCGGGCTAGTGAGAACCAAACGAATCTTATGTTGCTCGAGTACGTAGCTCACTTCCTGCTTATTTCCCGTTTCCAATCCGCTGTACGCAAGCGGTTGAAAGCCAAATGCAGTTTGATAATAGTGAGCGGCTTGTTTAGCGTTGCCCACGTAAAGCTCAATGTAATCGGTTCCATTCAAGGGTAAAAAATCTTGCGCTGAAGGCACGATTTTGGGTAAATGGAGCGTATCGGTAGCAGAATTCGACATGGTTCAAAAGATTAGGAAACAAAGATACGTATTCCATTTTTCCGATCGCCTTGCTGATAAAACCACTCCTCCCAAATAATCAAGAATTTTGGCCTAAAAGTTGATACCTTTGCGGAATCAAAAAAAATATAAAAATGAAAAAAAATTTACTACTTCCAATTGCAATTATCATTTTCTGCGCCGTAAAACTACAAGCCCAATATGCTTTTAGCACTTATACCGCGCCGTACACAGAGCTCGGAAAAAGCATAGAGCTCGAAGCAGGCAATGAATGGGATGATCCCAACTTCACCATTAATTTCGATTTTCCTTTTTCGATAGGTGGCGAAACTTTTAACCAAGTAACCCAAGGAGGTTTGGGTGCATGGTTTTCCTTTTACAGTAGCAATATTAGTCATGAATTTGGCTATTACTCTGATATAATTGACGGTGAAGTAATAGGAGCTAGCGCTTCAATGATATCTTATGCCGTGGAAGGACTACCTGGAAACAGAATATGCAAAATTCAATATGCCAATTGTGCTTTTTACAATGAAGTTTATGGCGATGAACCATCGGCCAACAGCCGGGTTAACTTTCAAATTTGGCTTTATGAAAGCAATAGCATTATCGAGTTCCATTTTGGAGAAAACACTATTTCTGGCGATGCACCCATACACAATGATGGCGCCGGCCCCTTGATCTTTATAGGAACTGGGATAGATTACACCGAGGAGACTATGGAATATGCTATTACGCTAAATGGAAATCCGGCAGACCCGCAAACGGCCAATCCTACCTACCAGGAAAATCCAGAACAACTTAATGGAAATCCAGAAGATGGGCGCGTTTACCGCTTCGACCCTTCTACTGTTGGTATAAGCTCGCGTTCGGCGTCGGCATATAAAGTATTCCCCAATTTAGCTGACACGTACATTCAAATTTCCGGTTTAAAACTTGCGCCGGCGGAATTCCATATTCTGGATATCACGGGTAAAACAATTCAATCGGGACAGGTTGTAAATGATCAGAAAATAGACGTATCAACTCTTCCATCAGGGCTTTACTTAGTAAATGTAGAAGGCGCGGATGTGGCTAGTAAATTTGTGAAAAGATAAGTTTAATTTTCCTTAAGCTATTCTGACAGCGGCCAACAGGCCGCTGTCTTTTTTTGCCATTGCTCAACTTCTTTTTCATATTATCGACCCGAATGGTTTTAGTAGAATCGGCATCTTCTTGCTTCGCATTGACAACTTTTGACGTCCGTTAGATTTGATTATAAATCACCAATAATAGCTATGGCATCTTGGTTATAAGTTCAATATCTTTATACCGAATTAATTATCTAGCCATGAAACGACTTTTACTTGCCATCCTGATGTGCCTACCCATCCTTTCCCTGGGCCAGATTTCGTATACCCTAAGTACATTTTCTGAAGGTTACGCTCCAATAACTGGAGGAACCATTCTTTCGGAACCGGGGTGGGATGATGCTGCTTTCGTCGCTTCGCTTGGTTTCCTTCTTGATATTGGCGGTGATCCATTTTCAAACTATCTCCAATCGGGCGATGGCTCTCTATTGGGCATTTTATCTTCAAGTGGTTCTATTGCGGTATTTGGATTAACAAGCGATTTTATTGACGGAGGGATTGTGCCTGACGCTGAGCCATCAATTATCTCGGCGCTCTTAGATGGCCCCGTTGGAAATAGAATCTATAAACTTCAATTTGAATCAGTGGCGTTCTTCAACGAGGTACAAGGTGATGTACCTTCGAGCGCGCAGCGTATGAATTTCCAATATTGGTTCTACGAGGTCGATAACTCCATAGAGATTCGTTTCGGTCAAAATTCAATTACTGAACCTCAACTCCTTTTTGATGGGGAAGATGCCCCGTTGATCTATTTCTTGGTACAATCAGATGGTGGGCAAACATTCGATTATTTTGTTCAGCTATCGGGTTCTTCTGACGATCCTATTTTGGCAGATGTTTCTAATGGTGAATTTGCTCCGACGCTCAGTGAAGTCCCAGAAAATGGTAGGGTTTATCGCCTCGCTCCACCTTCTCTCCCCGTGAGTGTGGGTGAGATAAATAAGCCCGTTGTAGCGGTCTATCCGAATCCTGCAAATAAGTTTATCCGGATTTCTGGATTGGAATCATTCCCAACCAATGCGCGCATTTTTGATATCACTGGTCGCGAAGTATGGAGCGGTTTGCTTAATGCTCCGAATACCGAAATCAATATCGAATCGTTGAGTCAGGGCGTTTTTATTCTCAACCTGGAATTAGATCAACGATCCATCAAATTCGTTAAGCGCTAAGCTCGAGCTATCATTCTACCCAGCTATTCCAGTATTTCCCGTCTTCTATTTCCATAGCTTGGGCCGTAAGTTTTAAGGGGCGAAATGTATCGACCATTACGGCTAACTCATCGGTTACTTTTTTACCTATGCTGCGCTCCGTTGCACCCGGATGCGGCCCGTGAGGAATACCCGCCGGATGGAGACTAATCTGACCTGCGGCGATATCATTGCGGCTCATAAAGTCACCGTCAACGTAATAGAGTACTTCATCGCTGTCGATGTTGCTGTGGTTGTAAGGAGCGGGTATTGAGTCGGGATGATAGTCATACAGTCTCGGGCAGAAGGAGCATATTACAAACTGAGCAGCTTCAAAGGTTTGATGCACAGGTGGCGGCTGGTGAACCCTACCTGTAATAGGTTCAAAATCGTGGATGGAAAAAGCATATGGATAATTATAGCCATCCCAGCCTACCACATCGAAGGGATGTGTAGCGTATGTAAAAGGATGGAGCATATCCTGCTTCTTTATCTGCATCAAAAACTCACCTTTTGAGTCGATTGGATCGAGATTTGCAGGCCTTCGGATATCGCGTTCGCAAAAAGGCGCATGCTCTAAGAGCTGTCCAAAATGGTTGCGGTAACGCTTCGGTGTATATACGGGGCTGAACGACTGCACGATAAATAAACGATTATCATCGGAATCAAACTCCATTTGATAAATCATCCCGCGCGGCACTACAAGGTAATCGCCGTAACTAAAACTCAAATCGCCCATGAATGATCGAAGCCGACCGGTGCCTCGGTGTACAAATATTACTTCATCAGCATCGGCATTCTTGTAGAAGTACTCAGTCATTGACTTTCGCGGCGCCGCCAATTCAATGTAAACGTCATTGTTTACCAACACCGGCACCCGGCTTTTCAGGTAATCGTCTGCTGGCGCCACTTGAAAACCTTTTAACCGATAGGATTTTATGTTCTGCTCCACAGCGATCTCCGGCTTTACACTCACACCCTTGCCTATCGCCTTAATTTGAGTGGGCCTGTGCAGGTGGTAGAGGAGCGACGACATACCCGTAAATCCTTCGGTACCAAAAAGCTGCTCGTAATGCAAGGAACCGTCGCTCTTTCTAAATATTGTGTGTCGTTTGTGCGGGATGGACCCTAACTGGTGATAGATGGGCATAATTAAAGGCTTTGGACAAATATAAAGTTTACAAACCGCAACTTCATTCCAACTGTTGAAATAAGAATCAAGAGAGCCCAAGTCCGAGCCAACTTTAACTATTTTTGCAGCGAATTTTTTTGACGATGCAAGACAATATTTTGGTAATTGGCGCCGGCGGCCAAATCGGTACAGAGTTGGTGATTGCTCTACGAGCGGCACATGGCGACCACAAAGTTATAGCCTCTGACCTAAGCGACCAGCCAAAACCCGAATTCGGCGATGGTCCTTATTTCCAAGCCGATGTGATGGATCAAAAGCGCCTTTTTGAGATAATTAAAGATCAAAATATTAAAGAAGTTTACCTCCTTGCTGCCCTCCTATCGGCCACAGCCGAAAAAAACCCGGGCCTAGGATGGGAACTCAATATGACAGGGCTCAGCAACGTGCTAGACCTATCGAGAGATGGTCACATCAAGCGAATTTTTTGGCCCAGTAGCATTGCCGTTTTTGGACCACACACGCCTAAACAAAATACACCCCAGCGCACTATTATGGAGCCGACCACAGTGTATGGTATTACCAAAGTAGCAGGTGAAAGCTGGTGCGAATATTACAATAAACGTTATGGTATAGATGTACGCAGTTTACGCTACCCGGGCATTATCGGACATAAAAGCGCGCCGGGTGGTGGCACCACTGATTACGCCGTTCATATTTTTCACGAAGCTTTGCAAAAAGGGACTTACGACTGTTTCCTAAGTAAGGATGCAGAGTTGCCTATGATGTACATGCCCGATGCCACCAAAGCAACCATCGACCTGATGGCTGCTCCCAGCGCTGATTTAAGAATACGCACCAGTTATAATATTGCTGGAGTATCGTTTACACCTGAACTACTGGCAGCGAAAATTAAGTCGCGCATACCAAATTTTGAAATCTCTTACAAACCCGATTATCGCAATGCCATAGCGCATAGCTGGCCGAGCAGCATTGACGACCGTTTCGCTCAGGAAGATTGGGGTTGGAAACCCGAATACGATATCGATGCTATCGTTGATGGCATGCTCATGCATTTGGCTAAAAAAGAGAAGGTTCAAAAGTAACCTTGCCTGCAATAGTTCCGTAGAAGTAGTTAAATATCCTACTTCGATATGCATCCGTTTGTAAGAATTACAATTCTATTACTACTTTTTCCGCTTGCAGGGAATACACTAAGCCAAGTGGCGAACGGGAAAATCTTCGACGTCGAAAATTTAGTTGATGAAAATGGGTACCGCCAAGGATACTGGAGGCTCAGAGCCCAGGTCAATCCGGGCGATCGCACTTCAAGAGAGTACGTATTTGAAGAAGGAAACTACGTGGACAATCGAAGAGAAGGGATTTGGAAATGCTTCTTCCCGACTGGAACTATCAAGGGCCAGATAACCTATTTTGACAATAAGCCCCACGGTCAATACAAGACTTTTTACGAAAACGGGAAAGTAGAAGAAGAAGGTTATTGGAAGATAAATAAGAATACTGGAAGTTTTGCCCGATACTATGAATCAGGGCTTCCTGCCAATATCTTCACATTTAATGAAAAAGGAAAAAGGTCGGGACTTCAATCGTACTACTACCCAAATGGGAAGTTACAGATGACCGCTGAAATCGACAACGGCGTGGCACACGGCGAATTGAAAATGTACGATACCAGCGGAAAACTCATCGAAGAAAAACGTATTACCAATGGGGAAGTTGAAGAAAGTAGCGTCAAAAAATATGTGCCTGAAGGTCAGTCGATCATTCAAGCAATGCCCGAATTAAGCAAAATCGAAACTAGTCCGGCAGTCGATGTTCCTAATGTAGGTCAATTTATTTCCACAGGTAAGAATACACTCTACAACCGCAACAGGCAGGTATCTCAAGCCGGCGATTTCAAGGATGGCAGGTTGTGGAATGGAAAATGGTTCCGATACGATGAAAATGGCTTGCTGAAACAAGTTGAAGTCTATAAAGAAGGTCGATTCATAGGGTATGGACTTATCGACGAAGCCAACAAATAAGTACATTTGGCCGCGTCCTATTAGCCCTATTCTCCCTTTTACAATGAAAACCAGTCTGGAGATTTACAACTCCCTCTCCCGGAAAAAAGAAATTTTTACCCCTATTGCCCCGCCGCATGTAGGGCTTTATGTTTGCGGTCCCACCGTATACAGCGACGTGCACTTAGGAAATGTCCGCACTTTTCTGACTTTTGATATGGTATACCGGTACCTGCTCTATTTAGGTTATAAGGTGCGGTACGTTCGCAATATCACCGACGTGGGTCACTTGGTAGATGACGCTGACGCTGGTGAAGATAAAATCGGCAAAAAAGCCCGCCTAGAAGCGCTCGAACCTATGGAAATCGTACAGAAGTACACCAACGGTTTTCATGATGTGATGCGGCTCTTCAACATTTTACCCCCTTCTATCGAGCCAACGGCAACGGGTCATATCATTGAGCAAATGGAGATGGTGAAAACGATTATCGAAAAGGGTTTGGCGTATGAATCTAATGGTTCGGTATATTTCGATGTCCGCAAGTACAATACTTCACATAATTACGGAGCCCTATCAGGCCGAAATATTGACGATTTAATCGCCAACACGCGAAATACAGAAGGCCAAAATGAAAAAAGAGATCCCCTGGATTTTTCGATTTGGAAAAAAGCTGAAAGCAATCATCTTATGCATTGGCCCTCACCTTGGGGCGAAGGGTTCCCAGGTTGGCACTTAGAGTGTTCGGCTATGAGTACCAAATACCTCGGTAAGGAGTTTGACATTCACGGTGGTGGTATGGATTTGAAATTTCCACATCACGAATGTGAGATTGCCCAAAATACAGGAGCCACCGGCAAGGCTGGTGCGCGCTTTTGGATGCACGGCAACATGCTAACCGTGAACGGCCGGAAAATGGCAAAATCGGAAGGGAATGGATTTACCCCTGAAGAGTTAATTACCGGAAATCACAAGCTTTTGGAGCAGGGCTTCAGCCCAATGACTGTTCGCTTCTTTATGCTTCAATGCCATTATTCCAGTACCCTCGATTTCTCGAACGATGCTTTACGTGCAGCCGAAAAAGGCTATAAGCGCATGATGGAAGCTCGACATACCTTGGTTAAAATCAAACCTGCTTCTGCGAGCACCGTCGAGATAGAAACCCTTCGCGAAGCCTGCCAAGCAGCTATGAACGATGATTTCAATACGCCCATTCTTCTCGCCAATATTTTTGAAATTATCAAGAATATCAACCTATTGGCATCTGGAACGCTCACTGCTACCGAATCCGATTTGGCTGATTTAAAAAACTTGCTCGACACTTTTGTTTTCGATGTACTCGGGTTTAAAGCCGAAAGCGATGAAAGAAGTTTGGAAAGTGGAAAAGAAGGCGATCTCATCGAACTCCTAATCCAACTGCGAAAGGGAGCCAAAATGAGCAAAGATTTTACTACTGCTGATCAGATTCGCCAGGCAATGACCACAATGGGAATCACTCTCAAAGACGGTCCGGAAGGAACTACCTACGAAATAGGCTAATCTCGGTTTTCATTCCCACAGGCATGCTTATCTTCGGGGCTTCATCACCGAAGTCCATGAGCGAACCTGCCAAAAAAATATTTCTTCTCGACGCCTACGCCCTTATTTACAGAGCCTATTACGCCTTCATCCGCAGCCCGCGCGTAAATTCCGCCGGCATGAATACTTCGGCCATGTTTGGATTTACTAATACGCTGCTCGATGTCATCAACACGCATCAACCCACCCACATGGCGGTGGCTTTCGACCTTCCAGGCAGTGTTTTTCGCAACGACGATTTCCCCGCGTACAAAGCCAATCGCGAAGAAACACCCGATGATATTAAGCGCTCTATTCCCTACATCCGAAAGATTATTGAAGGGTTTAAGATTCCTATTGTCGAAATGGCTGGTTACGAAGCCGACGACGTAATAGGTACACTTGCCAAGCAGGCGGAACGAGAAGGCTACGAAGTTTATATGGTGACTCCCGATAAGGACTTTGGTCAATTGGTTAGCGACAAGATCAAAATCTTGAAACCCGGACGCCAGGGTAATTCAAATGAAATTTGGGGCGTGAAGGAAGTCTGCGAGCGATTTGGCATTTCTCGACCCGATCAAGTGATCGATATGCTAGGGCTATGGGGCGACGCCGTGGATAATATTCCCGGCATACCAGGCATCGGCGAAAAGACCGCCACAAAATTAATCGCCCAATACGGCGATATTGAAGGTCTTATTGCCCACGCCGATGAATTGAAAGGAAAACAGCGCGAAAACGTTATTCAGTTTGCTGACCAGGCGCGGCTTTCTCGAAAGCTCGCTACCATTATTTGCGATGTTCCGGTCGAATTCCAGCCCGAACTTCTCATTATGGAAGAGCCCGACAAAGAATTGCTCCGCGATATATTTGCCCAGCTGGAGTTTCGATCGCTTTCCGAGCGATTGCTTGGCGAAAAAATGGGCAATGCGCCTACCGCCGGCAATCAGATGGATTTATTCAGCATAGCCGGCCAAGAGGTAGAAAACACGTTGCCAAGCGAAATGCAAACCTTCGACGCAGAGAAAGCGAAGTATCGGCTTATTGACACCAAGGATAAACGCGCCGCATTTATAGCCGATTTGGCAAAACAAAAAATTGTTTGCTTCGATACCGAAACAACTTCTGTTGATGCCCATAAAGCCGACCTCGTCGGTATCGCCTTTTCCTGGAAGGCCAATGAGGGTTATTACGTGCCGATTCCAGATAACAAAAACGCCGCTCAGTTCATTCTCAAAGAGTTTATACCTTTTTTCGCAGACACAAAAGTGTTGAAGATTGGCCACAACTTAAAGTACGATATCACCGTGCTCCTATGGCAGGGAGTAGAAGTGGCGGGAACGATGTACGACACTATGCTGGCTCATTACCTACTCCAGCCGGATATGAAGCATAGCATGGATGAGCTCTCCGAAACTTACCTTGGGTATCGACCTATCTCCATAGAATCGTTGATTGGGAAAAAAGGAAAAGGACAAAAGAGTATGCGCGATATACCTATTGCGGAAGTCGCCCCCTACGCCTGCGAAGATGCCGATATTACTTTCCGCTTATATGAGATTTTCAGCCAGAAAGTAAAAGAAATCGATGGCTTAGAATCCCTCCTCGGCGATATAGAAATGCCACTGATGCCCGTACTGGCTCGAATGGAAGCAGCCGGTGTAAATATTGACCTTGATGCGCTCTCCAAAATATCGAAAGAGCTCGATAAAGCAGCCGCCGAATTAGTTGATCAGATTTATGAGTCGGCAGGAAAGGCCTTCAATATTGCGAGTCCTAAACAATTGGGCATCATACTCTTTGAAGAGTTAAAGATAGAAGAAAAGCCCAAAAAAACAGCCACTGGACAATACGCCACCAATGAAGAAACCCTTCTTCGGCTCTCGGAAACACACCCGATCGTATCCCAAATTTTAGATTATCGGCAAGTAACAAAATTGAAAAGCACCTATGTAGATGCCCTTCCGGAATTGATTAATCCGCGCGATAAAAGAATTCACACTACCTACATGCAGGCGGTGGCCGCTACCGGGCGTTTGAGTTCCCAAAACCCAAATTTGCAGAACATTCCAATTCGCACAGCCCGCGGAAGAGAAGTGCGGAAGGCTTTCATCGCGACCGATGAACATCACATTATTCTGGCAGCCGATTATTCTCAAATTGAGCTTCGACTTATTGCGGAGCTGAGCGGCGATATTGCTATGCTTGAAGCCTTTCAAAACGGAATTGATATTCATACGGCAACGGCCGCTAAGGTTTTTGATGTGGATGTAGCCGACGTAAACCGCGATATGCGATCGAAAGCCAAAATGGTGAATTTTGGGATAATCTATGGTATCTCTGCTTTTGGCCTTTCGCAACGCCTTCAAATTTCCCGATCGGAAGCGGCTGAGCTCATTCAAAACTACTTCGACAAATACCCCGGTATAAAATCCTACATGGATGCGCAGATTACTTTTGCAAGAGACCATGGATATGTGGAGACTATTATGAAGCGACGACGCTATCTTAAGGATATAAACAATAGAAACCCCACCGTAAGAGGCTTTGCAGAACGCAACGCCATAAACGCTCCCATCCAAGGTTCGGCAGCCGATATGATCAAGATAGCGATGATTCGAATAGAAGAATCGCTTCTAGCTGCCAACCTTCAAAGTAAAATGATCTTGCAAGTACACGATGAATTAGTGTTTGACGTCTTAAAATCGGAGCTCGAAACTATTAAACCATTGATCGTACAAGGGATGGTAGAAGCTATCGGGAAACTGAAGGTGCCAATTGAAGTGGAAGTGGACACCGGAGTAAATTGGCTAGCTGCCCATTAATCCATCACCAAACGAAACATTCTCTGTGTTAAGAAAGTAAAATCCGATCAACACCGCCCTGTTGAAGGATTTGCGACCTATAATCGGTAAATGCAACTAATGCATTTACATTTGATTTTCAAAATTCTGATATGAAAAGATTTTTTGCCGGCACTTGTCTGATATTTCAACTCTCTGGCCTCCTATTTCTGCAATCATGTGGCGATAGTCAGCGCAGTGACGACGGAATTACAAACACCTCTAATTCCGGTGGCTCAGATACCCTGGGAGCCGAAAAGGCGGAGAAAATTCAAGAAATATTTTATTCGGTTCCTTCGCCCATGGAAATGGCTACTTTGCTCAAGAGAGCTGGAGCAAGTTATGAAGTGAATTTGCTAAGCGACGTAAAACGTGTAAACGATTATACTTCCGCGAGAAGCCAAGCGCTAAATTTAGGAATCTACGGTGCAGATTTAAGCTACGCCAGTATCTTTAATCAAAATCAAGAATCCATAATCTACCTTTCTTGTACCAAGAAATTGGCTGATAAATTAGGGGTGTCCAAAGCTTTTGATGAGAGCGCCATAGAGCGCATGGAAATGAATCTTGAAAATCGCGACTCCCTTCTAAATATCATCTCTGAAACTTACTTTATGCTCGATGCTTACCTGAAAGAGAACGGCCGCGACCATATCTCAGCTATGATCATTGCTGCAGGTTGGATAGAAGGTCTGTACCTTTCAACCACAATTGCTTCCAAACCTGGTAATGCCGACCCAGGACTTATACAACGAATAGCCGAACAGAAACTATCACTCGATAATTTGCAAGAATTGGTGCAAGCCTATAATTCGAGCGGCCAGCTCGACGATATTCTTGCTGATTTAAACAATATCGAAAGCGCTTATGCCGATGTAACTGTAACAAAGGGCATAGCATCAGTAACCAAAGCGGAAGATGGAACCACCGTGATCGGAGGGAATCCACCGGCTCAAATGAGCAAGACCAAGCTAGCTGAAATAAGCAAAGTGGTATCTGAAATCCGAACCAAATATACTAGCTAACCCCCACCCCTAAAGTTTTGAAAACTCTCCTTCTCTCCATTGTTCTCCTTTCTGGATTCACTCAGTTTGCGAGTGCTCAATGCCGCCCATTTGTAAAAAACAATTGTAAAGAGGCTATGAGCGGATATGTTCCAAACGAAAACTTTAATGCTGCCAAGCTGATGCCGGGCGATATTGCCGAAGCTCAAATGACCTTCTATGCTGGCACTGATTACAGGCTTTTAGTTTGTACCCAATCTATGTTGGGCCAGGCGTCCTTTCAAGTAACTGATTTGGATGGGAATGAGATTTATAACAATACGAACGATCACAGCGACCACTTCGACTTCAGGGTATCTGGAACCCAAGAACTCATTATAAATCTGCAAATTCCGGCTCAAAAAGATGTGCAAATCAACCCGCAAGGTTGTGTCGCCATACTTGTGGGCAAAAAGGTCGAAGCGAATTAACGCTGCACGATAATTTTATCGGAGTAATGCTGGCCTTCGGCGTAAAGTTGAACCACATAGAGCCCGTTGACAAGTCCGGAAAGGTCTATCTCTCTAGCACCGCTTTCCTGGATTTGGAACCATTGTTCGGCGTGAACCAACCTACCAGAAAGATCGAATATTTGGAGTTCTACAATCCCTTTTTGAATAGTCGCCAGGTCAATATTTACCGATCCATTTGCCGGATTTGGATAGATGGTTATTCTGCCCTTCAGACTCGCATTATCGGTTGCTGACAATACAGTGGGGTCGGATAGGTTGATATCATCCAAAAAGAAATTATTACCGGCATCGCTAAGGAATTCAAAACGCACCCTAAAGTAAGAGGTGTGAAAAATCGGCACGATGCTCGAAATGACGGATTCGTCCCAATCGTCTGTACTTTCTGGATAGAATTCCTGAGAAAAAGTTTCGGGAACAGTGTAGAGTGCATCTCCAGAAATAACTTTTCTCAGACTCCAACTTTCTCCACAATCCTTTGATATATAAACCCTCAATCTATCGGCACTTTGTTGGCTGCGGCGTGCACATGCGTACCGGAAGGTCAGAACCGGGTCTTCTGTAATCCCGTTTAGTTCAAAGGTCTGACTCAGCAATTGTTCTACGTTTTCGGAACCATTGACGTAGCCCCTAACGAAGGCTGAATAATTACCGGAATATGCGGCTTCGTTCGTTATTGACCAATCAATCGATCCTTCCTGATTGCTAGTGAACCACTGATCGGAAGAATTAACGTTGAAATCGGACATGCCCTCAAAGCCCTCGTAAAATGGCAACCCGGTATTGGCGCTGTCGAGCACTCGGATATAATTTATCTCAGCTTCTGAAAAGGTATTTTGCCCATCGCTCACTTGAACGCTCACAGCGTAAATACCAGGTGTATTGTAAGTCACCACCGGATTTGCGCTGGAACTTGTGGGCGGCGAGCCAGCTTCAAATGTCCATATCCGATCCGTGGCCGCGCTGGATGATAGATCGGTAAAGGAAATCGAATCGCCTAAACAAATCAATCGCTTATCTGCGGTAAAATCTGCGCTGCAGACTTCCGGGACTAAAAATACGCCCGTAGATTCAAGCGTTTCCGGCTGCCAGAGATTCACGCGTTGAGACACGTTGCTATTCAGCGCCGTGTGCATCCTTGCAGCCTGGCCAAGCGTAAACATCTTCGAACAAAACGAATATTCCATATAGTTCTCCACATTATCGAGGGAACCACAAGAATTGCCATTTATGGAGCAAGTCGTCCAGCCTTTCGTATTTGGCGTATCTGCCACGCCATCATCGATATTGCAGTTTGACGCCAAGCCTGGGTTATTGCTATTTCCCCAAAGATGGGGCAGGTTAATCCAGTGGCCTACCTCATGAGTGAGGGTGTGAGATCGCTGAACACTGGATGTGCCGATTGCTCCGACATAATCGCTTCGAACAACGATACCATCAATCTGCGCACCACCAGGCCCATTTACTGAAGATGGGTATCGGGTATAGCCCGCGGCTCCACTTGCAATATCCTGACAAACCCATATATTGAGATACCTAGCACGATCCCAAACGGGAGATACTTGTTTCAAATTTTCTCCACCTTCGAGCGTGGTAATGCTTTGGCTGCGGACGATGCCGTTTGTGCAATTCCCGAAAGGGTCTCTCAGCGCCAATGCAAATCCTACTTGCACATCGGCAACTAAAGGAGCGAAAGCTGTATTCACATTGCCCGCTCCTGAATTCGTTGCACTAAAATCTTCATTCATCACCCGAATAGCATCTTCAATCTGGTCGACTGAGATATTCTCTGATCCATTGTTGTGGACGATGTGAAATACCACCGAAATCAGGTATTCGGTATCCCGCGTTATGGAAGTTTCCCATTCGTTTTGAAGAAGCAACTCGGCACTCCTAATTTCGTCGCTCATTTCGGGGTGTTCTGCCCTCCAAAGTGAGTCTTGCTGAGCCGTGTAGCAGTGTAAATGAGTGGCAACTGATGGATCTGCGAGAGATTGGGCTTCTGCAGCGAAGTACCACAGAGCAGTAACCGCAAGCAAGAAAACTCGGGTAAGTAGAGAATTCAATTTTCGTTTCATGAATGAATTAAGCAGCAATTATGGTTGAACGATTAACTTTTCGATCAAACTTTGACCTTCAAAATCGATACTCACCAGATACATCCCTGCGCTCATATCATTCATTTCGATATCGATAACATGACTTCCAACGCTGCGCAATTGCGAGCTAACTTGTTTTAATGTCCGACCCGAAATATCGAGAACTCTTACGCTCACCAAACCACTTCTGCGGAGATCTAAGCTGATCTGCGCATTTCCATTGGTAGGATTTGGGAACAGCGTGACTTCCTTAGCAAAATCGACTTCGTCGATTCCCACCGTTAAACCATCAATAATATTTATATCATCGATGTAAACATTGTTTCCATTAAAACTTTCGAACTCAAATCGGAATCGAAATTCGTTGGTCAAGAAAGTACTCACGATATTATCGATACTCACTTCCGCCCAATCGGCTTGACCTGAAGGAACAAATTCTGTTACAACATTACCCGAAACAGTTGGTAAATTGGGCATCGATATGGTTCTCCGCACGGTCCAGGAATCCCCGCAATCTCTCGAAATCCAAACCCTTAAACGATCTGCTGTGGATCCTTGACGCTGCGCGTGTGCATATTTAAATGTAAGCACTGCATTCTCATCCAAATCCGTCAGATCGTAAGTAGGGCTTTGAAGGAATTCAACCGCTCCATTCGTATTGTTTCGACCGCGGACATAAACGCTCTTTGAACCGGAATAACCAACATTAGATGACAATTGCCATTTGATAGTTCCTCCATCCTGATTTACAACAAACCAATTTTCATTATTCGGCTCCAGCGAATTAAAAGACTCGAAACTTTCATAAAATGGTACAGCATTATCGGCCTGTGGCAGAACGGTAATGAAATCATTTTTAACTTCCGTTAAGCCTCCATTTGGGTTGCTAACAAATAAAGTGACATCATATACACCAGGCGAATTATACACCACTTCTGGAGAAGACGCGGTAGAACTAACCGGGGTGCCGCCTTCGAAAGTCCACAACCAACTGGTCGGACTATTAAAAGAATAATCTTCGAAAGTGACAACATCTCCAGGGCATATTACCCGGGTTTCTTCGACGCTAAAATCTGCTTCACAAAGCACATCGGGAGCGATGACTCCTGTTTCCAATAAATTGGCTTGGGTATGCAGTTGGTTTCGGCTGGCTATGCCAGAATTGAGAGCCGCACGCATTTGGTTGGTCTGACCAGTTGTGAACATACGGTAGCAGTATGAATAATCCATAAAATTTTGGACATTATCCAACGTGCCACAAGTAGAACCACTCAGATTACAAGAAGTCCAACCAATAGTATTCGGCGTATCAGCAACGCCGTCATCATCACTGCAATTAATGGAAAGAGCAGGAGTATCGGTTTGCCCCCAGGTGTGTCGCAAATTCGCCCAATGCCCTATCTCGTGCGATAAAGCGTGCGAGCGCGTTTGATTGGAAGTACCGATTCTACCCACATAATCATGTTGTAACAAAATACCGTCGCCCGCAACAGGTGCTCCTCCGGGCAAGTAAGCGTAACCAGCAGCCCCGTCAATATTATTGCAGACCCAAATGTTTAGATAACTGGCTCGGCCCCAAGTTGGAGAGATCACCTTAATATTCTCACCACCATTAAAGGTTTGCTGACTAAACGTTCGAATGATACCATTCGTGCAGTTTCCATTTAGGTCAAGCTTGGCTAATCGGAATTCTAATTCTACGTTTCCCACCATATTTTGAAATTGACTCACCACATTATTAGCTCCAGGTGTCAAGGCGTTGAAGTCTTCGTTTATAACTTCCATAGCGCTCAATACTTGAGCATTTGAAATATTTTCAACTCCGTTGGCATGTACGATGTGAAAAACTACCGGAATGATCAATACTTCGGAGCGATTAGTAGTTCCATCGAAGTTTCTTGTGAAATCTTCCAATTCTTGAGTTTCTTGTTCCATGATCTCAGCAGCTTCAGGATGTGCTTCCTTATAGGCCTCTGTCATGGTATTCATAAGGCACCTTAAATGATCGTGCGCTTCCTGCGCATTAACGGAAGTAGAGCAAATAATTCCAATGAAGGCAAGGAACGAAGCAAAAGTTAATTTCATGATGTTATTATTTCTGGGAAGAGCCAAATTTACGAATCTAAAAGCTACAGTGCCCTTATAAAGAGGCTATAAGATTGGTTTAAATGCATACATGTCAGCCTTCCGATACCCTACAAATAGGGAATAAGCCGGATTATCGTCTTGGAAAGCTAAGCAATCCCGATGGCTTGCGACAGATCTTCTATCAGATCGTCGGCATCTTCTATACCCACACTCAGGCGGATCAAGGAATCGACCACCCCCGACGCTCGGCGCACCTCAGCTGGGATGCTAGCATGCGTCATAGTAGCCGGGTGACCAATAAGCGACTCAACTCCACCGAGCGATTCAGCGAGTGAAAATAATTCGCAGCGAGCTACCATCCGATGCGCTGTTTCAATGCGATCGTCCTTTAAAGTAAAAGACACCATACCTGTGAAGCCACTCATTTGTCGCTTAGCCACTTCATGGTTGGGATGATCTTCGAATCCGGCATAATACACTTTATCCACCGCAGGATGCGAACGGAGATACTTCGCTACTTTCTCACCATTTTCGCAATGGCGGTCCATGCGCACATGGAGCGTCTTGATACCTCGCAGCACCAAAAAAGCATCTTGTGGACCACAAACGGCTCCCGACGAATTTTGAATTCGGTAAATTTCCTTTGATAAATCTTCATCGCTCGTAACCAAAGCACCCATGATTACATCGCTGTGGCCGCCCAAATATTTGGTAACAGAATGCATTACTACGTCCGCTCCCAGATCCAGCGGGCGCTGGAGATAAGGCGTCGAGAAAGTATTGTCAACGGCCAAAAGGATTTTTTTTGGTTTGGACAGCTTGGAGATCGCTTCGATGTCAATAATATTGAGCATCGGATTGGTAGGCGTTTCTACCCAAATCATTTTGGTTTTTGAATTGATCAAGGCTTCTACCGCGCTCACATCGTGCATGGAGGTATAATGAAAACGGATACCATACTTTGCAAAAATGGTATTAAACAAGCGATAGGTGCCGCCATATAAATCGTGCGTACTGATTACTTCGTCGCCCGGCTCCAGCGTTTTGATTAAACAATCGATTGCAGCAAGTCCACTGGCAAAGCAGGCTCCATATGTGCCATTCTCGAGCGCGGCCAAATTTGCCTCCAAAGCAGCCCTTGTAGGATTTTGCGTGCGTGAATACTCGTATCCTTTATGCTTTCCAACTGCTTCCTGAACGTAGGTCGAAGTTTGGTAAATCGGAGTCATTATAGCACCGGTAGTAGGGTCGGGATGAATACCGGCGTGAAGGGCTTTGGTAGCAAATTTCATAGGTTTCACTTTATTTTGAAACACAAAAGTACTTTTTTACTCGGCATGCTTCTTCTCGCGTATGCGTCGGCCAGTGCTTCGCAGCCAACGCGGAAGGATTACAGCACCGATGAATAAATAAGGATAGTACGACACCAATCGCCAAAGCAGCGCCAGTGCTCCCACTAAGCCCAAGGGAATGAACTCTCTGAGGAAGCCTGAAAAGGCGAATTCGGCGACGCCAGCACTGCCAGGCGTGGGGCTTATGAGCATAATAACCCACATTACCAATTGCCGGGCGTAGATTATTACTTGATCGTACCAAGTGGCGCCGGCATCGCTATTGGCGAATGCTAAAATAAGGAAGTTGACCACCAGGTAACGAGCAGTCCATGAAAGATAAGTGGCGGCAGTAGCTTTGAACCAATATTTGGCTGGGCGACCTTTGAGCTCTTCGCTGGTTGTAATGATATCTTCGCCAACTTGAATAGTTTGGTAGCGCCACCGCCGTAAAATAGGCAAGCGAAAAATTTGCAACAGCAAATACTTAAACCCTCTCGGGCGGAAGAAAATAGCGAGAAAAATGGTAGTAGTCATAAGCAGAATAAACGCATAACCTAACCAAAAAATAGATTTTGTGCCAAGGGTAAACCCGAAGAAACTCTGCTCCAGTGATACCGGAAAGAGCAAATCGCCTCCAATCAAGAGCATCACCAGTAGCACCATCGAGATAAAAAAGAGCTCATCGAGCAAAGCTGAAACAAGCACAATTGCGGTGCTTTTTCCAAGAGCTATACCTTCCCTGTTCAAAATAAACATGGCTATTCCTGAGCCGCCCACAACACTCGGCGTAAGCGCTGATGCAAATTCCCAAAGCATAATTACGTGAAAACTCTGCTTCCAGGAAAGCGCGTCATCGGTTAGAACCCTGATACGAAACATGTAGCCCACGTCGCGCAGCACCATTGCTATAATCGCCATGAGCAACCACAAGGTGCTATACCAACTCCAATTTATATCGCGCAAGCTATCGCGGTAGGTTCGTTTTCGATAGTTCCCAGCGCAGTCGGGCACGTAACGGAACTCGGACTCTTCGTTAATATCAACTACACCATCGCCATTATTATCTACCCAAGAATAATTTCCACACACCGAAGCCGGGGTTTCTTCAAAACGCACCTCCGTAAGATTTAAATAGAGCATAAACGCAGCGACACCTAGACCCAAAAATATGGGAATGAGCATCTTTTTAAAGCCGAGTTTTTTTGAAATATCTTGTTCGTAGTTTTGCACGAAAGGAGCTCAGGCTTGTTTTCTTTATCAACCTTGACGCGCAAAAATAGCCTAAGTAATTGACTAAAATGAACACCCTATATTATTTACAAACGTGCGATACGTGTCGCAGAATTAAGAAGGAATTGCACGATAAACCGAGTATCACCTGGCGCGAAATAAAGTCAGAACCGCTGCAACCCGAAGAACTGAACCGACTGGCAACTAAGGCGGGCAGCTACGAGTCGATTTTCAATAAAAGATCACGCCAGCTTCAGGCTTCTGGAATCAAAGCATCCGAACTCACCGAAACAGACTACCGGCGGCTTCTAAACGCGCATTACAGCTTCTTGAAACGCCCTCTTTTAGAAACAGAAAAAGAGGTAATCGTCGGTTCTTCAACCAAGGCTGAAGCCGATATGAAGCGTCTATCGTAGGTCGATTTGGTTACATTTGAAGCCTAAATTGCATCTATGCTTGTTTCAATGACAGGCTTTGGCAGAGCCCAAGGTCACTACGACGAAAAAAAAATTGCCGTCGAAATAAAATCGCTTAACAGCAAACAATTTGATTTGAACATTAAACTTCCGTCCGCCTACCGTGAAAAGGAAATGGCCGTGAGGCAATTGTTGGCCGCGAAACTCGACAGAGGTAAAATAGATCTGAGTATACAAATCGAAACGGGTGAAACCGATAAGCGGATTGGCCTTAATTCCGCATTAGCCAGAGCGTATTGGAAAGAAATCAAAACATTCAGCGACGATTTAGGCGTGGAGGCCAATGGTGAAATACTGCGGTCGGTGCTTACCATGCCCGATGTTTGGAGCACCGATAAAAGCGAATTAGATTCGCAGGAATGGGTGATTATAGAAGGCCTTATCGCAGAAGCGAGCGAAAATCTTCAAGCATTTCGAAATACCGAAGGTGAAAATTTAGGTACGGACATTCGAGCCAGAGTCGAAAGCATTGATGCCCTGCGCGAAGGATGCGTGCAGCACCTTCCAAAGCGGTTATTGGCAGTAAGGGAGCGACTTGCGAAGCACATCAAGGATTTGACATTAGGCGATGAAGTGGAACAGAATCGGCTGGAGCAAGAGATTGTTTATTACTTAGAAAAATTAGACATTACCGAAGAAAATACCCGTCTCGCTCAGCACTGCGCTTTCTTTCTTGAGACCATGGATTCGCCAGATATGATCGGTAAGAAATTAGGATTTATAACCCAGGAAATGGGCCGGGAAATCAATACAATGGGCTCCAAAGCAAATTATGTCCCAATTCAAAAGCTAGTGGTCGATATGAAAGATGAATTGGAAAAGGTGAAGGAGCAACTCTTAAATATTTGCTGATGCGAGGTGTGGAGCACAAGTGTGTAATTATTTCCGCACCTTCCGGATCGGGCAAAACAACCATCATTAGAAGTCTGCTTCCGCTGATCCCTCAACTTTCTTTTTCGATATCAGCCACTTCCCGCCCGCCACGACCAACTGAGACTGATGGAGTGGATTACCATTTTCTCTCAGCTTCGCAATTTCGTCAGAAGATTCAATCTGGTCTCCTTCTCGAATGGGAGGAAGTGTACGAAGGCAGGTTTTACGGCACATTGAGGAGCGAAGTAGAGCGGCTACAGCAATCTGGAAAAATGGTAATTTTTGATGTGGACGTGGTGGGTGGTCTGCGACTCAAAGAAATTTTGGGTGAGCAAGCCCTGGCGATTTTTATTGCTCCACCGAGCATAGCCGAGCTCGAAAAGAGGTTGCGGAATAGGCAGACCGAAACAGCCGAAACGCTCCAGGCAAGAGTGGATAAAGCACACACAGAGCTAGGTTTTGCCGATAAATTTGACAAAATTATTGTGAATTCCGACCTGGAGACTGCTTGCAAAGAAACGGAACAGGCCATTCTAAAATTCATCCAGGCATGAAGAAGGTAGGGCTGTATTTCGGTACGTTCAACCCCATACATGTGGGTCACTTAATTATAGCAAACTTTATGGCTCATTACACCGCACTTGATGAAGTATGGCTGGTAGTTTCGCCTCAAAACCCGCTCAAAGAAAAAGCTGGTATGCTCGCTGATTATCACCGCCTCGCCCTTGTGCGGATCGGCGTGGAAGACAATCCGAAGGTTAAAGTTTCCGACATCGAATTTGGATTAGCCAAGCCTTCATACACCATTCATACGCTCACCTATCTCAAAGAGAAACACCCCGAAATTGCTTTTTCGCTCATTATGGGAGAAGACAATATCCGGAGCTTTCACAAATGGAGAAATGCTGAATTAATCTTAAAAGAGCACTTGATATATGTATATCCACGTGCGTTGACGGAGGGAGAAAAGGAAGATTTAAAGCCGCACCGCACCCAATCGCGATTGGGTCATCATCCGCACATCGTACACGTAGATGCACCCGTGATGAAAGTATCGAGCAGTTTTATCCGCAAAGCGATCAAGGATGGCCACGACGTGCGCTACTTGCTCACAGATCCGGTGCATAGATACGTGCAGGAGATGCACTTTTACGAGAAGTAATTTTATTTTGGCACGCGGTTTGGTTTTGGTAGCGAAACTCCTTTAAAACCAATTATCATGCGCACCGAAAACACACTAAAAGACTTGAAGCACATCGCCAGAATTTTAATGCAAAGAGGCGAGTTGGGAGCTTATTTGAAAGCCCTGTTAATGATGCAAACCATCGAAAAGCACAACGGATTAATTTCTTAACGTTCGTTTAGCCGAGAAAGCCGCTTCTTGTAACTTTGCGGCTATGAGTGGTGTGCGAATCGATAAATATTTGTGGGCGGTACGACTGGGCAAAACCCGGTCACAATCGGCTGAAGCCGTCAAAACTGGCCAAATACTAGTGAATCAAAATCCGGTAAAAGCGGCCCACGAAGTAAAAGTGGGGGACGTGCTTTCGGTGAAAAGGAACCCTATTTGGCGCGCATATAAAGTACTACAGCTGTTGAACAGCCGCGTTGGAGCCAAATTAGTGGGAACATATATTGAAGAGTGCACTCCTGAAAGCGAATTGCGCAAGCTCGAAATGATGAAGCTTATGCCCGGCTACGATCGGGAGAAAGGCAGCGGAAGGCCGACCAAGAAGGAGCGCCGCGAATTAGACGATCTGGGATGGTAAATCCCATCTTCCAACCACTCACTGCTGCAGAAGTGCCCGTCGCCATTGCGCTGGCCGAAAAAATCTGGAAGCCTTACTACCGTCAATTCTTCGACGAGCGAACCCTAAGCTTGCTCTTTTCGGGTATGTATGAACTCGAAAGTCTGAAAAATTGGATTCAGCAATCCCAAAACCACTATTTCTTAATTCACGATTCCGCAACCAACGCGCCCATCGGATATTGTGCTTATTCCATAAGCAATGATAGACTTTGGCTCGACAAAATTTACGTAAGCGAATCGTTCCGTAGAGCGAAGCTCGGTACGCAATTACTCGAAAAGATTATCCGTGATGCACTCCAGCAAGATTGCAAGGGCATTGACCTCCGCGTGTATCGCAAAAACAAATCGGCTGTCTTCTTCTACCTAAAGCACGGCTTCGAGATTGTTCGCGCCGTTGACTTCGCCGGCCCAGAAGGTGTGATTTATCCAGATTATTTAATGGCTAAATCGCTTATCTACCGATCATAAGTATGATTCGTCGCTTATCATAAATTAACCTTAGCCAACAGATTATTCCACTACGTTTGTTTTGAGTTTCGATTTCCCTGATTCGTCAATAATTCGACGCAATAACAGGCCTAACTCAAAAAAGGCAAATAGTAGTCTTCGTTACTTTCGCAACAAGTAGCAGTTTACGCCGAAGCGGCTTCTAGCGAGAAGTCGCTTTTTTTTTTGCGGAAGAAGAAGAAACTCTATGAGTAGGCTTTAGATTATACACCCGATGCCTTGAAAAATGAACCCCCCAACATAGAAATGTTAAGGGGTTCGGGGTTTGGCACTTCGTTGGCCCACTAGGGCTCGAACCTGGACCAGTTCCGCTGGGTATCCACCCTGCGGTTATTGATCCAAGATACAGTAGGTCGCGAAGTGGTCGACATTCGAAAAGCCTGCATAAACTTCTTTTTGAGTTGTCCAGCTAAATTCTCTACCACAGATTTCCCCCAACCATGCTGACCCTGCTTATCTACAATAGCTTGCC
>JBBQFC010000001.1:0-122838 GCA_038321615.1 Flavobacteriales bacterium | reverse complement strand
TTCAAACGGGTTGTGCCGCGGGCACTATTCGAGAATCATTGAGTCTCCGCAGAAGTATTAGAATCCCCAGTATTTACAACCTAAGGCTGCTGGAATACGTTACATCTACCATCGCTGAATTCAACCCACAAATGCAACTTTGAAAACTCGACCCGTCTTTGCATATTTCAAATGGAAGGAGAATTACTGGGCTGAGAAATCTGATTGTCCATGCTTACGATGCAATTGATCGAGCAACGCTATGGAGTATTCCCGTCGGAGAATTGAAGCACTCGGAGCAAGAAATTGATCGGATCTAGCTTTCTTGAGTAGCGCTGATTTTTAAAAATAACTACTTGAAGCCCCAGTAAAATCAGTATTTTTCCTTGGTTTTATTCAAATTGAGCCATCATCTAAACTCGAAAAAAACACGCCTTGCGCTTCTTCGATATTCCTTTGAAAAGGAGCGGGCAATCGAATAAATCAAATAAGATCGTAACGTTACTATGCTTGATTTTCTCTTTCAATTCTCTAAACAAATCGATCGGAGTTGCTTTTAAATTTGCCGATCTCATTACTAGATCCTAATCACTCCCATTATGCACCGAACCGCTTACACTGCTGCCATAAGCCCATATTTCCACAGATAATTCAATGGAATTAAAAATTCCGGGCAAAATATCTCGATCCTTTTCTCTGATTAGCATTTTACGGTGTTGAGATAATCGCCGACAAACTTCGCGCGCCTTCTACAAACTTCGTTAATAGGATCACCGTTTCTTCCGTAAAACCGACTCCGAAATCATGCGCGGTGTTGTTTCTATTGTCCCTGTAACCCAGCCACCTTTCGCATGTTTCTTTATCCATCAAATCGACACATCCTTTTTCTAACGTGTCAATGCAACGAGCGTAAAAGGATGTGTCGATTTGATTCATGGCCATCTTAGCATACGCTATTATCCATCGAACATAATTCTTTCGATTGAAAAGGATCGCCTTAAATCAAATTCACTTCCCGCTCCAATTCCACTCCAAACTTTTCGAGCACTGCGTCGCGCACGGCTCCCGAGAGGGCGTAAATCTCCGGGCCGGTAGCTCCGCCATAATTTACCAGAACAAGCGCTTGGTGCGCGTGCACCCCGCAATTTCCAACGCGCTTTCCTTTCCAGCCGGCCTTTTCGATCAGCCAGCCCGCCGCTAATTTTACGTGATTGTTTGGCGCATCGTAATGCGGCATATCAGGATATTCATCTGCCATCGCGAGATATGCTGCCCGCTCAATGGTCGGATTTTTAAAGAAACTCCCGGCATTTCCAAGTTCGGCGGGGTTAGGTAGCTTCCGCGATCGAATTCGCACTACCGCATCGCTGATGGCTTGGGCGGTGTAGGTAGTAATGTTCATATCGCGCAATTCATCTTTTATTGCTCCATAATCTACATGCAAATCAGGCGCGCGAAGCAATTTGAAAGTCACCGATGTGATGATGAATTTGTTCTTCAGCGCATTTTTAAATACGCTCTCCCGATAACCAAACGCACAATCTTCGGCAGTGAAAATTTTTAATTTCCCTGTCGCTATTTCATAAGCTTCCAATTCGTGAAAGCGATCTTTGATCTCGATGCCGTAAGCTCCGATATTCTGCATGGGGCTTGCGCCAACTCTGCCAGGGATAAGCGACAAATTCTCGAGTCCGTACCAGGACATTTCCAAGGTCTTCAGCACTAGCGGATGCCAGGATTCGCCGGCACCTGCCTTCACATAATAGTAATCGCTATCGGTTCCAATCAATTCAATTCCGCCTATATCATTTTTAAGGATCGCGCCTTTAAAATCGCCGGTAAAAAGCACATTACTACCTCCGCCAAGTATCAGCCGTGGCAGCCCTCGAATATTTGAATCCTGAAGCAAGGCTCCCAATTCATTAGTATGAGTGAATACGCCCAAGAAGGCAGCTTTGGCTTCGATTCCAAAGGTGTTGAAGTTCTTGATCGACGCATTCGTTTGAAAAGGCATAGGGGCTATTTTGCTGCAAAATTATACGATTTTGCCAAGCGCCATAGGCATCGGCCTTCTTATTACTTTTGCCAGCCGCCAATGAAGAGAATAATCGTATCAGTAAGCAATGATTTGAGTTTCGACCAACGGGTGGCTAAAACCTGCGCATCACTGCATGATGCTGGCTTCGAAGTTTCATTGATTGGTCGGCGCAAGGGCAATGTCTTGCCAATTAAGCGACCCTATCGCGTTAGGCGTATTGCGATGCTTTTCGAACAAGGCTTTTTGTTTTACGCTTCTTTCAACGCTCGTCTATTCTTCATCTTACTTTTCTCAAAAGCCGATGCCTTTTGGGCGAATGATTTAGATACACTTCCGGCAAATGCTTTCGCGGCAACCTTGCGCCGAAAAATTCTGATTTTCGACAGCCATGAATTCTTTACTGAAGTGCCTGAGCTACAGTCGCGAAAATGGGTTAAAGCAATTTGGTCATTCCTGGAAAAGGTGAGCATAGGTGCGGCGAAGCTGGTTACTACCGTGAATCAATCGATTGCCGATGCGCTACAAGCCAAATATTCCTTAGGCCACGTGCAGGTGCTGCGCAATGTGGCCGACACGTCTATTGCGTTCACTCCCAAGCACCGATCGGAATGGGGCTGGTCTGCTGCCGATTTTTTGGTGGTGCTGCAGGGTCGCGGAATCAATATCGACCGGGGAGGTGAGGAGCTTGTAGATGCAATCGCGCTTCTGGATGGCGTTTCGTTGATGATAGTGGGAGGTGGCGACGTTTGGAATAACTTGCAAAGTTTGGTTGCCAATAAAGCTTTGACAGGTAGAGTGTGTTTTATACCGGCCGTGGCTTACGCTGAAATGTTGGCGATTATCGCTGCTGCAGATGTGGGGATGAGCCTCGACAAAGCATCGAATAAAAATTATGAGTGGAGTCTGCCAAATAAAATCTTCGATTACAGCCTGGTAGGTCTTCCCATTATAGCCAGCCGACTGCCCGAAGTTTCAGCTATAGTAGAAGGCTATGCAGTGGGGATTACGGTGGAGTCGGTTACTCCGCACACCATTGCGGCGGCCATCGAGCTAATGCGTGATAATCCAACAGACTTGGCCACCTTTGCGGCAAATACAGTCTGGCTCAATGCCGATTTGGATTGGCAAAAAGAATTTCAACCTATTGTAAAAAAGCTCCATGAATTCTTTCAAGCATAAGCTCCATGTGGTGGCCTTCGATGTACCCTATCCTCCCAATTACGGTGGTGTAATCGATGTATTTTACCGCTTGAAGGCGCTCCACGAAGCGGGTGTGGGAATAATTCTGCATTGCTTTGAATACGGCCGTGGGCAGCATTCGGAACTCGACGCGTATTGCGAAGAAGTGCACTATTACCGCAGGTCTTTCTCCTTTTTCCACTTCTTCCGATACCGGCCTTTCATTGTGAGCAGCAGAGCGTCCAAAGACCTGCTCACAGCCTTGGAAGCCCGTGATTTTCCCATATTCTTTGAAGGGGTGCACACAACAGCTTTTTTGTCTAGCCCTACTCTCTCCAATCGCCTTCGGATGGTGCGCTTGCATAACATTGAAGGAGCTTATTACCGCTCCCTATCGAAGTCGGATTCCAACTGGCTGAAGCGGTTTTACTTTCGCCATGAGGCGCGCTTGCTCAAGAATTACGAAGTGCTGCTCCCCGCCGATGTGCGGTATTTTGCGATTTCCGAAAGCGATTGTCAATATTTCAAGCATTTCTATCCACATTGCGAAACGCTTACTCCTTTTCATGGTTTTGAATTGGCACCTTACTCAACGAAAACGGCTAATTGCGTGGTTTTTCAAGGTAATTTTACAGTGGCCGAGAACTATAGAGCCGCGCTTTATCTGATGCGCGAAGTGTTCGCGAGCAGTAATTTGGAAGTGATATTTGCGGGTGGAGGAGCGTCCCGACTGCAAAAGGCGGAGAAATTGAGCTCCGAACAGTTCAAATTTTTGGATAGCCCCGACGACCGCACCTTGTGGAGCCTTTCGCAAAATGCAGGCGTCCATGTGCTTTTTACGCATCAAGCCAGTGGCTTCAAACTGAAACTTCTGCACGCTCTTTTTTCCGGGAGGCCGGTTATCGCAAATCCACTAATGGTGCAGGGTACAGACTTGGAACAATTATGTATCATGGCTTCTGCAGCTACAGATATTCGCCGTGCCGCTGAAGAAGCTTGTGAGAAAGGAATGAGCATAATGGCTTATGAAGAGCGGGCGGAAATTTTAAAGAGCCGATTTTCGAATGCGCGCAACGCCACAGCCATTATAGACTTATTGGAGTCGCAGCCGTTGTAACCACGGTGCTGTCTTCGCAGCGAATGGTGTGGCTCGAATATTTGGTCATGTGCACATAGTCGTGCGTGGCCATCAGCACCGCCCGTCCCTGCTGACTTATTTCGTAAAGAAGTGTTAAAATCTCTTGGGTTGTCGATGGATCGAGGTTTCCCGTAGGCTCATCGGCTAAAATCAACAAGGGGTCATTGAGCAATGCTCGTGCTACGGCTACGCGTTGTTGCTCCCCTCCCGACAGTTCGTGCGGCATTTTGTATCCTTTGGTGGCCATGCCAACCTTATCGAGTACTTCGCGCATGCGAATCTCCATTTTGCCCTTGTCTTTCCAGCCTGTGGCACGCAGCACAAATTTCAGGTTGTCGTTTACCGACCTATCGCCTAGCAATTCAAAATCTTGAAAAACGATACCCAACGAGCGTCTCAAAAATGGCACTTGCGAACGCTTTAGTTTGCGCAAATCGTACTCTCCAACACGGCCATCGCCTTGCTTGAGGGGTAAGGCTCCGTAAAGCGTTTTGAGAATACTGCTCTTGCCGCTTCCCGTTTTACCGATGAGGTAAACGAAATCTCCCTTACGAATCTCAAAATTCACTTTGTTCAATACGAGGTGGTCGCCTTGAAAAATAGTCGCTTCGCTAAGAAATGCTATGCTTTCTGATGCCATTGAAAAAACTTTGGGTAAAACTATGATAATTTATTCTGAAGACCGCCGTTCATCTCTTCGAAAACCAAGTCTTACAAAGGGTATTCTTCACACGTTCGGGTGTAAAACTTTTGGTTTCTCACTAAGAAAGACTCTTCAATCCAACGTTACTTTAACCGTTTAAATTATCGGTCTTCATGCCCTTACGCATTCTCCTGTTTCTCCTATCTGCAATTCTGGCTGTTTCGGCTGCTACCGCCCAGCAAACAGAAATTTATCGCGACTCCGATCGTCTCTATTTTGAGTCGAAAGAATGGATGGAGCACGATCAGTTCGAAGCTTCGCGCGAAGGGTTCTCGACGTATTTGAGTCAACATAAGCAGCCCCAGTCGGAATATTATGTCAATGCTACATACTACCAGGCATTTGTAGCGATTCAGCTTTTCCACAAGGACGCCGAATTTTTGATGGAAGATTTCATTCGCACCTATCCGGAAAGCGTTTGGGTACAAAAGGCCATCTTAGATCTGGGCCGGTATAATTTTAATCGCCGCGATTACGATGACGCGCTTTATTGGTTGAAGCAGGTGAGCTTGCGCGATTTGACCGCTGAAGAGCAATTGGAAGTAAAATTCAAAATCGGGCTTTCAGCCTTTGAACTGGAGCAATATGATGTGGCGAAGAAATCATTCTTCGAACTAAAAGATGCCAACTCCGATTACAAAGCACCTGCAAATTATTATTATGGGCATATCGCTTACGCGGAAGGAAATTATCAAACGGCGCTTACTTCTTTCCAGATTGCCGGACAGGACGAGAATTTTTCGGGGGTGGTACCTTATTATATCAGCCAGATTTACCATTATCAGGAGCGGTATGATGAGCTCATTGCCTATGCTCAACCCCTGCTCGATACCGCCGATGCGGTGCGTGGCGATGAGATTGCCCAGATTTTAGGCAATGCCTATTACCAAAAAGGCCAATTCGCCGAATCGCTTCCATATTTGAAGCGCTACATCGATCGGAATCCAAATGCCGCCGCCGGCGAGCAGTATCAGTTGGCCTATGCCTACTATCGGTCGGGGGAGTATAAATTGTCGCTCGATTATTTTAATAAAGCCGCCCAATCGACGAATGATACCCTTGTGCAAGTAGCCACTTACCAAATGGCCGATGCTTACCTAAAGCTGGGTGAGAAAAACTACGCCCAAAACGCATTCAAAGTCGCATCTCAATCTACTATCGACAGGGAAATTACCGAAGATGCCCTTTTTAATTACGCCAAGTTGGCTTATGAATTGAGTTATGACCCTTTTCACGAAGCTATTCAAGCGTTTGAGAATTACCTCAAGGTCTATCCGAATACAATCCGAAAGAACGAATCGTATTTGTTCTTGCTCGACGTTTATTTGGCTACCAAGAACTACGATGCCGCGCTCGATGCGCTCGATAAACTATCAAATTTGGATGCCATAAATAAAGGTCGGTATCAATCGGCGGCATACAATAGCGGAGCGGAAGCATTTGGAAAAGGAGATTTGGAAAAGGCGCTCCGGCTTTTCGAGCGATCAAAGAAATACAACATCGATCCAAAAACAACAGCTCTCACAGCTTATTGGACGGGCGAAGTGCAGTACGCGAAAGGCGACTATGATACAGCTGCGCAATCGTACCGGCAATTTGCGTCTAACTCTTCGGCATTTCAAACACCTTATTTCAACACGGTGCAGTATAATATTGGTTATTGCACCTTTAAAGCTTCTAATTACAGCGAGTCGCTTGCGGCATTTCGCAATTATGTGGGTGCAGCCAATACAGATCCGAAGCGTAAGAGCGATGCTTATTTACGAATTGGGGATTTGAATTTGGTGGTGAAAAATTACGATCAGGCTGTAGAAGCGTATGGTAAGGCTATAACTGCAAATAGTGGTAATAGCGATTACGCCATCTTTCAAATGGCTCAGGCTCAGGGATACCAAAAAAATTATGGAGCTAAAATCAAAAGTCTAAATGAGCTTTTCGCGAAATATCCACAAACTACGTTGGCTGCGAAGGCTTATTACGAATTAGGCGATAGTTATTTTTCCGATAACCAGATAGACCTGGCGCTGAACCCTTTTAACAAGGTAATCGATGAATATGGCCAGTCGCCTTATCGGAAAAAGGCTTTACTCAAGCGTGGACTGATTCAATATCGGAAGAATCAATATCAGGAAGCCATTGCGAGTTTCAAGACCGTGGTGAAAGATTATGGTGTAGATAGCGAATCGAATGAAGCAGTGGTAACGCTGGCGAGTATCTATTCCGAACTCGGCAAAGTGGATGAATATTCCGCTTGGGCGGCGAGCATCCCGGGCTTCTCTGTTTCTAATTTGGCCTTGGACAGCCTTACCTATCAATCGGCTGAGAATGCCTTGGCCAATAGCGATTGTGAAAAGGCACTCCCCTTATTCAGCACCTATTTGCAAAAATACAATACGGGTGCATTTGCTGTTAACGCGAACTATTATGTAGGTGAATGCGCCTACCGTCAAAATGATTATCCATTGGCGCTTACAGCGTTTGAGAAAGTTACGCAAGCCCCGGTGGGCCAGTTTACGGAAGCAGCTTTGCTCGGAGCGGCTACCATACGCTTTCGCAATAAAGAATACGCCAAAGCCAAAAGTCACTATGAGCGTTTAATAGCTGTGGCTTCCTTCGCAACCAATATCGCCGAAGGGCAAATAGGCCTCATGCGCTGTGCCTACGAAACGGGTGATTATACCACCGCAATGAACTCAGCTAAAGAAGTATTAGGTTCTCAAAATATTCCGGAAGGAATTACGCTTGAAGCCATGCTAATCGAAGCTAAAATTACCGTGCGAAATGGCGATTTAGCGAAAGCCCGACAGCTCTTTACGGCACTCTCGGCAAAAAAAGGAACCAAGGAAGGAGCCGAATCAAAATACCGAATAGCTGAGATTGATTTTAAAGAAAATAAGCTCGACGCGGCAGAGGACGGGATATTTGAATTGCTCCAGCAATTTGCATCATACGATTATTGGAAGATCAAAGGCTTCCTTTTACTTTCGGATGTTTATGTAGCTCGCGAAGACTATTTCCAGGCCCGAGCCACGCTCCAAACGGTGCGCGATAATGTTAAGGATCAAGACCTGCTGAACGAAGCGCGAAACAGACTACTCAAAATCGATCAACTTGAAAATCCTGCCACCGCTCCTAAAAGTTCGGTATTGCCAAGCGATACGCTCGATTATGAGAATGATTATCGCAAATTGATTGACCAACCTACCGACAATAAATAAATGATCCGAATCGTCCGCATCCTTTCAAGTATTGCTTTATGCGCACTTCCGATGCTTTGTGCAGCCCAGGCAGGTACGGGCAATCAGTCCGGTGATTTTGACCAAACACAGGTGATCACCGGCGATCGGGAGCTTTCGCTCCAAAAGGCTTTTAAGATATCAGACCGCCCTGCACCGCTTGATATCCCAGTGGCGATGGGAGATCTGAAGTATGAATTAATTCCGCGCCGCCCTGCTATAGCTATTGTGCTCGACCCAATAGTACCGGCAAAAGTAAAGGTGCGCGAACCGCTCGATAAGCTCTACCATGGCTATGTAAAAGCAGGAGGTGGAACCTTCGCGACCCCATTTATAGAAGCCATGTACACCAGCACCCGAAACCGGGACCTGGCTTATGGAGTCCGCTTGAAGCATATGTCGGCCAACGATGGCGTGAACCGGCCCGTCGGTTTTAGCGGTTTTAGCCAGAACGAAGCAGACCTTTGGGCGAAGAAAATTTTTGGAAAGCATGCAATAGAAGGCAAGCTGTATTACGATCGCGATGTAAATTATTTTTATGGATTTGATCCCCAAGATCAAGATATAGATAAGAAGCAGTATCGCCAGCGATTTAACACCATCGGCCTCGACTCGCAGTGGAAAAGTTACTACCGCGACTCATCGCGGGTGAACCATACCATCGATCTTGATGTGTACAACCGCGCCGACCGATACGATGCCAATGAATTTGGTATTAATGCGCAGGCCTTGCTCAGCGCATTCCGCGCCGATCGGCATTTTACACTTGGTACAGGCTTAGATCTCATAGCCTACAAGGCCGACAGTCTTAAGGCTTTTGAGTTTCTCAACGATACTTCGGGCTTTGCTATTCCCGAAACGGATCAAGCCAATGCTATTTTTCATTTAACACCAAAGATATTAATCGCCAAAAACGGATTGCAGGCTTCGGTAGGTTTAGCTATTTATGGTCAATTTAGCAATCAAGCGAGATTCCATGTTTTTCCCGATCTCTACGCGAGCTACAGCTTATTCGACAATCTTTTCACCCCGTATGCGGGAATTACTGGAAAGGTAAATCGCACAGGTTTCCGGACCCTCACCGACCAGAATCCCTTTATTCTTTCGAATAGCAATTTGCAGAATGAAATTTTGAAATACGATCTATTTGGTGGCGTTCGTGGAAGCATTAGCAAATTTTTCAGTTTCAATTTGCGGGCCGGTTACAAGCGAGCCGATAACACAGCACTTTTCGTGAATGATACCTTGGTGAGTGCCGAGAATCGATTTTCCGTAATTTACGACGATGTGAAAACGTTCACCTTAAGCGGAGAACTGACCTACAAACGCTACGAGAAGTGGTCGCTTACGGCCACTGGCGAAGTATTCAATTACACAGCAGACGTGGAAGATGAAGCCTGGCACTTGCCCAGCTTCCGATTTGGAATGGCCGCCGATTACAATTTATACGATAAGTTTATCGCTAAAATGAGACTCTCGTGGATCGGATCCCGTCAAGTCAAATCATTGCTCCCTGTGGATGGTATCGATGCTACCCCAAATGGGTACTTTAAGGTGGAACTCGACCCTTACCTCGATTTGGCCTTATCGCTTGAGTACCGATACACAGCTCGCCTAAGCGCCTTTGTCGAAGCTAGTAATCTCACCGCTTCCGGCTACGATATTTACTACCGTTTCCCTGCGCAGCGGGTATTTTTGATGGGCGGGTTTAAGTTTGCTTTTTAGATAAAGATTCGGAATTCGAATCGATCCAATTTTAAGATCCGATTAAAGTAAATCAGGCTTTTAAGAGCCGAAAAATCGGAATGATTTCGAAACACCTAAGTTCCGAATTATTCAGGAAATCAGTTGTCTGATCAAATTGAGTGATCAAAATTCCAGCGATTTTTAGGGTAGGAAGGTTGCCGAATCTGATCCAAATAATTTTAGGAGATACATCGAATAGAGCGCTGAGCTCATTAAAGTCAGAATACTGGGTGACTATGGTAAACATATGTGCATTGGCGTATTCTCAAAATGGTTCTGTCAGAAGAGTTGAGCAGGTTTTGTTTTTTAATCGGTTGATACCTTCACGAAATTCTTTGGAAGGATCTTCCAAGTTTTATGTGATATGATTCGGTCGAATAATAATATCATCTGGCTATTTGAAAGGTTCTATTTTCACGATCGGCCGCAGAAGCCAACGCAGTATAGATGTCTTCCTTATTGAGTTCTTCAAAATCTGAAAGTATTTCTTCTGTGGATCTGCCAGAAGCCAGCCAACCAAGAATGTCGCTCACTTTTAAAGCCTATACCACGGATACAAGGCCTACTCTTCTTTTCCCTGATTCTCTTATAATGATAGATTGCTAATCTACCGTAAAAAACATTTTTAGTAAAAATTAAATAGTGTGAGCCCCCTTGGGTCAGCTTTTTGGTCGAAAAAGAATACGGAAAGGTGGATACTTTTATAAGCCTGATATGTGCGTGTTGCAGGTAAAATGAGAATCCAACGTTTCAGTGATGAATGGGCTTATAGAGCGCTGAAAGAAGTGCTGGAATTTTTAGCATGGATAGCTCCATATTTTTACGATTTATAATTGAATTGTGCACCGGAATTTTCGAAAAATCCGATCTTATAAACCGCTGTAGTGCTGATCGCTCACTGTATTTCCAACTGAACCTGTTGAGCTTGTTAATAAGCCCCTTTTTTTGTTGAAAATATACAGTATTCGTGGGCATTTCAGCCCTGCTCAAGGGTTTAATGTCGTATCTTTGTAGGGCAAAAATTCCGCATCCAAAAATGACAGAAGAACAGAAAATTCAGGCCGATTCTTATTCGGCCAATAATATTCAAGTGCTCGAAGGTCTCGAAGCCGTTCGGAAGCGCCCAGCCATGTACATTGGCGATATTGGCGTGAAGGGTCTCCACCACCTCGTGTACGAAGTCGTGGACAATTCCATCGACGAAGCTATGGCCGGTTATTGCGACATGATCACCGTGCGCATCCATACCGATAATTCAGTTTCCGTTCGCGACAATGGCCGCGGTATCCCAACCGGTTATCACGAGAAAGAAAAGCGATCGGCGCTCGAAGTGGTAATGACAGTACTCCACGCCGGCGGTAAATTTGATAAGGACACTTACAAAGTGTCGGGTGGTCTCCATGGAGTGGGGGTAAGTTGTGTCAACGCACTTTCACAGCATTTGAAAGTTACCGTTTTTCGGGAAGGAAAAGTTTGGGAACAAGAATATAGCATTGGGAAGCCGCTTTACCCTGTAAGGCTGGTGGGCGAAGCTGACGATCAGGGCACGCTCGTGCATTTTACGCCCGACGCCACCATTTTTGAAGAAACAGAATACAATTACGACACGATCGCCAGCCGAATGCGCGAATTGTCCTTTTTGAATAAAGGCATACGTATTAAGCTCATCGATGATCGTGAGTTCGACGATAACGGTCAACCATTTGAAGAATCGTTTTTCTCGGAAGGTGGTTTATATGAGTTTGTGAAATACCTGGACCAATCGCGCGAGCGTTTAATTTCCGATGCCATCTATATGGAAGGCGAGAAGAATGGTACACCTGTGGAAGTAGCCTTGGTTTACAACACCACCTTCAGCGAGAATATTCACAGTTACGTAAATAATATCAATACCCACGAAGGGGGTACTCACCTTCAGGGTTTTCGGCGGGGACTAACTGCCACGCTCAAAAAATACGCCGATGACTCCGGTATGCTGAGCAAACTTAAGTTCGAGATCGTAGGCGATGACTTCCGCGAAGGGCTCACTGCCGTGGTCTCCGTAAAAGTTGCCGAGCCTCAATTTGAAGGTCAAACCAAAACGAAGTTGGGTAACCGCGACGTTACTGCCGCCGTTTCGCAAGCCGTTACCGAAATGCTTACCCATTATTTGGAGGAAAATCCAAATGACGCAAGGCAAATCGTCAACAAAGTGATTTTAGCCGCTACCGCTCGACACGCCGCCCGAAAAGCACGCGAAATGGTGCAGCGGAAAAGCGTGTTAACAGGCAGCGGACTTCCTGGAAAGTTGAGCGATTGCAGCGACCGCGACCCGCACAATTGCGAAATATACCTGGTTGAGGGAGATTCGGCAGGCGGTACGGCCAAACAAGGCCGCGACCGTTCATTCCAAGCAATCCTCCCGCTCCGTGGTAAAATTCTCAATGTCGAGAAGGCTATGCCGTACAGGATTTTCGAAAACGAGGAGATAAAAAATATCTACACCGCGCTGGGAGTTCGCATTGGTACGGAAGAAGACAGCAAGGCTCTCAACATTACCAATCTTCGCTATCACAAGGTAATCATCATGTGTGATGCCGACGTGGACGGTAGCCACATTGAAACGCTTATTCTTACGTTCTTCTTCCGCCACATGCGCGAGCTGATCGAAGGAGGGCACATTTATATTGCTACCCCTCCGCTCTACTTGGTGAAAAAAGGTGGAAAGGAAAACTATGCTTGGAACGATGAACAACGCGATGCTTTCATTCTCGAAATGAAAGGATCGGGCAAAGAGACCAATGTGGGCGTGCAGCGCTACAAGGGTCTTGGAGAGATGAACGCTGAGCAACTTTGGGACACCACCATGAATCCACGTTTCCGCACCTTGCGACAGGTTACCATCGACAATGCCGCAGAAGCTGATCGGATTTTCTCGATGCTGATGGGTGACGATGTGCCGCCTCGACGTGACTTTATAGAACGCAATGCGAAATATGCGAAGATTGACGTCTAAGTCTGGATAGCTAAAATTGAAAGAGGCGGGGAGACCCGCCTTTTTTGTGGCTAACAGATGATTCGTTGTGAACTGCCTTCCAGCTGATTTCACCCTCTGCGATCTGGCTAGCGAAACTCAACCACCTTCACTCCATCCGCAGATAGATATCGATGAAAATAGGCAGGTGGTCGCTGTAACCCCCTTTATAAGCCGGCCCTTGAAAAGTTCGAAAAGGTACTAACGTTCCGGCAGCATTTTTAGTTAGCAGCCACGGCGCATCGAAGATTCCAACAGAAGTCGGGAGGGTGGAAGTAAGGCTACTGCTCAACAAGGGTTCACTTACGATCATCTGATCGAGTACGCCCCATTCGCCGGCAAAATTGTGAGTACCGAACTGGTATTTTACTGGGAACATTAAGTTGACCAAGTCATTTTTCCCCAAAAGAGGGCTGTAGGGTTTGGTACGCAAATAATCGGTCATGCTGAGGTCATCGGGCTCGTCGTTGAAATCGCCACAGACTACAATCTTTGGATCTACAAATCGGGCATTCAGGCTGTCTACTTTTTGACGTAACGTTTCGGCTACAAAATGCCTTCCTGGCTCCGAAGCAAACTGCCCCCCGTAACGGGACGGCCAATGATTAAAAAAAACGTGAAGCGTATCACTATTGGGTAGAATGCCCTTCACATAAAGCATATCGCGGGTGGTGCGAGCCGTGTCGAATGGAAAGCGAATACGGTAGTACTTGTAGAGAATCAAGTCGAACCGATCGGGTCGATAGATACAAGCCACGTCGATCCCCCGACTATCGGGCGATTCTTCGTGCACAATTTCGTAACCGGCATTTTTAAGGGGAGAGTGTTTTGTTAGTCCTTCTATTACCCATCTGTTTTCCACTTCCGAAAGTCCGATAAGCTCCGCCGGTTGCCATCCCCCAAGCGCGGCCATGGTTCGAGCCAGTCCATTCGACTTCTTCTTGTACCGATCGAAAGTATACCGATTTTCTCCATCAGGAGTAAAGGCCTCGTCGCGGGTGAGGCTATCGTCTCTTAAATCGAATAGATTTTCTACGTTGTAGAACGCAACCCGAAAGGTAGAAGCATCCCTTCTTGCATTAACGGCCTGCTCATATCGCATAAATGCAGGCTCTTGACCGTGTAAATGAATAGTGCTGGCTACAATAGATAACAGGAGTAGCCAACTTTTCATTTTAGGCCAATTTTTGAAGTTTCTGAGCTCTTACGATTAAATAAACACCGGCCAGAACGAATGGAACGCTTAGCCATTGACCCATGTTGAATTGCATGGAATCTTCAAATGCCACTTGATTGATCTTAAAGAACTCATCGATAATTCGCAAGGTGAATAGTATGATCATGAAAATTCCAAACATAAAACCCTGACCGAGCTGATGCCTTCGATTTTTCCATAAATAGTATTGCAGCCCCATCAGAAATATACAAACGATGGCCTCGTAAAGCTGAGCGGGATGCCGCGGATCCAGGGCCAGTTCGGGCGGGTAGGCCTGTTTGAAGACAAATGCCCAAGGAGCATCGCTTACTTTGCCAATGATTTCGGAATTCATAAGATTTCCGACTCGAATGCACGCTGCAGTAAATGGAACCACAATTACCAAACGATCCATCAACCATAAGAAGTCAAATGTATAGCGCCGGCAATAGAGGTAAATAGCGGCAAGAATTCCGATCGCTCCGCCGTGACTTGCCAATCCACCTTTCCAAACCTGAAAGATCTCGATCGGATTGTCCAAGTAATCCTTCAAATCGTAAAATATCACATGGCCGAGTCGGGCGCCTATAATTGTTCCGAGAACAACGTACACTGTTAAATCTTCGACATTCTTCTTCGTCTTGCCTTCTATCTTGAATACATAAAACATGATATACTGGCTCACCAAAAGACCGAATACGAAAAGGAGTCCGTACCATCTTACGGGCCAATCTATGAAGGGTATTTCAAATGCTTCTGGACTTACATCCCAAATAACGAAGAGCAGGCTATTCACAAATAATAGTTTCCTGCGAAATTAGCAATTACGCGTTGAGCACCATAAAAAAAGCCCGAACCATGCGGTGCGGGCTTTATGTTTTCTTCGTTTGACTTATCGCAAGAGCATAATCGAGCCCGTGAGTTCAAACTTATCTTTGGTTGTAGCTGAAGTCAACTTGATTAAGTACACATACACATCGGCATCTACGTAGTAGTCGCCACCATTTAAACTGCCATTCCAGCCTTTATCGTAATCGTTGGTTTGGAAAACCTGTCGACCCCAACGATCAGTAATCGTTAAACTGTAAAATTCAATATCCAGTGTATTACCTACTGGGTGCCAGATGTCATTAATCCCATCTTCGTTGGGGCTAAAACTGTTGGGTATGTAGTATAATAGGTCATCTCTGATTTCGAGTACTTTGGTAAGTGTGTCTAAACAACCGTTTTGATTCGCCGTGATAAGCGTCACGGGGTAATTTCCAGATGTGTCGCGCGGGAATACAAAGGTTGCAATTCGGTCTTCGCTCTCTCCAATCGGTGGATTGCCGAAGGTAAATAAAGATGTACCAACAGGACCAGGAAAAGAGACATCTTGAAACACCACCGTAGTGTTCTTAGTGGTAGTAATATTTGGGTTTACATTGAAGTTAGCCACATATTCTTCCGGATCGGGAAGAATCACCAATTCGCTGATTTCACAGCCGTTTGCGTTTTTCGCAATCACTTCGTAGCTACCAGCGCATACTACGCCCGCATTGCTGTTCCCAAAAGTTTCGCCACCGTTAAAGCTGTATGAAGTGGCTGCCGGAGAGTTTACAACAAGCTGACCGTTGCATTCTCCATAACAGCGCGGTTGAATTTTATTCAACAGCATAGTTTGAGCATTGGGTTGTCCAACTGAAAATTCTAAAGAGTCTTTACACCCTAATTGGTCAAACACTTTTACAAGAAAGGTTCCCGCACAGAGAGAATCTCTTGTTTGTGGAATAATTCCGGGTACACCATTATCCATGCCCCAATCGTAAATGTAACCGCCACCATTGGTGGTTCCACCATCAGGAATCGCCACCGCACTTCCGCTGCATTCATTGTTACAGAGCGCATCTTCGGTTACTACGATTAGCTCGAGCGAATCTGCAAAGTTTACCACAAGATCGTCTGATCCTTCGCATAAGAAGCCGTTAAAATCTGTCCATGTGAGTGCCATGGCGCCTCCTGGCGACAAGCAAGTAGCAATGGCGTTTGGATCATTGATATTACTAAAGGAAACTTGGGGCGGTCCTGTCCATACCCCTACTCCCAGGGCGGGCTCAGCATCGAGCTGCCAGGTTAAGCCACAGGCAGTTACATCAGGCCCTACTTGCGCATTGGTTTGACAACAGCTGGTATTTGTACTAGCAAGAATAGTTATGTTTAGTTGGGCAGTATTTGTGCATATGGCGTTGCCAACTGTGTAGGTGTAGTTGAAGGTTTGACCATCGGGATAATTTGTGGGGTTTATGACCGCCGAAACGGGCACGCCAACTTCATTGGTCCAATTGCCTCCGGGAGCCGGAGCTCCGTTCATAAAGCTAATCAGAGCATTAACGGGAGAGTTATAGCACAAAATGGTATCGGTATCCAAACCTGGATCAGCGGTAGGGTCTGGAGCTACTATCACTTGGTCGGAAATAAGGCAGCCGGGCAATCCAGGGGGATAGGCTGTCACGGTATAAAGAGTTGCCTGCGAAACCTGAGAAGTTGGATTCTGAACATTTGGATTACTCAACCCTGTTGCAGGGCTCCATGCCCAAATCAAGTCGTTTGAACCACTTACACAGCTCACAGCAATTTCAATAGGATTGAAATTTCCATTTCCGCAACTAATAGATCCATCGGAGAAAATTTGAAACGTCAAACAGCCGGTAGGCCCCGTTGCCGTTACAACAGTACCTACAATGCCTCCGAAAAAATAGTCGTATAAAATTGGCGCACCCGTATTATTGCCATTGTAAATAATCAGCCCATCCGAAAAAGCTTCCAAAGCACCGCTTAGAATTTCAATAGACATAGAAGTGATTCCGTCGCCAGGCGTATCGGGACAGAAAGTCACCACGATATTGTCGTTGTTGTTATAGCAATATGTATAATTGCCGGAATCGGAACCGCAGCTTGGCGGTTGGTCGCCGGCAAGCCCCGCTTGAAGTTGAACTGGACCACCGCAGGTAAATAAGTCTGGTCCAGCGGTAATGACAGGTCCTTGTATAGCTTCGACGGTAATGGTGGTATCAAAGGCACAACCGAAATTGTTGGTAGCGGTGAACGTATAATCGTAAAACCCAGGTGTGGTATAGAATGTCGTTATCAAGTTCCCGTCCGGCGATGTATTAATGATGTTTGGGCCTGTCCAACCACTAGAATCTATTCCAAGTCCAGTTACCGGGGTAAACGTTGTTATATCTGGAAACAGTGATGGATTGAAATCAATGCCCCAAAAGAAGATATAGCCATTATCGATCGCCAAATTATCGCTTACGCCAAATGTCCAATCGCCATTTAGTGGGCAGCCTACTAAGGAGCACATATCTTCGTCACTTTGATAATTTCCAGGAACAATGCTATTTCCCGGTGTTAGCCCAGTACCGCCGCCTCCGACAGCTACATCTGGTCCGTTAGATATATTTCCATTTGTATTTCCGGGTGTCCAGCCATAGGTACTTCCTACACCTGGGTCTTGAGAACCATCGTCAATAGCCGAACCCAAAAAAGTTCCGCCGCCTCCGTTTGGCCAATCTAATAGATTTACCACAGTACCGTTCGGACATGTTATTGTCATTCCTAAGTCGCCAACATATGAATGCTCTATATTCACGTAAATCTGGTCGAGATCATCGCAATTTTCGAGCAAAGCTCCGGGTTCAAAGAAGTCAAACGTCAAGGTTGTGGAGTACGAAAATCCCGCTCCATCTGCTAGGTAAGTTTCGCCCGCTACAACCTGGGGTGGAAGAGCCGTCCAAGTAACATTTTGTATTGGGTTTCCGTCAATAGGAACAGGTTCGTTCAAACAAACAGGGCTATTGAAGTTCGTATTAAAAATAGGTATTGTACTTACCAGTACCTGCAGTGGATCTATGTTTAAACTCCTACATCCATTATTGTCAATAACGGATAAGGATACTAGATACTCCCCAGGCTCAGGGAACACATGAATCACATCTGCTGGAGTTGTGAGAGAGTCAATAGTTCCATCATCAAAGTTCCAAACCCAATATTGTATGTTAAATGTTGGTTCTGCAAAGCTACCTAAATCACCAAAGGTTACTGGGGCATTCAGACAAACGCCGACCGATTGTTCCGGACCTTGCGGAGCTGGATTTACGATTTCTGATGCAGCTGTGGGGGGTGCGCATGGGGTGGTACATAAGATATTTGCCTCCCAACCAGGAGCTAACCCGGGTGCATTTGGATTAGCTGAAAACTGAAACGTTAGACACCCGGTGATATTACTTACCGTCCCAGTTACAGGTAATCCCTGAAGAGTATTTCCTGTATATTGACCGAGTGATGATGCAGACGTATTATTGCCATCAAATATGGCTAAATAATCGCTGTTGTTTGGATTGGGACTGGTATATAAACCGAACGCCGCAAATTCCACGGAGATTACATCACCGGGATTATTCGGGCATATAGTAAAGGTATAACTATTGCCTGGGGTATATGGATTATTCGTCACTCCTCCTGGGTCGTTTCCATCATCGCCAAACACACCGGTACACGTGGAAACATTGCCGTTTTGGATGATAAATATCTGGGAAGATCCAACAAAAGGCAGGATGCAGAGCGCAACGCAGAAACTTATGGTTTTTAGGTTATTTTTGAATATTTTTAGCTTTATCATACCTTTAATCATTATGGAGGTTTGCAGCTTTCAAGGAAAGTATCATTGGGGGTATGACCAAAACCTTTCCAGAACTTCCAAATTTGAAGTAGATTTCTTTTTCGAGATTTGTTTCAATACGGTAAGCCATCAGATTTAAATTTTGGCTAGTCGCCAAATCCAATGTAATCGCTGGAGAACCGGGATAGAGGGCAACAACTTCTGAAATATCAGGAATACCATCAGCCGTTTTTTCTCCTATTTCACTCACGTGGTACCCGTGCCTATTCAAATAAGCCATCTGAGCGTATTGCTGCGGTTTAGATTGTAAGGCGGAGATTTTATCAGGACTTAAAAAGTCCGTAAGAGCTTCGTAATCGGCTTCAGTCTGCGCCGAAGCGTTGACGGATACCAGCCAGGCCGGTATCAGAAGGATGATCAGAAATTTGGATTTCATTGGTCTCAATTTTTCAGGTGGTTAGCCTTGCCGGTTCATTTGTTTTATTTAGCGCACTACGGTCACGTTTCCTTGATATTTCACTTCTTCGAGAGTGAGTTCATTCTTCGTTTCTATCTTCCAAACGTAAACACCCGCTTCCACGAAATAATCGTTTCCGCGCAAACTTCCGTTCCATTTTTGTTTGGGATTTCTGGTTTCAAACACGATGTCGCCCAAGCGGCTGAAAACCGTAAGACGATAATCGTCACCATCGACGTTACGAGTTACAGGTCCCCATAAATCATTCAATCCATCTCCATCGGGGGTAAAGGCGTTTGGTACAAATATTAGAAGCTGAGGACGAACAGAAAGAATATCTGTCCACTGGTTCACACAGCCTGTTATTTGATCGGTGGCGATCAAGGTTACGGAGTATTCTGCAGCTATCCCATCAGGGAATACAAAAATGGGATCTTCTTCCGTGGAACTTCCCAAGGTGCCAAATTCCCAGACGTACCCTAAGGGATTAAGGCTCGATGATTTATTTTCGAATCGCACACTTGGGTCTTCACTCACTATAGGTTGTGGACTGTATTCGAAACGCACTCTAGGGCTTGGGTGCAATACAATAGTCATTGTATCGCTCGCAGTACAGTCGCCATTTGTGGCAGAAAGTACATATTGGAACGTTTGCGGAACTATACCAGGAATATCGGCGCTGAAGGTCGGATTCGGAATATTCGGATCGCTCAAGTGATCGGCCGGCGACCAGAAATAACTCAAATTAGCCGCTCCGGCTATTCCAATTTGTTGGGCACCTTCCGAGGCACAAGATTGAACGTCAGTTAATACCGGTGCATTTGGAAGCTCTACAGCACTCAAATACTCAAACGCCATAGGCTCTAATGAACAGGTAGGATTAGAGCCATCTGATACAAATAGAACTTCTGCTGAGAATGAACTTGTAGGAGTCAAGGTTTGGAAAATATCCCCGAATATTCCAGATGCCGTTATCGTGTCTCCATCGAGAACGTAGGTTACCACAAATGGCGGCACACCTTCTAGATCTAGCGACAAGGCCACTTCTTGGCCAATACAGAATATACTATTCTGGGTGCTGATTTCTGCACTTGGTATCGGGTTTATATTCAAGGAAGCTTGGCTGAATAGCACATCGCCTTGGCAATTAGCATCTTGAATACTAACCAAGCCATAATTGCCTCCTTCTCCAGACTCGAAGGTGTAATTGCTATTATTCGTATTGATCGAGCCTTGTGGAACACCGTCAACGGTATATTGCACATTCCAAGGGCCTTCGCCTGTAAGCTGAAGTGTGAATGTAGCTGCATCGCCTTCGCAAACGGCTCCACCTCCGAGTAAGGATGCGGTGGGTGCGCTTAGAATCGTAACATCGAGTATTCCCGATACGCTTCCCGAACAATTGCTATCGTCAAGGGAGACCAAGGAATAAACTCCGCTTGTAGCAGCTGGAATGGTGTAAATATTCGTTGCGAGCGACAGGGGAGCCTGAGCCACACCGTCTATCGCATAAATGAGCGTGTAAGGCGATGCCCCAGTAATATTGACTTGGGGACCTGAACCGCTATTTTCGCATATTTCAGGATTGCCGCTTAACAAAGCGGTAGGAGTTGCAAAGTTTTGCAATGAAGCGTTTCCGCTCACGGTACCTGTGCAATGGCTATCACTCACTTCAATAAGGGTGTAATTACCCACTTGAGTAGTGGTGAGCACATAGTTTGGTGTTGGCGAGAAATTAGGCCCAGATGGAGCGCCGTTCACCGCATATTGAAAATCCCATGGGCCATCGCCCGTGAAGTTAATGTTGAAATCAACAGCTTCTCCCACACAAACCGCGTCAGAACCAGATATGCTTGCCGAAGGAATTGCATTTATCGAAACGGCTGCACCGGTGCTAACAGCGGTGCAAGGGTGATTGAGATTCACATTTCCGAAAGCATCTGTATTTCCAACCACCACGTTCACGTAGTAGGTATTACCGGCTGTAATTCCCAGATAATTGAAAGTGAAACTGCCGGTGTTAGAAGTAGCGATAACAGAACCTAAACTCGTTGCGCTGCCACTGTGTAGCACGTATTGCAAGCCGTCGTTTCCATCGAGCACTGCATTACCATTTGCACTGAAGCTAAGCTGTCCGCCCAAACAAATTTCTTGTGGGGCGGTTGGCAATGTTCCTGCCGACGAAACACAAGGACAGGTATAGGCACCACCCTGCACAAGAACCGCCGGACATGCACCTGCATCGTCAATACTGATGCTGTAACCCGTACCATTTTGGTAAACCGGGCTGAGGTAAACTCCAGTAACCGTATTTAATGTTCCAGCAGGATTAACGGAGTAAGGCCCTACGCCTCCGCTGATGTTCACCTGCACTTGGTAACCTTCGTTGGTTGCATTGCAAATAGTAGTAGCGCCTGTGGCCAGAATAATAGGATTGATTGCCACCGTCACCGAATTACCTATTACATCGCCGGTACAATTTGCATCGGTTACACTTAAAAGGGTGTAAGTAGCTGTCGAAGAAGGGCATACCGAAATAATATGGCCATTCGAAATACCATTAAGCTGAGTTGGATTGAACGGATCGTTAGAGTTTAAATAAATCACTGAAAAAGGTCCGTTGCCAGATAATGCAAACGTCATGTTGGTGCAAGTTCCAGCGCAGATTGTCGCACTGCCGCTTATAGATCCAGTTGCCAAACAATCGCATGCAGGGGCTGTATTCGCTACTACTACGTCACTACATACTCCGCTATCGCTAATAATAAAATTATAATTGGGATTAGTTGCGAAATCGAGCGGAGCCGAAGTAAACGCAGCACCAGAAGCTAATCCGTTTACAAAATAAGGAGGCGTACCCCCCGTGATATTAAACGATACTGTGTAAGCGGTTTGCATGGGTGTACAAGCAGCTAATACACCTGTAAATGCAAGAACCGGTGCGATATTAAGGGTATAAGTAGACGCATCATTAGGGCAGGCGTTACCACCCACAGCGTAAGTGTAGTTACCCGAATTAGCTGCCGTCATCACCACCGTAGGCGGATTTATTACTGCTCCCAATGGACTAGTCCATGTACCAGGTGTATAGGCAGAAGCATTAAGCAAGGTGTTTAAGTTAACGCTTGGTCCGCCAGCGCAATAGTTGAGCCCTGATATTACATCGGGGCCTGCATTGAGTTGATTATCCACAGTTATGGTGATAGAACCATTAGCCGAACCAGCGCAGTTCGCGTCATTCATGCTAATCAGGGTGTAAGTGGTCGTTATTGTGGGCGACACGCTTAATAGGAAACCATTATTGATACCCAACAATTGTGGGGCGTTTGCGCCGCCAACTGCATAAGTCACGTTGTAAGCTGGGGTACCGGTAAGGATAATTGGAATATTTGCCGTGCCTCCTGCACAAATTGTTTGATTTCCCCCACCAAAAGCAGCGGTAGCCGGGCAATTACAATTAGGCGAATTCACATTGCCGTTTACGGCTGCGCAAGGACCTGAATCTTCGACTGCGTAAGGAAAAGGAGATCCGACAGGTTGCAATGCCGACGTAAAAGTATTCCCAACAAGGGTATTTCCATTTACGGAATACGGACCTTGCCCACCTGCGATTGTAAAGGTTACTACGTAGTCCGTTTGGTTGGGCTGGCAGGCAGCCTGAACCAAAGAAACCGTAATTGGCGGATTGATATTCAAGGTGTAAAGCGCTACATCGTTGGGGCATTGCGTGCCGTTTACGGTATAGGTGTAAACCCCCGAATTTGCTGCGGTCAATGTTGGATTAGAAGAGGGAGTCAAGGTACCGCCAGCACTAGCGGCGGAGTTCAGAACCGTATTAAGATTTAAAGGAGCTCCTGTAGCGCAATAGTTAAGCAGCACGTCAGGCCCAGCATTAAGTGGCTGCTCTACGGTAATGGTGACAGAACCATTAGCCGAACCAGCGCAGTTCGCGTCATTCATGCTAATCAGGGTGTAAGTGGTCGTTATTGCGGGCGACACGCTTAGTAGGAAACCATTATTGATACCCAACAATTGTGGGGCGTTTGCTCCGCCAACTGCATAAGTCACGTTGTAAGCTGGGGTGCCGGTAAGGATAATTGGAATATTTGCCGTGCCTCCTGCACAAATTGTTTGATTTCCCCCCCCAAAAGCAGCGGTAGCCGGGCAATTACAATTAGGCGAATTCACATTGCCGTTTACGGGTGCGCAAGGACCTGAATCTTCAACTGCGTAAGGAAAAGGAGATCCGACAGGTTGCAATGCCGACGTAAAAGTATTCCCAACAAGGGTATTTCCATTTACCGAATACGGACCTTGTCCACCTGCGATTGTAAAGGTTACCACGTAGTCCGTTTGGTTGGGCTGGCAGGCAGCCTGAACCAAAGAAACCGTAATTGGCGGATTGATATTCAAGGTGTAAAGCGCTGCATCGTTGGGGCATTGCGTGCCGTTTACGGTATAGGTGTAAACCCCCGAATTTGCTGCGGTCAATGTTGGATTAGAAGAGGGAGTCCAGGTACCGCCAGCACTAGCGGCGGAGTTCAGAACCGTATTAAGATTTAAAGGAGCTCCTGTAGCGCAATAGTTAAGCGGCACGTCTGGCCCAGCATTAAGTTGCTGCTCTACTGTAATGGTGACAGAACCGATAGCCGAACCAGCGCAGTTCGCGTCATTCATGCTAACCAGGGTATAGGTTGTCGTTATTGCAGGCGACACGCTTAATAGGAAACCATTATTGATACCCAACAATTGTGGGGCGTTTACTCCGCCAACTGCATAAGTTACGTTATAAGTTGGGATACCGGTAAGGATAATTGGAATAATAGCTGTGCCTCCTGCACAAATCGTCTGGTTACCCCCACCAAAAGCAGCGGTAGCCGGACACGTGCAATTAGGTGAATTCACATTGCCGTTTACGGCTGCGCAAGGACCTGAATCTTCAACTGCGTAAGGAAAAGGAGATCCGACAGGTTGCAATGCCGACGTAAATGTATTGCCCGCAAGGGTAATTCCATTTACCGAATAAGGACTTTGTCCACCTGCGATTGTAAAGGTTACCACGTAGTTCGTTTGGTTGGGCTGGCAGGCAGCCTGAACCAAAGAAACCGTTATTGGCGGATTGATAGTCAAGGTGTAAAGCGCTGCATCGTTGGGGCATTGTGTGCCGTTTACGGTATAAGTGTAAACCCCCGAATTTGCTGCGGTCAATGTTGGATTAGAAGAGGGAGTCCAGGTACCGCCAGCACTAGCGGCGGAGTTCAGAACTGTGTTAAGATTTAAAGGAGCTCCTGTAGCGCAATAGCTAAGCGGCACGTCTGGCCCAGCATTAAGTGGCTGCTCTACGGTAATAGTTACCGTGCTCGAAGCGGCGCTGGTGCAGTTTGCATCGGCAACACTTACAAGAGTATAAGTGGTAGTTCCTGTTGGAGATACATTCCAAATGAAGCCAGCATTTATTCCGGTTAAGGTGTTGGGGCCTGTTCCGTCATTATAGGTAACATTATACGGTGGTGCGCCCGCAAGTAAAATTGGAATATTGGCTGTACCGCCTAAACAAATGGTTTGATTGCCTCCTCCGAATGAAGCCGAAGCCGGACAAGTGCAGATCGGAGAAGCACCATTTACATTTAAGTCAGCACATGTGCTGGCATCTTGAACTATAAAACCATAAGCCGTGCCGGCTGCGATAGGGTTCGAAGTGAATACACCTCCTGTTAAAGTTCCATTCGCAATATTAATCGGAGCTTGGCCGCCCGTTACCGTGAAAGTAACCGTGTAGAAATTCTGATTCGGTTGGCAAGTCGTTGTCAATCCCGAAATAGTAAGTGCAGGAGTAATTGTTACAGGCACGGTAGCACTTACGCTAGGGCAGCTGGAAGGAGTTACCGTGTAAACAAAAGTTGCACCGGTGCCGAGGGTAGCCGGATTAACTGCTAGAGCTTGAGCGGGAGTGAGTGCAGTTCCGCTGGTAGTGTTCACCCACGTTCCACCGCCATTTGGTGAGCCGGTTAACCCCGTATTAAGATTGAATGAAGGGCTGTTAGAGCAAAAAGCCAATGAATTGCCCGTTCCGGCGTTCGGAATGTTTTGTACAGTTAAGGTTAGGGTGCTACTTGCGGTACAGGGACCAGTAGTGATGGAATATTGCAATGATAGGGTTGTACCGCCTAAACCAGATATGTCTAATGGGTTAGTAACCGAACTATTATTACTTAAATCTGTCCAAGTACCAATTGAAGCGGGTGTTCCACCCAAATAGCTCGTTAAGTCAACACTTCCAAAGCTTGCGCAACGGGTAGTCGTGGCATTAGTACCTGCATTGGGCAAAGGTGTAACATTTATGGTATGCACGGCTGTAACCGCAGGGCAACCACCGGCGACAGGAACGGCATAGGTGTAATTTCCCGGTACGCTCGTGCCCGGGGTAAAGATGGCTGGGTTCGTAATGAAGATGCCAGAAGGGTTAATCCAAAAGCCATTGGTATCAGGAAGCGGCGACTGTCCTAAGTTGATAGAATTTAAAGGAATTGGCCCCGCATTGCTGCAAATATTTAGGATTTGGGTCGTTCCAGGATTTGGAAGGGTGAGATAGTTAACCGTGATATTTGCAAAATCGGTACAAGTTCCAGACGCGGAACTCACGGTATATGTGTAAACTCCCGCCGGGCTGGTTCCAGGTATAAAAGTTCCATTGGTTGGACCGCCCACCGTGTTTGTCCACACGCCGGGAGTTGTAATACCCGGGCCAAGTGGAGTTACTAAATTAATTGGTGTTAACCCATTTGGGCAGGCGTTTACAGTAGCATCGAGGCCTGCATTGGGTTGCGGTTCTATGGTTATAGTGAGCGATACAGAAGCCGGACCGCAGCCAGTGTTAGGAATAGTGTAGGTGTAAGTTCCCGTGGCGGCTGTAGCCGGGTTGAGCGTACCACCTGTAAAGCCACCTGGACCGCTCCAAAAAGCAGGGTTGCTAAGAGAAGGCGGGGTGGTAAACAGGTTCATTAAATTAATCGCCGCCGCATTGGAACAAAAGATTTGCGGGGTGGCCGCAAGCACTCCAGCATTGGGTGCTTGAATCAAGTTGATAGTTACGGTAGCCGAAGCATTGCAAGGAGCAGTGCCTACCGTGTATGTGTACACTTGCCCATTAACAACATTATTACCACTCACCAAACCACCCGGAGCTACAGGGCTCCAAGTACCACCCGTAACGGGTGGCCCGGCAGGCGTATTGCCAAGCGCAGGAAAAAGGGGAATATTCGTAGCGTTACTGCATATATTCAGCGTGCCGTTAGACCCCGGGTTGGGAACAACGGTTACGTTTACAGTAAGCGTGGCTTGGTCGGAATCGCAGGTGGAATTAATATTATAGGTATATACCCCCGGGGTAGAAAGCCCAGGAGTAAAGAAATCGCCAAAGTTCGTTCCGTTTGGGGCAACCCATTGACCACCCCCCTGAGGGGGACCATTAACAGGATCGTCCAACAGGAAATTTGTCATGTTGAAGGAAGCATCGGTATTACAAACCGATACAGTATTCGATAGCCCCGCGTTTGCATTTGCCGGAAGGATGGTAAGTTGAAGAATGGTCGCGTTATAGCATAGGCTATTGGCCAAACCACCAGCGTATTGCAACTGAAAAAATGTGCCCGGCGGATAAATACTGGGGTCGAACAAATTGGGAATAGTATCGGTAGGGTTAAAGGCATCGGTCCAAACTTGACCAAGCGTAACAGTTCCATCCAGCAAGGTTTCCAAAATAAAGGGCGGATCTGTAATACATACGCTCGTTTGTGTAAGCACTCCGGTGTTAATTACCGGATGAAAATTTACCTGCACCGTATCAATGCCTGGAGGGCAAGGTGGAGTTCCCAAAACGTAAACAAAGAACGTAGTATCGACAATGGCGTTAGCAGCACCTGTTGCGATTGGAAACGTTTGGCCGAATGTGGGGTGAAAACTTACAAAACCAAAATTTTCATTGTAACGAATCCATTGACCACCCCCTTGTGGGTTGCAACCGAGAACGGCGAATGGACTGAAGGGACTTGGGTCTGCGGCACATAAATCGTATTCGGTGAAGCAGCCCGAAGCGCTTCCTGTGGCAAAGATCATGTTGACCTGCGATAGCGTAAAGCAGTTGAGATTATTTAAGTATCCGTAAGTGTAAATCCCTGAAGGACTTACGTTAGGAATCACAATTCCGCCAGGCACGACCGTTTGGGTAACTGGATAGCCCGGTGCATACCAGGTTCCGCCAGGAGGGAAAAAGACCAGGTTTGCAGGGCTGATTAACGGAGCAGCCTGCGGAGGAACAGGAATTCTTATCCCCGCAGGATTAGCTCCGCAATAAGGAATATTTTGCACCACACCATTGGTGTTGTACACCATATTGATATCTGTGGTATTGAAACAACCTCCGGTGCCTTGAACGACATACGTGTAGGTGCCAGGAGGATCGGTTAGCGGGTTGAATAAGGCTTCATCACCATTGCCCACCCATGGAGCAGGTCCTATCCAGGATCCACCTGCATCAACAGGTGGAAGAAGCTCTGTGAAAAGGTCGTACGTACCATTCTGACAAATCAAAACATTGCCTGGGCTACCGCCCGACTCCGAGTCGCAGCAGTTTACTTCCATTACGGGTACGTTGGGGCTGGTTGAATTTCCGTTACCATTGCACCCAATTGTCGATATTCCCCAAGAACCAGTATCACCATCACCATATACATTAATCGTTGGAATAATACTCGATCCATCCAAAGGATTGCCAGGGCCTCCACAATCGCTGTCCAAGGTTACTGTGAAGCAAAATTGCCAATTTGAAGTTGCTCCAAAACAAGGATCCCCCCAGTTGTTACAGGGATTTCCATCTTGAGGGCCTCCGCTATTTACGTCGTAATAATAACCGGGACCCCATTGTTGGCCATTGCAGAAATAAGAAGATTGAAATACCCATTGCCCGCCATTAGCACAGGCCATGGGGGCATTATTTGAAACGATGGTGGAGACATCAAATGCTGGTGGAAGATCAAACTGAAAGCCATGCATCCAGTTGGCTCCTACAGAAGTAAATCCTGAAATGGTAGCACACATCTGTATGCTAGTTCCCGCATCATATGCCCCATTTGGTGGTATGGGTGGATTAAAAGTCCAGGTGCTGGTGACATTGCATTGGCTTTGAGCCTGAAATACTAAAAGGCTACTAATAAAGAGCAGAGCTGCTTTTGCAGCGAGTTTAGACAGTGTAAGCATTGTTCTCCTGAGAGTTAAAATTGGTTGAACCGCTTGGGAGCTGCCAAGAAGTTCGGGTTATCATCTATGGTTCTTCGAAATTGACGCTACAATTTACGATAAGTTGCATTCTTACGCACGATTATTTAACACAAAAGTCAGGAGAATTATTCCTGACTCATCGTGTTGATTGCTAATTGTTTGCCGGATTGTATTCCATGTTTGGATTGAAGGTGCTTATAAATTGCCCGCCCAGTGGAATCAGCAGAACGATCGTTCGCTTAAATTTTTTGATTCATCTCTACTTATCGCAAGTTGAATTGACCGGAAAATACTTCCGCATCATTCTTTTTCTCGACTACCATTACCCAATAGTAGTTGCCGAGTGGAGCTGTTTCCTCTGATGCTTTCTTGCCATTCCAACCTTTCATGGCGTCGCCTTCAAATACCACATTTCCGCGGGCATCGAAAATTTTGAATGAGGTGATTATTCCATTTGTTTTACCACCTGGCGCGAACGATTGATTGTCAGATAAGCTGATTGCCGTAGGAAAATCCTTGTGGTTTTCTGTGGTGCGTATGAATTGGCTAAGAGTATCGGCACATCCTCCCGTATTGTACACCACTAAGTCTATGCGCTCGACATCATCTGATCGAAGGTCCATGTAATATTGGGCTTTCGAACCCGCATTCTCACCATCTACAAGCCATTCAGATTCGTGGGCATTAAAGCTTTTGTTTGCAAACTGGATACCGTTGGGATTGACTATCTCGATGGATGTTTGAGCAACAGGCGCCTCTACCACTTCGATCATTCCCTGCACCACGTTCGATGTAATTTGACCAGTTGCCGGAGAAGTAACAGAAAGAGAAACGTCGAACGTTCCTTCCTTATTAAAAGTATGCGATGGGTTGGCCGCGTTGCTGAAGAACCCATCGCCAAAATTCCAAAGGTATTTTGCGTCCCGGCCGTAGAGCCCTTTTGCTTCGAAATCGATAGTAAGACCCGTGCAGCCTTTTTTAATATTACTTGCTAATTTTGAATCAACAATAGCAGCCGTTTTCAAATTATCTCCAGAGGTATTCTCTTTTTTACTAGTAGAATTTATCGCGGTTGAACCGGCATTTGAAATCGCGGATTTGGAGTTTGATGACGCCTGCGAAGACTCTTCATCCATATTTTCCGAAACTGCGCTTTCACTGTCGTTCAAATCCGCGTCTTCGGCGCTCGCGCTCTTAGTGGTATCTGAACCAGCATTGGCCGTAGCCGTTTCGGGCGTTTCACGCTCAACTATTTGCTCTGCAAGCTCGTTTCCATTGCCCGGTGTCGACTCAGAAAATAAGTACAGCATCGACATAAACACCAAACCGGTGGCTACAAGCCCGGTGGTGATGCCGCTAAAATAGTTTACTATGCCGGGCGACACAATCTTCAAATCTTTTTGAAGGTCTTCCCAATGGCTCTCGTTGTAGGGAACTTCGAAATTATCGAAGGAATCCTTAATCGATTGGTCAAATTTATTCAATGGATGCTCCATTTTTTTGATCTAGTTCTTTACTTAATATTTTCTTCAAATTCATTCTGGCTTTTGCCAGATTTGATTTGCTCGTTCCAACAGTGATTCCTAATGCATCGGCAATATCTTGATGTGAATAGCTTTCAAACACATACAAGTTAAACACCGTGCGATAGGCATTCGATAGCTTTTGCATGGCGGCTATCACGTCGTTTACATTTAAAACCGCCTCTGGACTATCTTCTTCTACTTCTTCAGTTGCCCATTGCTCGTCCATATTTTCGAGCGTTTGGGCATCGTTCATAAGCAAGTAGTCGTTCTTGGCTTTCCGGGTGAAGTCTATGGCGGTATTTACCACTATTCTCCGCACCCAGCCTTCAAAAGAGCCGTCGAAACTGTAACGGCTGATATTGCCAAAGACCTTAATAAATGCATCTTGCAAAATATCTTTCGCTTGATCGTCGTTACGAGTATAGCGTCGGCTTACAGCCATCATCTTGCCATAGAACATCCTAAAGATGATCTCCTGGCTTTTCCGATGATTCAGTGCACTTTGCTCGATCAGCGATCGAAGCTGATCATCGCTTATGTTCTTTGCGGTAAGCATCATCAAGACGGCATCAGCTTTACATGGTTGCCACGATATCTTTTTATTCCGACGAATGTAAGGTTTTCCACTTTGTATTTCCAACACGCAGTTTTTTCTAAAAGAGGCTCGATGTACTCATCCGGTCTAAAAATTAGTGGGAAAGTTCTATTGGGAACGGTATCTTATAAATGCCATTATGCCGATCCTTCTAACGAACTTGAAAGGATTATTCAGTCCGAACTGTATATTTGCCATTCAATTCAATCCTGAAAATTTCGAACGAACCATGAGAGTAACTGTAGTCGGCGCCGGAAACGTAGGTGCCACCTGTGCCAATGTACTGGCCCATCACGAAATAGCAAACGAAATTGTTTTACTTGATATCAAGGAAGGTTTTGCCGAGGGCAAAGCACTTGACATTTGGGAAACATCACCAATCAATCTCTACGATTCACGCGTGGTAGGTTCCACCGACGATTATGCCCGCACGGCTGGATCCGAGGTGGTAGTAATTACTTCCGGGCTTCCGCGAAAACCGGGTATGACCCGCGACGATCTAATTGCCACCAATGCCGGTATTGTAAAAAGCGTTACCGCCGATGTGATCAAATATTCGCCAGATGCGAAAATTATTGTGGTCAGCAATCCGCTCGACGTAATGACCTATGCCGCTTACCTTACGGCAAATGTGGACTCTCGCCGCGTATTTGGGATGGCAGGTGTTCTCGATACGGCTCGCTACCGATCTTTTCTGGCCATGGAGTTAAATGTATCTCCAAAAGATATTCAAGCCGTGCTTATGGGCGGTCATGGCGATACCATGGTTCCGCTTCCCCGGTACACCACCGTAGGCGGTATCCCAGTTACGGAATTGATAGACGAAGCCAAGCTCAATGCTATCATTGAACGCACCAAGAAAGGTGGTGGAGAAATTGTAAATCTCTTGGGAACTTCTGCCTGGTACGCCCCAGGCGCGGCAGCTGCGCAGATGGTTGAAGCCATCGTTCGCGACCAAAAACGTATTTTCCCGGTTTGCGCCTGGCTGAATGGGGAGTACGGCTTACGCGACATTTATTTGGGTGTGCCTACCAAATTGGGCAAGAACGGAATCGAATCTATTATTGAGCTCAAACTGAACGAGGCAGAAAAGGAATTGCTTTACTCGTCAGCCAACGCAGTAAAAGAAGTAATGGATGTACTCGACAACATGAAAATAACTGCGTAAGAGTCTGGTTTTCAATTTTTCTAAAGCCCCAACGCATACGCGATGGGGTTTTTTTTTGCCGTCGATTGCAATGGCCGCTGATCACGCCTGCCGCCGCTCGCGTCTCGCGAGTGGCTACTACAGCGCGCGTCTCGCGCTTTCAGGATTTTATTTGATCCTTAATTTTCAATTTGCTCTGTCACCACTTTTGCAAAAATCCCCGCTCCTCGCCTCTAAGCCACGCGTCTCGGGCAAACTTCTTGCTGTCCTTCAGAAATCGCCAACGAGTAGGATTACGCCACGGCGAGACGCTTATTTCATACAAACCCGCGAGAAGCGAGCCTGAGACGCACAGGCGAAAAATTACTTTTTCAGCACGCGCGCCCTCCAATCGGCTCCTTCGCCGCTCACCTGAAGTATATAAACTCCAGCAGAAAGAACTGCCAAATTTATTTCGCCGTTTGTAAGGCCAGCATCTACCAACCTGCCGTCGGCAGCATACAGCCAATAGCTTACCGATCCATCTGCCGAAAGGCGATCGAGCTGAAAGCGGATTACGTCGCTTGATGGATTGGGAAATACCAATAAGTTTTGGTAGGAACTCTGCGACACACCATCGCTAACAAACCAATCGCCCATGTGTAGTTCAAGACCCCCGCCAATACCACCGCATACCACATCGGGTACTCCGTCGGTATTCAAGTCGCCCAACCAGGCCTTGCTCCTTTCGCCTACGTCAATACCGAAGGCTTCCTGAGTTAAGAGCGTAAAGTCAGTGCCATTCTCAATGGTGTAATGGTGCAATCGACCACTTTGGGAGCCTGTGAGCAAATATCGGATACCATCGAATTCGTAAACGAACGGGGCACTGTTGCCAATAAATATTCCGGATTCAACGGTGTTGATTCCGCCGAAAGTTTCATCGGTTAAGCTAAAAGCAAAATTTTGCGCCGAACCGGTATTCTCGTAATAATTGACATTGCCGTTGCGCTCGCCGATCAACAAATCGAGCAAACCATTGCCATTCCAATCGTAGAGAAAAGGCGTACTATTTTGACCCACGTCGAGAAGCGTTCCTGCCGCATTGTTTAAGGTACCTATCAATTGCATATTGGCGGAAGCCCCAATTGGAGCGGTGTTTTCAAACCGATAAATTACACCCGTTTCATCGCCAACCAGCATATCCATATCGCCGTCTCCGTCGAGGTCGCCGAAAGCAGGGTGGGGGTATTGGCCAATGCCTGTTTGAGAAACAGCCAACCAATCGGTATCGAGCGCAATAAATGAAGGAGCGGAAGCCGACCCATTATTAAGGTATAGGCTTAAGGTAGGTTTAAAATTTATGGTTTCCAGAAACTCCCCCCTCGCAGCCATCACCATATCGAGCAGACCGTCGCCATTGTAATCGAAGAAGGAAGGTGCAGCGCCTTCACCTTCTTCGAGGGTTTCTTCCTGAAGAAAATTGGCTTGTTGGAATTCGAAGTAAGGCAAATCATCCAGACCCGTATTCTGATAGTACCAAATGGATGATTTATTGGCCGACCCACTGAAATTGTTGACCGAAACGGCGAGATCGCGAATTCCGTCACCATTGAAATCTTCGTAAAAGCCCGCTGCGAAATTATCGATATTCACAGGCGTATCAGAGAAATCATTCGGAAACAAGGGATTAATATACTCCACACTGTCCTGAAGCGGGCCTCGGCTGTCAAGCTGCAAATAAGTCATATTTGGATACGTAACATCTCCAAGTACGATCTCTGACAGACCGTCCTGATTGGCGTCGAAGGCCAAAATAGTGGAGCCTACATGGCGATTGCCTCCTGAAAGGGGCGGTGGAGTATGCGATCGGGGATCGACCACATTGAAGTTGCACCCTGCCGACACTAAATCAAAATCGGTAGTAACGGTATTGCTCTCGGAGCTTTCGACGAATCGGCCATAACACTGGTTTTTAAGGGCGAAAGTATCAAGGCTGCAAACGCCATTTAGCTCCATACTGTAATTTAGGTGGAGCTCTACGCGAGAGCCACCTACTGAAAAAGAAAGGATATCCATATCGCCATCGTCATCGAAATCGAAAATGGCAGGTAGGTCTTGCGAAGAGACGTAGATATTGGTTAGAAAGGAGGCCGCATCGTAAGTGTAATTGCTAAGAATAGCATTCGTGACCAACTGAAACCCGACAGAACCGCTTCCGGCAGTGTTGCGGTACACGGCGAAGGCACCACCCACAGGGCTGTAAGTAAAAATATCGCGGTGTCCGTCGCAATCATAATCGCGCAGGAGAGCCCAATCGCGCAGATTTGGGAAGATGGAAGCGGCGCCGGGTACAAATTGATACTGGCGCTCGCCATCAACTATTTCTCCTTTATATACCAAAACCCGGTCGCCAGCCTTATCGAATATAAAAAGGTCGTCTTCTTCCCCATCGAGATCATAGTCCCACATGGAAATTTGGGCGGCGTTGATCCCACCGGTCCAGGGGTTGATCAAGTCCGATTGATTAGCTCTCTTTACGGGGATATCGTTGCGCTGGCTCACCACCATTTGCGCATCCAAGGTTATATTCGTAAGAATTAAACTTGAAATAAGGATTAAGAGAGAGAAAGATTTCAGCATGAAATGGACATTTGATTGGACTGCAAAGTAGCCAAATCATTACAATGTTTAGAACTCAACCCCTAAGTAAATGAAGCAGATAAACCGCAATTGGGAATTTAAGCATTAAAATCTATATTTGCCGCTCAAAAAAACCGACTACCAGCATGCAAAATAAAGGTGCCATTTGGCTATTCGCTATACTCCTAGCCTTGGCCTGTCTTTACTCTATTTCGTTCTCTTTTGTCACGTCATCGTTTGAGTCTAAGGCCGATAAAGAAGCCGCATTGATGCTCGATTCTGCGCAAGCTGCTATGGGAATAAGTCTGACGCCGCTCGAAGAAGCTGAAATGTTGGAGTCGTTTAAAACTTCATTTCTCGCCAAAAATGCGAACACGCCGATTTATCCATTATTTGGATACACGTATCAAGAAAGTAAGTCTAAACAGATCAATCAAGGTCTTGACTTGGCAGGTGGTATGAGCGTTACGCTCGAAGTTTCGATCCCCGATTTGATTCTCAACTTGAGCAATGATGTTAACAATCCTCAACTTACGAAGGCCGTGTCTGACGCGAAGGCGCTACGGAATGAGTCGCAAGAAAATTTTGTGACACTTTTTGGCCAAGCCTGGAATAAGAATTTTCCAGAAGCCAAAATGGCAAACGTTTTTCATAACCGCGATAATAAGGAGCGTTTCCCTCGGGAAGCTTCGAACGATGAAATTCTCGAAATCCTTCGTGAAGAAGCAAAGGTAGCCATCAACAACACAGAGAAAATTCTGCGCACCCGTATCGATAAATTTGGTGTAACCCAGCCTACAATCCAAAAGCAACAATTTTCGGGTCGTATCCTAGTGGAGCTTCCAGGCGTGAAGGACAAGGACCGTGTGCGAAAGCAGCTCAAAAGCACGGCGAACCTCGAGTTTTGGAATACCTATGAAAATAGCGAAGTAATATCATACCTCGACCAAGCGAATACGGCGTTGGTGGCTCTTTACAGCCCCGAAACCACACTCGATGCGGTGAGTATAGATACTGCGACTATTGTTGCCGATGTGGATACTGCTGCCATCAGTGATGCAGCAATTACCGATGCTACGCTAGCCACTGATAGTGCTGCAACATCTGCTGATGAGCTTTTGGGCTTGAACGAAAGCGAAGGCGATAGCGCCGCAATAAATTCAGCTGAAGAGTTGGCGGAGCAAGTAAAACGTATTCCGCTCTTTTCTAAATTGCAGCCGAGCCTGACAGAAACAGGAGCTGCGGCACAAGGCCCTATTGTGGGTTATGCACAGCTCGGCGATACAGCAGCCGTAAACCGCATGCTCAGCGAGCGCGTGGTGAAAAACATTTTGCCCAAAGATTTGCGCCTGCTTTGGTCGGCTACTCCCGATGCACGATTTAACAATGTAATGCGCCTCTACGCCATCAAAGCCGACACGCGCGACGGTAAAGCTCCCATCGATGGTTCGGTAATAGTAGATGCTACACAGGAATACGACGTATCTGGAAATGTGGAAGTAACCATGCTTATGAACAGCGACGGCGCCCGCGATTGGAAAGAAATAACCAAAGCTGCATCAGGCGAGAACCCTAAGCGCGCGGTAGCGGTGGTACTCGACGACTACGTTTATACCGCACCGATAGTGCAAAGCGAAATTCCAAACGGCCGTTCTTCTATTTCTATTGGCACCGGCACGCGGAACGAGCAGATTGAAGAAGCACTCGATTTAGCCAATCTTCTCAAAGCGGGCGCCCTACCAGCTCCTGCAAATATTGTAGATGAAAGCATCGTAGGTCCTTCACTCGGTCAAAAGAATATCGACGACGGTTTGCTGTCCTTTCTTATCGCCTTGGCAGTTGTCTTCGTCTACATGCTCGTGTATTACCGCGGCGCCGGTTTGATATCGGATATTGCCCTGATCGCCAACCTATTCTTCCTGATCGGCGCTTTGGCATCGCTTCAGGCGGCACTTACCCTGCCAGGTATTGCCGGTATTGTGCTTACTATTGGTATGGCCGTAGATGCCAACGTGCTAATATTCGAGCGTATTCGCGAAGAACTTCGTCTCGGAAAAACGGTGAAAGCCGCTGTGAAAGATGGGTATTCGAAAGCTTATTCGGCTATTATTGACGCCAACATCACGACTCTGCTTACCGCTATTGTTCTTGTTACTTTCGGTTCAGGGCCGATCAAAGGTTTTGCAACGACTTTGATCATTGGTATCTTCACATCACTCTTCTCGGCTATTTTCATTACACGACTTATTTTCGATGCCCGACTTGAAAAAGGTAAAGCCCTTTCATTTTGGAATTCTTGGAGTAAGGAAATTCTTACCAACTCGAGCATCCAATTCATCAAGAAGCGCAAGTTAGCATACATGTTTTCTGGAGTTCTGATTGCTCTGAGCATTGGAAGTTTTGCGGTTCGTCAACTGAACTTCGGAGTAGACTTTACCGGTGGCCGAACCTACACAGTGCGATTTGACCAGCCTGTAAATCTTGACGAAGCTCGTCAGTCATTAGCGGCTGGTTTTGTGGATGAAAATGGAAATAGAATGCAGCCAGAAGTGAAAACCTTCGGAGCCAGTAATCAGGTGAAGATTACCACCAAGTTTTTAGTCGATGATGATGCCCAGGATGCGGACTCGCGTGTTGAAGCCGCGCTAAACAGCGGTTTGGATCAACTCAATCAGCCCTACTCCATTCTTGAGTCGAGAAAGGTTGACCCGTCGATCTCCGACGACTTTCAAACGACTTCGACCACAGCGGTACTTTTTTCGTTACTCATCATTTTTGCATACATCGTTTTCCGCTTCCGGAAATGGCAATACGGGGTGGGTGCGATTGTAGCTATGTTCCATGACGTACTCTTGGTACTCGGAATCTATTCCTTGCTTTATGGTCGGTTGCCGTTCTCTTTAGAAATAGATCAAGCTTTTATCGCTGCGATTCTGACAGTTGTTGGATATTCCATAAATGACACGGTTATTGTCTTTGACCGGATTCGCGAGTACTTGAAAGATCACCGCAAGGAGCCGATGGCGTATGTGGTGAACAAAGCTTTGAATAGCACACTCTCGCGAACGATCAATACTTCCCTAACCACATTTATCGTATTGTTGATCATTTTCGTTTTCGGTGGGGAGTCTATCCGCGGTTTTGTCTTTGCCTTGATGCTGGGTGTAATTGTCGGTACATATTCTTCCTTATTTATCGCTGCTCCTGCTCTTGTCGACTTAACTTCGCGAACAGGCAGTTCGCTCGATGAGACTGAGCCCGAAGCTGTCCTGGTTTCTTAACTTTAGAATATTCCATAAAAGAGCCCTCTGAATTTCGGGGGGCTTCTTACATTTGTAGCCTATGCTTGCATTGATTTTTGCATTTGGAATAAGTGGTGGGGAGATTTTCGTGGTCATGCTATTTGTGCTAATTTTCTTCGGCTCCGATAAAATACCGGGCCTGGCGCGCAACATGGGTAAGGCTATTCGTCAGGTTAAAGATGCCACTTCCGAAATTCAGCGCGATATCCAAAACTCCGCCAAGGAGGTGAAAGATCAGGTGAAGAAGAATATGGATCAACCCGACGAAAACGCTAATTAATTTGTCAATCCTTCTCGTAGTTGTCGGCCTTGTCCTACTCTTTTTTGGAGGCGATTTTTTAGTAAAAGGTGCTGCGGGGTTGGCTCTTCGGGCCAACATTCCCCCTATGTTGGTGGGGCTTACGGTCGTAGCCTTGGGCACATCGGCTCCCGAACTGCTTGTGAGCATTCAGGCTGCGCTCGAAGGCAAGGGAGATATCGCTATGGGCAATGTGGTGGGTTCGAATATTGCCAATATTGCCCTAATTCTGGGTATAACTGCACTTATATTCCCGCTCACTCTTTCAAAGAAAATTTTGACCAATGAATGGCTGGCCATGATGCTGGCAAGTTTGGGATTGGTTTTCTTTTTGCAAGATGGCGAGTTGAGCCAGACGGAAGGGGCAATTTTTGTTTTTGTTCTCGTGAGCTATATTATCCAGCAATTCTACATTTCGAGAAAGAAGACCGTGGTTTTGGCAGATCTCGACATACCTGCCGATGCTCAATCAAAATCGATATACGTATTGCTTGCATTTATTGTCGGCGGAAGTGTAGCATTGATTTTCGGGGCTCGCTGGTTTTTGGATGGAGCCATCGCCATTGCTCAAAACTTTGGGATTTCCGACCGGGTTATCGCTATTACCCTCATTGCTTTTGGAACCAGCGTCCCGGAGTTGGCAGCATCGGTAATAGCAGCCTATAGACGCCATAATGATATTTCCCTCGGCAATATTATCGGGTCCAATCTCTTCAATGTCCTGGCTATTTTAGGAATCTCGTCATCCATAGTCCCGCTTAGTGTTTCTGATGCTATCGTAGATCGCGATTTGTATTGGATGATCGGTATCTCAGCCCTCATTTTGCCCTTCACACTCTTCCGCTCCAAACTTGGAAAAACGGAAGGAGCTATTCTGCTCGGAGTTTACGTGCTTTATATATTTTTGCTTTTTTAATCATATACCCCCCTTTTTGATTAGGGTATCTTATGTTAAAATAGCTTTTGTCTCAAAATACCCCCTAAATTTTTAGGGTATGTTCACAAATTCCGTTTTTCTTGTTTTGGATATTCTTTGATCCGGCTACCTTTGCATCTCAAAAAAGAACAAGCAAATGGCATCCTTTAGATTTAAGGCACTTGAAGAGGTAATGGGTCGCAAACCACTGGGCGTAGAAACGCCTTCCCCAAGAATTTCGGAATACTTCTCAAGTAAGGTTTTCGATATGGGAAAAATGCGGGAATACCTGTCGGACGAAGCGCTCAAGAGCGTGAACGATGCCATGTTAAGTGGAACGGCTATATCTCGAGGAGTGGCCGATCAGATAGCGTCCTCCCTAAAAGATTGGGCTATGTCGAAAGGTGTAACCCACTATACCCATTGGTTCCAGCCGTTAACAGGCAGTACTGCCGAAAAGCACGATTCTTTTTTCACGCCACTTGGCGACGGTCGATCGATCGAAAAATTTGCAGGCGGCAACCTCGTACAGCAGGAACCCGATGCGTCTTCCTTTCCAAACGGCGGTATTCGAAACACGTTTGAAGCGCGCGGATACACAGCTTGGGATCCTTCCTCGCCAGCTTTTATCATGGGTAAAACGCTTTGTATTCCCACTATTTTTATCTCCTACACTGGTGAGTCGCTCGACAATAAAATGCCCTTGTTAAAGGCAGCCCATGCTGTAGATCAAGCCGCCGTGCGTGTATGTAAGTACTTCGATAAGAACGTTAAAAAAGTGCACAGCACGCTTGGCTGGGAGCAGGAGTATTTTTTGATTGACACCGCCCTTTTCAACGCCCGCCCCGATTTGCAGATGACGGGTCGCGCGCTTTTTGGTCATAACCCCGCTAAAGGCCAACAGCTCGAAGACCACTATTTCGGCTCTATACCGGACCGTGTGCATGATTTTATGCGCGATTTCGAAACAGAAGCGCACCAGTTGGGTATTCCGGTTACAACCCGTCATAATGAAGTTGCTCCAAATCAATTTGAAGTTGCTCCGATGTTTGAAGAAGTCAATCTCTCAAACGACCATAACCTTCTTTTGATGGACTTGCTCGAAAAGGTAGGACGAAAGCATAATTTTAAGGTGCTCCTTCACGAAAAGCCTTTTGCCAGCGTAAACGGTAGCGGAAAACACAACAACTGGTCGCTTGCTACAGATACGGGCGTCAATTTGCTTTCGCCAGGTAAGAACCCGAAGTCCAACCTTCAGTTCCTCACCTTTTTCGTAAATACCATCAAGGCCATTGCCGATAATGCCGATATTCTTCGGGGACACATTGCTACGGCTGCCAACGATCACCGATTGGGCGCCAACGAAGCGCCGCCAGCCATTATTTCCGTTTTCATCGGCAGCCAGCTATCCAATATGCTCGACGATTTAGAGAAGAGCATCAAAGCAGGAAAAATGACGCCAGATGATAAGACCCGTGTGAAATTGAATATTGGTAAAATCCCGGAGCTACTCTTAGACAACACCGACCGAAACCGTACCTCGCCTTTTGCTTTCACCGGCAATAAATTTGAATTCCGCGCTGTAGGTTCGAGCGCTAATTGTGGCGTGCCAATGACGGCCTTAAATGCCATAGTAGCCGATCAACTCACCAATTTTGCCAACGTCATTGACGCCAGCCTCGAAATAGGAGAAAAGCGCGATGAAGCTATTCTGAAAGAGCTCCAAAAGTTGATCAAAGAGTCTAAAAAGATCCGCTTTGAAGGCAATGGCTATGGCGATGAGTGGGTCGAAGAAGCCGCTAAACGCGGACTTTCAAATGTAAAAGATGCACCAAGAGCTATTCATTTATTGAAAAATAAGAAAGTAGAAGCGCTCTACGAACGACACAATATTCTTACCGCTCGTGAGCTTGATGCACGGATCGAAATTGAATTGGAAAAATACCGCATGCAAATTCAGATCGAGTCGCGGATGTGTGGCGATATTGCCCACAATCATATTATTCCAACGGCTATTCGCTACCAGAATATTCTTATTCAAAACGTGCAGGGCTTGCAGAGCATTATGGAGAAAGCAGCTGCAACGAAGGCGTCGAAAGTGCAGTTGCATATGATCGAAGAGATTTCGGAACATGTTACGAAAGTGAAAAGCCTTACTGACGAAATGATCGAAGCTCGCAAAAAGGCCAATCAAATCAGCGATGTCTATAAATCGGCTTGTGCATACTGCGACGATGTAAAACCCTTCATGTCTCAAATACGCTACCACGCCGATAAGCTCGAGCTTTTGGTGGACGACGAGCTATGGCCAATGCCGAAGTTGCGGGAGTTGTTGTTTACAAGGTAGTTGAATTTAAAATGTCAAACATAGGCACATCTCAAACCATTGTGCCGAGCTACAAAAAAATCCTATGAAATCGCAAAGGTTTTATCGGATGAATTCCGCCTTCGAACGAAATCCAGAAGTTGTTTTCTCGAATGGGTGCCGGTTTGTAAGAAAAGGTTACCAATGTGTCGCTTCACAGTGGCTTTGGCAATATGAAGTTGTTCAGCTACTTCGTTGTAGCTCAACCCTTTTTCAAGATAGCTCACCAATTCAAATTGCCGAAGGGTCATCTTCACTTGGAAATGATTTTCTACATACTGTCGATGATTCAAAGAAACCGCGCTACCTTCTATCCAAGCATATTGCACAGGAATGTGTAAATCTATATGACTGATTTCCTGCAGTATAGAGCAAAAGGTGCTAGGTAGCCTTCCTTCAACAGGTTTTATTGGAAAGCTACTCCGTGTAACATTAATATAACGCCCAGATTGATGTAGAAGTCTGTAGGAAATTCGGAGTTGACAATTAAAACTAATCTGATGGAAGCCTGCAAACTCAAGTGTTTTTTTCTCAATAGTATAGACAAGGGGTCTATCTTCAGGATGAATTAATTCATTCAATTCGCGATAGGTCAAGAGCCGCGTGGTCCGGCCAAGAATATGCAGTAATTTTTTCCGGTAGCTTATTTCTTCAGTGCGGTAATCGCAAAAATATATCGTTTCATTCGGCGGTAAATGTTTGAAATGTTCGCTCCATGCTCGTTTGCCCATACCCCCAGTTTTCGGAAGTTTAAGCCTTCGAACGTCCGAAGCAAATTCACGTGAAAGTTGAACCGAATACTCCATTAGTTTTGAAGTCTTTGGCTTTAAAAATAAACATTTGTTCTTAGAGATTCAATATTTACACGAATTCTTAACGCTAAACTGAAAAATGCACCCGAAGGTGTATTTTATTTTCAGTTCCCTCCAACGACTTTTGTAAAGTTCGAAAATCGAATACCGTATTTCTTAATTCTGAACACTATATGATGTTTGCATCAATACTTTGATCTCAAATTGGCTCAGAGGCAGAAAGTTGCTTGACAATATGCTTAGCAAAAGCCTTGTTGTCCAGTTGTAAAAAACTTTTAGTTTCAACTTTATTGATCAGTTTCGCTACTTTTTCTACGCAGGAAGCATCAGCCCAGAATGGAATAATTACCGGTTATCCGCAATACAATCAAGGTTATCTCATATGGCAAAATTATAATGACAATGTCAAGTTTTGGGTTGTTGAAATTGTACAAAGGGCAAATGATGGAAGCGATATAATTAGTGAACAACATTTGAAAAAAATACGATATCTGGAATAAAAATTATATGAAAGTGGATAAATCTTTCTTTAATGTAGGTCAGAATGATCGACTCAACGTGGCATTTGTAACTGGTTATGATGAAAACGGAAATATCCTTGAAGCAGATACTGCTGGGCTTGAAAACTATGGTGAACTGGCTCCTACTCCCTTATACTTCAGAGGTTGTCTTTGGAAATGTGTGGGTTACAACTACGCTTATGCCATACAGCAGTTTAGGAATCTTTCCAATCCCGATTTTGGTCACTATTCGATAACTCCAACTTTTGACTTTGAGAGTGAAGAAACGGGAACGCGCATTCCATTTTATGGATATTTCGATGACCTATCCATTAATAATTACACATTTAACTTCAACTCGAATCCCCCATCGGTAGGTTACGATATCAATCCGAATACGCTTGATACGATTTGGATTGGCCCATCATACAATTTGCCTGTATTTCACGGTTTACCGAGCTGGTCTTTGGACTCGGCTGTTGTCGGTAATAGATTTTTTACTTTTGAGCAGTTCCAAGGTGATAATACGGGTAATTATTACGATAATGGGGTACTATTGACAGCTCCGACGCTGTACGCTCTGATTAAAACTCCTGGCTGGTGGCGAAGCGGTGGTTTCAGAAGTCCTGCTATTTGGGAAGGCAGTACAAACTTATCTGGTGATTGTGATAACGGCATCGGATGGGCTGTTGATCAAATGAATTTACCGATTGGAAACATGGACGAAAAACAGAATAATGTTCCTCACATTTATTCACATTTTCCAAACCATCATAATAGCATTCCAGATTTGATATGTCACTCTGGTACAGGTGGTGGTGCTTTTGGAGATTTACCACAAGGTTTATGGGATTGTTTGTACGAACAGGGTTATTATGAAGAATTGATTGAATGGATCGAAGAAGGGCGCGACTGGGAAGATGTTTATCAGATAGCCGCCGCCGCCGCAGCTTGCACAGGCGGCTATGGAGCTTCAAATGACGGCGAAATTTTAACGGATGAATTCGTTAGTGACCTGGAGCATTTCTCGCTCATTAGAGTGAACCCAAATGGCAATACTCCGGTGATTAACGTTCTTCGTTCCGATCTGTTTGACGATGACGGAGCATTTACTTCTCAAAGCAATGATGTCGTTGTACCAGGACTGTATGAGTTGAGATTTAAACTCAAAGGCCACGTTCCTGTCTATCTTACTTTCGAAACGAGCATGCCCTTGAGCGCTAACATTCCGCTCTCGACCTTTGTTGATGCGACTATCTTCCCTGTACCTTTAATCGATGACTTTTCATACAATATCAATCTGGATGCGTCGGCTACGACTTCATTCAAATATGAATTATTGGATGTAGGTGGAGGACATATCCATTCGCAGCACTTTGAACTCCCGGCAGGACATTCCGAAGATCACACCATTCGCTCTGCGACGCTCATACCTGATGGAATTCTTATCAATCGGTTTACGTTTGAAGATGGGTCAAGTTTTACTATAACTACAACAAAATGATTTTTAAAGCAAAAGCAATATTATTGCTAGCCCTTCAGGCTGTATGTTTTTGGGGTTTTTCGCAATCAAATCAATCGCTTGACTGGTTTACATATTACGGCGGAGAAGAGCTTGACGTTCTTTACGACGTAATAAGGTTAGAAGATGGCTCCGTAATAGTATCAGGATATTCGGAGTCGTTGGAGCTCTATGGCACAGGTGGCAGCCATCAACCCTTCAACGCTGGATTCTCAGATATCTTTTTAGCCAGATTCGACTCTGAAGGCAATCGGTTATGGGCTACTTATTTTGGTGGCGAAAATTTTGAGGGCTTCGGAGACATTGCTCTTATAGATGAAGGCACTTTTGCTTTGGCTGGTACTACAAATTCGTCGTCTGGAATTGCTTCACCAAACGCAGCCGTGGTTTCTTTACCAGATAATTCCTACAATACCGGGTTTATAGCCATCTTCAATTATGATGGAGAACTCATTAACAGCACCTATAGTAGTAGTCTGGGTGCTTTCAACATTGATGCCTTGGCCATTGCCGACGACTCTTCAATCTTTGCTGGTGGAACTGGTACTCCAAACATTGCTTCTCAAGGAGCATTTCAAGAAGTTCACATGGGGTTGAACGAAGGAGTAATTTCAAAATATAATCCCGATGGGGTTGTACAGTGGACTACTTTTTTTGGTACTCCTTCTCAAGATGCCATCCGTCAGTTAGAAATCAGTTCGGAAGGGGATTTAGTTTTCTTGGCGCGTACCGAATCAACAGAAGGTTTGGCAATGGCCGGGGCGGATATGGAATTTGGGAGCGGAAAAAGTTTCGTTTTGGGTGCTTTTTCTTCTGATGGGGTGCTTCTTTGGAGTACGTATGTTTCGGGCAATGGGGATGAGCAAAATGTTTCATTCACCTTAGGTTCAGACGATGAAATATATGTTTTCGGGAGAACATCGTCTACAAGTGGAATAGCTACACCTGGATCACACTTAGAAACGAATATTGCTGCAAACAATAATGAAGGCGCTTATACTTATTTTGTAAGAAATTATTCATCTTCTGGATCTCTAATTTGGGGAACTTATTTTGGTGAAACGGGAATCAGTTTTACAGGTATCCCGACCATCAAATTTGCTGAACCAAACTTGTACATTGCGGGGTCTGTAAACACCAGCGCAGGCTTCGTTTTCGGCAACAATCCTTTTCAAGCGCAAAATAACAGTACTGCCAGCAGTTCAGAGACTGTTTCGGATTGTTTTCTCGCCAAAATGAGTACCACTGGTCAGGTCTTATGGTCCACATACTTCGGTGGAAATTTTAATGACGCTCCTACTGCCGTAATTCCTTTTGAAGGTGGAAGTAAAATTCTACTTGCCGGAGCTACTTTGAGTACTGAATTTTACGCCAATCCATCAAGTTATCAATCCGAACGAGCTGGCAATTTTGATGGATTTCTGGCTGTACTATCAGATAATGTTCTTTCCACTCCCGCGCGCGATGCGAGTGAATCATTCCGCGTGTTTCCTAATCCTTCTTTGGGAGAATTGATGGTGAGCTGGTCAGCGGAAAACTTCAATGCAGTAGATTTAAATATTACGGATTTGCAAGGACGAACACTACTCAGCGTGAATAACTACATTAACGGCAGCGCACTTTCTTTAGAAGTGAAATCTGGAGTATATCTTTTAATAATTGAAAATAATCAAGAACGATACGCGCAAAAGTTGATAGTGCAGTAGCTATTAAGCCTGCCAAAACTCTTCGTTCGTTTTACTCCAACAGCTGAATCATCCTTAACAATGGTTCGGCTTTTTCCTTGCTGTTTTGGCTATATCACAACTTTATCTTTACTTTGGAAGGATTTTAGACCAAGTCCATTTCACTTTAAAATAACTTATGAGAAAAGCGCTTTTAGTTTTATTAGCCGTATTTGCTGTAAACCACACATTTGCACAGGTCGAACGCCTGGTCAAAGAAGCCGATAATGCCTTCAAAAACGAAGCCTATTACAGTGCTATCGATATGTATAAGAAAGCTTATGCCAAAGAGCCCAGTGCGGATGAGAAGGCGCGTATGCTTTATCAAATTGCCGAGTCGTATCGGTACACGCTCGATTATGAGCAACAAGTAATATGGTATAACAAAGCACTCAAGGGCGAATACAAAGAGCCAAAAGCTTTCTTGTACCTCGCGCAGGCTTATCACCACGAAGGAGACTTCGGGCAGGCCACCGAATATTACAACCGATATCTGGAGAAAGTTCCCGGCGATGCCATTGCTGTCAAAGGCCTGTCAGATGCCAAATATGCGAAGGAATTGCAGAAAGTACCGACCCGATATATCGTGCAAAACGAAATCTTGTTGAACAGTCCCGAATACGACTTTTCGTCCGGATGGGCTGATGCAGAAGGCAAGACAATTTTCTATAGCTCTTCGCGACAAGGCGCGCAAGGCTTGGAAATAGACGGAAGAACGGGTGAGAACTTTCAGGATATCTTCTTCGCTTCGCGCGATTCAAAAGGTAAATGGAGCGAGCCTGAGCGCCTGACTTACAAGATAAACACAGTTCACAATGAAGCTACGCCTTTTTTGACGAGCGATTTTGAAACCATGCTTTTTACCCGCTGCCAAAGCGATAAGGACAAAAATAATGGTTGCGACATTTTTGTAAGCCGCAAAGTAGATGGTTCCTGGTCAACTGCCCAATTACTGCCCTTGAAAAATGAGCAAAGCACAGATCTTACAACCGTTGGTCACCCCGCGCTTACCATAAACGAAGACTACATAATCTTCGCCAGTGATATGCCTGGCGGCCAAGGCGGTCGAGACCTCTGGATGTCTACTTATGATAAAGGGTCGCGCACGGCTGGAAAAGCTGTGAACCTTGGGCCTTCGATTAATACGCCGCAAGATGAATTGTTCCCCTTCGTTCGTAAAGATGGAATGCTTTTCTTCGCATCCGATGGCCACCCTGGTATGGGAGGTATGGATATATTCAGTGCTGAGAAAACAGGCGATAATGCTTGGGGAAATCCACAAAATGCAAAAGCGCCAATCAATTCAAATGCCGACGATTTTGGTATAATTTGGCAGGGCGATGCAGAGCGCGGTTACCTCAGTTCCGACCGGGCAGGTGGAAAAGGCAATGACGATATCTACAGCTTCAACCTTCCCGATTTGCTTTACGCGCTCGAAGGTCAAATTTACGATAAGGACACCCAACTACCTGTGGCCGATGCAACTATAAGCGTGGTGGGCAGCGATGGTAGTTCTTTCGAAGCGCTCAGCGATGCCGGTGGTGCTTTTTCATTTGCCGAAAAAGGTGAAGAGCGCTACATCAATCCGGAGACGAATTACTCCATTCAAGTGGCCAAGCCTGACTATCTGGTAGCCAAAGATCAAATAAGCACGGTGGGGCTTAATGAATCAACCACATTCCTCAAGGAATACTTTATCACCTTCACTGCGCCCGATAAAGCGATCGAGTTCCCAGAAGTGCGCTATGCTTTTGCCAAGGCCGAATTGCAGATCAATGAGGAAGTAAATTCTGCCGACTCGCTCGACTTTCTTTACCGCACCTTGGTGGACAACCCCACCATCATTATCGAACTTCAAGCCCATACTGACTCGCGTGGTAAGGACGCAGCAAACATGGACTTATCGCAGCGCAGAGCCCAAAGCTGCATAGACTACCTGGCCGGAAAGGGAATATCCAAAGAACGCATGGTAGCCAAGGGTTATGGAGAATCACGCCTCCGCATTTCGGATGCCGTCATTGCCAAAATGCCTACTGAAGAAGAGAAAGAAGCCGCACACCAGAAGAATCGACGGACGGAGTTTTCAGTACTAAACTTTAATTACGTCCCCCAGGATAATAATTAGCGTAGGTCCAATAATTTTTAAGGCATCCCGGAAAGGTCTTCGGGATGCTTTCTTTTTTATTATGAACGTAGAAAAAAGATATCAAGCCCGTGGTGTAAGTGCCGGAAAAGAAGACGTGCACGCTGCTATTGCGGCGATCGATAAGGGGCTTTTCCCAAAAGCGTTTTGCAAAGTCATCGCCGATATGCTCACCGGTAGCCCGGAACATTGCATCGTAATGCACGCCGACGGAGCGGGCACCAAATCGTCGCTTGCTTATGCTTATTGGAGAGAAACCGGTGACTTAAGCGTTTGGAAAGGTATTGCCCAGGATGCGCTGATCATGAATATCGACGATCTACTCTGCGTGGGCATTACCGATAATATATTGGTGAGTTCGACCATCGGACGCAACAAACACCGTATCCCTGGCGAAGTGATCAAGGCTCTGATTGAAGGCACCGAAGCGGTACTCGAAGACTTGCGCACCTTGGGAATAGGCATACACAGCACAGGTGGCGAAACGGCCGACCTTGGCGATTTGATACAAACCGTAGTGGTGGACAGCACGGTAACTGCACGCAGCCTCCGAAGTAAGATTATCGACAACGCTAATATTCGTGAAGGCGACGTAATTGTGGGTCTCGCTTCTTACGGCCAAGCCACTTATGAAGATTCCTACAACGCAGGAATGGGAAGTAATGGCCTTACCTCGGCACGACACGACGTCTTCAATAAATCAGTGGGTCAAAAATACCCGGAAACCTTCGATGCGAACGTCCCGGAAGAACTCACGTATTCGGGGCCTTACCATCTCACCGATCGGGTAGATAGTATGCCGGTCGACTTAGGTAAAGCGGTGCTCTCACCCACGCGCACTTATGCTCCTATTATTAAGAAACTACTCGAAAAACATAGATTAGCGGTGCATGGTATTGTGCATTGCAGCGGCGGAGCGCAAACCAAGGTGCTCCACTTCGTAGAAAATGCCCATATTATTAAGGACAATTTATTTGACACGCCGCCGCTGTTCGACCTTATACAGAAAGTATCGCAAACTCCCTGGCAGGAAATGTATAAGGTATTCAATATGGGTCATCGCATGGAAGTTTACACCGATGCCAAAACAGCAGAAAGCTTGATCGCCATCAGCGAAAGCTTTGGGGTGAAGGCACAAATAGTGGGAAGGGTAGAAGCTGCTACCAAGGCTCATTTAACCATATCTACGCAGAGCGGAACTTATCATTACCAATAACAATGGATCAAAGAGAAATATTAGCTCGTTTATCAGTGGTAAAGGAGCATTACGAAGAAGTAGGCAAGGCCATTACCGATCCCGGTATCATGACCGATATGAAGCGGTACGTGAAACTTACAAAGGAATACAAGGAATTGGAGCCGATTGCAAAAGCATACGACCATTACCTCCTGGTTGTGGAGAATTTGGCGAACGCAAAGCACATTGTGCTCACCGAAACGGACGAAGAATTCAAGGAAATGGCGAGCCTCGAATTACCGGAATTGGAGAATAAAAAAGAAACGCTCGAAGAGGAAATCAAGGTCTTACTGATCCCAAAAGATCCGGAAGATGTGAAGAACGCTATTCTTGAAATCCGCGCGGGTACGGGTGGCGACGAGGCCAGTATTTTTGCTGGCGACCTCTTCCGAATGTATTCTCGATACGTGGAGATGAAGGGCTGGAGCATCGAATTAGTAGATACCAATTACGGAAGTGCTGGAGGTTTCAAGGAAATTATCTTCAATGTCATAGGCACTGGTGCTTATGGCACGCTGAAGTACGAAGGGGGCGTGCATCGCGTGCAGCGCGTTCCGCAAACTGAAACGCAAGGACGCGTTCATACATCCGCAGCCACCGTAATTGTGCTTCCCGAAGCAGAAGAATTTGACGTGGAAGTGAAAGAAAGCGATCTGCGCGTGGATAGCTATTGCTCTTCGGGTCCGGGTGGTCAATCGGTGAATACAACCTACTCCGCTATCCGGCTTACCCACTTACCATCGGGTATCGTAGCTCAATGTCAAGACCAGAAGTCGAAGATGAAGAATTACGAGAAAGCACTGGGAGTGCTTCGGACACGTATTTATGAAATGGAGCTCGCGAAAAAATTGAGTGCCGATTCCGAAAAGCGCAAGTCTATGGTATCTTCCGGCGACCGATCGGCCAAAATTCGCACGTATAATTATCCCCAAGATCGGGTGACAGATCACCGCATTAATCTAACGCTCTATAATTTATCGGGCGTGATAAATGGCGAACTCGACGAAGTGATCGGCCCGCTTCAGGTAGCGGAGAATGCCGAGAAGCTTCAGGAAAGCATCAATCAAGGCACGTGAACCGAGCGCAACTCATATCTGCTATCCGCCAAAAGCGCAGCTTTTTATGCGTAGGGCTCGATCCGGATATCCAGAAGATTCCATCCACGCTTCGGCATCTGGACAATCCGATCTTTGCTTTCAACAAGGCGATAATCGATGCGACTCGCCCTTATTGCGTGGCTTATAAACCCAACACCGCTTTTTACGAAGCTCTCGGCTTGAAAGGCTGGCAAAGTTTGCAAAAGACGATTGAGTATATCGGCAAAGACCATTTCACCATAGCCGATGCCAAGCGGGGCGATATCGGAAACACTTCGCGAAAGTACGCCGAAGCATTTTTTGAAACCATGCCTTTCGATGCCATCACTGTGGCACCGTACATGGGAAGCGACTCCGTGATTCCTTTTCTCGATTTCCCAAACAAATGGGTCATACTACTTGCACTTACATCCAATAAAGGTGCGGGCGATTTTCAGCTTAAGGGTAGCGATCAACTCTATCGGGAGGTATTGCGCACTTCGGCGAAATGGGGTACCCCTGAAAATATGATGTACGTGGTAGGAGCGACCCGCCCCGAATTCTTTCGCGAAGTGAGAGTTTTAGCCCCCGATCATTTCCTCCTGGTTCCCGGTGTGGGAGCACAAGGTGGTAGCTTGGCCGATGTGGCAAAATATGGGTTAAATGGCGATGTGGGTATCTTGGTGAATGCTTCCCGCTCTATTCTTTACGCATCCGACGGCCTTGATTTTGCGGAAGCTGCAGCCCGAGAAGCCAAGCGAATGGCTGAAGAGATGAATGCTATTCTCACAGAAGCCGGACTTTAAAAAGGGGTTATGAAGGAAGATTTTCTACATTATTGCTGGAAACTCCGACGATTTGCGCAAGAAAATCTCCAAACCACCAAGGGAGAAGCCATCCGGATTTTGCAGGTAGGCAATCACAACACCAATTCGGGCCCCGATTTTCTGGAAGCACGAATCCAAATTGGCGACACCGTATGGGCGGGCAATGTGGAAATACACATTCAGGCATCCGATTGGTACCGCCACGGCCATCAAACAGATGCGGCCTACAAAAATGTGATCTTGCATGTAGTCTACACGGCCGATCAAGATGTACTCGACCCGAGTGGATCGCCCATTCCGGTCTTAACCCTTCGCGATCTCATCGATTACCAAACCTACCGATATTACACAAGCTGGACGGCGAAAAAGCTATTTATCCCTTGCGCAGAAAGTGTTTCCGATATTCCGGTTATCTACAAATCGCAAGCGGTGGAAGCAGCTCTGGTAGAGCGCCTTACAGAAAAAGCCGATACGTGCCTGCAATCCCTTAGACTCCATCAAGGCGATATGGAACAGGCTTTTTTTGAACTGCTTTGCAAGGCTATGGGTGCCAAGGTGAATACCCTGCCATTTGAACATTTCTCACGGATCACGCCCATATCGCTTATCCGCAAGAATTCGGCTTCCATTTTGGAGTTGAGTGCGCTCTTCTTTGGGCAAGCGGGTTTGCTACCTATTCATCCAAACGACGATCCCTACGTCTCAGAACTTCAATCTACCTATAGATTTCAAGCGAAAAAATATGAGCTAACGCCTATGTCGGCTGGTTCCTGGAAATTTGCCCGCATGAGGCCCCAAAGTTTTCCCACTTTGCGTTTGGCCGAATTGGCTCAATTATATTTCAATCAAGGCGCGCTTGCGCAGCGCACTGTAGAAAATCAGACTCTGCTGGACTACCTGGGCATGTTCGAACTCAATTTGCAGGAACCGTATTGGTTGTCGCGTTATACCTTTGGCGATGAAGGGCAGAAAGTGGCTAAGAGTATCGGTCAAGATTTGGGAAATTCGATTCTGATTAACGCGGTAGCACCTTTTCTATTTGCCCTTGCAAGCTATAATAAGGAGGATGAGTGGAAAGAAAGAGCTGCGACCTTACTCGATGCGCTTCCAGCAGAGTCGAATGGTATTGTCAAAAAATTTGAGAACTTAGGCTTTCCAAAGCGAAGTGCATTTGACTCGCAAGGATTAATAGGATTGAAAAAGTCGGCCTGCGACAAGCTGAAATGTTTATCTTGCAAGGTCGGAGTACAATTATTAGAAAGACATGGAAAGGATCATTCAAGGCATTTATAATTTTTTTGAACGCCAAGCCTACGGCGTTTGTGCCTGGTGGGGCGGGAAGTTGAATATTCAATCTTCAACTGTAAGGTTATATTTTATTTATATTTCCTTCATCACCTTAGGTTCCCCACTGCTCATCTACCTTTTTATGGCCTTTATGCTGGAGCACAAACATTACTTCGTTTCTACCACGCGCCCCACCATTTGGGATATCTAAGTAGTGGGCTCATTTCGGTTTTTCCGCTTCTTTTAGTAAACTCGCAGCGCGGGTTTAAAGCCCTCTCACCTTATTCAATATGACCAAGCCGCTCGTATTTCTAGTTTTTTGTGTTGGCCTCACCACTTCATCTTATGGCCAACTAGTCGGTAACCTTGTAGTGGAGAATGGTTCGACTAAAATCAACGACGTTACCGCAAGAGCCGCGGTAAGTGGAGGCGAAGAGCCCTATACCTATAAGTGGAGTAATCAAGGTACCGCGCTTAGCTCTGATCTGAGCAAAGAAATCACGGAAGGTCAGGATATATCAGTGCTGATAACGGATGCCAATGGAGCCATTTTAGCCCTAAGCGGAAAAGTTGAGCCCGGATCGGCAGAAGAGCGCATAAACGCCATTTTTTTGCCATTAGTGAATGCTATGGCATCTGTGCTGTTTTATGATCCATTAGCGACTTTTGGAATTGTTGACCCCACCGTATATGCAGAAGAAGCGTATGCATATGCGCCAGGATGGAAAGACCAGCAGGTTGATTCGATTCGCCTTGATACCTGGCTGGTAGGCGATGGGGAAAAAGTGAAGAAAGGTCAGCGTTTAGCAGTCATTCTTCAAAATGAGCGCGATACTTTTTCGCTTTTTTCACCAGATAGCGGAATGCTGAACCAAATTTTTGAACCTGGCGATAAGGTTTTCCAACGCGGGAGCTTGAAAGCCCTTTCGAGCGTCGAGAAAGGGGTGGTAGCTACGGTGCAATACGATGCCCCAAGACCATTGACCCACCCCAATGGAGATCCTGTTAAGAAGAATATACCTTTCATTGTGATTTGGCTCGTGCTGGGAGCTATCTTTTTCACCCTCAAAATGCGCTTCATCAACTTCCGCGGTTTTCGACATGCGCTTTCCCTTGTTGGGGGCAAATACGAAGACCCGAGCGATCGGGGAGAGGTGTCCCATTTTCAAGCGCTCACTACTGCGCTGTCAGCTACAGTAGGGCTTGGGAACATAGCCGGTGTAGCCATCGCCATTGTTATTGGAGGAGCCGGAGCCACATTTTGGATGATTGCGGCGGGCTTCCTCGGTATGGCAAGCAAATTTACAGAGTGCACCCTCGGGGTAAAGTACCGACGCATAGACGAAAATGGCGTGGTGAGCGGGGGTCCCATGTACTACTTGAGTGAAGGATTGAAGCGCCGAAATATGGGCACACTCGGTAAAGTGCTGGCAGTCGTCTTTGCCGTGCTTTGCGTGGGCGGCTCTTTTGGCGGTGGAAATATGTTTCAGGTCAACCAAGCTTTCGTGCAAGTATCTAATAAAATTCCATTTTTTGCCAACAACGGCGCTCTTTTCGGAGTGATTATGGCCATTTTGGTGGCTTTGGTGATCTTGGGCGGCATTCGCAGTATCGCTAAAGTCACTGATAAGATTGTGCCTTTTATGGTTGGAATTTATGTCGGGTTTTCTTTGCTGATTATTTTCATGAATATTACCAACATCGGTATTGCCTTCCAAGCTATTTGGGAAGGAGCCTTTAGTCCTTCTGCGCTGAAAGGCGGAGTAATCGGGGTTTTGGTAGTGGGCTTCCAACGTGCCGCTTTCAGCAACGAAGCAGGAGTTGGCTCCGCATCAATCGCACATAGTGCCAGCCGCACCAGATATCCCGTGAGCGAAGGGATTGTAGCCTTATTGGAACCCTTTGTAGATACCGTAGTGGTTTGTACCATGACCGCGCTCGTATTGATATTCACCGGTTTTGCCGTAGACCCAGCCGGACTCACGGGTTCCGAACTTACTTCGGCAGCTTTCACTACGGTGGTGCCTTGGTTTGATTGGGTTCTCTTGGTTGCCATTGTATTATTCGCCTTCTCTACCATGATTTCCTGGTCGTATTACGGCCTAAAGGCTTGGGCATATCTCTTTGGAGAATCCAAACACGCCGCAAATGTCTACAAGCTCATATTCTTGATTTTCATCGTTGTAGGCGCTTCTGTTGGACTCGGGAGCGTGCTCGATTTTTCAGATTTGATGATATTGGGTATGGCCTTCCCGAATATTCTGGGCTTAGTATTGCTCTCTGGCGAGGTTCGAAATGATCTGAAAGCTTATTTGGCAGATTTGAAGTCGGGCGTGATCCGAAAATTTAAAGCCTAAATCTGTAGGAATCGTTATGCGAATCGGTGAGTATTTCAGGCATAACAAATCGGAGCGCAATGGGGCGATCGCACTTTTAGTCATCGGTGTACTATCACTCGTCGGCACCGAAGTGTACTATCGACTCAGACCCCCGCGAACCAACAGTGCGGAGCTTTATGCTCGCCTGGACTCCTTGCGCGAAGCTTCAAAACCAACTATTGAGATCGAACCCGAGCGCATCGGTGAGTATTTTACTTTTGACCCAAACACCCTTCCCGACTCGGGTTTTCAAAAACTGGGTTTCTCAGATCGCGAAATTACCTCCATGCGCAAGTATCAAAAAGCCGGCGGCACCTTCCGGGTAAAAACCGATTTCGGACGGCTCTTTTTTATCGATTCCTTAGAGTATCTCGCACTTGAACCCTACATCGACCTTCCCGAAAAGAAGGCGAAAGCAGATACTTGGAAATCCTTTGAAAAGCGAGATGTTGAAACGAAAGAAGGAAAGGTAAAATGGTCTGACACGGCTAATTATAGTGGTTTTTCTCCGAGCAAACGCAAATTGGTAGAGCTCAATTCGGCCGATACTATTCAATTGGTAGCTGTGTATGGAATTGGAGCTTACACGGCAAAATCTATTGTGAAGCGCCGCGAAGAATTAGGAGGATTTTACAGCTTAGCGCAGCTTATGGAAATCGCTAAGATGACTCCCGAGCGCATTGACCAAATAGCCCCGGCTGTGGAAATCGACCGTCGAAAGATTCGGCCCATTTCAATCAACTCGGCCACGGCGCGGGAATTAGATCGACATCCTTACTTCCACATGAATTTGGCAAATGCAGTGGTAATGGAGCGCGAGCGAAATGGTCAATTTATTGACATTCAGGACTTTTGCAAACGAAACTTGGTAGAGCCTCAATTATGCGCTAAATTCGCACCCTATTTAGCCTTTCATTGATGCCGCTTATCGAAATTCTTCGAAATACCGTCCGCGCTGTGCCCGATTTTCCCAAAGCAGGTATTTTATTTCGTGACATCACCCCAGTTTTGGCAAACCCGGCCTTGAGCCAAGAGATATCGGAAGCACTGCGCGCTTACTTTGAAAATAAGGGGATCGAAGCCATTGTGGGTATCGAAAGTCGCGGGTTTCTATTTGGTTTCCCTTTGGCTATAGCCTTGGGTGTGCCCTTCGTAATGGTTCGAAAAAAAGGAAAGCTACCCACCAAAACCTTATCGCACAGCTATCTGTTAGAATACGGCGAAGCGGAGATCGAAATCCAGGTGGATGCAATAGCACCTGGAACGCGGGTATTGATACACGACGATTTGCTGGCAACCGGCGGTACTGCGAAAGCAACGGCCGAATTGATACAAAGAACTGGCGCCGAAATAGCTGGCTTTAGTTTTATAATAGAATTGGAGGCTTTACGAGGCCGCCAAAAATTGGAAGTAGTCAGCGATCATATTCACTGCTTGCTACCATATTCATAATGCACCAACTGAAAATAATTATATGAACGATAATCAAATTATGATCGCGGAAATGGCAAAGCAGTTTGCCGAACGTGAAATTCGCCCCAACATTATGGAATGGGACGAAGCGCAATTTTTTCCAATCGAAACCATGCGCAAAATGGGCGAACTGGGCTTACTCGGAGTTCTTGTTCCTACGGAGTACGGTGGAGCTGGCTTTGGATACGCCGAATACTACACCGCCATTTCCGAAATATCGCGCGTTTGCGGTTCTATCGGCTTGTCGATGGCCGCTCATAATTCGCTTTGTACCGGGCATATTTTGGCCTTTGGCACGGAAGAACAAAAGCAAAAGTGGGTTACTAAATTGGCTACCGGCGAGTGGATCGGGGCTTGGGGCTTGACGGAGAGCAATACCGGTAGCGATGCCTTGCGCATGCGAACAACCGCGGTGCGCGAAGGCGACGAATACGTTATTAATGGCACTAAGAACTGGATTACCCACGGTATTTCAGGCGAAGTGGCTGTGGTGCTGGCGCGAACAGGCGATTTGCTCGAGACGCGTGGTATTACCGCTTTCGTAGTGGAGCGGGGTACGCCCGGATTCAGCGCCGGAAAAAAAGAAAATAAGCTTGGTATGCGTGCTTCCGAAACTGCCGAAATGGTCTTCGACAATTGCCGAATTCCTGCTGCAAATATGCTCGGAAAAGAAGGTGAAGGATTTATTCAGGCTATGAAAATTTTAGATGGGGGTCGGATTTCAATAGCCGCTCTATCAGTAGGAATAGCAAAAGGCGCCTTTGATGCCGCCTTAAAATACAGCAAAGAGCGGGAACAGTTCGGGCAGCCGATTAGCAATTTCCAAGCTATCGCCTTCAAGCTTGCCGATATGGCTACGGAAATAGAAGCCGCCGAATTGTTGACGCTACAAGCGGCTGATCTCAAAAACAGAGGGCTGGAGGTGACTAAAGAATCGGCTATGGCGAAGTACTACTCCAGCGAAGTTGCCGTGCGCACATCTGTGGAAGCAGTTCAGATATTTGGTGGTTATGGATATACCAAAGACTTCCCAGTCGAGAAGTTTTACCGCGATAGCAAGCTTTGCACAATCGGGGAGGGAACCAGTGAAATTCAGAAAATTGTGATCTCCCGTAAAATTCTTAATTAAATGCGCAGCATTTTGAAAAATCATTATATTTGCGCTCCTAAATTGAACATTGCATGTTAATTATTCCAGTTAAAGAAGGCGAAAACATTGAGCGAGCGCTCAAGAAGTACAAGAAAAAATACGACCGCACCGGAGTTGTCAAAGAGCTGCGTCGTCGTCAAGCTTTCATTAAACCTTCGATTCAAGATCGCCAGCAGCGATTGAAAGCAATTTACATCAATCACATTCGGAACGAAGAGAACTAAGATTCCATTTGGAATACCGATATTTAAAGCAGACTTAGTTCTGCTTTTTTTATGCTCGAAAAATTCTTCGATTACCTTACCATAGAGCGGCGTTATAGCGCGCATACCTGCGAAGCTTATAGATCGGACCTGAATCAATTTGCCGAATTTCTCGGAGAGCCCATTACTGAAAAGGTTCTAATCCACCTCTCGAGGCAGCGGGTTCGACATTGGATGCTTGCCCAACTCGATGCTGGGAATAAGCCTCGCTCCGTGCGCAGGCGCATGTCGGCTTTGAAAGCACTTTACCGCTGGTCCATGGTGGTTGGCATAGCCGAAACTGACCCTACACGCTATCTCACCATGCCTAAAATGGGTAAGTCGCTACCAATCTTTGCTTCCGAGAAGTCAATGGATCACTTGGCTGATTGGCCCGTTGAACCAGGATATGAAGGTCTTCGCGACCGCATCATCATGGAATTGCTCTACCAAACCGGCATGCGCAACGCCGAATTAATTGGTTTGGCATGCCAAGATATCGACTTTGGCAATGGCTGGCTTAAAGTTATGGGAAAGGGCAACAAAGAAAGACTCCTACCGCTCAGCGGAGACATGCTCCGCGCCTTGGAGCATTATTTGGTTGAGCGCAATGCCCAGCAGGGGTTTCCATCTGAAGGTGCGCTATTTTTAACCAGCTCTGGAAAAAATCTTTACCCAAAACTTGTATATCGAATCGCAAACAAGTACCTTGGAATCGTCTCTTCGTTGAGCAAGAAAAGTCCGCATGTGCTGCGCCATACATTTGCTACACATTTACTCAACCGCGGCGCAGAGATCAATGCGGTAAAAGAATTACTCGGGCACACTTCGCTAGCTGCTACGCAAGTTTATACCCACACCAGCATTGAAGAGTTGAAGGATATTCATAAAAGTGCCCATCCGCGCAAAAAGGATGGAAATTCTAAACGCTAAAGTGAAACCATATGCATGTAAATGTCCATTCTATCCAGTTCAAGGCCGACGTCAAACTATTAGACTTTATCGAAGGCCGACTTCACAAACTCGAACAATTCCACGACAAACTTATCGGTGCCGAAGTTTTCTTAAAGATTGAGAAAAACGCGCAACTCGGAAATAAGGTCGCCGAAATAAAAGTTCACCTACCGGGAAAAGAGCTTTTTGCAAAGCGTCAATCGGCATCATTCGAAGAGTCTACCGATCAGGTGGTGGAAGCACTCCGCCGGCAAATCCGTCGCTCGAAAGGAAAAACAGCGATGGCTTAAGTCCTTTCAAAGGCCATAATTCTGAACTGTGCAATCGGATTTTTCCTTTTGCAACGGCACTTTCGTGCAATAATCTACTCTGCTCAGAAATTTACAAAGAAACAGTTCTGAGCAAGAGAAATGTTTTATACATTTGCACACCTTTTACGAAAAGGTAGGACACTTTGTCCTATAAGCGTTCTTAAACGTAGGAACATGCCGGTGTAGCTCAGTTGGCTAGAGCAGCTGATTTGTAATCAGCAGGTCGTGGGTTCGAGTCCCTCTACCGGCTCTTTTTGTATGAAATAATGATGGGGAGATACTCAAGCGGCCAACGAGGGCAGACTGTAAATCTGCTGACTATGTCTTCACAGGTTCGAATCCTGTTCTCCCCACCAGAAAAAAGATTGCGGGAGTAGCTCAGCTGGTAGAGCTTTAGCCTTCCAAGCTAAATGTCGCGAGTTCGAGTCTCGTCTCCCGCTCTTTTTCTTCTAAGCCGATGTAGCTCAGGGGTAGAGCGCGTCCTTGGTAAGGACGAGGTCATGGGTTCAATTCCCATCATTGGCTCATTAAATTTGGCGTTAGTGCACTTAGAAATACGAACAAAATAACCACTTAAAACACTTAGCAATGGCTAAAGAAAAATTCGATCGCTCCAAACCCCACCTTAACATAGGTACAATTGGACACGTTGACCACGGTAAAACCACCCTTACTGCAGCAATCACTTCTGTGCTTGCAGCAAAAGGATGGGCCGAAGTAAAATCATTTGACTCCATTGATAACGCTCCGGAAGAAAAAGAGCGCGGTATTACAATCAATACGTCGCACGTGGAGTATTCCACAGCAAATCGTCACTACGCCCACGTTGACTGTCCAGGTCACGCCGACTACGTGAAGAACATGGTTACTGGTGCTGCTCAAATGGACGGCGCTATCCTGGTGGTTGCTGCTACAGATGGCCCAATGCCACAAACCCGTGAGCACATCCTTCTTGGTCGCCAGGTAGGTGTTCCACGTATCGTTGTGTTCATGAATAAAGTAGACATGGTGGACGATGAAGAGCTCCTCGAGCTTGTTGAGATGGAAGTACGCGAATTGCTTTCTTTCTACGAGTACGATGGCGACAACACGCCTGTAATCCTCGGATCAGCTCTTGGTGCACTGAATGGTGAGCCAAAATGGGTGAAAACTGTTGAAGACTTGATGGATGCTGTTGACGTTTGGATCGAAATGCCTCCACGCGATATCGAGAAAGATTTCTTGATGCCAGTTGAAGATGTATTCTCAATAACTGGTCGTGGTACTGTTGCTACGGGTCGTATTGAAACTGGAATTATCAACTCTGGAGACGAAGTTGACATCGTAGGTATGCAAGTGGAAAAATTGAAATCAGTAGTTACTGGTGTTGAAATGTTCCGTAAAATACTTAACCGCGGTGAAGCCGGCGACAACGTAGGTCTTCTCCTTCGTGGTATCGACAAGAGCGATATTCGTCGTGGTATGGTTATTTCGAAGCCTGGATCTATTACCCCACACACTAAATTCAAAGCTGAAATCTACGTTTTGAAGAAAGAAGAAGGTGGTCGTCACACACCATTCCACAACCGTTACCGCCCGCAGTTTTACTTCCGTACCACGGACGTAACTGGCGAAATCGACTTGGGTGCTGGCCGCGAAATGGTAATGCCCGGCGATAACGTTACTATCAATGTTGAATTGATCGTACCGGTAGCGATGGACAAAGGACTTCGTTTCGCAATCCGTGAAGGTGGCCGCACAGTTGGTGCAGGTCAGGTTACTGAGATTGTAGCTTAATTAAACATATATTCAACAGGGAAGGTGAGCATCTATGGTGCTCACCTTTACCTGTCAATAAACGGGTGTAGCTCAGTTGGTAGAGCGGAGGTCTCCAAAACCTTAGGTCGTGAGTTCGAGTCTTACCTCCCGTGCAAATAACGAATACAGTGGCTAGTTTAAAAACAACATTTCAAGAGTCGTACGAAGAGTTGGTGCACAAGGTAACTTGGCCCACCTGGAAGCAATTGCAGAGTAGCTCCATTTTAGTTTTGGTTACTTCTGTTATTATTGCGCTCATCATTTTCTTAATGGACTACATCTTCGGAGTACAAATCGTTTCGGGCGAAGGCTTTGAGTGGCGGGGTATTTTGGGATATATATACCAAGCGCTCAGCGGTATTTAATCTGTGGAAACCATGACAGAAACTAAGACTACCAAAAAATGGTACGTGGTGCGCGCCATCAGCGGTAAGGAGAAGAAGGTAAAAGACATGATTGAACTCGAAGTGAAGCGAGCCAAGCTCGACGATTTCGTTAGTCAGGTTCTTATTCCCACCGAAAAGATTTTCCAAATCAGAAATGGAAAGAAAATCAGCAAGGAGCGCAACTTCTTCCCGGGCTATGTTATGATTGAAGCCGATTTGGTTGGGGAAGTTCCTCACCTTATCAAGAATGTGAATAACGTTATTGGCTTTTTAGGAGCCGAGAAAGGTGGAGATCCTGTACCACTCCGAACAAGCGAAGTTAACCGCATACTCGGCAAGGTAGACGAACTCGCTGTGAGTGAAGAAGAATTGAACATTCCTTTCGTAATTGGCGAAAGCGTGAAAGTAATCGACGGACCGTTTAATAATTTCAACGGTGTAATAGAAGAGATAAACGAAGAAAAGAAAAAGCTCAAAGTAATGGTGAAGATTTTCGGAAGAAAGACTCCACTCGAACTGGGCTACATGCAAGTAGAAAAAGACGCTTAAAACCTGGATTCAACAGAGCTATACTTCAACTTGTGAGATTTGAAGTGCTTCCAATAACTCTGAATCAATACATCATAAATAAAACTTGAAATGGCTAGAGAAGTAACCGGGCTGATCAAACTCCAAGTAAAAGGAGGAGCTGCAAACCCATCGCCACCAGTAGGACCTGCATTAGGTTCGAAAGGGGTGAACATTATGGAGTTTTGCAAGCAGTTCAACGCTCGCACACAAGATCAAGCTGGTAAAGTTCTACCCGTTGTTATCACCGTTTATGCCGATAAGTCTTTTGACTTTGTCGTTAAAACGCCACCAGCAGCAATACAGTTGAAAGACGCCGCCAAGATTAAAAGTGGATCGGCAGAATCAAACCGCACCAAGGTAGGGAGTGTTTCCTGGGATCAGATTAAAGCGATCGCAGAAGACAAAATGCCAGACCTTAATTGCTTTACGCTACAATCGGCGATGAGCATGATAGCGGGAACTGCACGCAGTATGGGGCTTAATGTAAAAGGCAAAAACCCGTATAACAACTAAAACTTTTGCTATGCGAATATCTAAAAAAAGAAAAGAAGCACTGAGCAAATACGACGTGTCAAAGAGCTATTCGCTCGATGAAGCATCAGGCATTGTGAGAGAAATCTCCAGTGGCAAATTTGATGCATCAATTGACTTGGCCGTTCGCCTTGGTGTTGACCCACGAAAAGCAAACCAAATGGTGAGAGGCAGTGTGTCGCTCCCACATGGTACCGGAAAAGACGTACGCGTTCTTGTACTTTGCGGTCCCGAGAAAAACGATGAAGCCCTGGAAGCAGGTGCAGATTTCGTTGGACTCGACGACTACATTGAGAAGATCAAAGGCGGCTGGACCGACGTAGACGTAATCATTACAACTCCAAACGTAATGGGTAAAGTCGGCGCTTTAGGACGAATCCTCGGACCCCGCGGATTGATGCCTAACCCGAAGACTGGAACCGTAACGATGGACGTTGCGAAGGCTGTGCAAGACGTAAAAGCTGGAAAGATCGATTTCAAAGTCGATAAATACGGCATCGTTCATGCATCGGTTGGCAAGGCTTCATTCGAAGCAAGTAAAATCAAAGAAAACGCTCACGAAGTGATCCAGACTTTGCTCAAACTTAAGCCAACCGCTGCAAAAGGCATTTACATTAAGAGCATTCACATAAGCGGCACCATGTCGCCGAGTGTGAAGATCGAAACCAAATCGGCATAACTGATTAAAATCTGAAGAAATGACAAAACAAGAGAAGAATCAGCAGATTGACGATCTAGTTCAAACGCTCACAGCCAACAATGTAATCTATCTCGCCGATGCCTCTGGGCTAAGCGCCGAGCGCACTTCTAACTTACGAAGGATTTGTTACAGCAAAAACGTAACGCTTACAGTGGTAAAGAACACCTTACTGATGAAAGCGTTTGAACGTGTTGAAGGCAAAGATTTCAGCGAGTTATATTCTGTGCTTGGGGGCCCAACGGCAGTGATGACCGCGGAGGCGAGCAATGCTCCCGCCAAACTCATCAAAGAGTTTAGAAAAAAGGACACGAAGCCCGCCTTGAAAGGGGCTTACGTGGAAGAATCGTGTTATATAGGCGATGACCAACTCCAGGCCTTGATCGATATTAAATCGAAAGAGCAGCTTATCGGAGAAGTTATCGGCCTCCTTCAATCACCTGTTAGGAATGTACTTGGCGCCCTTCAATCTGGCGGGCACACCATTGCTGGCTTAGTGAAAACACTTTCCGACCGCTAATTAATTAACACAACAAGAATCAACAACTTAAAACAAGAATAAAATGTCTGACGTTAAAACTTTAGGTGACCAATTGGTTAACCTTACCGTAAAGGAAGTAAACGAGCTTGCAGCTTACCTTAAGGAAACTCATGGTATAGAGCCTGCTGCAGCTGCTGCTGTAATGGCCGCCCCAGGTGCTGGTGGCGGAGATGCTGCTGAAGTAGAAGAGAAAACATCTTTTGATGTAATCCTTAAATCTGCTGGTGCCGCTAAACTCGGTGTTGTTAAACTCGTGAAAGACCTAACCGGACTTGGCTTGAAAGAAGCTAAAGCTTTAGTTGACGGTGCTCCTGCTCCTGTCAAGGAGGGCGTTTCGAAAGAAGAAGCCGAGTCACTCAAAGCACAACTTATAGAAGCCGGCGCGGAAGTTGAAATTAAGTAACAAAACAACTTTCCAATTATCCTGTTAAGGTTTAGGTTGCTCCATTTCGGGGCGACCTAAACCCTTTTTTACCCCTGACACTCACCTGAGCGTTCCTTGTTAAACCCAAATTTCCACAGTCTTGGCTACCCTAAAGAATAAATCAAACGAGCGCATTAATTTCGCTTCGAGTCGACACCTTATTGATTACCCAGATTTCCTCGAAGTTCAGTTAAAATCTTTTCGCGAATTTTTCCAGCTTGAAACAAACCCCGACGACCGCGCGCAAGAAGGTCTCTTCCAGGTTTTTAGCGAGAACTTCCCGATTACCGATACCCGAAATCAATTTGTATTAGAGTTTCTCGATTACTTTATTGACCCACCCCGCTACAGCATGCAAGAATGTGTGGAGCGCGGGCTTACTTATGCTGTGCCACTTAAGGCCAAGCTAAAACTTTACTGCACCGACCCAGAGCACGAAGATTTCGAGACCATCGTGCAGGATGTCTATTTGGGTACCATCCCTTATATGACTCCGCAAGGTTCGTTTGTGATCAACGGTGCCGAGCGCGTTATTGTGTCTCAACTTCACCGATCGCCGGGTGTGTTCTTCGGCCAAAGCCGGCACGCAAACGGGACGAAGCTTTATTCCGCCCGCGTTATCCCTTTTAAAGGATCGTGGATCGAATTTGCTACCGATATTAATGCGGTAATGTACGCGTACATTGACCGAAAAAAGAAACTTCCGGTTACCACACTCTTACGAGCTATTGGTTACGAAAGCGATAAAGATATTCTCGAAATATTTGATCTCGCCGATGAGGTGAAGATCACCAAAACGGGAGCCAAGAAACTTGTAGGTCGGAAACTCGCGGCCAGGGTTCTTAAAACCTGGATCGAAGACTTCGTTGACGAAGATACAGGAGAAGTAGTTTCCATCGAGCGAAACGAAGTAATCATCGATCGTGAAACGATTATAGAAGATACCCACGTTGATGCTATTCTAGATGCCGGGGTTAAAACGGTAATTCTGCACAAGGAAAATTCCAATAGCGCCGACTTCTCGATCATCTACAACACGCTTCAAAAAGATACTTCCAACTCAGAGAAAGAAGCGGTAGAACACATCTACCGACAGCTTCGAAATGCCGAGCCACCAGATTTGGAAACTGCCCGTGGAGTAATAGACAAATTATTCTTCTCCGAAACCCGATATGATTTAGGTGAAGTAGGTCGATTCCGAATCAATAAAAAATTGGGCCTTCAAACAGGCTATGAAGAGCGAACGCTCACCCGTGAAGACATTATCAAAATCATCAAGTATCTGATCGATTTGATCAATAGCAACACAGATGTAGATGATATCGACCACTTGAGCAACCGACGTGTGCGAACAGTAGGTGAGCAATTGCACAACCAGTTTGGCGTTGGTCTTGCCCGTATGGCACGAACCATCCGCGAGCGAATGAATGTGCGCGATAACGAGGTATTTACTCCGACCGATTTGATCAACGCGAAGACTCTTTCTTCGGTTATCAATTCCTTCTTTGGTACCAACCAGCTTTCGCAGTTTATGGATCAAACCAACCCGCTTGCAGAGGTTACCCACAAGCGCCGTATGTCGGCACTTGGGCCAGGTGGTCTCTCGCGTGAGCGAGCTGGATTTGAAGTCCGCGACGTTCACTACACGCATTACGGTCGTCTTTGTACGATCGAAACACCGGAAGGACCAAACATTGGTTTGATCTCTTCGCTTTGCGTATTCGCAAAAATCAATCGACTCGGATTTATTGAAACTCCTTACCGCACCGTAAAAGACGGACAAGTGGACTTAAAAAGTGAGCCACTTTTCCTCAGTGCTGAAGAAGAAGACGAGAAAATGATTGCTCAGGCTAACGCTCGGGTATCTGAAAAAGGTTCGTTTGAGCCCGGAAGCGTGAAAGCGCGTAAAGAAGGCGACTTCCCAGTAGTTGAGCCGAATGATATCGACTTAATAGACGTAGCTCCAAACCAAATTGCATCCATTGCCGCATCGTTGATTCCATTCCTGGAGCACGATGATGCTAACCGTGCTTTGATGGGTTCGAATATGATGCGCCAGGCAGTGCCGTTGATGCGTCCGCAAGCTCCGATTATCGGAACTGGTCTCGAACCATTGGTGGCTCGCGACTCACGCGTTCTTATCACAGCCGAAGGCGAAGGAGTAGTAGAGTATGTAGATGCTCAGAAGATCATTGTGAATTACAACCGATCGGAAGAAGAGCAATTGGTTAGTTTCGATGGAGATACGAAGGAATATTCCCTTGTGAAATTTCTGAAAACAAACCAAGGAACATGCATGAACCTCCGCCCGATTGTAAAAAGAGGCGATAAAGTTTCTAAAGGCGATGTGATGAGCGAAGGCTACTCTACCGAGAAAGGGGAGTTGGCTATCGGCCGTAACCTGAAAGTGGCCTTCATGCCTTGGAAAGGGTACAACTTTGAAGATGCAATTGTAATCAGCGAAGAAGTAGTTCGCGAAGATATATTCACATCGATCCATATCGACGAGTACATTCTTGAAGTGCGCGATACAAAGCGCGGACAGGAAGAACTCACCCCCGATATTCCAAACGTGAGCGAAGAAGCCACCAAAGACCTCGATGAGAACGGTATGATCCGCATCGGAGCCGAGATTAAGGAAGGCGATATTTTAATTGGGAAAATTACTCCGAAAGGAGAAACAGACCCTTCGCCAGAAGAAAAACTTCTCCGCGCTATCTTTGGCGACAAAGCCGGCGATGTGAAAGATGCATCGCTAAAGGCACCACCATCGCTTCGCGGCGTGGTTATCGATAAGAAGCTTTTCACGAAAGCGATTAAAACGCCCAAATCAAAAATTTCTGAGAAATCGCTTGTAGATGAACTCGACAAGAATTTTGACAAGGACACTGCAGAACTCAAAAATCGATTGATCGAGAAATTATCCAAATTGGTATTGGGCAAAACTTCGCAAGGGGTGTTCAATAACTTCAAGGAAGAACTCATCAAGAAGGGCGTTAAGTTTTCGCAGAAAGCGCTTATGGCAGTAGAATTTGGCGTGGTGAATCCAAGCCGATGGACTACCGACGACGGGATTAATGAGCAGATTAAGCGTTTGATCCACAACTTTAACATCAAGCAAAATGACTTTATAGGAGCGCATAAGCGTCAAAAATTCCAAATTACGATTGGCGATGAATTGCCAAGTGGTATTTTGAAACTCGCTAAAGTCTATATCGCCAAAAAGCGCAAGCTGAAAGTGGGTGATAAGATGGCTGGTCGCCACGGTAATAAAGGTATTGTTGCGCGAATCGTTCGTAAAGAAGATATGCCGTACCTCGACGATGGTACACCGGTAGATATCGTGCTTAATCCATTGGGAGTACCATCGCGTATGAACCTTGGTCAGATTTATGAGACCGTACTCGGATGGGCCGGCGAGAAGCTCGGGTTGAAATTTGCAACGCCAATTTTTGACGGAGCATCGATCGACGATATCAATTCCTATACAGAGAAAGCAGGCCTTCCTAAGTTTGGGGTTACACAACTACGCGATGGGGGTACCGGCGATCATTTCGACCAACCCGCTACCGTAGGAGTAATCTACATGCTGAAATTGGCGCACATGGTTGACGATAAAATGCACGCCCGATCGATTGGTCCATACTCACTTATTACGCAGCAACCGTTGGGTGGTAAGGCGCAGTTTGGCGGTCAGCGTTTCGGAGAGATGGAAGTTTGGGCACTCGAAGCATTCGGTGCTGCCAACATCCTTCGCGAAGTGCTTACTGTGAAGTCAGACGACGTGGTAGGACGTGCCAAAGCGTACGAAGCCATTGTGAAAGGCGACAATTTGCCTGAACCTGGTATTCCAGAATCATTCAACGTGCTTCTGCACGAATTGGGAGGTCTTGGACTGAATATTTCGCTTGACTAAGCGCTTTAATTGATTATTTCAAATAAAAGGAACTATCATGGCCTTAAAAAAGGACACCAAAGTAAACGCCGGTTTCAATAGTATTACCATCAGCCTTGCTTCGCCCGAGCAAATACTCGAGCGCAGCTATGGCGAGGTATTGAAACCCGAAACCATTAATTACCGAACCTATAAGCCCGAGCGCGACGGATTATTTTGCGAGCGAATTTTCGGCCCGGTCAAAGATTACGAATGCCACTGTGGTAAGTACAAGCGTATCCGTTACAAAGGGATCGTTTGCGACCGCTGCGGTGTAGAAGTTACCGAAAAGAAAGTGCGTCGCGAGCGCATGGGGCATATCAGCCTCGTGGTGCCTGTGGCTCACATTTGGTATTTCAAATCGTTGCCAAATAAAATCGGCTACTTGCTAGGATTGCCTACCAAGAAGCTCGACCAGATTATCTACTATGAGCGCTACGTGGTAATCAACCCGGGAACTGGCAAAGGCCCAACGGGCGACGATCTGCTACGTCTTGATTTCCTTACGGAAGAAGAATACCTCGATATTTTAGAGGTGATGCCGAAGGAGAATCAATACCTCGACGACGCCGATCCAAACAAGTTCGTGGCAAAAATGGGAGCCGATGCGCTTCACGATCTTCTACGAACCACTAATCTCGATGAACTGTCTTATGATTTGCGTCATAAAGCAAACACCGAGACCTCACAGCAACGTAAAAACGAAGCCTTAAAGCGTCTGCAAGTAGTTGAAGCTTTCCGCGATGCGAACACGCGTATTACCAACCGTCCGGAATGGATGGTGGTGAAAGTAGTTCCGGTAATTCCACCAGAACTACGTCCACTTGTGCCGCTTGATGGAGGCCGATTTGCAACTTCCGACTTGAACGACCTTTACCGAAGGGTGATCATCCGAAACAATCGCTTGAAGCGACTCATCGAAATCAAAGCCCCAGAGGTAATTCTTCGAAACGAGAAGCGTATGCTTCAGGAAGCCGTTGACTCACTTTTCGACAACTCGCGTAAATCGAGCGCCGTTAAAACAGAATCAAACCGACCTTTGAAGTCACTTTCCGATAGTTTGAAAGGAAAGCAAGGTCGATTCCGCCAAAACCTTCTCGGTAAACGGGTTGACTATTCAGCGCGTTCCGTAATTGTGGTTGGTCCCGATTTGAAATTGCACGAATGCGGTTTGCCAAAAGATATGGCTGCGGAGCTTTACAAGCCGTTCATTATTCGCAAAATGATTGAGCGAGGCATCGTGAAAACAGTGAAATCGGCCAAGAAAATTGTAGATCGCAAAGAGCCTGTAGTTTGGGATATTCTCGAAAGCATATTGAAAGGGCACCCCGTACTGCTTAACCGCGCCCCGACCCTTCACCGCTTGGGTATTCAGGCTTTCCAACCAAAATTGATCGAAGGAAAAGCGATTCAGCTCCACCCACTCGTTTGTACGGCTTTCAACGCCGACTTCGATGGCGACCAGATGGCGGTTCATTTACCGCTCGGTCACGCTGCTATTCTCGAAGCACAAATTTTGATGCTCGCTTCGCATAATATTTTGAATCCTGCCAATGGAGCGCCGATTGCGGTGCCTTCTCAAGACATGGTTCTCGGTCTATACTACATTACCAAAGGTCGAAAAACCGAAGGAGATGTAATAGTGAAAGGAGAAGGAAAAATCTTCTACTCGGCCGAAGAAGTGGAAATAGCATACAATGAAGGTAAACTTGCCTTACACGCTCATATCAAATTCCGATTCGAGAAGTTCGACAAGACCACCGAGCTCATCGAAACTACCACTGGCCGCGTGTTGTTCAACAATGTGGTGCCAAAACAAATGGGCTACATCAACAGCGTACTCACCAAGAAGGCATTGCGCGATATTATCGGCGATGTAATTAAGGAAGTGGGTATGGCTCGTGCGGCTCGATTCCTCGATGATATCAAAGAACTAGGTTTCTACATGGCATTCAAAGGTGGACTATCATTCAACCTTACCGATGTAATTATCCCGGAAGAGAAGGTGATGCTCGTTGAAAAAGCCAAGGGTGAAGTAGATAGCGTGATGGAAAATTACTCTATGGGTCTTATCACCAATAACGAGCGCTACAATCAGATCATCGATATCTGGACGCATACGAATTCGAAATTGACCAATATCCTTATGGATCGTTTGAAAAACGATAAGCAAGGATTCAACTCGATTTATATGATGTTTGACTCTGGAGCGCGTGGTTCGAAAGAACAGATTCGCCAGCTCTCAGGTATGCGTGGATTGATGGCCAAGCCCCAAAAATCGGGTGCTACAGGCGGTCAAGATATTATCGAAAACCCGATCCTTTCAAACTTTAAGGAAGGTCTATCGATTCTCGAATACTTTATCTCTACTCACGGCGCCCGTAAAGGTCTTGCCGATACGGCTCTTAAGACTGCCGATGCAGGTTACCTTACCCGTCGATTGGTCGATGTGGCTCAAGATGTGGTAATTCGAAATGAAGATTGTGGCACCCTTCGTGGTTTGATGGCTTCGGCTTTGAAGAAAAACGAAGAAGTAGTGGAAACACTTTACGAGCGAATTCTTGGCCGTACCGTGGTTCACGATGTACTGCACCCCGAAACGGGCGATTTGCTCGCCGAAAGCAGCCAGCAGATTACCGAGAGTATCGCGAAAGCTATTGAACTAGCCGGTATCGATGAAGTGGAAATCCGCTCGGTGCTTACTTGCGAAGAGCGTCAGGGAGTTTGTGCCCTTTGCTACGGTCGAAATCTTTCGACTGGACGCATGGTGGAACGCGGAGAAGCTGTAGGTGTTATCGCCGCACAGTCGATCGGTGAGCCTGGTACACAGCTTACGCTTCGTACCTTCCACGTAGGTGGTACGGCTTCAAACATTGCCGACGAATCGGAAATTAAGGCGAAAGCCGATGGTATTGTCGAAATCGACGAGCTACGCACCGTTACCCAAAATGCTAAGGATCCCAATACGGGCGATATGGCCGAGCGCGTAATAGTAGTAGGTCGATCGGGAGAGATGAAACTGACCGATGCCAAAACGGGTGTAGTGCTTGCCACGAACAATGTGCCTTACGGTTCTGAATTGCTTGTGAAGCCAGGCTCCAAGGTGAAACGTGGTGATGTGATCTGTAAATGGGATCCATACAACGCGGTAATTATCACCGAGAACGCCGGTGTCATTAAGTTCGAGAATTTCGAAGACGGTATTACCTACCGCGATGAAGTAGATGAGCAAACAGGCTATCGCGAGAAAGTAATCACGGAGCGCCGCGACAAGAAGAAAAATCCGACGATTAATATTTACGACGCGAAAGCGAAGGAGATCGTGAAATCGTACAATCTACCGGTAGGAGCGCACGTAAGTGTGGCCGAAGGTCAAGTTGTATTGATCGGTGTGGTAATCGCTAAGATTCCACGTGTATCGGGTAAATCGGGCGATATTACCGGGGGTCTGCCGCGGGTTACCGAGCTTTTCGAAGCACGTAATCCTTCTAACCCAGCGGTAGTAAGTGAAATAGACGGAATTGTGTCTTACGGAAAAATCAAGCGTGGAAACCGCGAGATTCAAGTGGAGAGCAAAACCGGCGAGAAGAAGAAATACCTGGTTTCACTATCCAAGCATATTCTGGTTCAGGAAAACGATTTCGTGAAAGCGGGTCAATCCCTTTCGGATGGAGCTATTACTCCGGGCGATATTCTCGCCATCGAAGGTCCTACCAAGGTGCAGGAATACCTCGTAAACGAAGTACAGGAAGTGTACCGTTTGCAAGGGGTGAAAATCAACGATAAACATTTCGAGATCATTGTGCGTCAAATGATGCGCAAAGTAGAAATCGAAGATCAGGGCGATACCCGCTTCTTAGAGAAACAAAGCGTTGAGAAACTCGACTTTATGGAGCAGAACGACGCAATGTTTGGAATGAAAGTAGTGGTAGACGGAGGCGATTCGCCTAACTTGAAGCCAGGAATGATCATTTCGGCGCGCAAGCTCCGCGATGAAAATTCGCAACTGAAACGCAAAGACTTGAAGCAAATAGACTCGCGCGATGCCATTCCGGCCACCTCGAGACCACTGCTTCAGGGTATTACACGCGCGTCGCTTCAAACGGCGTCGTTTATCTCGGCCGCTTCCTTCCAGGAAACTACCAAGGTGCTCAACGAGGCTGCGGTAAGCGGTAAGCGCGACGACCTACTCGGATTGAAGGAAAACGTGATCGTTGGTCACTTGATTCCAGCCGGTTCGGGTATGCGGGAGTTTGGAAATGTGATCGTAGGGTCGCAAGCCGATATGGATATGCTGAAAAGCGGAGCCGTAGAAGCCGAAGAAGAACTCGAAGTAAACAACTAATAAACACGCAAAGGCCTTCGGAAACGAAGGCCTTTTTTTAACCTATTGAAAATGGAAGAAACAAAAGATAAACCAGCCCCCAATCAGCTGAACATCGAATTGACCGAAGACATCGCCGAAGGGATTTATTCCAATCTGGCCATTATTACCCACAGCAACGCCGAGTTTGTAATCGACTTTGTGCGCGTAATGCCGGGTGTGCCCAAGGCAAAAGTGAAGTCGCGGGTGCTACTTACCCCGCAGCATGCCAAGCGATTGATGCGCGCTCTGCAAGACAATATATCCAAGTTTGAGTCCGTTCACGGCCAAATTACCGAAGGCAAGGCTCAGGAAGGCAATGTATTCCCCATGGGTTTTAGCGGACCGGTGGCACAGGCTTAAATTACTGCCTAAAAGTTAAAGAAGCGAGCTGCACAGGCCCGCTTTTTTTTTAAAATAAAATTGAAATTTGACGGCATGATCCAGATCTTTCGACGTAAATTCTCAAGGGCTGACTAATCCAAACTGAGACGAAGAACGTCTGCTTGAAGATTTGTAAATGAGCATGAAATAGCGATGCTATAATCTGAATTTCAACATGATCAGACCGGAAGGTATGGATTTCTAGCGGTCATTATGAGCTTCACAGCCCGCGGTAATATCTTGATTTGGAGTTCAGGAAATTTGCCAATAAATTCTCCATTAAGTTGCAGGGTTCGCGCAACATCAAAGCGCACTTTGGCGAAATTTGTCAAAAATACAGCAAGGTTTTCTCCGTTTTGAAATACTTCATTCAAGGCCGATAGTCCAGCCTGTACCACTAGTTTGGCGTTGAGTGCTTTAATTAACACTAATTCAAACTTGCCATTCGTAGGGTCCCCTTCCAGATTGATTGGAATACCGGTGCCGCATTTGCGCGCATTGCAAATAGCGAGCATCACCGCCTTCCTCCTGCCTTTCGGATCCTTTTCATTCGATTGTTATAGAAAAGGGCTCGCTCAACCTGAGTTTTTCGAAAAAGTATTTCGCATAGGTGAGCATACCGCGGTTTTCGTCGGAATTATGAGACTTTACGAGTTCCGCATTCAAACCTACATCGCCCAAATGCAGCGAACGGTGCTCGTTGTTTATTACCACATGTCGGGATTGCTTGTAAGCATGGTAAATACCATTTCATGAAAAGCTTCTATCGGGTCCATGGTAACTCCCAATTCCTTAGCTTAACCCTGGGCTTACCCCAATGGGATTATCCCCATTGGAATACCAGAGTCGAGCAATGCGATGGCAGTGAAAAGCACCGTACCGTCTCCACCAACTGCTGCGACTCGATCGGGTTTGTAAGATTGAATGACCTCTTTTAATTGTTCTCGATCTTCATCTCCAGTAGTTCGGAATATTTCGTGATCTAAAGCGTGCTTCTTGCAATATTTTGCTGCAGCGTCCAGAAAAGGTTCTTTGTCCACAACGCCCGAGATAGGGTTTGCCGAGAACAAGAATTTCATATCAATTGCGATGTGATTGATTCTACTTCCTTCACCAAATCCATTTCAGAATGATCACTAAGTATTGCGCAGGCGCGCGTTGTACAAATAATCTTTCCCACATTTCTTTCTGGTCTAGCGACGTGGAATCACTGGTTTGACAGACGTAAATCTTTAAAATAGATTGAGGATAAAGTAGTGCAATTTCCGTATAAATCTCCATATCGTGTTGCGTATAGTCACCGAAAAGGAAATAGCGCTTATTCGCCGTATTATCGATGATAAAGCGAATATTATCCAATTTGAAATCGAGTGCCTTTTGACCAACAAGGAGTTGGAAAATGTTCGATAAGGTGTTAATATCAATAGGCATTGGGGCAATTAGCGATGCTTGATAAATGCTGTTAACACTCCGAAGAGATTACCTTCGCTTTCCGCAAGGAATGGAATAATCAATCTGAACGCACCATTCTTATCAGTTTCAGCTGGTATCTGATGTCTATCAACCGAAATGACTATTTTTTCGTGTCGAAGCACGCCAATAAAATAGCTCTGGATTACTTTGAAGAAGTTTTGGATCCTTGATATTTCCGCGTAGGCTGTGAAAGGCTTGTTCTTCAAAAGCACCCCCGACACCAGTGTGCGGTTGTGCTTGAGATGAAGAACAGAGAGTTGCCGAAGGAATGCTCTTTTATTTGCGAAAGCCAAAAAATGTGCTTTCACAAATTTAGATAAGTCCAGCGAACCTTAAATTGGGGTTCTCAGATGATGTGTTCCCGACTGTTCTCGAACGCCGCCGCTCGAACACCGGATTTGAAGTATCCAACGAACAATTTAAGATGTTAGAGCGGAGTCGAGAATCCGCTTGAGTAATTGATATTAAAACACCGTTAATCTGAAATCAGAGATGTATCACCTCCCCATAAGCGGCTGCCGCTGCCTCCATAATTGCTTCGCTCATAGTAGGGTGGGGGTGAATAGTTTTGATAATCTCATGGCCGGTGGTTTCGAGTTTTCGGATGGAAACCAGCTCGGCGACCATTTCGGTAACGTTGGCGCCGATCATGTGGCCGCCTAGAAGTTCGCCATACTTGGCGTCGAATATCAGTTTCACAAATCCATCGCTTTGTCCAGCGGCTTTTGCCTTGCCCGAAGCTGAAAAAGGAAATTTACCAACTTTCACTTCATGACCTGCTGCTTTTGCCGCAGCTTCCGTCATACCCACGCTCGCTACTTCCGGGCTGCAGAAAGTACAGCTCGGTATATTATTGTAGTCGATCGGTTCTACATGGCCGCCTTTTATGGCTTCCACGCAAGTAATTCCTTCCGCGCTGGCCACGTGAGCGAGCGCCGGTCCGGGGGTACAGTCGCCGATGGCGTAGTATCCCGGTATATTGGTTTTGTAATGCGCATCGACTTGGATCAATCCCTTATCAACGGCAATTCCCACATCGGCCAGGCCAATATTTTCGGTATTTGGCGCAATTCCTACTGCGCTCAGCACCACATCGCATTCAATGATTTCGGTGCCTTTCTTGGTCTTTACGTGCACTTTGCAACCGCTCCCCGAAGTATCTACTTTTTCGACACTGGCGCCAGTCATAATAGCTATTCCGGTCTTCTTAAAGCTACGGGCTAATTGCGCAGAAACTTCTTCATCTTCGCGTGGCACAATAGCATCGAGGTATTCTACAATCGTTACTTCCGTTCCAATGGAATTATAGAAATAAGCAAACTCGCTTCCGATAGCTCCGCTGCCCATAACCACGAGCCTTTTCGGTTGCTTCGCCAGAGACATAGCTTTTCGGTACTCGATGATTTTTTCTCCGTCGATTTTAATTCCTGGCAGTTCGCGGGCACGTGCGCCCGTGGCAATGATGATATGATCGGCTTCGACGATCGATTTTTTGCCATCTTTATCGGTGACTTCAATCTTTTTACCGGGCTTTACTTTCCCGTCGCCCATAATGACATCGATCTTATTTTTTTTCATCAGGAAGGTCACTCCCTTACTCATTGAATCGGCCACCCCGCGGCTGCGGTCGATCATGCCCCCAAAGTCCACTTTAGGTTTCTCGATAGTGATCCCGTAATCGGAGGCGTGATTGATGTATTCGAAGACATTTGCGCTTTTCAAAAGCGCTTTGGTGGGAATACAGCCCCAATTGAGGCAAATACCGCCAAGCGACTCCCGCTCGATTACAGCCGTTTTATAACCCAATTGGCTTGCGCGAATGGCTGCTACATAGCCGCCCGGGCCGCTGCCTAATATGATGATGTCGTATTTCATAAACCTTATGTTGTAATCCTTAATTAGGCTGCAAATTTAGTAATTCTTACTCTTTGGATTGCTCAAAGAGTAGTAGCTGCGTTCGCTGTTCAAAACTTCACCTTTCCATTTTTCCTGTTTCTCCTTAAATTCGAGATTTTCATTTGCGCAAAACCCAATCTGAATGAATTATCATATCCGCCGACACACTGACCAACCGCATACCTTACTTGTTTCTTATTCCTTTCGCGCCAGGAATGCTAAGACGTTTATTCAAATTCCTTTTTGGCGACCAGGTCGATATGAAGCGGGAAATTTTGGACGGAATTACATCGGATTTGAAGCTTTCGCGGATGAAAGCCCCATTGCTTTTCGCAAAGTACAGCCGCTGGTTTGGGAGTTGGACACGCCAATCGATACAGATGTAATGGTGACTTATCGCTGTCTCGCGGCAGAACTTACCGCCGGAAACACCTATTTGGACGATGATGTGATGCTGATCAATCCGGTAAATGCGCTGGTTTATGCACATGGGTTTGAAAAAGAGCCTTGTCGATTTCAAGTCGAATTTCCAGAAGGTTGGACGGTAGCCTCCGGGTTTAAAAAGGATCAGTCAAAAATCGAAAAGGCAGGTCAAGTCCATTACGTCGCGTCGGGCATACAGGAGCTTTTCGACACCCCGGTATTGGCTGCAGCCAATATGAAAACGCTAAAATATGAGGAGAACGGTATCCCGTTTTTCGTCCACCTGGCTTGCGAAGGCCTGCCTAACTTCACCCAGCTGATTTCTGATTTCGAAGCCTTTACCCGGTCTCAAATCAAGGCTTTCGGCGGGTTTCCTGTCGATCAATATCATTTCCTTATTCTACTCTTACCGTACAAAGCTTATCACGGCGTAGAGCATGAAAACAGCACGGTAATTATTTTTGGGCCATCGGAAGAATTGGCGCAATGGCCTGCTTACAAAGAGCTGCTTGGTGTTTCATCGCATGAGCTCTACCACACCTGGAATGTGAAGGCGCTGCGCCCCGCCGATTGGACTCCTTACGATTTTACGGGTCCTGATTATTCCCGCCTCGGCTATGTAGCCGAAGGGGTAACCACCTACATGGGCGATTGGATGCTATGGAACAGCGGGGCGTTTGATGATGCCGGCTTTTTAGCCGAATTGAGCACCCACATGCAGCGGCATATCGACAATGAAGGCCGATTGCATCAAAGCTTGGCCGATAGTTCGGTAGATACCTGGATTGATGGCTACGGAAAAGCAGCTCCAGGCCGTAGGGTAAGCATTTATGTGGAAGGCGCCTTGCTGGCTTTGATCTGCGATTGCCGCTTGCTTGGGGCAACGGAAGGCGATTTCGGGCTCAACGATGTGATGCGAAGGCTTTATGAAAAATTCCCAAAAGGAAGGGGCTATACAGAAGAAGATTATTGGGGTGAAATGGCTCACGATAATAACTGCGATTGGACGGAGCTAAGGAAGAAAGTAGTGGATGGTAGGGGAGGAATAGAAGATCTTTTGCCAGCTGCGCTGTCCACCTTAGGAATCATCATCGACGCGCAGCCTTCTGCCCTGCCTTGGGAGGCTAAGCACGGGTTGGTTTTGCAGATGGTGGGAAATTCAGCCTTGGTAGCCTTGGCGATGAGCGGAAGCCCTGCTGTGAATGCTGGCTTATGGCAAGGCGACATTATTGTTTCGATAGCCGGCGAGGTGCCCCAGCATTATTTGGAAACGAAACTCGATATAGAAGGCTTGGAGTTGGAAGTGATCCGCGGGGGCCGTCAAATACACACCAAGTTAAAAGCCGATGGAAAAGTTTGGCGTAAAATCTACGCCGTCGAACGGGAAGATCTCGAAAATCAGTTATTTGACTTATGGAGAAATAGTGTGCATTCCTATTCTACCAATATCTGATTATATTGGCACCAAATCCTAAACCATGAGCGAATACGAAAAATCTACTTTGGATCATCCAGGCACTTTTGTTCAACGCCCCACATTTCTCACTGTACTGTGCATCTTAACCTTTATCGTTTCCGGCTACCATCTTATTACGGGCATTATTGGCTTATTTGGCGACCAGTCTTTCGATCCCGTCCAAATGGCGGAAATTAATGAACAGATGTCGGAAGCTATGGATGGAGCTGATGCTTCTACCCGCGCGTTCATTGAGAACTTCATGAATTCTATTGCAGCTACCATGCGCTCGGCTGTTGCCAATGCCACCGCTATTGCTTGGTTTGGAATATTGGCTTCGCTACTTTCAATTGGCGGAGCTTATTTGATGTTCAAGCTCAGGCGGGTTGGCTATTACGTATATATCGCGGCCAAAGTAGTGGGCATTCTCGGTGTATTACTCTTTTTAGGTCTCAATATGCTCACGCTTACGGCTACGATATTTTTAGCAATAGTAGCAACGCTTTTCATTTTTCTCTACGGCACGCAGCGCAAGTACATGATTTAGTCGAGCCCGGCTATGGCCGAAATTTCGACTAAGGCTCCTGCCGGTAAACCTTTCACCGAAACGGTTTCCCGAGCAGGAAATGGCTCCTTTAAATGCTTGCCATAAATGGCGTTAACGGCTGCGAAATCGCTCATGTCGTTTAAGAAAATAGTGCATTTGAGCACATTTTCAAACGTTAAACCTACATGGTGAAGAATAGCTTCGAGATTTTTCATCACTTGGGTGGCTTGGGCTTCAATACCACCGCCTACTATTGATCCGGCTTTGGGATCTATCCCGATTTGACCACTGATGTAAAGGGTATTGCCATGGCTCACTGCTTGGCTATAGGGCCCAATGGGCTCGGGTGCTTTAATGGTTTTGATACTTCGCATATTTCTGTTTTGCTCCAAAGTTCGAAAAAGCTTTGGTTAACTTTACCAAAATTCCCGATGTGAAAATTCATTTTAAAGGAGCGGCACGTACAGTAACCGGTTCCAAACATTTGGTAGAACTCGAAAGTGGCAAGCGCATTTTGCTCGATTGCGGCATGTTTCAGGGTCGGGAGAGCCTTGGTGGTAAGGAAAACCGCGACTTCGGTTTTGATCCCACTTCGGTGGATTTGGTGATACTCAGCCACGCCCATATCGATCATTCCGGTCTTCTGCCCCGCTTGGTAAAAGATGGATTCAAAGGCCCGATTTATACCACCGCCGCAACCAAAAGTCTCTGTGAAATAATGCTCGCTGACTCAGCTCATATCCAAAGCAGCGATTTCGCATGGAAGCAAAAAAAAAATATTCCGATGGACGAAGACGATGAGCCGCTATACGATGCCGGGGATGTGGCGGCGACTTTGACTTTATTTCAAACTTTTGAATACGACAAGTGGATTAAAATTGATAAGGAAGTAGAGCTTCTATTCACGTATGTGGGTCATATCATTGGTAGCGCCTGCATCAATCTCAAGCTATACGAAAGGGGGCGTGTTCAACGCCTTACTTACACGGGAGATATTGGCAGACCAGCTCACCGCATCATTCGATCATGGGAAGATTTTCCGCAAGCCGATTATATAATTACAGAAAGCACTTATGGCGATCGCCTTCACCCCGATGAGGCAGATACCAAGGAAGCACTGTTCCAAATAGTGCATCAAACCTGCGTTGAAAATCGAGGCAAACTCATCATTCCTGCTTTTAGTGTTGGTCGCACGCAAGAGGTAATTTATGCGCTCGATCAGCTGGAGTCGGCGGGCAAACTACCCAATATTAAAGTTTTTGTCGATTCGCCGCTCAGCACTAACGCCACCGAGATCATTGCGCGATATCCGGATAATTACAATCAACAGATTCTCGATTACATGAAGCGCGATTCCAATCCCTTTGGGTTTGATAATCTCCTGTATATCCGAGATGTGCAATACTCTAAAATGCTCAATACCCTCGAGGAGCCATGCATCATCATCTCCGCATCGGGTATGGCCGAAGCAGGTAGAATTGTGCATCATATAAAGAACAATATTTCCGACGAGCGCAATACCATACTGCTTGTGGGTTATTGCGAACCTTCGAGTTTGGGAGGGCGGCTTCGCTCGGGCGCAAAAAAAGTCCGCATCCACGGCGCCGAATACAAAGTGAAGGCGCGGGTAGAAGCGCTCGATTCGTACAGCGCGCACGGCGATTATGAAGAGATGGCCGATTTCCTATCCTGCCAAAATCCTTCGCTCGTGAAAGGTATTTATTTAGTGCATGGGCGTTACGAAGCGCAGTTAATCTATCGCGAATATTTGCAGAAGCGCGGCTTTACAAATGTCGAAATTCCCGCTGATGACAGTGAAATTTCCTTAAATACAGCGGCAGATGTGGCCTGAAGTATGGGCTATTTTCCGGAAGGATATGAAGCTTGAGATGCGCCAATCGCACGCCCTTGGCAGTGTGTTGCTCTATATTCTCTCATCCGTATTTGTCGCTTATTTGGCTTTCAAGCGCATCGGCGACGTGCCTACATGGAACGCGCTGTTTTGGATCATTGTGCTTTTCGCCGCTTTCAATGCCGCTGCGCGGAGCTTCGCGCTCGAATCTTCAGGAAGGCGATTGTATCTGTACACCTTGGCGAGTCCCCAAAGCGTAATTCTTGCTAAGATTATCTACAATGCCTGTATATTACTCGTGATGGTAAGTTTCGGGCTACTTATTTTTTCGGGTCTATTGGGCACCGACGTATTGCGAGAAGCCAATGGATTTGCGCTGATGGGTGTTGTGATGCTGGGTGCCTTGGGCCTTTCTGTGCAACTTTCACTGGTTTCGGCTTTAGCAGCTACAGCCGATCAAAATCTGGGTCTAATGGCCGTGTTGGGCTTACCTATTATCTTGCCTTTTTTGCTCATTCTCATGCGCTTGTCGAAAAATGTGCTAGACGGGTTGGCTTGGAGTGTAAATGCCAGTTATGTATGGCAGCTTATCGCTATTACCGTCCTTTCTGTAGCCCTGTCGTACATATTATTTCCCTACCTTTGGCGCGAATAATTTGAACCTTCCTTATGCGCGGATTGTGGTGGAAAATAGGTTCCGCTATCTTGGTAATCTACAGTGTTTTTCTCGGCCTTTTAGCCCCACTCAATCCTGGGATTAAAACTGTCGATCCTGCCCAGCTTAATAACGGTGGCACCACGGTAATCATTACCGGTTACAATTCCCACTTTGCCGATGCCGCACAGAGTCAGCAGGTATGGTTAACCAATGGCGACGAAATATTTTGTGCCTACGAATATCAAGTAGTTGACAATACCCACATTCGAGCCACTTTTAGTATCTATCAAGATATTAGCGAAGCCTTCTTCGATCTCTATGTGCACAACGCGGTAGATGGCACCATGCATTTGCCCGATGCCTTTCTTCAAAATGCAATGGAAGTAAGCCTGAAGCCCGACAAAATAGAACCATGCTTGACTGCTTTGGCGGAAGCCGATCGCGGATTTGGCTTTCCAAATCAACCTATACTCAACGAAACCATTCGAAACTTGCTTTTCCACGTCCCGAGTTGGTTCGCGATGATTTTGATCATGGCCGTTTCCTTTGGTTACAGCATTGTACACCTTCGCCATTCGCGTTTAGATGCCGACGCAGCTGCCGCCAATGCCGCCCGGGTTGGTTTGCTTTTCGCATTTATTGGCTTAGCCACTGGTATGATTTGGGCACGTTTTACGTGGGGTGCCTGGTGGGTCAACGATCGCCGCCTGAATGGAGCCGCGGTAGCTACGCTAATATACCTCGCTTATTTTGTACTGCGTTCTTCTGTAAATGAAGAGCAGAAAGCCGCACGATTGGCAGGTGTTTATAATATTTTTGCCTTCGTAATGATGCTGCTTTTCGTAATGGTGTGGCCGCGGCTTGGAGCCGATTCTCTCCACCCTGGCGTGGGAGGCAATCCGGCTTTTAACCAATACGATCTCGACGATAATCTCCGCCTTGTGTTTTACCCCGCCGTGCTGGGTTGGATGGGTATGAGCTTATGGATTTTCCAGCTTCAAAATCGAATGGATAGATTAAGACGAATAGCCGATGAACATTAAACAACTTGTGCCGTCGATTGTAATAGTCGTAATGGTATCCGCACCAGTATTAGCTGCATCAGACCAAGGCAATCTCTTGGAAGAAACCATGCATAGCTCAGGTAAAATTTACGTTGTGGTGGCAGTAGTTACAGTGCTTTTATTAGCGGTTTTTGGGTATCTCATTGCCCTCGACCGCAGGTTGAAACGATTGGAGAATAAGAAAACTGATAAGCGATGAAGAAAACCCATATTGTTGCCATTATTGTGATAGCCGTAGCAATGGCATTTATGCTTAGCTCTGTATCGGAGTCAAGCTCCTACGCAGATTTTGGAGAAGCTTTTGGCAACCCTGGTAAGGAATATCACGTGGTTGGTTTTCTCGATAAGTCGGCGGAGATTATCTATAATCCCGAAGTAAATCCGAACCTTACCCAATTCACAATGATCGATAAGGAAGGGGCGAAACGCAAAGTATGGCTCAATAAAAGCAAGCCCCAAGATTTTGAACGCAGCGAAAATGTGGTGGTAATAGGAAAAGCCGAAGGCAATGAATTTTACGCTTCTGAAATGCTCATGAAATGCCCTTCGAAATATAAGGAAGAAGGCAAGTTTGAACTTCAGGGCAATCTGCGAAATCCAGTACAATAATGGTTGAATATGTTGGCGAACATGCCGCTTTGGGCGTTCTGGGTGAACTGCTCATTATCGTTTCTTTTGGTGCAGCACTTTTTTCTGCAATAGCATACTTACTAAGTTACATCCGCAAGGAAGAGGCCTTTCGCCAAATGGGGAGAATAGGTTTCTGGTTACATTCTATAGCCTTGGTGGGAGCGGCGGCCACGCTTTTCTACTTGCTTTTCAACCGCTACTTTGAATTCGACTATGTGTGGAAACATGCCAATAGCGATATGCCCCTGCGGTACATTTTCTCTTGTTTTTGGGAAGGGCAGGAGGGAAGTTTTCTGCTTTGGAGCTTTTGGCATGTAGTATTGGGTAATATCCTTTTGCGCACCGCGCGAAAATGGGAGTCGCTCACTATGTTTACCGTTGCCATCATTCAAGTGCTTTTGGGTTCTATGGTGCTCGGGGTATTCATTTTCGATTTTCAGATCGGAAGCAATCCATTTACGCTTATTCGCGAATTGCCGGAGAATATTGGGCTTCCGTGGACCCGCGTAGCGACTTACCTACAGGATATTCCGACCTTTCAAAATGGGCGGGGTCTTAATCCTTTACTCCAAAATTATTGGATGACCATTCACCCGCCAACCCTCTTTTTGGGATATGCATCGCTGGTGGTTCCCTTTGCTTTTGCTGTAGCAGGTGCTTGGACCGGTGAACTGCGTGAATGGCTTCGTCCTGCTATACCATGGGCTTTCTTCTCGGTATCTGTGCTAGGTATCGGTATTTTGATGGGTGGGGCCTGGGCCTATGAAGCTTTGAGTTTTGGCGGCTTTTGGGCTTGGGATCCAGTAGAAAATGCCAGCCTTATTCCTTGGATTATGATCGTTGGGGCGGCTCACGTCATGGTGCTCAATCACCATAAACCGAAATCGCTTTACGCAGCCCTGCTTCTTACACTCGCGGCTTATGCCTTGGTAATGTACGCTTCCTTTTTGGTGCATTCCGGCGTATTGGGCGAAACGTCTGTGCACTCCTTTACGGGAAATGGACTCATGGCGCAGCATCTCTTTATCCTGCTCTCCATCACCGGTTCGAGCGTGGCATTGTTGCTTTTTCAAAAACAGTTGCGCCTGATTTTTCTTGCAGCCACCATCTTCCTTGCGGTAGTAGCCGCATTTACGGGCGCGTGGGTAGCTATCATTGTGGCCTTTTTGGGAATGGCTGTGGTCATGCTGATCATCGGTCATAGTAAGACTTTTCCGAAATCAACTGGGGAAGAGCCACTCTGGAGTAGGGAATTTTGGCTCTTTATTGGAGCCGTAGTACTGGTATTGGCGGCAGGGCAAATAGCGATCGAGACCTCTAAACCGATTTGGAACTTACTGGCGCAGCCTTTTTCCAAGCCTTTAATGAGCTTGGCCAATCTCACCGGAATCGATGGCTTGAAAGCGCTGGCCGAAGGGAAATTGGCTCCGCATAGCGAACGAATAGCTTTCTTTAACAAGTGGCAAGTTCCGTTTGCTTTTGTCATCACATTCCTCATTGCCTGCACGCAGTTTCTCCGCTATGGAAAAGGTAAGTTTGGCCAGTTTGCCAAAAAAATAGCTTGGGCTTTCGGGATCTCAATTTTGCTTACTGCTGCGGCACAATATTTTCTGGAATATTCCAGCTCCGAAAGCGTTCTGCTCATTTTACTATTTACCTGCATTTTTGCTGTGGTAGCCAACTCCGATTACCTGATTCGCATGTTAAAAGGCAAATTTGATTTTGCGGGGGCGAGCGTGGCACATATAGGCTTTGCCTTAGTTCTTCTAGGAGCGCTTATTTCAACGTCGCGCAGCATGAAGATTTCCGAAAACGGAAGCCGATTCGATATAGCGCAACTCAACGAAGATTTTAAGAACAACGAAGATATTCTTCTTTTCAAGGGCGATACGGTGGAAATGGGCCCTTACTTTGTGCGCTACCACGAACGGCAAAAGACGGGTGTGAACGTGTATTATACCGTAGATTATTACGCCCCACGTGCGACCTATTACAAGGCCGGCCAGAAAGTTATCTCTCGGGGAGCGATCTTCGAAGCTCTTGTAGATCATAAGCCTGGCCCCGATTTTATAATGGATCAAAAGAATTGGGAGTTGGTAGAAGACCCCAGATCGCTCGATGTGGAAACGATCACCAGATGGAGTTCGAACAGACCGGGCGATTACCTTTTTACACTCAACCCACGAGTGCAGCTCAATCCGGAATTTGGAAACGTTGCCGAGCCAGCTACCAAGCGCTATTTGAACCGCGATATCTACTCGCATATCCGCTGGGCGGAGCTCGAAGAAGATAATGACCCCGATGGTTTCCGCACTCCCGAAGAGCTAAAGCTGGCGGTGGGCGATACCGCATTTGTTGGAGCAAATCTGATCCGCCTAAATGCGCTGAGTATGGTGAAGCCTGAAGAAAAGGATACTTATCGTCTTGCGGAAAACGATTTGGCCGTGCGGGCGTCTATCGGTATCCGCAATGGCAATGGAGACGTATTTGAAATTGAACCGCTTTACATTTTGCGCGACACCGTGCTACCCATTCCTGACCCAGTGATCGAAGCAGAAACAGGTCTTCGGTTTAATTTTGAAAAGATTGATCCGCAAACCGGAATCCATACCTTTCAAGTGTCGGAAAGCAATGCCAACAGGCGGGAGTTTATTGTGATGCAAGCTATTCAATTTCCTATGATTAATGTCCTTTGGATCGGCTGTATCGTTATGTTTTTGGGAACGGTAATGGCCATACGACACAGGATTCGTATTTCGAGAAAATTACTGCGCGAATGAGTGAAATTAAGCAAATAGCCATCGTCGGAGCTGGAAGAGTGGCTCACCAGCTTGCGTCCGCATTGCAATCGCGTGGAGTAGAGATTGTGGGCGTTTACGGACGGAATAGTCAGCAGGCCGATCGCTTAGCCCATAAACTTCATACCTCCGTCCTACCCAAATTGGATGGGAGAATCAAAGCCGATTTGATATTGCTTACCGTAAGCGACGACGCAATAGCCGCAGTAGCTCAACGCCTTCATCCGGCCACAAAAGCACTGGTGGCTCACACTTCCGGAGCGGTAAATATTGATGCTATTCCCGGTAGTTTGCGGAGGGGCGTGTTCTATCCATTACAGAGCTTTTCGATCGATAAGCAGGTGGTATGGGAAAACGTACCTTTCTGTATCGAAGCCGATGACGATAGCGATCTGAATGCCCTTGGTGCTCTGGCCGACCTGCTCTCGTCGAAAGTCTATATCCTGAGCTCTGAGCAGCGCAAAAATCTACATTTAGCGGCGGTTTTTGCGAATAATTTTGCCAATTTGATGTACGAGTTTTCCGAAGAGTTGCTGCATACCGCCGGTATTGACCGTACCATTTTGCACCCCCTGATCCTTGAAACGGCAAACAAGGTTTTGATGCAGACGGCCGCCCAATCGCAAACGGGGCCTGCGAGCCGTGGCGACTTAGAAACCATTAAGGCTCACCAATCCCTCTTGCCTACCGAAAGTATTTACCGAAAAGTGTACGATATCCTAACCGACGAAATACTGCGCCGAAACCATGGCTCAAAGCTATAAGGAACGCCTAAAAGCTATCACCACCGTGCTGGTAGATGTGGATGGCGTACTCACCGACGGAACTGTTTTAATAGATAGCACCGGTGAATTTCTCCGACGATTGAGCTCGCGCGATGCCTACGCTTTGCAATACGCCTTGCGAAAGGGTATGCGCATTGGCGTAATAACAGGCAGCAATTCGACTCAAGTGCGCGATGCTCTTCAACGGCTCGGTGTTGGCGATATCTTTCTGGAGTCGCGGAATAAATTGACGGTTTACGATAAATTTATAGCCGATCATAAACTGAGCGATGATGAAATACTCTACATGGGCGATGATATTCCCGATTTCGAAGTGATGCAACGCGTGGGAATTTCGACCTGTCCGTATGATGCCGCCGATGAAATTAGGGGCATATGTCACTACGTATCGCCCAAACGTGGGGGCGAAGGTTGCGTGCGCGATGTGATCGAACAAATTATGAAAGTCCAAGGCACTTGGTTTGCCAAAGACGCCGTAGACTGGTAATGAACTCTTTTTTACAACTCATCCGCCTAACGCGCCCGCTTAATCTAGCGATTATTGCGCTTACCATGTGGTTGATGCGCTACTTCGTGCTCCAACCTATTGTAGAGGTAAATGGATTTGAGCTGCAACTTCCAGGATGGAAATTTACTCTGCTGGTAATTTCCACGGTGCTTATTGCAGCGGCGGGAAACATCATCAACGATTATTTCGATCAACGCACAGATCGGGTAAATAAGCCGGAAGATATGATAGTTGGGGTGCACGTTAAGAGGCGCATTGCTATGGTGGTGCATCAGTTTTTCAACCTTAGCGGCTTGGCACTCGCCGTGTATGTAGCATGGAGCATTGGTATGTGGAAGTTGAGTATTGTCAGCTTTTTTGCAGCCGGTTCGCTTTGGTTCTACAGCGTGCATTTCAAGCGCGATCTATTTACAGGCAACATCATTATCGCCTTATTAGCCGGATTGGTGCCCCTCTTAGTTGGGATTTATGAGATACCGCTCTTGCTCGATAAGTATGGAGCCGAAGTAGCCGAAGTGTATGCGCAAATGCGGCCCGACGAAGATCCTGCCTCGTATTTCAAGGTAATGTTTTACTTCATTTTGGGCTACTCTGGTTTTGCTTTTCTCTTGAATTTAGTCCGGGAAATACAAAAAGATATGGCCGATGTGAAAGGCGATCTTTACATTAATGCGCGCACTGTTCCCTTAGTTTACGGACTCAAGAGCGCCAAAAAAATTACTGCTGCGCTTATAGTCGTCACCATCATCTTAATCGTTTGGCTACAGCAAACGCTTATCGACGATCTCGTTACGACCATCTACGCTGGTTTGTTTGTCTTAATCCCCATGTTTATCGGGCTTTACTACAACCACCGAGCGGTGCGTCGCCCCCAATTTGTAAAAGCTGGCAATGCGCTGAAGGTGGCCATGCTGGGCGGAATACTCTATAGCGTAGTGCATTACTTCATCTATTACGCCGCGTATTTTGCTTGATCTTAAAGGTCATAAACTCATACTTGCTTCGAAATCGCCGCGTAGGCAAATGCTTATGGAAGGGTTGGATTTACCTTTCGAAATGCGCACAAAAGAAGTGGATGAGGCCTTTTCGTCCGAATTAAAGGGCGGTGATATTCCGTTATACCTCTGCAAGAAAAAAGCTGCTGCCTTTCGGGATGAGCTTACCCCGACCGATATATTAATCACAGCCGATACTGTGGTATGGCTCGGCGATCGGGTATTCAACAAGCCCGAATCTACGGATGAAGCCGTTGAAATGGTGTTGGCGCTGAGCGGCCGCAGCCATACCGTGTTTACAGCAGTTTGTTTGAGCACCGTGCTTTCAGAATCTGCGTTCGTCGATGCCGCCACTGTTTATTTTGGTAATGTCACGAAGGCTGAAGCCGCCGCGTATGTTCGCAAATACCAACCATTTGATAAGGCGGGCTCCTACGGCATTCAAGAATGGATAGGCTACATGGCCATCGAAAAAATCGAAGGTTCGTTTTATACCGTTATGGGTTTACCAACACATAGGCTTTACGCCGAACTAAAAGCTATTTTGGCGCTATGAAACTCGATATTCTCGTAATCGCAGCTCATCCCGACGATGCCGAATTAGGTGCTGGCGGGAGCATAGCCAAGGCCATAAAACAAGGTAAAAAAGTTGGTGTTCTCGACTTGACCCGTGGCGAGCTGGGTACACGCGGCACGCCTGAATTACGGGCGATGGAAGCCGTCGCTGCCAGCAAAATTCTCGGTATTACTGTCCGCGACAACGTTGGTTTAGCCGATGGGTTTTTTCAAAACAATGAAGCATCGCAACGTGCAATTTCTAAATACCTCCGCCTTTATCGACCCGAAATCGTAATTGGAAATGCCATTAGCGATCGCCATCCCGATCATGGGCGGGCTGCGAAACTCGTAAGCGATGCCTGTTTTATCAGCGGCCTTCGCGCGGTGACCGTTGCCGATGGTGAAGGACAGCCGCTTGAAGCTTGGCGGCCACAGGCGGTATACCATTATGTACAGGACGTTTACATTCAGCCCGATTTCGTGGTCGATATAACTGACGAATGGGACATTAAAATGAAATCGATTTTAGCCTACGCCACTCAGTTCAATTCAGAAAAACACGACGACGGCCCCGTAACTGCTATTTCGACTCCCGAATTTCTCAAAGTAGTGGAGGCTCGCGCTCGCGAGTACGGCAGATTGATCGGTACCACATTTGGCGAAGGTTTTACCACCGAGCGACCTATTGGGTTAAGGGATTTGGGGGTTCTACTCTAGATGCGCGGCATGCTACGTCGCCACCACGTTTCCCCAACCATTGTCCGCGCAACCCGTCGACATGCCAACAACCCATTCCTATTGGCGTCTCTTTTCGTGAATATCTTTTGCACAACGAGAGTTTTATTTTATTTTTGCGAGTAAAATACGCAATTTGAATGGCGCAGTTACTTTCTAATATTCGCATCGATGTAAGCGACAAGATCTATCTCAAAGATCCCAACAGTAGCGATCTCGGTCGAGCTATACTCCGCGAAGCTTTGCCGCTCATCGATACGCTCGGTATGGAGCGCTTCACTTTCAAAAAGCTATCGGCGGAAATCACCACCACCGAGAGTGCCATATACCGCTATTTCGAAAGCAAGAATAGACTGCTCCTTTATTACCTTTCCTGGTACTGGGCCTGTTTAGAGTACCAGGTCGCTTTCGGTACGGCTAATATAGAATCGAATGATCTTCGCCTGGAAGCTGGCATCCGCATGATTACGGAAGGGCTTGGTTCTTTGGCGAGTGCACCGTTCGACTTAGCACTTTTGCAGCACGTGGTTATTTCGGAATCGCCGAAAGCTTATTGCACCAAGGAAATCGATAATGAAAACAGGGAAGGATTATACAACCATTTTAAGAGTTTGGTGGCTAGGTTATCCATATTGATCAAAGATTTTGCTCCGCATTATGCTTACCCCAATAGCTTGGCCACCCTGCTTATTGAGTCGCTCCAAGGCCAGCTTTTTTTTGCCGAACATTTACCAAGTTTGAGCGATCTTGGCGCTGATGATGAACACCGCTATTTATTTTATAAAGAACTCGTTTTTAGAACCATAGCATAATGGCTGAAGCTGAATATAACCCGGTGGTACCGGTAAAAAGGCTGGGGAGGTTTATTCGCTCTGAGCGAAAGATCATGTACCTCATATTGTTCTACGCCCTGATCAATGGTATCATAGTGCTTACTCTACCACTGGGCATACAAGCTATTCTCAATTTTATCTTGGGAGGGCGGGTGTCTTCTTCTTGGTTCATATTGATTGTAATTGTTATCTCGGGTCTCATCGCGTCGGGTGCTATACAGATTGCACAGCTCTCCTTAACGGAAAAATTGCAGCAGCGCATATTTGCTCAGTCTTCCTTTTCGTTTGCCATACGCCTACCGCGAATTAAGATCGACGCCATGCAAAATAGGTACGCACCCGAGATGGTGAACCAATTTTTTGACACGGTGACCCTTCAAAAAGGCATTGCTAAGCTACTCGTCGACTTTCCTACTGCTACGCTTCAAGTGTTTTTTGGACTGATATTGATTTCGGTTTACCATCCCTTTTTCCTGTTTTTCTCAGTAGCGGTCTTGCTTACCCTCTATATTCTCTTTCGATATACCATGCCCATAGGTATCGTTACTTCACTCAAAGAGTCAGCTCATAAGTACGAGGTGGCGCATTGGCTCGAAGAGTTGGCTAGGACCATGGGCACCTTTAAGCTGGCTGGAATCACGAATCTGCCGTTGATAAAGGTCGATAAACTCGTCATGGGTTACCTCTACTTTCGTAAAAAGCACTTCGCAATCTTAATGACCCAGTTCCGCACCATGATTGCATTTAAAGTAATAAGTGTCGGAGCCCTTTTAATAATGGGAAGTCTTCTCTTGATAGACGGGCAAATAAGTTTGGGGCAATTTGTAGCTGCGGAGATTATCATAATCCTGATTATGAATTCTATCGAGAAACTCATAGTAGGCCTCGAAGATGTGTACGATGTATTGACTTCGGTCGAGAAGATTGGAGCCGTTATAGATCTCCCATTGGAGGAAGAAAAAGTTCGAAACCCTAGAATAATATCGGCTTGTGAAGCCTTTGAAGTAGGAATTGAAGATCTGAGATTTAGCTACCCTGGAACGGAAAGGCGCATCATAAATGGCTTCAATCTTACGGTGAAGGCTGGAGAAAAGATTGCTATAGCCGGTAGAGATGGTAGCGGAAAATCAACGCTTCTCCAACTCATTACAGGGTTGTACGATCATTATGAAGGGCGAATTACTTACAACGGAATTCCGCTTTCGGCTTTGTGTCATGACCATTTGCGTCTAGCCATCGGCGATAATATTTGGCATGAAGCCATCTTTAAAGGAACGCTACGTGAAAATATTACCCTCGGCAAAAAAGGTGTGACCGACGACGAAGTCACAGAAGTTTTAGAAGCTGTGAGCGCGACAGAGCCAATGAATATGCTAGATGACGGTCTTAACACTATGCTCTCTTCGGGTGGCCAAAGAATACCTAAATCATTTGCTGCAAAAATCATTCTGGCACGCGCGGTAGTATATAAACCGAAACTTATCCTCTTCGAAGACGACACTGCCGCCCTGCATCAATTTGAGCAACGGAAGTTTTTGGATTATTTGTTTTCCCAATCCTTCACCGTTATCGCCACCAGCAATGGAAGTGAGTTTTTAAAGCGTGCAAATCGCACCCTTTTTATCGATAAAGGAATGGTGGTATTTGATGGTTCCTACACTGATTTAATAAGCAACGACAGTTATGCTCGATATATCCGATAATAACATCGAAATAGAAGATTATGTCGCGAAGTACGAGAGTCTTGCCGCTGTAGCCGACAACCATCGTCCGATCAAGAAGTTACGCACGCTCGTTATCGTAGTGGTAGTAGCAATCTTGGCGTTGTTTCTCCCATGGACACAAAACGTGCGCGCACCCGGTCAACTCACCACGCTCTTTCTAGACCAGCGACCACAGACGGTTCAGAGTGTTATACCCGGCAGGATGGAAAAGTGGTACGTCCGCGAAGGTGAATTTGTTAAGAAAGGCGATACGATCTTGCAAATTTCCGAAATCAAGGATGAATATTTTGATCCGAAACTTTTGGAGCGAACAGACTCTCAAATAGAAAGTAAGAAGAGTGCTGCTGTTAACTATAATGAGAAGGCTGAAGCATTGGCTGATCAAATTGCCGCATTGAGCGAATCGAGATTGAACAAACTCGAACAAACGAGAAATAAATTGGTTCAAAATCGGTTAAAAGTAACCAGCGACAGTATTGATTTTACAGCTGCTAAGGTCGATTTCAAGATCGCCGAAGAGCGCTTAGCTCGGATGGAAGAATTATACAAGCAAGGCTTAAAAGCATTGACAGATCTGGAAAGTAGACGACTGAAGGTTCAGGAAACAAAGGCCAAGTTAATTGGTGCTGAGAATAAATTACTCACTTCTCGAAATGAATTGCTCAATGCGGGTATCGAGCTCGATGCGGTTGAAAACGACTATGCGGAAAAGATGAGCAAGGCTCGGTCGGATCGCAATTCCGCGTTATCGACCTTCTATGATACCGAAGCAGAAGTTGCCAAATTGCAGAACCAGTTTTCGAATTATTCAGTGCGACTGGGCAATTATTTCATTACCGCACCTCAAGATGGTTATGTTACGCAAGCCATTGAAGCCGGTCTTGGCGAAACGATAAAAGAAGGAACAGCCTTGGTGAGTATTATGCCGGCGACTTATGATTTGGCGGTGGAGTTGTATATCGATCCGGTCGATTTTCCGCTTTTGCGAAAAGGCAATATCGTGCGCTTAATTTTTGATGGTTGGCCTGCAATCGTCTTTTCCGGATGGCCGCAATTAAGTAATGGTACATTCGGCGGCGAAGTGATTGCCATCGATAATTTTATCAGTCCTAACGGAAAATACCGGATCTTGGTGGTTCCCGACCCCACTGCGGAGCCGTGGCCGCAAGAACTGCGCGTCGGTTCCGGCACCGATGGTATTCTACTTTTCAAAGACGTGCTGCTGGGGTATGAATTGTGGCGACAGCTCAATGGTTTCCCACCCGATTATTACCGAGATTTAAACGATGCCAAAGCAACTGTTGGTAAGGACGTTGAGCTAAAGCAATGAATCAAAAGTTAACGACATTTTTGATCAGTTTCTTTTGGGTCACGCTGTCTTGCTTTGCACAAGTAGAAGTACCCGATAGGCCGGAGTTGCGTCAATCGGCCAACGCTGATAAGCCTGCATTTCAGCCTTATATTTCCGACTCTGTACTCACTTATGCCGAGTTTATACGGTGGGTGCGGCAATACCACCCTATGGCACTCTCCGCCGATTATGGTGTCGATTTAGCCGAAGGCAATGTGCGATTGTCGCGTGGATCGTTCGACCCCCTGCTCTACGGTAATTTCCGGACGAAAGAGTACAGCGAAACCGAATACTACGAAGCCCTGCAGGCGGGAATCGAAGTTCCGACCTGGATGGGTATTTCCCTACAGGGTGGATATGAAGACAATGGCGGAGTATTTCTCAATCCGGAATCTACGGTGCCTTCGCGGGGATTATTCAACGCCGGATTGAGTGTGCAACTTGGCAACGGCTTTCTGTTCGATGAGCGCAGAGCTGCGCTTCGCCAAGCGCAACTTGGCGTAGATATGAGTCAAAACGACCGTATCGCTATGCTCAATGCGCTTTATTACGAAGCTACTACGGCCTACTATAGGTGGGCGCTGTTTGATCGTACCTTGCAAATTGCTGAAGACGCACTTGTACTCGCCGCCACCCGATACGAAGGTGTGGTTCAAAGCCATCTGTTGGGCGACTTACCCGCTATCGACACTGTCGAAGCGTACACTCAAGTCCTTACCCGCCTATTTGACTTGCGAGAAGCGCAGAATAATTGGATTGACGCGGCAAATATGGCTTCGGTATACCTGTGGACTGATGAAATCCAGCCTATTATCATTCCGCCGGGTCTGAGACCTGAGCCCCTAACCGAACGAATGGGAAGCGACTCGTTGATCCCTTCTTCTATTACTCCGTTTCATCCCGACTTGCAAAAGCTCAATTTGGAGCGATCGAGTTTTCAAATCGAACGGCGCTTGGCCACCCAATATGTTTTACCAAAGGTCGAGCTCAAATACAATGTACTTGGAGATAACATTAGTCCGGCCAACGCTGAAGACTATTTCAATGAATCGGTCTTTTTCGAAAATAATTACACCTTTGGCGCTAAGGTTGCCGTACCACTTTTCATGCGGGAAGGTCGCGGCAAAATGGCCATGACCCGTGTGAAAATCGATCTTACCACTCTAGAACTCGAGTCCAAGCGCGCTCAGCTTGATGCCAAATTAAATTCCACCTTGGTTAAGCTCGCCAACACCCGCGATCAAGTGAGTATTTTTGTATTGAATGTTGAATTGCTGGAGCGTTTGCTCATAGGAGAGCGGGAACTTTTCAATATTGGAGAGAGCAGCCTTTTTTTGGTGAATAGCAGGGAAACAAAGCTCATTGAAGCACAAGTGAAATTGGTAGACCTGATTGCCAAAGAAAGAATATTATTGGCAGAGACCAGGGTGGTGGCAGGTCTTGGTTTTGTGGAATAATGAAATGACTTTTTTTCTAGAAAGGCACCACAGGTTACCTGAAAAGTTTAATTTTGCACACTTAAAATACACGGTGGTTGTAGCTCAGTCGGTTAGAGCGCCTGATTGTGGTTCAGGAGGTCGTGGGTTCGAACCCCATCTTCCACCCAGCATACCAAAAACCCATTTCCAAAGGAAATGGGTTTTTTTTGTTCCCCAATTTCCGTCGAGCTCGCGCGCAGCGGAAATTGGGGAACAAAAAAACAGGCCTGACTTTTCGGTAAGGCCGCAGTTTTTGGAATGCTGAAGGCTCCCATCAGGGGTCATCGCGGTTCTTTGCCGCGATAACCCCATTTGGAGTTAGCTTCGCCCGCGCCAGCGTCTCGCGAGTGTGATTTTTACGGGCGTCTCGCCCCGAACTCGGAATTATTTCGATTTGATAGACAGCATCGACAGCCCGATAAGTGCACTCATAAAGTCACTCGCGGGATGTAAATCACCGCGTGTATCTCCCCATTCGGATTTAGCCGCCCGCGCTCGTGTCTCGCGAGCGGGATCTTTTCGGGTGTCTCGCCCTGAAATCGAAATTATTTCAATTTGATAGACAATATCGGCAGCGCGAGAAGTGCACTCATAAAGTCACCCGCGGGATGCGTGCGACGGCATACTAAATATAAACCAGCAGGATATAGAAGTTTCAGCTACGCAATAACAAGGCAAATGAAGCCCGTGAGCGCGGAAGGAGATAGTAGTTCCCCGGCTCCGATTACTTATTTCCGAAGTATCAATAAGGCTTTCGCCTTAAGATTCCAAATTTCCCTCAAATCTCTTCCTGTCCAATTTCAGAATATCATCGATAAACCTTACACTTGCGCAGGTGGAAAAATTACAGCGCCGTGCGAAGCGCTTTTCCGCCTAGCCTTTTTTGTTTAGTTTGTTTATTGTTTAGCGAAAGGGTTGTTCTACGGAGCAACCCTTTTGTTTTTGCACAATAATGACGGTTAGAGCCCAGAGCAAAGGCTTCCAAGATTATTCAAAAAATTTTGCAGTAGTAAGTTGTTATCCCCGTAATACCAAAACAGGCAATTTAGCCCCGTTCACCATCCGCTTGGTGACCGAACTTCCTAAAAGGGCTTCGAGAAAATTGTGCTTCCGTTGAAAAACAGCTACGATATCGCACTTCTTTGAAGCCGACATTTCATGTATTCCCTGATCCACTTTCTTGTGCACGTGCACGTGGTGGCCTATTTCCTTGTTCACGCGTTCTTTCAATTGGTTGACCAATTCAGCGGCGGTCACTTCTTCTTTTGCGGAATCGCTTCCTTTGATCTGTACTACGTCGATTTCGGCATCTGTTAATTTTGCCAAGTCGGTGATGTAGCTTATGCTTTGAGCCGTTTTTACAGGTCTCCCATCGCTCGCTACTAAAATACGTTTGATGGCTTGGTAGCTGAAATTCACGGGTACTGCCAACAAAGGAACATCAGCCGTTTTTGCTGTGGCTGCTGTATGACTGCCGAAGTATCGCTCGGCCAGATCCACTTCACCATCGGTTCCCATTACCACCAATTCATCCAGGTCGCTGTCGGTTAGCGCATTGATGGCTCCCGAAATACTGCCTTCAATAGCCTTGTAATGTAACGCATTTTTGGGCTGAACTGATAATTTGCCAACTTTCGACTCGAGCTGCTTGAGTTCTTGATTGGCATTTTCCAATAGGGTATCTTGAATGTTCATCATCACCGCGGAGCCCGTAGCAGGTGTTCCAAAAGCATGAACCACAACCACCTCGCCTCCGATATCATTCGATAAACCAATGGCATATTGGAGGGCGCTGAATGCAGCCTCTGAAAAATCGGTTGGAACAAGTATTCTTCTCATGGTATCAAGATATCGATGGGTGCGAATATACATTCCTTCATTCACCTCCACAAGATAGTGGGCATTGTGAAACGATTAAGAACTTGCTGAAATGGGCTTTATCTTATCGCTTTTCGATAGCGGTATATTCGCGCCGGGTAGCACCCACGTAAATCTGGCGTGGACGTCCAATCGGCTCCTTATTGGCTACCATTTCCTTCCATTGAGCGATCCATCCTGGAAGGCGACCAATGGCGAAAAGCACGGTAAACATTTCTGTTGGGATACCTATAGCACGGTAAATCATACCGGAGTAGAAATCTACGTTCGGGTAGAGTGAGCGCTCGACAAAATAGCTGTCGTTGAGGGCAACTTCTTCGAGTTTTTTGGCGATTTCTAAGCCTTTGTCGTTTACACCAAGCTTATTTAACACATCATCGCACGCTTTTTTGATAATAGTTGCACGCGGATCGAAATTCTTGTAAACCCGATGCCCAAAGCCCATCAGTCGGAAAGGGTCATTTTTGTCTTTAGCTTTGTCAATCCATTTTTCAAGATCGCCACCATCGTTGTGAATCTGGTCGATCATCTCAATCACCGCTTGATTTGCTCCTCCGTGCAGTGGTCCCCAAAGTGCAGAAACACCGGCAGAAATCGATGAGTAAAGATTGGCTTGCGAGGAGCCGACAATACGTACAGTACTAGTTGAGCAATTTTGCTCGTGGTCGGCATGAAGAATTAACAACTTCTCGAGCGCGTCAACAACCACCGGGTCGATCTCGTATTTCTCGCTCGGTACGGCAAACATCATGTAGAGGAAATTCTCTGCATAACTCAGACTATTGTCGGGGTAAATATAAGGTTGGCCCTTACTAGATTTATAGGAAAGCGAAGCTAAGGTTGTAATCTTGGCCATCAACCGATGAATGGTAAGGTCAATTGCTTCGGAAGTGCGGTAAGGGTTTTGCGATTCTGGATAAAAAGTACTCATCGACGAAAGCATCGAAGAGAGAATACCCATGGGGTGGGCATTGCTTGGGAATCCTTCGTAAAAGCGCTTCATATCTTCGTGTATAAGCGTGTGCTTGGTGATGCGCTCTGAAAAACCTTCCATTTGGGCTGCTGTTGGAAGCTCGCCATAAATCAATAAGTAAGAAACTTCAAGGAAGGTCGATTTCTCAGCCAGTTGCTCTATCGGGTAACCGCGGTAATGCAAAACACCTTTCTCCCCATCCAAAAATGTAACTGCTGAAGTAGTGCTGCCTGTATTTTTGTAACCTGGATCTATTGTAATAAGACCCGTATCGGCGCGAAGATTTGATATGTCAATGGCCACTTCATTTTCGGTACCATAAACTAATGGTAGCTCGTGCGTTTTTCCATTCACGATAAGCTTGGCAGTTTCACTCATTTTGATAACAATTTTAAATTTTTGTCTTGGGCGCTCAAATATAGATAAGAAAACTTGTGTGCAAGGAAATTGTGCGCGTTGTGCATTTCAGAATAGCTTCAATTCATATCAGCACTAAGGTCGCTGCACTTTGAATAGCTCATCCAAATTCATGGTTGAGTAGAATTGGGAATTCTAGTTGGTTCCCGCCGTGTACTCCTGCCAAGTAGCAGTTTTATAAGCATTATCGCCAAAGTAGGTAAGTACAGGCATAATTTGCGCCGGTGGCTGCATACCCTGCACCGGCGAAAGTATTTGAAAACTTTCGTCCATATATACAATAGTAGGGTAGGCTACTCTGCCATTTACCGGCGCAATAGCCATGGTAAGTTCGTGCGTTCCGTTGCGACCACCCTGCCGGGTTGCATCGTACTGTGGATTGTTAAAAGTCTGTCCGCGGAAAGTGACACTTTCGGGGCTTTCGGCGTCAAACTTAATAGCGTAATAATTATCGTTGATGTATTTCACCACTTTTGGATCCTTAAAGGTGGTGTTGTTCATCGTTTTACAAGGCCCACACCATTGGGTATAAACGTCGATCAATACCTTTTTGGGATTTTTCTCCATCAGTTTTTCTACTTCGCTGATGGATATCCAATTGACACCCGCCGTTTGAGCCGAGATGTTTAGAGCGAATAACAGGCAGATGCCAAATATTATTGATTTCATGAGTGCGCTTTTGGCAAAAATAAGGAAAGGGGCTTAAAAAGTTTCTTTCACTAAAAGATTATCGACTTAAAGTAAGTTAACGGACACCGTGCATGAGTTTATTCAAGGCACCGGAGAAAATAATAATCAACGCTGCAAAGGCGAGTAACACATAACCAATGGTGCTGAACACTTCCAAATAAGAAGCCAAACCAACAGCCGGGTCGACTGTGCCGTCGCCGCCACTATGACCGCCGGTAGCCGCGGCAATTTTACCGCCTACATAATTTGCTATCGCAAAACTCAGGAACCATCCACCCATCGCCGTAGCGGCAATATTTTTTGGCGAAAGCTTCGTAACCATGCTCAAGCCGATAGGAGATAAGAAAAGCTCACCCGTGGTATGTAAAAGGTAAAGTACTACCAAAGTTAAAAGTGGAACTTGGAAGTCGGGTCCGACAAACATGAAACCTACTTTAGTAACCAAGAAACCAGCGGCCAATTGGATGATACCGAAGGCAAATTTCAATGGAATACTTGGGTTCTTGCCGATTTTGGAAAGTTTCACCCACATTACTGAAAAGATAGAGCCGAATACGATGATAAAGAAGGGGTTGAAAAACTGGGTCATAGATGCAGGCATCTCCCAGCTACCTACAAATCGATCGACATTTCGATCGGCAAAGAGAGTAAGTGAAGTTCCGGCTTGCTCAAAACAGGCCCAAAAAGCAATATTGATCACCATAAATACGATAAGGGCTATCATTCTATCTCTCCATACTTTTACTTCTTGATCGGCATCGGCCTTGATTCCGGCAGTTATAAGCGAGTAGGCCACGTAAACGAAGAGACCGAGTAAGATATAATCGAGCAGCTCATTTCGGAAGATCAGGAAATAGCACATCGGAATGAGCAACAAGGAGCCGACCGAAATAACTTGTACCCCGGAAAAAGGACCGAGCATTGGTGCGCGACCAGCCGGGGTGATTTCCAGACCTTCTGCTGCGGCATAGTTGTCTCTACCAGTGTAGAATATGATTAATCCGAGGAGCATACCAATACCCGCGAGTCCGAAGCCATATTTAAAGCCATATGTTTCTCCCACGTAAGCCACCACGGTGGTTGCCAGCAAGGCTCCCACATTAATACCAATGTAGAAAATGGTGAAACCAGAATCTCTGCGCGGGTCGCCATCGCTGTAAAGCTTCCCAACGATCGTCGAAATATTGGCTTTGAAATAACCATTACCCACTATCAATGCTCCCATACCAATGAGCAGGAAAGTCTCATTGCCACCCAGAATTAAAAATTCTCCTATTGCCATCAGAACTGCGCCAAGCATCACCGCGTAGCGATATCCCAGATATTTATCGGCCATTTTTCCGCCCAAAATTGGTGCGGCGTAAACAAGGCCGGTGTAAGCTCCATAAATCAGCGACGCTTCTGCATCGCCTTTCATCAGCGATTTGACAAGATAGAGCGTAAGAAGTACGCGCATGCCGTAATAACAAAAGCGCTCCCACATTTCGGAGAAAAAGAGGGTGTAAAGACCTTTCGGCTGACCCAATTCAGGACTTTGAGTCGGGTCGATAATCGCGGTTTCTTCAGGCATAGGTTTCGTTTAGAGTTTAATTGTAGGCGTCCAAATGTAATGAAATAACGTTCCCTTAAAGATTCTCTCTTATGAAGTTGGTCATCTTATTATAGAGGTGATAGCGGGTATTGCCACCGTAAATACCGTGGTTTTTATTGGGGTAGATAAATAGGTCGAATTGTTTATCGGCGGCGACCAAAGCGTTGATCATTTCCATGGTATTTTGGTAATGCACATTATCGTCGGCCGAACCATGCACCAACAAATACGCGCCCTGGAGTTTTTCGACATGATTAATCGGCGAATTATCGTCGTAGCCCGAAGCATTTTCTTGTGGGGTTTGCATAAAGCGTTCGGTGTAAATACTGTCGTAATAGCGCCAGTTGGTAACGGGTGCTACCGCAATTCCCATTTTAAAATAAGGGGCACCCACTGTCATACAAAGCGAAGTGAGATAGCCGCCGTAGCTCCAGCCCATCATGCCAATCCGGTCTTTGTCGATAAAGGGCAAGGCTCCAAAATATTGGGCGGAGGCCACCATATCTTGAGTTTCGTATTTGCCAAGTTCTTTATAAGTAGTGTGCTTAAAGTCTTTTCCTTTATACATTGTGCCGCGAGGATCTACGGAAATAATAACATACCCTTCCGCAGCTAGCATCTGATGCCAGAAGAAATCATTTCCACCCCATTCATTGTCCACGGTATTGCTGCCGGGACCGCCGTAAATGAAAAACATGGCGGGATAGGCTTTCGTAGAGTCAAAATTAGTCGGCTTGATCATCCAATAGCTCAGCACGTCGCCATTTGGTGTTTGAAAAGTTCCAAATTCCTTCGCAGGTAAATCCATGGCAGCCACTTTATCGCGCAGTTCGGTATTGGTTTCCAAATCGCGAATTTTTGCGCCGCTGGCGTTGTAAAGGGCAAAGGTGGGAGGGCTATTCCAGGCCGAAGATTGCAAAATATAATAGGCATAGCTTTCGCTAAAGAAGGCGTTGTGGCGGCCTGTTGTTGGCGATAATTTGGTGAGGTATTTCGATGTGGCCCCAGTAGCTTTAAACGCCTTTCCACTTTTGCTCGCCGACTTCAAATTTTTTGCATAGGCCAAACTGTAAATCTCTGTTTCAGTAGGACCATTTATAGCCGCGGAGAAGAAAATCTTTCCGTTTACTTCGTCAACTCCATAGAAATCGATCACTTCCCAACTTCCAGCGGTTAGCTGGGCGACTAGTTTGCCTTTGAAATTGAAAACGTAAATATGATTCCAGCCATCTCTTTCCGAATTCCATATAAAGTGATTTCCATCTTTTAAGAATATCAGATTATCGTTGATGTCGATGTAAGTGTCGCTTGTTTCCGAGTAGATTTCCTCGAGCTTCCAGCCTTCTTTTGTCGGTTCGGCTATCACGAAATTCAGTGTGCTTTGATGCCGATTCATAGCCATGAAGCAGAGTTGATTCGACGGCGACCATTTAATACGTGGTATATATTCGTATTCGCCAGCCCATAAATCCGTTAGATTGGTGTGCTTCCCGGTAGCGATTTCCACTACATAGATAGCTACCTTCGAGTTTTCTTCCCCTGCTTTCGGATATTTATAGGAATATGTGGTAGGATAGAGTTCCTGATAATACGTAAGGCTAAATTCCTTCACTGCGCTTTCGTCAAATCGGTAATAGGCTATATACTTTCCATCTGGCGACCAATGGAAACCCTTATCGAAACTAAATTCTTCTTCATACACCCAATCTACTGCTCCGTTAATAATCGCTCCGGATTTACCGTCTGTAGTCAAGGCATCGGTAGTGCCTTTGGTAAGATCGGTGAGGTAAAGATCATTGTCGCGGACGAAAGCTACCTTATCCGATTGTGGCGATAGGTCGGCGAGCGATTGCTTGGACTCACCCGGATAATCGATGGGTACTATCGCCTTTGAACCGATGTCAAAGACGAAGTAATTTGATTTGGAAGAATGCCGATAGATTGATTCTGTTTCGCTTCCGAGCAGGAGTTTTTTCTCATCGCTATTGAAGCTATAGCTGTCGAAAGCGATGGCTGATCCGAGCCATTTTAAATCCGAGCTGCGCAGCAAGGTGTCTGTTGCGGCCCCCGACTGGTAGCTGTATTTTAGAATGTATTGATCTTTCCCCTTTCCAGTGGTAGCCGTGTAATGTAGGCCGTCATTCATACTGCGAATGCCGGTAATTCCCTTAGTGCGATAAGTACCCTGTTTCCATATTTGGTCAAGGGTAATCTGGCTGTCTTGGGCGAAACTGCTCAATCCCAAAGCTATGAATAAGAAACACCAAGCGGCGAATCGAAAGGCAGAAAAGGTCATAGTTATGTTCAGAAATGGGCGTGAATATAGAAAATTGGTGCGATTGATAAAGTAAACTGCCAGACAGCGCCTATTTATCTTCGGGCGTGTCTGATTCAAAAAATCAACAGTCATTTCTCATTTTTACGATTTTTCATATATTTGGAATGCTTGGATTATGCGGGAGCGATCATCTATTGTCGTCTCACTCTAAATCACGCTTCCGACGAGATCTCGAGATAGTTTTTCTGTTTCATAGCCCTAAAAACCTACCAAACGTGGCGGGTTTTTAGGTTTAACGGTGCCCATGGGTCGAGAAGACGGAAGCTAAGTGGCCAGTTGATGCGGTGTATTTCGGATAAAAGGTTTTAATCGCAAATCCTTTTAATCCGTGTTGGCAGCTGTGAGTCGATGCATGCATCGTCTTTGCGCATGCTTGATTTGTTTTAATCCGAGATTCTATTTGGCCTTCACCGCTGCCATCCATCCAAATTCTCTATCCATTTCCTTGAAGATTATGCGCAAAAAAGCATACGCTGGCACGGCAGCGATCATGGCTCCGATTCCACCGATGGTTCCGGCAACTAAAATCACAATAAAAATCTCCAGCGGGTGTGCATCAACGCTGTTTGAGAATATGGTGGGCTGCAATAAATAATTATCGATCATCTGGGTAACGAAGTAAACGACCACTAAGCCGATTAAAGTCCCGCCCATATTGATTTGGAAATTCACTTCTACGGCGTTGGCCGTAATGACAAATAGCGCAAATGTTGCTCCAATCCACGGCCCCAAGTAGGGGATTAAATTCGCCAAGCCACTAAAAACGGCAATCAACAGTGCATTCTTCACACCCAATATGCTCAACCCAATATAAATACAAATACTTACAGCGATCACTTGAACGAGCAATCCAATAAAGTAGCGGCTCATCGTGCGGCGTGTATTGACGATGATGCGATCTGCGCTCGGCTCCAATCGGCGGGGCGTGACCCAGTGCAGCAATCTTGATATCATAGCTGGGTCGCTGAGCAGGAAAAAGGTGATGAAGGCCACAGAGAAAAATGCAATTAAGAAATTGCCCAGGACGCCTAGGAAACTGTTTAAGAGCACTGTAACTATGCCTACGTCGAAATTATCGGCAATAAAGGTTGTGAGTTGGCCATCGCCGTAAGCAAAATCATTGTCAAGACTAAGACTCCGGCCTATTTCGTTTGCCCATTGAAATAAGGGAGTGAGCGTTGATTCGATTTGATCGCTATCGAGACTTGCAATTATCTGTCCTTCAGAAATGATAGCTGGAATAAAATAGCCGAGTAATAGAGCGATCAGGCCAATAAGACTAAAAAGCGTGATCATGGCTGCCAGACCACTGGGCATAATGCGTTTGCCTATTCGCGCCCGCATGAGTAAGTTGTAAAGCGGACGGCCTATCAGAGCAAAGATCGTCGAAATGATCAGATAGAGTATAATGGTGCGGCTTGCATAGAGCACATACGCAGCCAAGAAAATGGCAGCTAGTGTGAAGACAATTCGTACAACTTTCGATGCCATGAAATAGGATGTTAAGAAATGTAATAGGCCAATGCCCCGAAGAATAGAAACTGGCAAACCAGAGCAACGATGCCCATTCTAGGCTTATGGACTAGCGGGTAAAACTCAAAGATCAGCGACATTATGGATGCTAAAACAAACCAACCCACATAGTTTTGGAAGGGAATTACTCCATCTGCCCACGACCAAAAACCAAAATGCACGGCCACAGGCTCAATTAAAAAATCGAGGGCAGTAATGAAAGCCGCCGACACCAACCAACGGAAAGCCATTGGGACTTTCAAGCTGTACGCCAATGAAAAACCGCCCCAAACCACAATTAACCAATTGACGCCAATTATGGGCGGAGCTTCGAAAAACTTCCAGCCCAGTACTTCACCATATTGGTAATTTCCGAAAAGGAGACCAGTTTTCACTCCTGCTATTTCGACCACGTAACCCATTACTGCTATAAAAAGCGCTATAGGCCATGCGGTATGTTTGCCAGGGACCGTATCGATGTATATAATGCCTGCCGTAACAACCAAATTTACGGGTGTAAGAAATACAAACCATTGCGAAAGGGGCGAAACAAATCCAAACGCTCCAATGGTGTGCAATAGCACCAATACGGCGAATCCAAATTTCTTTGATCGGAATTGGTTTTGGCTGGCGGCTTTATTCATGGTGCAATTTCGCTTACTATTTTTCCCGACAACAAACATAATGGAATACCCCCACCGGGGTGCACACTTCCACCGCAGAAATATAGCCCGTCGATCTGCTTGCTGAAATTGGGATGCCGCAGAAAAGCCGCTTGCCAATGATTAGAGCTGGTGCCGTAGAGCGAACCCTTGAAGCTCGACGTGTCCCGGCCTATTTTTGGAGGATCGAGTATGTGCTCCGTTTCAATTAGTGGCTCAATATCACAGTCGAGCATCTTATTGATTTTTGCAATTATGATTCTGCGTGTTTTTTCAGCCAAAGCTTTCCAATCTTGCCCTTCATCGCAAGGCGCATTGATAAGTATAAACCAATTTTCGCAGCCTTCCGGAGCGTCTGTATTTTCGTGTTTTGATGTGATGTTGATATAAACCGTCGGATCATCTCCAATTGTTTTATCGGAGAAGATGGACTTAAATTCCGATTCATACTCATCACTCCAAAGTATGTTGTGCAGACCGAGTTGCGGAAAAGTTTGCTTCACCCCCCAATAATAGATTAACGCCGAACTCGATCGCTCCTGACGATCGAGATTCATGGGTGGCGCGACTCCTTTTAAAAGTTTTTGGTAAGTAGGCACTACGTCCATGTTGCTCACCACCATGTCGAAAGGATAAAAGGCCCGGGTCGTTTGAATGCCTTTTACCTTTTTCGAGCTATGCGCTATAGTCTCTACGGCTTCGTTGAATCGAAAATTCACCCCTATATCCGCTGCAAGCCGGTGCAAGCTTTTGGTAATCTGATGCATTCCGCCTTTCGGCAAAAAAGTACCCCAGCGATGCTCTAAGGTGGGGATTACCGTAAGCGTGCCGGGCGCTTGGTACGGATCGCTACCATTATAAGTGGCATATCGGTCGAAGAGCTGCACCAGCTTCGGGTTGCGGAGCAATCGGCTATTAACGCTGTGCATACTGCTGAAAATTCTGGCGTTGTAAAGCTGAGCGAAGGATACAAGAGTCGACCAGCGCAGATAGGTTTGCCACCGGTGCAGCGAGCTTCTCAGAAATACCTTTTCGGTGATGTCGTATAGTTCCGACGATTTTTTGAAGTATTTCTCTACCGCCTTTGCCGGAACCCCGAGCACCGATTGGGCTTCACGGGCAAATTTTCCTGAATCAGACCATCCTGAAAAGGTAGTACCATCGGGCCAGAAATATTGACAACCCGGTTCGATTTTTTGGTAATGATAATAATCGCGCGGATTTTTTCCCGCCGATTCGAAGAGACCATCAAGCAAGTGCGGCATGGTAAAAAGCGATGGGCCTGCATCGAAGCGGTAGCCTTCCGATTCAATGGCGTGGAGTTTGCCCCCGGCATGTGCAGCCGCTTCGAACACGGTGACTTCATGGCCTTTGGCACGCAAATGCACGGCTGCGCTCATTCCGGCTATACCGGCTCCCACTATTCCAACTTTAGCCATTAATCCGTAGTTTTTCCATATCCCGATGTTGGTTATTTGCTATCTGCTTAATGTAGCATTAATGCTCGCCTAACCTGCACTTCATACCGCTGCGGCATCTTTGCGTAAACTCCCATGATGCAGGCGCCGTCGCGTGACTTTCTAAAGTTTAACACTCCCCAAAAGTATCATTTTTCGACGCCGCCACTTTTTTCTCCTTTCCCTGTAGAACCATTTTTTAAGCAATCAATTGCGATCTCTTTAATGCGAAAATCATGAAAAAGTTGAAACGCCCCGTCGATTTGGTTGTTATTTCCGATGTTCACTTGGGCACCTATGGCTGCCACGCCAAGGAACTACTTAAATACTTAAAGAGTATAGAGCCGAAGCGACTCATTCTCAACGGCGATATCATTGACATTTGGCAATTCAGCAAACGCTATTGGCCGAAGAGCCACATGAAGGTAATAAAGCACATTACTTCTTTGATCGGCAAAGGAGTGGAAGTGACCTATATCACCGGCAATCACGATGAGATGCTTCGAAAGTTCGTGGGATTCGAATTGGGCACGCTTTCTATTGTGAACAAGGCGATTGTGCCGCTCGCAGATGGGACAGCCTGGATATTTCACGGCGATGTGTTTGATGTAACAATGCAGCATAGCAAGTGGTTGGCAAAGCTCGGTGGCGTAGGTTATGATATGCTTATTTTACTCAACCGAGCGGTAAATAATGTTCTACTCAAAACAGGTCGAGGGCGCATTTCACTTTCCAAAAAAATAAAGAATGGAGTGAAAACTGCAGTGGCTTTCATCAATAATTTTGAAGATGTGGTAATGGATATTGCCGCCGATCATGGCTATGCGTACGTGGTATGCGGGCATATCCACCAGCCGATAATAAAGATGAGCCATCGGAAAAATGGCCCGGTGTGCTACCTTAATTCCGGCGATTGGGTCGAAAATCTCACCGCATTGGAATATCACCGTGGCGCATGGAGCATCTACAAATATGAAGATATGCACGCAGAGGAAGAAGAGCTCGACAATGAATGGGAGCTAGAACTCACCGATGCCATGCTTTTTAAAAACTTGGTGGCCGAGTTCAAAATGATCTCTGCATGAAAGTGCTTTACGCGGTGCAAGGCACTGGGAATGGGCATATAGCCCGAGCGATGGAAATACTTCCGGCTCTCCGCAAACGGGTGCAAGTAGATGTGCTCCTCTCCGGCATGCACAGTGAAATCGATCTCGGTTGTCCGGTAAAATTTCGACTCAAAGGGCTTGGATTTAAATTTGGTCGAAAGGGTGGCGTAGATTATTTTAATACCTGGTGGCACGGCGACATTCCGCAATTTTTGCAAGAGATTAGGCAACTCGACTTGAGCGATTACGATTTGGTGATCAACGATTTTGAGCCTGTTTCGGCATGGGCCGCGCGACAGCAGCACGTACCCTGCGTGGGATTGAGTAATCAGTGCAGCTTGCTCCACACGCGTATTCCAAAACCTACTGGAAAGAAATACCGATTTTCACGATCGGTTCTTCGCCATTATGCGCCCATCGATACCGCTTACGGCCTTTTTTACGAAAGTGTTGACTCCATGATTTACACGCCAGTGGTGAGGCAAGGTATCCGCCAAATGAAGCGGAGCGACGGCGGCCACTATGTTGTCTATCTCCCATCTTTTAAGGATAGCAAGATCATCGAAGCATTGCTGAATTTTCCCGAAGTGTGTTGGAAAGTTTACGGCAAGCATACCAGGGAAGCCTATCGGTGGGGGAATATTGAGGTGTCTCCAGTGAATCAAACTGCTTTTGAGCTCGATTTGGCTTCGTGCCGTGGTGTGATTTGTGCAGCCGGCTTTGCTACCACTTCCGAAGTGCTTTTCTTGGGTAAGAAGCTGCTCGTCATCCCGATGAAAAGGCAATTTGAGCAAGCATGCAATGTACTGGCCCTTGCCAAATACGGCGTGCCAAGTGTGAAGAATCTGAAACCCAAATCACTCGCAACTTTAGCGCGATGGCTTGCTTCATCGGCTACGGTAGAGGTGCGCTATCCGGAAAACACCCAGCGCATTGTCGATCAGATTTTAAGCGATTTTGCCCTTCAGGAAGCTATGCCGATCCAAGAGATTATGCAAGGGAAGGTTGGGGCAGATTAATTTAGTAATCTGCCTACTTTTGCGGCATGTCAGCTTATTCTCCTGCGCATGAGCGCGCTAATGTGATCACGCATCTTATTGGATTTGTATTTGGTCTCGTCGCGCTCCCTTGGGTTTTGATCCGTGCCTATGGGAATGCAGGTGTAAATGGAGAATGGATACTCGGATTAGGGCTGTATAGCATCGGATTTTTAATGGTATTTGGGTTTTCGTCGCTCTACCATTTCTACCAGCAACCGGCGCGCAAAACCCTGATGAAGATGTGGGATCACATTAGTATTTACTACCTGATCGCTGGAACGTTTACGCCATTTATTATGGCCTATGGACAGCCACCCAGTTCCCACTATTTTCTGATGTGGCTTTGGGGTATCGCCTTGGCAGGAACAGTTTTTAAAATATTTTTTACCGGTCGATATCGGCTGATCTCTACGGCGCTTTATGTCGCTATGGGGTGGATGGTACTCTTCGCGCCTCATCCGTTTAAGGAAAACCTACCCGATGATCAGTTTTTTTGGATCGCGGTCGGAGGAGCGAGTTATACCATAGGCGTGATTTTCTATCTGGTGAAGAAGATACCTTATCATCACGCTATATGGCATGTGTTTGTGCTGGGAGGAGCACTGTGTCATTTTATTGGAATATGGAGAATGGTCGAAAACGCGGTTTAAAACAGGTTGCACTGATTGGCATCAGAGCAATTGTATTTTTCCGTTTCTCAGGCTTTCCTTTGTTTCCTATTCCGCTCGTAATCACTAAAAATCCATTCTCCAAGCCCGCTCAACCCTGTGTAGATGGCTCGCCCTTTATTCGCTTCGGTGAAATCTTCCACAAATTGCTGTAAATATGGGTCTTCGGCTATCATGAAGGTCGTAATTCCAATGTTGATCTTCCGGCACTCTGCGGCCAAATTATGGCATTTGGTGGTGATCACCGGGTCGAGGCCAAAGCTGTTTTTATAATAGCCGTCCTTGGTTTTTAGACAGCTCGGCTTACCGTCTGTGATCATGAAGATTTGCTTATTAAGGTTCTTCCTCCTTCTCAAAATGTCCATAGAAAGTTGCAATCCGGCTACGGTATTGGTATGAAAGGGGCCGACTTTTAAATAAGGCAGGTCTTTGATGTCAATTTGCCAGGCATCATTCCCAAATACAACCAAGTCGAGGGTATCCTTCGGATAACGGGTGGTGATGAATTCTGAGAGCGCCATGGCCACCTTCTTAGCTGGGGTAATCCGGTCTTCGCCATACAAGATCATGGAGTGGGAGATGTCGATCATCAAAACCGTAGACGAGGAGGCTTTGTATTCCGACTCGTTGATTTCCAAATCGCTCTCCATAAGTGAGAACTCTTCGATACCCCCGCGAATTTGCGCATTGCGAATGCTATTGGTAAAATCGATTTCATCGAGCCGATCGCCAAATTGAAAGTCCCGCCTGTCGCCGGTAGGTTCATCGCCTTGACCATTGAGATTAGTGCGGTGGCCGCCTCGTGTACCTTTCTTGAGCTTTCCGAATACCTGGTCGAGCGAGCGCTTGCGTATGGCTTGTTCACTTTTCGCCGAAAGGCCGCCCCCATTGCCGTCGCCCTGTTCGCGGAGATATCCTTTGGCATAAAGGTCGGCTACAAAATCATCGATGGTGTATTCATCGGTGGTGAGTTTATGTTCTTTGTCTATTTCGCGCAACCAGTCAATGGCCTCGTCCACATCGCCCGAGGTATGGGTAACGAGTTCGAGAAAAATGGGCAAAAGTTTCTCGAAGGGCGTTCGTTTATCTTTTTCGGCAATGTATTCGGTGAAATGGTATCCAAGCATAATTTAAAGGTAATAGCTATCGAACACAAAACGGGTAAACCGCTCACCTTGTTTTGAACGGAGGCTAAATTTCTATGGTTAGTTTTGCAATATGATTAAAGACAGTACCAATTTTGCCCAATTTATTGAAACCTGGCTGGTAGATAACATCGGCGTGGCTGAAGGCAATACCCAGCTGGTTAAAATGGTAATCCTTTTTGGCGCAATGTTAATGCTAGCCGTCGTAATGTGGATTATAGGCCATGCATTAGTCAACCGCATTGTGAAGCGGCTTGTATCAAAGACCGATACCCAATTTGACGATGCGCTCTTTGAGCGCGGGGTTTTCCGAAAGCTCGGCCACCTGGTCCCTATATCTGTAATCTTTCTGTTCACTCCGATAGCGCTTACGGACTACCCGGAGTGGGTGCCGGCGGTGGAGCGCCTGGCCGATATCCTTTTGGCATTTTTTGTAATTCGAGCCATCAGCTCATTTATTTCCGCTTTGCGCATCCACCTTTCCCGATCCGAAAAGTACCGTGATAAGCCTATATCCAGTTTTGCACAACTTGCCAAAATTTTGCTCTGGATGGTGGGTATCATTCTCATTATATCGCTCATTATTGGCAAAAACCCCATCTATCTTTTTAGCGCTCTCGGTGCCGTTTCGGCAGTGCTATTGTTGATTTTTAAAGATACCATACTCGGATTTATGGCGAGCATCCAGCTTACTATTAATGATATGATTCGCATTGGCGATTGGGTGTCGGTGCCGAAATACGAAGCCGATGGCGACGTGATGGAGATTAATCTAACCACAATCAAAATCCGCAATTTCGACAATACTATTTCGACAGTTCCCACCTATTTTTTTGTAGCCGACAGTTTTACTAATTGGCGGGGAATGCAGGAGAGCGGTGGCCGTCGAATCAAGCGCCCCATCTTTATTAAAATATCGAGCGTAAAGCTAGCTGATGAAGCAATGCTAAAACGCTTTGAACGGATCGAACTCGCACGACCACATATTGTGAAAAAGCGGGCAGATATTGCCCGACACAATGAAGAAACAAAGGCCGATATAGCAGCATCTATAGTAAACGGGCGCCGGATGACCAACCTGGGAATATTTCGAGCGTACGCTTTGAATTACATTTCCAAAAACCCCAATATAAATCAGGATATGACGCGTATGGTGCGCCAATTGGCAACCACTCCTAATGGCATTCCGATGGAAATTTACTGCTTCTCGACGCTTAAATCTTGGGTAGAGTACGAGGGTGTACAAGCCGATATATTCGACCATCTTTTTGCGGTGGTCTCTCAATTTGACCTTGAAGTATTTGAGAATCCCGCAGGAGCTGATTTTAAACGAATAATAAATTAAACCATGAACAATCGAATAGGTAACCACGAAATAGACTACCGCATTATAGGCGAAGAGCTCCAATGCGTAGAAATTGAACTCGATCCGCAAGAAACAGTTATTGCCGAAGCCGGATCGCTAATGATGATGGACGATGCCATAGAAATGACGACGATTTTTGGCGATGGTGCGAATAAATCGCAGGGGCTCTTCGACAAGTTTCTTTCAGCCGGAAAGCGCGTACTCACAGGCGAAAGTCTTTTTTTAACAGCTTACACCAATCGCGGATATGGAAAGCGACACGTTACCTTCGCATCGCCCTATCCCGGCAAGGTACGTGCTTTCGATCTCTCGCGTATGGGCGGAAAAGTAGTCTGTCAGAAAGATGCTTTTCTCTGCGCGGCCAGGGGCGTTTCGGTTGGTATCGAATTTCAGAAAAGAATCGGAGTCGGTCTTTTTGGCGGCGAAGGCTTCATCATGCAAAAACTGGAAGGCGATGGCTTGGCATTTGTACATGCCGGTGGTATGGTCATTGAGCGTCAGCTTAACCACGGCGAAGTGCTGCGGGTAGATACGGGCTGCTTAGTCGCTTTTACGCAAGGCGTAGATTATAATATCGAGATGGTGAAAGGCATTCGAAATGCTGTTTTTGGTGGCGAAGGATTATTTCTTGCAACGCTCCGCGGTCCTGGCACGGTCTTTATTCAAAGCATGCCTTTCAGCCGGTTGGCCGATAAGATTATCAGTGCCGCTCCGCAAATGGGAGGCAGACGAAAAGGAGAGGGAAGTATTCTCGGCGGGTTGGGCGATTTACTCGACGGCGATAATCGACTTTAATTCTTCAGCGGTGCGGGCATCCCGTACTTATCGATGAGGTAAATGAGTGAGGTAATTGCCGCGGCACCAAGTTGCAATTCGCGTTCGTTCACGTTTTCAAACACGTCGTTGGCGGTGTGGTGAACGTCGAAATAGCGCTGAGAATCGGGCACAAACCCGATGAGCGTGGCTCCTGTTTCCCGCAGGGGCGTAATATCTACGCCGCCATACCCGGCCTTGATAAAGTTTATACCGTACGGTTCAAAAAGCGGCAACCATTGTTGGATATGTGCCAAATTGGTGCGGCTTCCGTCCACTGTAAACCCGCGAGGTGTGAATCCACCCCGGTCGCTTTCCAAAGCAGCTATATGTTTTTCGCCTTTTGCTGTGCTTGCCAAGGCGTATGCTCCGCCGCCGCGAGCGCCGTTTTCTTCGTTCATAAAAAACACGCAGCGTATGGTATGCTTTGGCTTTATGCCCGTAGCCTTAATGAGTCGCAGCATCTCGAGCGCTTGAATTACTCCGGCACCATCGTCGTGGGCACCTTCGCCCACATCCCAGCTGTCGAGGTGGCCGCCTACGGTTATTACCTTTTCGGGAAATTGGCTACCTGTAATCTCCGCAATCACATTATGCGATTCCTTGTCGGGATACATTTGGCAATGCGACTCGAGCTCTAATTGAAGATGGGGATTTTTTTCCAGCATATTCGATAGGCGGTAAGCGGAGTTGGTACTCAGCGCCATGGCTGGAATTTTTGGAATACTATCAGCGTAAGCCATTACGCCTGTGTGGGGAAAATCGTCGGCACGCAGGCCTGCCGATCGCATTACAAAGGCGATGGCTCCCCGCTCGGCTGCAATGGAAGCACCTCGCACCCGCCCGTTGGCACAGCTCCCATACGCTCCAAAAGTATCGATGAGTTTTGCATTCATTGGTTGATTGAGAAAGACAATTTTCCCTTCCGTTTCTGCACTTTCGGCATCTGTTAAAGCTTGTAAGGAAGCAAACGAAACAATCTCTCCGCGAATGATACCATCGGTGGCAACACTAAAGCCAAGTGAAAGGGCATCGAAAGCTATGCTGTCGCCAACGGCTGCGCATCGATCTACTCCGCCGCGATCCCAGTGGGGCACCGTCACCGGCTCCAGCCACACCTTGTCGAAGCCATAAGTCTGCATTTTCTCATAGGACCAGTTTACGGCCTTTTCGGCATTTTCAGACCCGCTCAACCGCGCACCGACGTCTTTGCAAAGCTGCCGCAAGTTTTCATACCCTTCGCCTTCCATCAATGCTTCGTCGTATATTTTTCGAAGTACGAGGCTATCGGTTTGCCCGAGGGCTGCGAAACTGGTGGAGCCGATTAGTAAGGTCAGGATAATTATTCTTAGCATGGCTCAAATAACGGCATTCAAAAAGGAATAATTTTTCGGTCAGGCCAGTTCGAATGAATGTAAATTTGCCCTACCAATGTATCTCTATGAAATTTGACTTAAGTGAAGTAAGCGCGGTGATTCGCGCCCGCCGCACCATATATCCCGAACAATATACCGACCGCGTAGTGCAGCGCGAAATGGTAGAACGGATGATTAACAATGCCATTTGGGCGCCGACTCATGGTAAAACTCAGCCATGGCGATTCAAAGTTTACAGCGGTGCGGGCCGCGAAAGCCTGAAGGCCATCGTTCAAAACCTTTACGAAACCCACACTCCGGCAGAGAAGCAAAGCCCGGCAGCGCTGGGACGTATGCTGGATCGAATTGACAAGACATCGGTTTTAATTGCTTTGGTGATGTCGCGATCGGAAGAAGGAAAAATCCCGGAGATCGAAGAAGTGGAAGCCGTGGCATGCGCTGCTCAAAATTTACTCCTTACGGCTACAGCTTATGGCTTAGGAGCATTCTGGTCAACTCCCGGGTTTTTGTCCAAACCAGGTGCTACTGCCGCTTTTGGTTATAAAGCCGATGACAAGGTTTTGGGATTGATTTATTTGGGTTACCCTTCTGTCGAATGGCCGGAAAGCCATCGAAAACCCTTGGAATATGTGACCGAATGGGTAGAGTGAAATGGGAGAAATCCATTATTCAAATTACGAGCGTCACGGAGTCCAAAGGGGTTATATCGTATTCTACTTTATCGGCATGGAACCTGCAAATTATTTTGAAGCGCTCCTCATCAAAGCAGGCATCGAATATGAAAGGGGACAAAGCGCTAATATTCTAAAGCGCCACCTTTTTGGTGTTCACCAACGCGACGAAAAAACGGCCAAGGAGCTGAACGACGAAACGGGTAAACACTTCCAGAAACCTTTTTTAGGAACGAGAAAGATCGCCAATTTTATCATTTTGTTTACCTTGTTGGCCTGTTTACTGGCTTTGGCCGGTTATTTTTTGTCGCATTGAGAAACACTATCCACGCGGTTGCCGTATGCCCCGTACCAACCCTTAAACTCCCCACCATGCGTGGTACCTTATTAATCGCCATCTTCTTCGGCAGTATTTCGCTTTTTGCGAATGATCCAGATTCTGAAAAAACGTCCCGCGATACGGCTTCGGCTGTAGTGGTGTACGACGCCGAAGTGAAATTTCTGCCGTCCATTGCCTATCGCCCCGCCGATTACACGCAGATGATCGACTCGCTGCTACTTTTGGAGCGGGTGCCGCTTTCCCTTATCAATCAGTTGAGTATTTACCGGATGCTCTCGGCTTATGAAAGCGATGCGCTCAGCAACGTCATAGACAGTATTTTTGATACTAACAACGTTCCGCAGCCCACGCTGAATGCGGTTAATCTTTACCTTACGGCCATTGATCAAGAGCTTACGGCGCCGCATGGTTTTGCTGCTTTTGCTCCACAAGGCACATCGCCTTTTCCCGCCAGCGGTTTCTACGACGATTGGAATACAGCAGTCCCAAATCCTATACGAAACAGCTTGGCGACCTTCGATTCTACCTTGCAATTGCTGCTTGTCGACGATCAACAGAACTGTGGATTTTACCCGCCCTTTCGAGGGGTAGTTACTTCTAATTTTGGATGGCGGTATGGCCGCAATCACAACGGCATCGACATCGATCTCGAAGTTTGGGATCCCGTGCATTCAGCTTTTCCGGGCGTGGTACGCGTTGCCAAATTTTACGAAGGCTTCGGAAGAGTGGTCGTAGTGCGCCATCACAATGGATTGGAAACCATTTATGCCCATCTGCATCGCTTCAGCGTGAAGGCAGGGCAGGAAGTAGAAGCCGGCGACGTAGTGGGATTGGGGGGTAGTTCTGGAAATTCGACTGGTAGCCACCTTCATTTCGAGATTCGTTTTCAAGGGGTTCCTATCAAACCATCGCAGGTTATCGACTTCCGAACCCATGAATTGCGCTCACCGATCATTAATTTAGCTCGAAGCGGAGCTTTCCTCGCAGCAGCGCCAGTGGGGCAAGTAATCTACGAAGTACAGAATGGTGACTACCTTTACAAAATTGCAGGCCAATTTGGGGTTTCTGTTAGCGATATTTGTACCCTCAATGGCATCAATCCTAAGTCGGGACTGAGAGCGGGTCAAAAGCTAATTGTTGGAACATAAGTCATTCCTTTCTTTTTTATTCTTCGGCTGTTTAGCCGTTTCTTTTAATGCGCACGCTCAAAACGGTGATGATCGGCGCGAACCGGTAACCGTTACCGCTGGCATCGAGCTGCGCGGCTTGGTGCCCCTATCTTTTTTTACGATGGATTCCGTGGTATTGCGCGAACCCGGTAATCAATTTGAAGCCGTGTACCGCTATAAGGGTGGTTTCGGTTTTGGCGGCGTTGTGAGGGTGAAGCTCAGCAATTTTTGGAACATCGAAACAGGTCTCTACTATACGCGCAGGCGTTTTGAATACGAAGTGCGCGACGCAACAGTCGATTTTAAGGAATCTACTGAAATCAGAATCATTGGATATGAAGTGCCCATAAAAGGGTTGGTGTACATCCGGATGGGCAAGCAGATTTATATGAATGTTGCGCTTGGTGTTTCAGCCGATTTCTTTGCCAGCGACGTAATGGATATCGAACGTAATTATAATGTGCAGGCGTTTAAGCTCAATTGGATTCGCGGAGCAGTGCTTGGAGCCGTAGGTGTTGAATTCCGTACTGATGAAGATGGCTCTTTTTATGTCGGCGGCGGTATTCATCAGGCTTTCGGAGACATCTTTTCTACGCAGGTCAATTATTTCCGCGATAATACCCCACCCGCCTACTTCTCAAATGGGGTTCTGGATGGTAACTACTTTTCGATCGATTTCAAATATTTCTTTCCTGTCAAAGAGTCTAAAAAGCCCAAAGTGAACTATGTCAGACCGGATTGGAGGAATATGAAATAGGTAAAAGCCCGGTCTATTCGAGCAGTGTGATATATCCTGTTTTGATCATTGTAGATTGCGCACACTGATCACGGTATTTTAAAATGTACACGAAAGAACCGTTCGATGCTTTTTCCCCTGATCCTTCCGTATAAATGCCATCCCAACTTTGGTAAACTTGGTCGGTTTCAAAAACACTTCGGCCCCATCGATCAATGATGGTTAAGTTGAAATAGTCCAGAGGTTCTCCATTTATCCTGAACTCATCGTTCCGCCCATCACCATTTGGAGTAAAAACGTTTGGTATCTCCAAGTTTGGGTCGTCGTCAAGTGGATTTACCAAGAGGCTGTCATTCTGATTGCAACCCAATATATCGGTCGCTACAAACGGGTAATAACCAGGCTCGGACGCAAGAAAGACAAAGCCTTCCTGGCCGTTGTCCCAACTAACGTTTTCAATGATTTCAAATTCGTCATTGAAATTAATCTCTGTTGGTACGCCTGTACAAATGGAATCGATAAAAAAGAGGGGTAATTGAACACCTTGAGATATATTAACCACGTCGCTTTCGACGCATCCGCGGTAGGAAGCCACGATTTCATATTCTCCGCTTTCCGTTACAAAGATAACGGGCTCCTGAGATAGACCGCCGTTCCATAAATAGGTAGCATCATCATAAATACTCGTTGCGTCGAGTTCCACTCCATCTTCGTAGTGGCAAATGACCACTGAAGGCGGAAACTCAATACCCAAGGTGGAAACCAACTCAACGGTCGCATTTGCCGTGAAAACATTTTGACATACCGGGTCCGATATTTCTACTTGTACAAGGTACGCCCCTGGAATGGTAGCCTGGCCTTCATAAATCAGGTCAAGGCTGGTGGGGATGCCATTTAAATACCATTGTATGGAATCTACCGGTCCGTTGGGGTTTACGCTTGCCAAAAATTCTAATTGATTGCAACTTCCTATTTGTGAGATAGTTATTTCTGGATTTAGAATCGGTGGCTCAGGAAATTCTATTTGTAAGATTAACGTGTCGCTTTCATTACACGTTCCTTTGCCAAAGGCAATAAGCTCTATGGTTTGAGTTCCCCCCGTTGAATAGGTGTATTCAAAATTTTCATTCGAATTTAAAAATGTTCCATCACCCATATTCCAATTATATGTGTCGGCATTATTGGTTTGATTTATCACCCCTACCGTGAACGAATCGCAAAAATCGACAACAGTGAGAACAAATTGACTTGTGACAAAAGGGGAGACGTCGATGATTTCTTCTGCTACTTGCGATTGATTGCAAGCCGCACTTGTCGATGTAAGGACTACCAAGTAGTTCCCCGTCTGGTCATATGTATGTACTGGATTTTCTTCATTTGTAAGTGTCCCATCTCCTAAACTCCATTGATACACTTCGTCGCCAGGGCCAACAGATGTGTTGGTAAATAAAATTTCTAGCGTTTCGCAGTCTACTTGGTATTCAAAAGAAGCTTCAAAATCTACTTCTGGGTATATAATAAATGGGATAAGTGCGGTGTCTCTTAGGTTGCACGATTCAGGATCGAAAACCACTAACTGCACAAGGTATTCGCCAGGAGCGGTAAAAATATGGCTGGGCTCAAACTCTTCACTTGTCGCACCATCACCAAATGTCCAAGAAAAAGTTTGGCCTTCGCTGTAATTTTGGAACTGGACAGTGTGCGGCGCACAGCCTGATAATTGTCCGGCTGCCGTGGCAGCTGCAATTACTGATTCTATTTCGAAATCAATTTTAAATATACCAACATCCCAGCTTCCAAATTGATTGGTAGCGAAAGCGTTGCTGGTGGTATTGAAGCCACCTCCAGAACATACGCCTTGATAAACAATACCTTTTCGGTCAAATCTACTGGTGCCACCATCCACGTGGTTACCCGTGTAATAGGTTCCATATACAAAATCGGTCATGTCGGGTTCGAATACGCCTACGTAAAAGCCACCGCTCGATATTATTGCATCGGGCGAAGCAACGAAAGTGTTGCCAACCCCAAAGGCAGAAATATAAATGTTGTTGCATAAATCGACCATAAACGCCACCGGATTCCCGCTGGCTTGTTGAGACGTACTGAGATACGACGTTACGAGTTTTTCCGAAAGGTCGCCGCTCATCTTATGAACCAGAATATTTCCCTGCCCTGTACCCCATACTCCGGGAGTAGTAGTCCATTGACCTTCGCTCGCCATGTAAATCCATATGTCTTCATTGCTATCGAGGTCGAGAAATAGACCTGCATCATTCCCAGATGAACCCAGATAGGTGGACTGATTTACATTAGCGCCATCGGGACTAATAATGGAAACAAAAGCGTCGCCACCGCCGCCTGACCACGTAGAGCTGTAGGCTCCGCTGGTGAGCGGAAAACCAGTAGGACCGCCTGGACTGCTAGTAGAGATTCCACCGGTGATTACCACATCGAAATTGTCCTTCACACGCACACCAAAGGCCATATCTCCGCCGGAAGAACCAATAAAAGATGACCATTCCAGAATGGATAGATTTGGCGAAAGCTTGAAAATAACCCCGTCCTGTCCTCCGCTTTTTACGGTTTGAAAGGCACCTGTGGTAGTCGGGAAATCTACGGATTGGGAGCAATTGGCGACATATATATTTCCGTTGATATCTGCAATTATCTCACCTCTTCTTCCACTATATCCGAATCCGCCGGAATTATTAAAGCCGTCGCCTCCAGAACCTCCCATGTAGGTGGAACCTATCAGCGATGTGCCGTCTGCAGAGAAGCCGCTTATAAAAATGTCTTCCTGGCCACCATAATTGGATTGAAAGGCATTGGGCGTTGTAGGCAAATTGGAGGAAGTAGTTGAACCCATCACATAGAGTTCATTGTTCAGATTGGATACGATGCTGTGGGGATGATCTCCTTCATTTCCGCCAACAAAACTTGCAAATATCAATGCGCTACCGTCGGGCACGAGCTTACTGATACACGCATCAATACTCCCTCCACCATAGGAAACTTGCACGGCTCCAGCCGTAACAGGGTAGTTTGAATCAAATGAAATTCCGTGGGTGTAGATATTTCCGGCAATATCATAAGCTGCTCCGTGGCCAAAATTCATTCCGGAACTTGTGCCGGTAAGCGTAGATGCTACTAAAATTGGATCAATGATCAGGGGTAAAGAGGTATCATATCCCAGTGGGAAGCTAAAGCCAAAGCCATTTTTTGTCCGGATATATTTACTCTGGATTTCCACCTGTTGGCCATTGATGATTTGATATGCCAAGGGCATAGATTCGAAAATTTCGCCAAGGCTAGTTTCTATGGTAAGCTGATCGCCTGTCATTGATACTTTATCGGCTCCTTCGTAAAAAAATTCTACAATTGCAGGATCAGCCCCTGGAGCCACTACGAAATCGTATTTGAACTTACTCCATTTTGAAGATGCTTCTATATGAATGCCCGGATAAACTTCCGTCGAGCGTAGTTGGCTATATAGCGGAACTTTTGGCTTCCACCGTTTTTGATCTGATCCCAAATAATAATTGTGGTAGGCTTTTTGTGCATCTTTTCCATTGTATGCAATTGAATTTCCATTGTGAAAGCGCAACTTTAACACGTGTGCATTACGATAAAGGGGTAAATCACTAAATCCGGTGCCATCTATGTTATGAGGCACCGATTCCTGAATGAGGTACGTGAATCCTTCGTCATCCGCAAAAATAACCAAGTCTCCAATCGTCATTCGATGCGAAAAATCACCATCCCATTGACCGAGATTTGGCACAAAGACAGGATCTCCTTCGTGAGCCGTAAGAGATGGAATAACTAAAAAGGAGAGAGAAGAAAGAAGTAGCGCTCTCGCATTAGATTTTAGCCTGCAATTAGTCATGGTTAAAAATGTTGGATATGCGATAAATTTAATAAAAACCCCAGATATCCAATTTAGGATAATTGGAGATTGGCGAATAAATGGTTTTATAAAACCCGGGATAATTGAATTCTTAAGGAGCTAAGTCGCAAGCTAATTTAACGAGTTTATCCATAAGCCTGAGTAGTATTCTCCATCCATTAAAATTGGAAAGGTCGAATCGGCAGGGCTTTTATCAAAAAAAGTCTTCCCTTTCGTACATCATCCTACATATTTCTGCGCGGACAGGGATTCAAACATGCCACATAAAAAGGGGTTTTGAGAAAATTGTTAGCGTTCTTATTTGGCTCTTTACCTTTTCTATACTTAAATTGCAGCTTCAAGAAACGATGAGATGATGAAGAAAATTTTGTCCTTTGCTTTAGCCAATTTCGCGATGACCAGTTTTGCGGCCACGGTTACCTTTCAAGTAAATATGAACGGCTACTCCGGTTTCAGCGGTCTTGCGGTGAGCGGAACTTTCAACAACTGGTGTGGCAATTGCAACCTGATGTCCGATTCGGATGGTGACGGCATTTGGTCAGCGACGGTTACTATTCCAGATGGATCCATTCAGTATAAATTCAGCTTTGGCAATTGGGCAGGCCAAGAAAATCTGACATCTGCTTCCGGCTGTGTGGCATTCGACGGCCCCTTTGTAAACCGGCAATACAACGCGCAGGGAAATGCGACGATGACACCAGTTTGTTGGGGACTTTGCACAAATTGTCTAGCACCGGATACCGATATTTGGGAGCTTTCCTGGTCGGATGAATTCGATGGTACCTCGCTTGATTTGAACACATGGACGCATGAGTTTGGAGCGAGCGGTTGGGGCAATAATGAGCTCCAAAACTATACATCGCATCCCGGCAATCTCTCGGTAGCTGATGGAATGCTAACTATTAGTGCTCGTCAAAATTCGCCTGGAAACTACACGTCTGCTCGAATAATAACCAATAACAAGGTGGAGTTGAAGTACGGCAAGATCGAAGGCCGAATTAAAGTTCCAACTGGTCAAGGAATTTGGCCAGCATTTTGGATGTTGGGCGCTAATTTTGAATCTGTAAGTTGGCCTGATTGCGGCGAGATCGACATTATGGAGCATGTAAACAATGAACCACTCACCAATTCGGCGATTCATTGGCAAAATGGAGGACATACGTACCGTACAAATTCTATTCCTTACGAGCGCAACGTGTTTCATACTTATGGCGCAATTTGGGATGAGTCGAGTATAACTTTCACAATCGACGACATTCCTTTTTGGACTCGAACCTTTACAGCATCCGATAACAGTATTCCCATATTTCAACGCGATTTTTTCTTCATACTCAATATTGCTGTAGGTGGCAATTGGCCGGGAAACCCTGATGGTACTACCGTTTTTCCAGCGAATATGGATGTAGACTATATACGCGTTTATCAGCCTTCGGCGCTTTCGGTTTCAAGCGATCTTTCGAAGCAAGAAGTGAAGCTTTTCCCAATTCCCGCGCGCGACCAATTAAACGTGCAATTCGAGTCGGCAGATGCTTCGCGGATCATTACTGTGTACGATATCACAGGGAAGGAAATTGCATTTTTTAGGTCGCCCAACAACCTAATTGTTTTAGAAACAAGCGCTTGGGTGACGGGAGTTTATATGATGAAGGTTACTACAGATAAAGAGGTAAAGGGTATAACGTTTCTTAAAGATTAATTGTATTCAAATGCGCAAAATTGAAGAAATTGAAATCGTGAAAATGAAGATTGTACTTTTCCATCGATTAGCGGAGCATATGAAATTTTCATGTCGCCATGTGGCAGGAGCAGTCCTAACCATTCTCCTTAGCCTTGCAGTCACGGCTTCATTTGGCCAAGAAAAATTTGATTCGAACGCCGAGATAAAGCTGGCGCTCGAGAAAGGAACATTAAAAAGGGGCGTCTACGCGAATTTCGGCGACTTTCTCAGTAACGAACCTTCAATTGTCGATTCTTTTTTGGTGAACATCGTTCCCAGGGACAAAGAAATTTGGCAAGGGACTTTTTCCTTAACACCTCGTTATGCTGCTGGCTCAAAAAAGGTGAAGAAGGTGTGGGGCTTTTCCGATGGAGAGAAAGCTTATGTTTTTAATGAGATCGAATATTTTGAAGTGGATGTGGAAGATGATGAATTAATTTTTTATGGGTACGACAAAATCGAAGATTCAGGGGCTATGGCAGCAGGAGTTCTGGGTGGAGTTATTGGTGGGGCAATTTATGCGGCAGCGCAACTCTCGAAAGCCAAATCTCAGAAGGTGAGATATAGGATTGATCCATCGACCGGATTAGCTCTTCATCCAAATGCTGAAGCTCTGGCGAACAGGGCTGAATTCACAAAAGAATTGGTGATATATCGCAGGTCGAAAAAAGAGGCCTTGGAGAACTTTGTTTTTTCGCTCGACGACAGCTTGAAATATACTTTCTCACCCGATTCATACGTACTTCTAAAATACCGAAGTAGTGATTTGGAAATTCAAATCTGTTTCGGAAGTAGTTTTGATAATTGTAATAATGTAAGTTTAGAAAATAAAGGAACCACCT